>JAGVKD010000007.1 GCA_020050795.1 Candidatus Babeliales bacterium
CAAACAAAACCAAGAAGCATTCTATTCATATACGTCACCATTGCCGGAGGATAAAGTAGGATTGCAAGGTATGTGGAACATAGGTCCTGAAGCGATCACCTCGGCGTCTGACGATGCAGTGTTGTCATTAAACTTCCTTGCTAACCATGTATACTTGGTCATGCAAGCACCTGAAATTTCTGAAGTTACCGTGCTTCTTGATGGAAACCCTGTAGCTCAAAAATATTTTACTGCAGATATGCGTGATGGGAAGCTCAGGGTGCACGATGCACGCATGTACAATATACTTGATCTGAACCATGATTATGGTCGCCACACGCTCACTATGAAATTCCCAAAAAATGTCACGGCTTATGCGTTTACGTTCGGGGCCAATGCACATTAAGAAATGAGAATCCCCGCCTGACCTTTAAGATCAATCGGGGTGAATAATCAGTTATTTCCTTTTAATGCAGAGAACCATGATTGTTAAGATTCCTAAACCAGTGGCGCATTTCGGGATCCAAATTTTGGTTGGTAGGCGAATGGAGCGGTGTCCCTACTCCTGCAGGTGGTGTCCGTGGAGTCTGGATGTAGCTCATTAAAATCTCATACAAAGTATAATAATCAGCATACAACCCATTAGAATATATCTCATCACAAAGATTATTTCTTGGCTGCGCTGCGCCAAAAAGCAACGCGTGAATATGATGGAGTGGATAGCCTTGCAAAATCGTAGATCCCCCACGCTCGACAATAGTGGACGCAAGAAAGTCTACAACATTACTGTGACCTTGGCCTAAAGCAAACATCAGCGCTTCGACTAATTGGTCAACAGTCGTTTCTTGCGTCACAATCTGCATAACCAAGCCTAGAGCGCCTCGAGCCGAGGCCAGCATGAGCGGTTGTTTCTCAAGAGCTCGGATGATAGCAGGGCGTTCATTTTCTGTATGTCCGGCTCCCCACCACATAAGCATTCTTATAAGCGGGCGATTATCATTATGTATTGCAATTTGCAGTGGCGTAAAACTTGGAAAATCAACTGTCTGAGGATCGGTTCGTTCATGTATATGAGCACCGGCAATTAACAAATCTCGCGCTATTTCGACATTACCCCGACTGACCGCATGATGCAGTGGAGCCAACCCTTCAAAATCAATGTCATTTAAGTTTGGGCGATGGCTTAATAATTCTCTTACAACAAACAGGTGACCATTTGCAACTGCACGGTGTAGCGGTGTTTGAGATAACCCATTTGACCAGTTAATATCTGCTCCATTTGCTATAAGCATTCTTACTGCATCGAGATGACCGTTTGCTGCGGCAAAATGAAGCGGTGTATTATCATTGTCATCGGAGGTAGTTATATTCGCACCAGCTTGTAGCATTCTTGTTATAGAATCAAGATCACCATGTGCTGCGGCCATGAGCAAGGTATAATTTTCAACTGAGATCGGTTTGCCATATTCATAACTTCCAACCGGCATTTGATGATAAGGCAATGGACGTTCCAATGCACGCATTTCCATTGCAAACAGCGGAACACTCGCGAAACATCCAACAATCAAACCAATGATATTCATCAATTTTATAGTAATCATACCCCACCTTATCTATGCTCGTTACTTCTTCTATATCATGAGCATAACACAATGGGAAAATTTATCAACAATAATAGCCTATTTGAAATGACAAAAGAGGAGTTCTACGCAACCAAATCCAAGCTCGGCAAAAAAAAGATCGTCTTGAACCCACAGACGATCTTTTCATTTTTCAACAATGTAAGAGAACTAGTCAGCTCCACAGCCACAGCACGGACCGCAGCTTGAGCAACCGGCGCCCATTGATTTTTTATGTTCAGCATGCTTTTCTTGATTCACGCCTTCTTTTGAAGCATGTTTTTCATTTTTTTGTCCTTGTGATGATGCGCCTTTAGTTGAACCTTGCTGGTTTTGTGCACCATTTTTTTTCGTCTCATCAGCCATGTTTTTCTCCTTGTTTATTTGGCTTTGCGATGTCTTTTTTCTTCAAAAGTTCTATTTGTGGAGTAGCCACCTCGGTAATTATCTTTTTTATTGGCAGCATGGCCGGTATGATGGCGAAGCTTTGAGTGACTTTTATGTTTTTTTTGAACATCATCACCACTCATGATTTTTTCAGTATCAATAAGTTCTTTCATAATTTCTCCAGAAAGTGTTGTGGGAGGGAATAAACCCCTCCCACGATGCTTACTTTAGCATCCCCAGTCACAGCCGTCATCATCACAACGGTATTCACATCTGTTGCAACTATGGCAATGTGCTTGTACTGTCATTGCAACACCTGATGCTGTTAAAACGAGTAAAGCTAATAACAGTTTCTTCATAATATCTCCTTTTATGAGCGTTATGAGGGTTTATAATAATTATGCTTTTGCCGTAATCGATTTTCTTTTTTTGGCAGTTTTTGATTCTGCCTTTTCGGTTGGCATCTTTTTATGTGCAGTTTTTGCACGAACATCTTTTGCATATTCAAGTGGTTCAGCAAATAATTCTAACAACCAGGCATTAAATTCTTCTGCTTCAGCTCCCGCATGACGCTTTTCATGAGGCCGTTCGTGCAGTTTCGTATGACGATGAGCACGATTGATTTCTGTTTTACGATCTTGTGCTAGATGCCCAGCAATTTTTTTCTTTTTCTGTGCCATGGATGTCTCCATTTGACGAGGCCAAGGTTATATATACTAGTTTCTTATTGTCAGCTTACAAAAAACTTACGTCAAATTGCAATAGTTTAATAGAAGTTAACAGAGAAGAGGGATTGCGTGAATTCAATAAATTATCCCGGTCAGATTATTCATCCAAGCGGGATAATTGTTATTTTAATACTTCAAGAAGTTTAGCGCGAAAACCAATCGATATTATCCATTGAATAACTTGCTCGTTTCTGCTTGCGATTTTATTTCTGCGTCTCTTTGTAAAAGTCACCACTACATTTTTTTTGTGACTTTCCATCCATTCGCTCACACAGCAATAAATACATCTCGCATCCCATTTCACAAGGATAAAACTTACCCAGATTTCTATTATCTTCGGGTTGCCAGAGAATATCGGCTTCTTTCCAATCATCCAAAAACTCTAGGTTTCTTGCCTTAAGTTCGCGGTTGATTTCTTTAAACAGATCCCGAGATGTGCCATTTCGATTTCTCTTGAGTATTGCAACAAATTTTTCGTAGCGCTTCTGACCTCTCAGAATTACTGCAAGCTTATCTACATAATCTACCCAGCGAAACTTTTTATCCGAGACAAAGTTATCCCAAAGCTGAAGCGCTTTCTTTTCTTGAGGGGTGAATTGATGTGATTGCTTATCGTTTTTTGCAGCAGACAAAGAGGAACAAATGATCAAGGCCATAAGAGTTAATCTGCTCATGAATCTGTTTGAGTAATGCATAATTTTCCTTTCAGGTTTTGATGAATACCCATAGCTGATCATACCGTTTTTATCTTAAATGTCCAATTAATCGCATATCAACAACAATGAATTGACAAATAGAATGTCGATTGTCGGAAGATTAACAAGGGATTCGATACTTGATACGTATCTAGTACCACATAATCGCATTCATGCGATTGTCAATGGGACCCGCGGGATAACCGCAGATACCGATTTGCGTCTATGCAAATTTTTTGGACTTTCTGAAGGATATTTTCTTCGATTACAAAATATGCATGAGACTATGGAGGCAAAACGAACAATTGCCGATCAAATCGAACATATTAGACCCTACTCATCTCAAACTTCAGATAATAACGCGAAAAAAAGTCGTTAACATTTTAAAGACAGCTTATAATCGCAATAAAGAAATAGGCACATGAAATTGACCCAGAATTGACGATTGAAGACCAAAGCAATCATTTGTATTCAAAATATAGTGATGCACATTAACACGGCATTTTGAACACGTATTAATTTTAGTGATACTATGTCTTGTTTGAAACTCTAAACAGAGGGCTCTTGCTCAAATAAGAAAGGGGCGCATAATGCGCCCCACAGTCTGTCTTATTCTACGCCCAATAATTCAACATCAAACACAAGATTTGCGTTTGGCGGAATTACTCGACCTGCACCGCGGGTGCCGTATGCAAGTTCAGACGGGATGACCAAGCGACGTTTTTCGCCAACTTTCATCTCCATAACGCCTTCATCCCATCCCTTAATAACTTGGCCTACGCCAATATTGAAGGAAAATGGTTGATTGCGGTCAACGCTGCTGTCAAATTTTGCATCAAGGCGTGGTTCGCCTTTTTCATTGGCAAGCCAACCCGTGTAGTGAACCGTTACTTTCTTGCCTCGTGTCGGAGACTTGCCTTCTTTAGATTCTTTGAGAATTGTTGAAACAACTTTTGGTTCAATTTTTTCCATAGGTACTTCTTCTTTGAGTTCTTGAGGTTTTACAGCCGCTGCTTCTTGCTTTTCTTCTTTACGTTCAGTAAAACATCCCGGAATGAGAAAGAGCACTGTCATTGGTAACGCATAGGCAATTATTTGTATTCTTTTCATAAGAATCCTTTCAAAAAACTTAAAAATGCTCCATCCCCTCGCCATCAAAACGCACGGAATCATCAATAACCCGAATGCGCTCGATACTGAGAGCATGTCCCGTTTGGCTATCAATTTCTACTACAACTCCTGAGAGAACCATAGGTCCTTCGGTCTCAACTTCAAATTTTGAAGGCATTTGAGTGAGCATATTATGAATGACCGCTTGTGGTTTGATACCAATTGAAGAATTCAAGGCGCCACACATACCAAGATCGGTAATGTACGCGGTGCCTTTGGGCAAAATTCGTTCATCAGCCGTTTGCACGTGGGTATGGGTACCCACATACGCACTAATCTGTCCATCAAAATGAAGCGCAAGGCATACTTTTTCCGAAGTCGCTTCTGCGTGCATATCAACAATAATAATTTTGGTTCGAGTTTTTAAAAAAGTCAACGCAGACTCAAGAGCGCGCAAAGGGCAACTAACAAATTCGCGCATAAACACGCGTCCCTGTACATTGACCACACCAACAATTTGATCGCCAATGGAAAACATTCCAACACCAGAACCCGGACACGAGCTCGGAAAATTAATCGGCCTCAAGAGATCCTTATGCTCAGTAAGATAGGGATAGATATCCTTCTTTTGCCAAATGTGATTGCCACTCGTTACCATATTAACGCCATGGTGTTTGAAAAACTTCATCACCTTTGGCGTAATCCCCTTACCATCATGAGCACTGTTCTCCCCATTGACAAGAACCGCATCCAAAGAGTACTCACTCCTGAGCTTTGCGATATGTTTTTGAAAAACCGCTGCCCCAGGTGCACCTATCAAATCCCCCAAAAACAGGACACGGATTTTCATAAGCCCCCTTTAACGTGCATATTCAATGGA
>JAGVKD010000011.1 GCA_020050795.1 Candidatus Babeliales bacterium
AGTACACCCTTAAATCCAGTCAAATCTTCTGGGCCATTATAATTCCCGTGATAGACCTTCAGACCAACTTCCGCACAGGATTTTTGAATAAAATTAACCTGATGTTGTCCATCCAGGCGGGGATAGAGAAAGAGGTGTTCTGATTTTTTAATATGCTTTGGAATAGAAGATTTGCTTTCATCCCAAGCAATTGGCAAGCGCCCAACTGGATTGATTGTCAGCGTGCCAACATCCACTCCCCTGCGGCGGGCATACACATGCTCATACGGTGTGTATGAAACGATGCGCACATTGGGCATTGTCGCTGCCTTGCGGAATAAATCATAATATTCGGGATCAGGAAAACGCCCGCGCGATGTTTCGCCATCCGCATAATCAAAGCGATTGCAAACCCAAACTATTAATGGCTTTTTAAAATTATTTTGCACAAAAATGCGCGAGAGTGGCGCGGTGTCGGATGTGATGACAACATCGAATTGCTCAAAATATTCTTTATTAATATCCCATACTTTTTGCGCGCGCTCATGAGTTACATTATAAATGTCGTTAGTTAATCGAGCCTCACCATCATAATCAACTCGTGGATGGGCTTGCACAAACCATGAGGTTACCTCTATCCCGAGCTCTCGTGCCATTTCCTCAACATCGTTGATACACCCCTGATGGAATGACATGTGCAATATTTTTAGCGGACGATTTAATGCTTGGCAATCAGCACCAAAAATAAATGCCACAAAAACTAACGCGAATAGTATTCTTTTATTCACCAAATGATCTCCTGTTTTTGTTGTTTATACCGCGGCGATTCTATCTCATCTTAAAATAATCGCAACATTTACATTACCGCTTAACCGCGGTATAACATACCGCAAGCATTTTATATACTCAAAAAAAAGGGATTCGCTCAATGAAAAAATTTATGCTTTCAACGTTACTCTTTTGCACTGCCACCAATTGGTGCCAAACAGAGTTGATCTCATCACAGAAATTAGCACAATATAGCGCCCTGCTGGAAAAAGGAACCTATGATGGGCATGATTGGAGCATTTTTTCAGTGCTTCCAAAATCGCGCGCATACACCTTCCAAAAAGCATTCGAACATTTCGAAACACATAATGGCAAAATCATAGTTGAACTTGGTACCACACGCAGCTTTGTGCACGGCGGATTGCCAGGATGCAATAGTAATGACACAAAATTTTGGGAACCGAATAATCCTACCGCATGGGATTGGGGCGCAGGCGGATTCACCCGTGTTGCAGCAGAATGCTTAGCTCACATGAAACCAATCATCTACACCATTGATCTTGCGGCAGAACACATTCAGCGCTGCAAATTGATCACCGCTGATTTTGCCCACTTGATCACCTATGAGGTAACAAATTCACTAACATTCTTGCGCAACTGCACCTTCAAAATTGATCTGCTGTATCTTGATACCGGCGATATGACTCCCATTGAAAGTACCGCCCGTCTGCAACTTGAAGAAGCAAAAATTATCGTCACACGAGATTTAATTAGCGAGAATGGCATTATTTTAATCGATGATGTGCGCAACCAAACACCGCGTAAGTTTGGTGACACCACCGGCCTTGGTAAATCAAAATATGCAATCCCCTACTTCCTCGATAATGGATATGAAATCGTTGAGGATGAATACCAAGTGATTTTGCGCAAAAAATAGATTGGGAAACACATGATCAAAAAATTATTGTTGCCCGTTCTGCTTGGACTCAGCACACAGCTGCACGCAGAACTGCCCATCAAGCAAGTGGTCCTCTGGGGCCACAAACTCCATTCGCACACACACAGTTATATTCACTGGGCATTCACACGCGCCTTTGAGGCAATGGGATATAAAACCTTGTGGCTCGATCGGCGTGATAATGTTTCGAATATAGATTTCACCAACACTCTTTTTATCACCGAGGGGCAAGTTGATCAGAACATTCCTATCCGTTCTGATTGTTGGTACATCATTCATAATTGTGATCCAACAAAGTATCAGCCGGTGATCAATGCGAATCGGTGCATTACTCTGCAAGTCTACACGCATGATGTGCTGCCCCGTCCCGTGGAAAAAATATCTCCCTGCATCTATCGCAGCGTGAAAGACAAAATTCTCTATATGCCTTGGGCAACCGATTTGTTGCCAGATGAAATTGATGCAATCAAAAAACAACTGCCGGCAAAACGGGAAAAAGTGTTCTACTGGATTGGCACCATGGGATCTGGAGAATTTGGCAATTTAAATGAAATCAATGGATTCAAAAAAGCCTGCTCAGAAAATGGCATCCGATTTGAACACAAGCAAAGTGTATCGCTTGAAGATAATATCTCTATGATTCAAAGATCATACATCGCTCCTGCTCTACAAGGCCCATGGCAAGTCAGACAAGGGTATGTGCCATGCCGCATTTTTAAAAACATAAGTTATGGCCAAATGGGAGTGACTAATGCAAAAACGGTTTACGATCTCTTTGAAGGCAGAATTGTCTATAATCCAAATACCTACCAACTCTTTTTTGATGCTCAGGATAAAATCAGCAGAATGCCACACAGTGAACTGTCAGCACTCATGGATTTTGTGCGAGATAATCATACCTATGTGAATCGCATCGAAGTGTTGTTGGAATTGCTGGAAGATGTCTATCTAGGAAAATAATTTATGAACAGCATGCAAATTGCGATTCTAACTATGCTATTAGGTACCGTCTGCGTGGCGGTACCTAATCCTGCTCAATCTGGTTTTTTTAAAGGCTTAATCAAACCAGGCGCACTTGTGTTTGATGTTGGCGCAAACAACGGTCAAAAAAGCGTTCTATTCAATGCATGTGGCGCTCGCATTGTCTGTATTGAGCCTCAACCTGATTGTTGTAACAAGTTGAGATCATTATTTAAAAACAATAAAGATATTGTCATAGAACAAATTGGTCTTGCTGAAAAACCAGGCTCACTCACACTGTCTATATGTTCTGATTCCAATGCAATCTCAACCTTTTCAAAAGAATGGCAAACTAATAGTCGATTCTCTCGCGGATACACGTGGGACAAAACTATTAATGTTGAAATAACCACACTCGACAATCTTATCGCCAAATATGGATTACCAGATTATTGTAAAATTGATGTAGAAAATTTTGAATATGAAGTCGTTGCCGGACTATCTCAACCGATACCACTCATCTCACTCGAATTTGCTATGGAAACCTTTCACAATACAGAAAAATGCTTGGCCCATCTAAAAAAACTTGGATATAAAGAATTCAATTTTATTGTCGAGGAAAATGCATCTTTCTTCCTAAATAAATGGATCAGTGCAGATGAGCTTATTGCTGAAATAAAAAAACAAACAGTATCACATGCATTAAAATCCCTCCTTTGGGGTGATATCTTCGCCCGAATTATTATTTAAAAAAAGGAATGTGATGAAGCAAATTAATATACTTTTCCTGGCGCTATTGACAACAAGCATCATACACACCTTTGATCGGCTCACCATTCTCACCGGTCCTCTAGGTGGCGATAGCGCAGGCCATCCTGCCGTTATGCGAAGTTTACTAACAGGACTCGCTCAAGCAAACATTCCGTTCAATTACAATCCCTCAAAATTAGATGATGTTGGCGATGCAGTTGCCGTTATAGCCGATACCCTTGCTCTCAAGCAAGCCATCGGATGGAAAAGATCTGGACGCATAAAAACCTTAGTCGGCGGACCAAATTTAGTGGTACTGCCAACAGAAGCAAACAGCATTATTAAATCACCCGAGCTACAAATGTTCTTTTCTCCATCACAATGGCCCATGGATTTTTGGCGTGAAGTTGATCCGAGTATACGTATCAACATTGGCATCTGGCCTGCAGGAGTGGATGAAAAATTTTGGCAACCATCAAATCCTGATAAAGCGGACAGCAAAACTGTCTTGGTCTATTGCAAAGCGCAAAGTGATGGTCCGAACTTTTATGCGCAAGTCGAACAACATTTGCGCACCTATGGATGGAATCCTATCCGCATCACTTATGGATCCTATGGCCAACAACAGTACAAAGATATTCTTGATCAATGTCGCTTTGCGGTTTTTTTGAGTCGATCAGAATCGCAAGGCCTTGCACTTGCTGAATGCTGGGCAATGAATGTGCCAACACTCGTCTGGAATCCTGGCTCAGCATTAATCGCCGGACGCACTTATAATGGAGTTTCAGCGGCACCACACCTCACGACCTTCACTGGGCAATTCTGGAAAAACTTTGATGAGCTTGATACTCTTGTGCGACAGCTCAATTCTTGGTATCCACAATGCACGCCGCGCAATTGGGTGCTCGAAAATATGACGGATACTGTGTCGACACAAATATTTCTGAATCTCATTAATAAAGTTGAGCACAGATAATGAAGATCATGAGATCGTTATTTATTTTTGTAGCCCTAACTTCTCAAGCCCAAGCAGCAACACGCATGCTCTGCACTGCCGCACTAATCGAATCCGGCAAAGAAATGCGCAAGCAACACTATATAAACTGCCTGCAAAATCTCCATTCATACGGCTTATACCTCTATGTTGTTGAATCAGTCCTTTCTCAAGGTCCCACATTTTTAGATGAGTATGCAGACGATGTTTTTTATGCAAACACCAATAATCCCCACTTGCGCAATAAAGGGGTGAATGAGGCGATAGCAGTTCAGGCAGCTTTGCGCCATTATGCCTTCGATGATGACGATATGATCATTAAGTATACGGCGCGCTACATCCTGCACTCTGACGCTTTTATCAAAGCAATAGAAAATCATCCGGAAGTGGATGCAATAGTCTGCCGAGATTCAATCGGCCAAGTGCGAACTGTCTGCTTTGCTATGCGCAATCATCACATGCAGCAGATGCTGCGCGAACTAAATTTTAATCGCATGGAATCTGCCATGATCAATTTTGAATGGGAAGTTGCGCAATACCTGGCGCGACACAATGTCACAACTCTCGAATTGGCCACTATTGGATTATCAGGACATGTTGGTGGAAGCAATGAATTCTATGCAGCATAAAAATATACTTATTAATCATCAGGAGAGAATTTCATGAAAAAACTATTTCACATATTTTTATTACTATCCTTTTTGGCACCAGGCACCCTGATTCATTGTGTGCCAACAAACCACGAATTATTCGAAAATAAGCGCATCGTGATTATCGGTGGCACTGGTTATCTGGGGCGCGGAATCGCTGCGGAAGTTCTCAAATATAATCCCAAAAAGGTTGTGATCTTCAGCCGTGATGAAGTGAAACATTATTTCATGGAAAAAAGCTTTGATAATAATCCAAAAATTCAAAGCATTCTTGGCGATGTCCGCGATTATGATGCCGTTCTGCATGGCACACGCAATGCGGATATTGTCTTTCACGTTGCTGCCCTCAAGCGCATGGATGCTTTGGAATGCAACGTGCAGGAAGCAGTCAAAACAAACATCATTGGTTCAATCAATGTGTTTAATGCCTGCATAGAAAACGATGTGCCAAAAGCATTATTCATATCCACCGATAAAGCCTGCCTACCGATTAATGCCTATGGCGCGTGCAAATTTGTCAGTGAAAAAATATTCACTAATTATGATCCTTCCACAACCAAAACAAAATTCGTTGCGACACGATTTGGCAATATTTTCGATAGCACCGGATCAGTGGTCCCATTCTTCATCCGAAAAATACAAAATGGCGAAGATATCACCCTGACTGATGAACGCATGACCCGCTTTGTGATCACCGCAGAAGATGCTTCCAAAATTATTTTTGATGCATTGCGCTATAGCGTGGGCGGAGAAATTTTTGTCAAACGTCTGACTTCGTTCAAAGTGACCGATCTGATTGAAGTGCTCAAAGAACATTTTAATGCCAATAATACCGTCCGCAACATTGGCTTGCGTCCGGGAGAAAAACTGCACGAAGTGCTCATCAATGAATCTGAGATGGGCCGTGCATATTTGTTCAATGATTATTTTGTTATTCGCCCATCCATTGTATTGCATGATAATTCTGCTGATGTTCCTGAGTATGTCAAACATGGAAATCGTATTGAAGCAGACCACCTGACTCATTTCAGCTCTGATCAAGCAATTATGAGTAAAGAAACATTAAAAAGTTATTTTGAACAAAATTTTATTAAATAGGGTAATAAAAAATGAATAACAAACTATTTTTTGCACTACTCATAGCGTGTGCATCCTCACAACTCCATGCTGAAACTATTCTCATCTTTGGGGGCGAAAAAGGTTGGATCGGCCAAAAGTTGGTTGCCCTTTTTCGGCAAGCTGGCCACAATGCCGTGCCTGCAAAATCTCGTTTGGAAAATAGAGAAGATATTGTTGCTGAAATAAAAACAGTCAAACCCGATGCCATCATTAATGCTGCCGGAATTATTGGCAAACCAAATGTGGACTGGTGCGAAACACACAAACAAGAAACAATCCGTGTGAATGTTATTGGCACGATCAATCTTGCCGATATTGCCTACCAACACAATCTGCATCTGACGAACATCAGCACCGGATGCATTTATGAATATGATGCGCAACATCCAATGTGGAGCGGCATTGGATTCACTGAAGAAGAAGCCCCAAATTTTGATGGATCATTTTATTCAGCTACCAAAATTTTGATGGAAAAGCTCATCCTGAATTATCCGAATGTGCTCAACCTGCGGGTGAAAATGCCACTGTCTACTGATATGGATCATGGATTTGTTGCCAAGATCATCAAATATGAAAAGGTGGTCAATATTCCAAATTCTTTGTGCATTTTGGATGATATGCTTCCGCTGGCGGTGGATATGACTCTACGCAGACTGACTGGAAATTATAACTTCGTTAATCCCGGCGCGTTATCACACAATCAAGTGTTGGAACTTTATAAAAAATATATTGATCCAAGCTTCACCTGGAAAAATTTCTCTATCGAAGAGCACAATCAGATTCTGAAAGCACGCCGTGCCAATGCGGAATTGAGTGCCGCAAAATTGTTGAAATTATATCCTGAGTTGCCTCCTATCAAAGAAGCATTAATTAACTTATTCAAAAAAATAGCCGCTCAAAATCAAAAGTGATGTTTATGCATAACAAATTATTGTTTGCACTACTCATACTATTCTCCCCATCACTTTCGGCTCAGCCACAAACATTTCTTGTTTTTGGTGGCACACAGGGTTGGATTGGTCAGAAACTGATTGTTCTCTTTCAGCAAGCCGGCCACACTGCCATAGCCGCAAAATCTCGCCTGGAAAATCGGCAAACAATTATTGATGAAATCAACGTAATCAAACCAGATGCGCTCATTAATGCTGCCGGCATAACCGGAAGACCAAACAATGATTGGTGCGAGACGCACAAACAAGAAACGTTGCGCACCAATGTTATTGGTACGCTCAATCTTGCCGATATTGCCTACCAGCACAATCTGCACCTGACCAATATGAGCACAGGCGGCATTTATATATATGATGAACAGCATCCAATGTGGAGCGGCATCGGATTCACCGAGGAAGAAGCGCCAAATTTTGATGAATCATTTTATTCATCCACCAAGATTATGATGGAAAAGCTCATCCTAAACTATCCGAATGTACTCAATTTGCGAGTGCAATTTCCGATATCAACCGATATGAATAATGGATTTGTTGCCAGACTCACCAAGGCTGAAAAGGTAGTCAATATTCCAAATTCGTTGTGTGTTTTGGATGAGTTGCTACCACTGGCTGTGGACATGACTCTGCGCAGAATCACCGGGAATTATAATTTCGTTAATCCCGGTGTGTTATCACACAATCAAATTTTGGAACTGTATAAAGAATATGTTGATCCAACATTCACTTGGAAAAACTTTACACAAGAAGAACTTGATCTCATGATACGCCGTCCAAACGCAGAGTTGAGTGCTGCAAAATTATTGAATCTGTATCCAGAACTGCCTTCTATTAAAGAAGCATTGATCAATGTATTGAAACAAATAGCCGCTCAAAATTTGGGCAAGGACATTTGAAGAAATTGAACATGAAAATACTTTTTTCTCAGCTTACTATTCTCACTTTGGCATTCTCCCCAATGAATGCCGAAATGAGAATTATCTTAACCGCTGCGCTTACAGATAATTGCTTCGAATTTAGAAAGAACCAATATATTGAGTCGCTCTCTATATTGGCCAAATATGGCTATAAAAATCCTTATATCGTTGAAGCTATTAGAACACCAGGCCCAACCTTCCTTGATGATTATTCCACAAATGTGTTTTATGCAACGTGCAATAACCCGTCAATCAGAAATCTTGGTGCAAATGAAGCACGAACATTATTGGAAGCTCTAGAATATTTTCAATTTGCTGATGATGACATGATTCTCAAACTAACAGGACGCTATCAATTATTTTCAGATCGTCTCATTAAAATTGTGGAAAAAAATCAGCATAAATTTGATGCTTTTATTATGATGCCCAATGAAAAGAAAAAAAGGGTCCTTATTCGTGATGCTGAAATTCTCAAGGCAAACAAAACCGCCCTTGCGAACGCCATGTTAACGTGGAAAAATAAAGGCATTATCCTAAAAGGTGAAACGCCTGTAACTAATATGCTTTTGCAACAAATCTACAATCTTATGGAAACAAAAGATGAATTTTGGGGAATGGCAGCTCCAGAATTCCGAGAAATTACACACCTGAGTATCTATTGCCATGGCATTGCCATGAAATGCAAATATTTCAAAGAGATGCTGCGAAGCCTAAATTATGCCAGATTGGACCATCCTAAAGATTGGGTCCCTCTTGAAATAGAACTGGAACGCTACATTAAGCAAAAAATTAATGGAGGAAGTTTTAACATATTTTATCTGGATAAATTGGATATTTGGGCACAAATCTATGGTAGCAGCACCCTTCCTGGCAATCCACTAGAGGTTAGAATTTATTGATATGGTTAAAAATATAAAAGCTGATTGCTACAACTTTTTCGCTTGTGTAGCAATTATTGCTAGCTTAGTGGCAACAACAATCAATGCTGAAGTTCGGGTTATTTTAACTGCTGCACTCACAGACAATTGCTTCGAATTTAGAAAGAACCAATATATTGAATCCCTCACTATTTTGGCTGGATATGGTTATAAAAACCCCTATATCGTTGAAGCGATTAAAAAAACAGGACCAACTTTTCTTGATGATTATTCCACCAATGTCTTTTATGCAACATGTAATAACCCGTCAATCAGAAATCATGGTGCAAATGAAGCACGATCTTTATTGGAAGCTTTAGAACACTTTCAATTTGCAGATGATGATATCATTTTCAAAATGACCGGACGGTATCAATTGACTTCGGATTATCTACTCAAAATCCTAGAAGAAAATAAAAACAATTTTGATGTTTTCATTCTTGTTCCACCAACTGGTGGTATATACTGCCTCGCCTTTGCTATGAGATGCAAATATCTAAAGGAAATGCTTCTGGCATTGAACTATCCTCGCATGGAACATCCTACAAATTGGATAACATTTGAAGGAGAAATGGAACACTATTTCAAGCGAAAAATTCATGATGAAAATTTTAATATATTCTATCTCAATAAATTAGATATCCGAGCAAATTTATTTGGTAGCAGCACTGTTCCTGGTCATCCAGAAGAAATTAGATTTTATTAATTTAATTGAGATAAAATTTTAATTTTCCCATTTTTTGATAGTATCTTCCTTCAAATGATGTTTAAGTAATTTTTCCAAATAAAAAAGGTAAAAGAATGATGAAGAAACAGCTCGCACTCTTAGCTTTATTGCATATGAACGTGCATGCCCAATCAAATTATCTCGATCTAATGAAAAAATGTCTTTTAAACACGATTTATGAAGATCCATCTCATCAGGGACAAGCGTTCAACTTAGAAGCAAGGTTAGCTGGCAAGGACTGGCCTTCCCTGGCACATACTATGATCGGAATAGATGGACTCAATAACACGCAGTTTTGCATGGAAGATATTATAAAAAATAATGTTCCTGGAGATTTGGTCGAAACTGGTGTTTGGCGCGGTGGCTCAGTGATTTTTATGAGAGCACTGCTTCGTGAATACAATATAACCGATAGAGTTGTTTGGGTTGCTGATTCTTTTCAGGGATTACCTACTCCTAATCCTAAAAAATATCCTGCCGACACCTATACATTCAGGATAATGAATGAGGTCATTGGCATATCATTGGAAACGGTTAAAAATAATTTTGCAAAATATGATTTGTTAGATGGGCAAGTGAAATTTCTTCAAGGTTGGTTCAAGGATACATTGCCCACAGCTCCCATTGAACTCATTGCATTACTTCGTTTAGATGGAGATTTTTATGAATCAACAATGGACACCTTAACAAATTTGTACCCAAAATTAGCAGTCGGTGGCTACATTATTATCGATGACTATGAAGCAATGAAAGCTTGTGCGCAAGCAGTTCATGATTATAGAAACGCGCATAATATTACAGATCCAATTGAACCTGCTGGATGGTCGATAGTGTATTGGAAAAAAACTAAATAAAAGCATGTTTCTCCAAAATACTAATTTCTGTGGGAAAGGAATAAAATCTCTTTTCCCACTAATCGTTATTAACACATTATTAATAAATGGGTGATCATACATGAAAAAATTATTACTTTTTCTCCTGTTAACTCCCCTCTGCCTATCGGCAAAAATATTGATTTTAACTCATCACTATAATCGCCCTGATTTTATAGAGATTCAAAAAAAGACATTCGATGCATTCTTAGAAGATGACTACAAATTAGTGGTATATAATGATGCATCAGATGAGCAAATGAAAAAACAGATTGAACAAACATGTGCCAATATAGGAGTGACCTGCATTCGAGTGCCGCAGGATCTGCATAGAAGTGACAACAGTCCCGGAGCTCGCCATCAACACGGCATCGACTATTCTTTTGAACAGCTAGCTTACAATCATGATGATATTGTGGCGCTCGTAGATTCTGACCTTTTTTTAGTTAAACCATTCTCCATTAGAGAATACTTAAAAGGTTATGGACTTGCAGGCTTACCTCAAGATAGAACTGATGGCAAAAAAACCGTGATCTATTTATTTCCCGCATTAGTTTTCATGGATATGCCAAACCTGCCGAATAAACAGACATTAACATTCAAAGGTGGGCGCGCTGAAGGGTTAGCGTGTGATACCGGTGCTCAAACTTATTATTACCTCAAAAACAATCCGAGCGTTCGCTGCCAGTTTTTTGATTCAATATATTCGGGAGCAATCAAACGGCATATTGGCTGCCAATATTGCAGAAATATCAATTGTACCAATTGCATACCTAAGCTTGTTGAAAAAGGTTTTGATAAAGCTCAAATACAATTTCTTCAGGATTGTCCCGATGATGATGTTGAATTCATGCTCGACCGCAATTTTTTGCACTATCGCACCGGATCAAACTGGTATGGCAGATCCGCTCAATACCATCAGACAAAAACAGATGCCTTGAATACTTTTCTTAATACCATATTGGCAAACAAATAGTATGAAAAAAATAACTTTATCACTCCTATTAATAGGCAGTTCCACTCAATCCCGCCAACCAATTATTCAGCCAAACTCAAATGCATTGGAAGTGTTAAGACAACATAATTTAATAAAATCCAACACCATCAAACTTCATCTTGGATCCGGTGAACAATATCTGAATGGGTATGTCAATATAGATTTTCCACCGGAAAATCATACGGTACAAACCAAATCACGTGCAGATGCTTTTGCAAACATAACACAGCTATCCTTTTCGAAAGAAACGGTGGACGAAGTTCGATCCCATCACACATTCGAACATTTTGATCGCCAGGTTGCTCTTGCCATGGTCTGTGCATGGCAAGAATGGCTCAAGCCCAATGGATTGCTGGTCATTGAAACACCAGATCTAGAAGAAAGCGTAAAATTGTTTATGGATGCCAATATGGGCTATAAAGAAAAGCAGGCGGTGTTGAGGCATGTTTTTGGATCTCATGAAGCATCATGGGCATACCATTATGATGGATGGTATGAAGAAAAATTTAGACACGTGCTTTCCCAGCTTGGATTTGATATTGAATCTGTTGAGAAAACAGCATGGGGCGTAACACGCAATATTATCGTTCACGCGAGAAAAAATAATCTTCCCTACGGGATTGTCATCAACAACGCAAAACAGCTTCTGCGGGAAAGTATGGTGGATCATTCGCCATCTGAAGAACGTATGTGGCAAGAATGGTGCAAGATATTCCAAAAATTCTTAGATACCATGATTGTATCTTAAATTTAAATCAACTGGAGGGAGAGTCACTTTTTGACCCTCCCCCTCGACTCGTACCTATAAATCAATTTTCTGAAGTATCTTTTCAATATCTTGAATCGGGCAAGTAACTCGCGCATCACTCAAAGCGAAACGCGCTGGGACCACCCAATAGTGCAGTCCCACAGAGGACGCAAGCCACCAAACCCATTCAGCACCACCGCCTGCCATATTCGCTTCTGGGTGGATTTCAATAACATGCGCACCTTTTTTTGCATAAATAATATTTGATAGGCCGCTTGCGGTCACACCAATGATGAGGCGCGCCTTATTAAATATCTGGATCTGTTCACTAATGCTCGTGTTTGCATTAAAAACTACAACTTCATATTGTTTAGATGAGGATTTAGATGAGAATTTCGTTTTTAATATCTGCACAAGTGCGCCGATATTTTCGATTTGTCTATCGCGTTCTGTCCGTTGAATAACAACAATTAAATTATCTTGATAGGTACGAGATATTGGTCTTTGCTCGGAGGCTTTTATCAATGTTTTTCGCATAGCATGCAATAACTTTTGCGGAATCGGTTCAACTAAAAACGGCGTAGCAAAATAAACTTCTTCGGCAAAATAGAGACCAGCCCCATTGCCTATGATACGACGATCCGATGGAATTCCGAGCAAATCAAGATATTCATGGACATACCCAGGAACTCGCCCTTGATATGGATTGATTATGAACTTCACCTCAGGATCATTTTGAATAACATCTTTGAGTAAAAATATGCTTGGCATTCTATCAAGAAGCCAGTGATAAAAAAGCGTTGGCCCTTGAGCCGTTGCAAGTTTTGGATATTGCGCAACTGAGGAGCGACTTATATCCCCTTCGATCGGCCAAAAAAGCGGATATTGTGGATTTGTATAAATACGGAATAGGAACTCTTGTTCATAATCAAACACGGTACCTAATCTTCCTGGACAGATGAATCCATTTGATACTTTTGCAACATAGAGCTCTTTATCATTTTTAATTTGATAGGCGTTCGGGTCGCTCCAGTCCATTGCACTGTTCAAAATCTTGGGAAGACTGAAATCTAAGCAATTTGGTCTGAATCCATACGCGGATGTATCTTCCCAATCTGGAAATAACTGATGCACTTCAACATTTTTGGCATTTTCAATATCATAAACCTTAGGCAACCCAGGAACATATGGAATTGGTATACCAAAAGAAACAGTACTAGAAAAAAAACATAATAAGATTAGAACTTTTAATGATGACGGCACAAGGCGAGCCATCGCCACAATAAGACGCTTCATTTCATCCCCCCTAGCCCTAAAATAGTATCCCGATGCTTTCCCCTAAAAGGCATCGGTTATATTCAGTGTGCCAAAAAGGCTGCACTATTCGATAGGATTTGTGAAAAATAATCAAATAGAATTATAAAGCCATAACTTTCACCTCCTTAATGGAGGTGAAGAAGAAGAGATCTATCTGTGTTGATTTGATGGTATTCGGCGGCCTGGCCATCCCGATTGGAACCACCCCCTATTAATACCATCGAACAAAAAGTTATCGATTCTTATTTTGCACCGCAGACTCAATCAATTCATTAAAGAGACTTAATTTGTGAGCATGATATTCTGCGCTCTTTCTATCATGATTACTACCAGCATGATAATGAATAAAATTAAGATTAAAAAAGAACTCAAAGGTGTCCGGCTTTTTGATCAAAAAGCCGATTTCGTTCTTACGAAATCCAAAATTTTCATAGTGTGCTATTTTTACATGATCAGGCATAGTATTATCTGCTGGTTGATGAACATCGCTGTTGGCTAAAAATAGATGGGTATGACTCCACAGTGAATTAACCCATTCTTTTCTCAGCTCAGGATGGCTTTTTAAATAGTAATGCGTCCAACCACCAGAATCGACGCTCTGCCCATCTGCAAATCCACAATTAAAATTAAGCGTTCGAACATCCGGTAGCTTTCTCATATCAAGGAAACATAACGCTGCACATAGATAACGGACTGTCGGGCTAGAACCTTTTTCCATAGCAACGATATCCAAATCCTTCATATATTCTTCTATAGAAAGCGGACGGATAAGAAACATGTCTGAATCGACGAGGAAGACAATCCCATCATGATCAAATCCAAGAATATCCAGCGAATACTGAGTATTATTAGCATGCCTAATATTTGGTCTATTGAGAGGGTCACCTGGCAGACGCGGAAGATAAGGACGGGTGTGAATTTCTTGCGGAATTCTGAAGCAACGAACTCCAAGCTTTTTGCACATCTGTTCAATCTGATTTTTCATGTCTTCATTGGGCGCATCATTGAACACCACATATTCATGATCATCTAATAACAATTCACTAAATGATCGATGGTGCATCTCGATAAATTCTGGTCGATTATAACAATGGGTGATAATTAACACATTCGCTGAAAGTTGTACCGGTATAAGAATCAGTAAAAAATAAAGGGTTTTGATCATCATAAGCTCATCCCTGTCTTACACAATTAATTGTTTATTTTTTTTAGCACCGTGAGGCCATTGCAAAATGGATAATGGACAAAGTGCCATTCAACGCCATCTTTGTTAAAGAAGAAATTTTGATAGCGAGTTTCATCAAAATTGATACCAAAAGATTCTCTGAGCGCAGGCGTCACTCCGCGTGGATTGGATGGAGATGAAGGAAGCATCACGCCAAAAGTATTATTTACTCTCCACCATCCTTCTCTGCCTTCCACCGATAGCGGCGTTACATTCGCATCGTGAAACATCATCATGCCACCATCGGCAAGCAATGGAACAAAGTGCGCAATCTCTTGTAGAGAATGGTGATATTCATGACTCGTATCAATGAATATCACTTTGAGCGGAATATCCTTAAACGGGCTTCTCGCATAATATGAGCTAAAATAAATATCACTCATGATCCACAAAATACCATTGCTTAATGGTTGATATACATAGGCCTGTTCTTTGCTAATATCCATGCCAATAAGTTTGATATCTAATAGTTGCGCAACGCGATTAAATGTCCGGGATGAATTGCCCACTGCAACACCTGCCTCCACAATAATGCCTGGATTATTTGCATACGCATACGCAAAAAGCGCAGGCAGATGGCTCGATAGTTCTGTGTCGATAGTGTTGCTATCTATGAGCACATGTTTATAGTGGTCCAAAACTGTGAGCGGCAGCACACAGGGCAAAAGACCTGGATCGGCAAACTCAGCATTTTCTGGCAAATAATAATAGTGCGAAATGAGAGTTCGATAGGCATCAATATTTTTCCAGCTGTAGTCCCAAACTGCGACCGCATTTTTTAGAATATTCACATAATCGTTATCAAGCGATTGAGCTTGCAAATCACGTGTTTGATACGCAATATAATATCTGGGTAACTGATTCGGGTTTATAGTGAACGCATCAAAAATAATATATAAATTATTCTCATCTGGACTAACGGAATCGACCTGATCAAATTTGATACCAAATGTGTTGAATGTATTTATCAGGCTCTGGGCATGCACACTGCCATTCGAATACATGCGAATAGATTGTTTTTGTTCAAAAACTAACGAAGTAGCTTCTGTCTGATTTAAAAAACCAAAACAGAGAATCAACATTAAAATTAATTTCACATTCTTCCTTTTTTATAAGCAATTGCATATCAATTATTTACTTTTTTCAGCACCGTCAGTCCATTGCAAAATGGATAGTGCACAAAGTACCACTCAATGCCATCTTTTTCCACTATAGTGTTGATGTATTTTCCCTCATCAAATTGAAATGCAAAATATTCTTTGAGAGCTTGAGTCACCCCTCTAGAGCCTTCGGGAGCATAACCCACAGTCCCATTGAGACGGATATATGCATGATTATTATTCAGAGGAGTTATATTCGAATCATGAAAGGCCAAAAATCCGTGCTCATTCAACAGCGGCAAAAATAGTTCAATTTCTGCCAGCGTATGTTCATAAAGATGGAATGTGTCTATGAAAATGACATCAAATTTTGAGTTTCGATATTCACTCGTTGCATAGTGGTCCAAAAAATCTAAATCATTCATGCACACAAAATTGCTGTTTGCTCTATCTGCATATGCAGATGCACACGATGGATCAATATCAATGCCAAGCAAGTGAGCATGTGCAAGTTGTTGTGCACTGGCAAAGGCATGTGTTGATTCCCCACTGCGAATACCAATCTCCAGAATTAATTTTGGATCTTCTAGAAGCGTGTAACAAAACAATGTTGGCAGATGGCTTGAAATATCACTGTCATTATTGGAATGGGCAACTAAGTTTTTATAATTTTTTAATGCAGCAATTGGCAAAAGGCACGGCAATAGTATGGGATCGCTATATTCAGAATCTCGGGGAACATACTGATAATGTCTAATCTTAGAGTTGTACCGCCCAATATTGGATAACTGCTCGTCCCAAATAGTAACCGCGCTTGAAAGAATATTTAGATAGCGCTCAGACAAGCCAACTTTTTTTAAATCGGCTGTTTGTATAACAATATAATGTTCAGGAAAAGATTCTGCCTCAAAAGTATGTGCATCGGCAATGAGTTGCAAATGAGGATCCTGTTTTTGTGGAGAGGATGTTTTTTTAAAAGTGATGCCAAATGCTTTCAATGCTGTTTCTATGTCCGACCGGATAGTACCGCTATCAATAAGCAAAACATAATCATTCTTTTGTTCAAGAACGAACCCGTAGAGATGTATGCTCAATAAGCAAACAATTAATAACCCTTTAAAGCTATTTTTCATCCCACGTTCTTTTCAGTTAAAATATCTTCTATAAATTCTTTAAAGATGCGCGTTTTACGATCAACATATTCTTGCGTGTGGCTACCATAGTTAGTGCCCTCACGGTAGTGCAAAAAATTGTTATCTAAATAAAATTCAAATGTATCTGGTTTATTGAGCAGAAATTTTATTTCTTTTTCATTGAATCCATAATGTGTGTAGGCAGAAATTTTTTCTTGCGTGGTAACAGATATTGTTTCCGATATTGATCTGTGCCTATCGCCTAAAAATAACTGATAACTCCAAAGACTCGTCATATATTCTACTTTCAGCTCCGGATGCTGTTTCAGATAATTATAGGTGCATGCTCCAGAATCATAGAAGCAACCATCAACCGGACCACAATCATAACTAATTGTTCTTTTTTCCGGTAATTTGTTCATGGCTAGAATTGAAATGCCCGGCCATAGCCATGTGATAGGCCCCGGATAATCGGTGCGCGTTTCCGAAAGAATGTGATTATCCCCCAACCGTTTTTCTATAGAAAGTGGACGAATGAGAAACATATCAGAATCGAGAATCACCACTGGCCCATCATGATCATAGCCGATAATATCAAGGGCATAACGAATACCATTCACATGACGTCTATTGCGTGGCCATTCACCCGTTGTGTGCATTTCCTGCGGAACACGAAAATAGCGAATGCCATATTTTTTGCACACATCATCGATCTGGCTCTTCATCGGTTCTTTTGGCGCATCGTTGAACACCACATATTCATAATCATCAAGCAGGAATTTTTCAAATGTTTTGTACTGAAACTCTATAAAGTCGGGACGATTATAACTATGAGTTATGATCAATACTTTCGCCGAAGTTTGTACTGACACGAAAAGGAATAAAAAATAAAATGCCTTGTTCATTACTTTCCTTACCCGCACATTACACCATTTCTTTTTTCAGCACCGTCAGTCCATTGCAAAATGGATAATGCACTAAGTGCCAATCAGTATCGCCCTGCCTGAAGAAAATATTTTGATAACGATCGGCATTAAAATCTATATCAAAAAAGTTTTTGAGCGCCTGTGCTATCCCATCGCACATAATTCTGGATCCCACCGGCATTTGTCCATAGGTGTTATTGAGCCTCCACCACCCCGGCCGTCCCTTCACGCTGATCGGAATTGGGTTGGAATCGCGAAAGATGATCATACCACCATTTGCCAGCAATGGTACAAAATGGGAAATCGCTTGCATGGCGTGTGGGTATCCATAGGTGATACCAATAAAAACTATTTTGATGGGAATATTTTTAAAAAAACTTTTAGCATAATAATCAGCAAAATGGAGATCTTCTATCTGCAAAAAAAGACCATTACTCAGTGGCTTATAGAGATACTCATGACCTTTATACACTTCCAGGCCGATCAATTGTGCACCTAATAATTGTGCAGCGTGATTGAATGTCCGCGATGAATGACCTCCGGCGACACCATCCTCAACAATGAGTTTTGGATAATGAGCATATGCATAACAAAAAAGTGCAGGCAGATGGCTTGATATGTCTGTATCCAGTGTGTTGCTATCTATGAGCACCGTTTTATAATGCTCCAAAACT
The DNA here is from genome assembly GCA_020050795.1 of Candidatus Babeliales bacterium. Taxonomy (GTDB): domain Bacteria; phylum Babelota; class Babeliae; order Babelales; family Vermiphilaceae; genus JAGVKD01. Next base: position 18,679 of record JAGVKD010000011.1, read on the forward strand.
GCGGGAGGCAATATGCATGGCAAGATAACGGGATCGGCACAATCACATCGTTCTGGCAAATAACAATAATGTGAAAGAATATGCCGGTACATATCAATATTGGCCCAGTTATAATCCCAAATTGCGACCGCATCTTCCAGAATATTCATATACTCATTATCAAGCGTCTCAACCTCTAAATCACGCGTTTGATAAACAATGTAATGTTTGGGCAACTGGTCTGCTTTGACATTAAATGCATCAAAAATTATATATAACCGACTCGGATCAGCACGCAAAACATTGGTCACTTCAAATTTTATGCCAAACTTTTTGAAGAGATCAATCACACCCCGGGCACGCTTGCTACCATTTGAATAAACACGAATCTTTTGTTTTTGTTCAAAGGCTAATGAGGTAGCTTCTGCCTGATTTAAAAAACCAAAACAGAGAAATAACACTAACATTAATTTCATGAGCGTCCCCTATCACGTATTAGGAATCTATTTCCTCATCTCGGCATGATTTTTGCACAACGCCAATAAACGCTTGCGATATGGCAAACGTAATTCTTCTGGGTAACAATATTCTGGATTCAAAATTTTGGTCGGTGGATTATCCACGAAATAACGATTGAGATGGCTTTCATCATGCCATATGGCAACGAGACCTTTTTCTAAATCAATCTCGATGTTTCTCAGCATAGTGCTTGCCAGTTTGAAAAACTCTGTGGTGCTACCGCCATGGAATCCGCCTGCAAAATAATAACTATTTTCGCCGGGTCTAATATATGCGGTTGAACTTGGGCGTGTTTCAGGCGTGCCTTTTGTCCCTACATATCCGGGATGCTGAGTGGCAACCCTATCGGAAAGAATTTCGCGGCCTACTGTGTCGACAAACAACATATCTGCATCGCATGCAAAAACATAATCCATGTCTTTCCATGCATCAAACCCATTGAGATAGGCACGGCAGCGCATCATTGTATCGAGTGGCCAGCCCAAGCGACCTTGATGTGTTTTGATCACATCCGCCCGTTGTGGCGGTTGCCCATCGGTGAAAATAAAATAGGTCACTTCATCTTCAGGACAAAAATGTTTGTCTGCAGAATTGATGAGTGGTTCAACAAATTGAATGTATTTTCCTGTCGCCATGATCAGCAGACCAACTTTGGCTGCGTGAACTTGAACAGTTGCAAGAAGTAGGAAAAAGAATAATTGTTTTTTCATTATTAACCCTTTAAAAAAGTACATCTAATGGTGCATATGGTTGCAGTGAACGAATGTAGATATCAAGCGTGCGCTGCAATGGTTTGGAAACTTTGTAATCATTAATTGGATTGCGTGCATTATAGATCAGGAGAACTTCACCAATAAACTTGTGGTGCTTATTTGCCATTTCAATCATTGGAATCATAGCGGCCATATCTGCACACATTTGCAGGAATGCACCCTTATACATCAAATCTTCTTTCTTAATGCGTTTGAATAGTCCTGCATAGAATGTACGCAAGTGTGATGGAATATCTTGATAGTGGCGAAATGCATTATGCTGAATAACTGAAGCTGGCATTGGATGGCAAAATCCATGCGCACCACTTGGCCACTCTCGAAATTGTCCAAAGGTGAGCCACACATCTTCTTCTTCATAAGTCTTGCTTATAAAGGACAAAACTCCTGGATCGGCCAGCGCGTCATCACCATCAAGGATCACACACACATCAGTATCTAAACAGGTTTGAATCATGTTGTACTGATTTTCCATTGCGCCCTTGCGCTCTGTGTTTTTGATCAACACCACTTTGTCTTCAAAACCTTTTCTTTGATGTATTGCTCAACGAAATCTCCCGTGCCATCGGGTGATCTATCATCGGTATAGAGGCAATACCAATCATCATGATCCTGCGCAAAAAGCGAATCCAAACTCCATTGGAAATATTCTTTGTTTTGATAACTCGCAGTGATCACTGCGATGCGTTTTGCACACAATTCTTGTTGCACTGCAATGAGTGATAACGCTAATAAAATTCGTTTCATAAGTCTTCCTCTTAAATATCAAAACAATGAATAGAGAGCTTCATATCTATCTTTTTTGCGAATAAGAGCTGCCAAATCACGTTGCAATTGCTCATTCACTTTATGATCATTCAGTTCATTTGCCGTGTTATAAATGAGCAAAATATGATCAATGAATTTAAAATGCCAACGTGCCATCTCGATTATCGGAAGCATAATGGCAAAATCATAGGTCATTGGGAAAAAATCACCGTTATATAACAGATCTTCTTTTTTAATTTTGTGAAATAATGCCGCATAGAACGTGCGCAAATGTGATGGAATATGGGTGTAGTAGCGGAACCAATTTTTTTCCACCGCCTCATCAGGCATAGGCAGACACCAGCCCTTGTTGCCGCTTGGATATTCTTCAAATTGTCCGTAGGTCATCCAGATGTTAATATCTTGATAAATGGTATTTAAATATTCAAGCACATACTTATCTGCTAACCAATCATCAGCATCAAGAATTACTATCACATCTCTCGGATCACATAAATGAACCGCATGGTAGATATTTGCTAGAGCTCGTTTGCGAACTTTGTTTTGGATAAGTATGAATTGGTCACTCATGCCTTGTGATTGATAATAACTTTTGACCGCTTTGCCAGTCCCATCCGGCGAATGATCATCGGTATAAATGATGTACCAATTTGTATAACTCTGCTTGAAAACAGAATCTAAATTCTTTTTGAACCAATCGATATTTTTGTAACCACATATGATGATTGCAAAACGCTTATCTTCTGCTCTGATGAAGAAACAGAAGATAAGCAACAGCACTACTACTCTTCGCATTACCATTTTTATCTTTCAATAAATGTTGGCTCATATTCTGAATGAGGTCCTGGATTATCCCACTGGAACAACGGCTCGATATCTATTTTTTTGCCTTCGTTGAAAATTGCGAGCAACTCTTCCGGCGTGTAGAGATCCATATTGCGATTCGAATAGGTTAATTGCACGCGATTGAGCGGCACATTCACGATTTTGCTTTTCTCGTAGCACAGGCCAAGGCGGTTCATAATTGGATTTGCAAGATTTGCCCAGTAACCTTCGAGCGTGTTTGGATTGGTGAAACTCAAACGATCAAAATTGGCGCGAACTTCTTTTTTGCGCAAGAGCGTCATATCCACTGAATGAGGATAATTCCAGTCATGAGTTCCTTCAGAAAATTTCCATGCAAAGAGACCGGGGCTCACTTCTTTCATTGGGGGTAGATTTTGTGGCTGGTTCCATGAATAGCACCAGGTTATATGCCTGCCCATGCGCAAATAAAATCCATAGGCATTTTGTTGTTCCATCTGATCGATGCAATCAGATAGATTACAAAAATCTTTCACAATGATATCGTCCACCGCGAAAATGATGTAGTTACTCGGTGATCCGAATGTTGTTTGCATAGTCAGCGGTTTGAAATCGCTACGAGGATCGGAACCCTGTTTGTGGAAAATCACATAATCAAAATCATGCGCTACCACATCATAGCCAGTAGAAAATTCTTCCGTGTCTGCACGATAGATAACATGAATTTCGCCCGCACCAGTCATGAGTTTTTCTGCCGATTCTAAAAATGCATAGAGTTGTATCGGGCGATTATAAGAGAAAACTACCATATCTGCGACTGCAGCCTGCAGAGAAACAACAAATATTAGTACGACAATAAATAATCGGCGAAAGATTTTCATGAATTTCCCTTACCATGCAAATTAAACTGGCCCAAACTATAGCGAGCAGTGTAAAAAAAAGCAATACAGAAAAATAGAAACGGGGGCGCTTTGATCGCGCCCCCTTATTCTATCTACGACTGTTTAACTTTAATTTTGCCTTCTTTAACTAACTGCTCAAGAGCGCCTGGGACAAAAGCTTCTGCTTTGAGCCAGCTACCTGCCCAATGATGAATCGCGAATGATTCTGGTTTGCGCCAAATTACTTCCGCCATGCCACGTTGTTCATAATCGCATGGATAGAAATAGCTAGCAGGCAATGCCACATCAGTTGAGCCAATGGTATGTCCTGCAGTTGCAAGGAATGAACGAGTGAAGTGAATTGGACCACTTTTTACAATGATCTGTTCAATGTGTTGATTCTCTTTGATGCCCAACACACAGCGCTCCATAATTGGATGGTTTGGATATGCTGCAAAAAGTGCCGCACCGAGTTGTACCATATTGGTATCAAGTGGTTGAATACCGGTATAGAAATCATAACGATGCTGGAAGATATCGAGCGGTTTCAAACATTCAAAATCGGTATCCACATAGGTACCACCAAAGCGATACACAATTTCCCATTTGAGGATGTCTGATTTTTCACCATAGTTGAATGCTTTGTCATAAAACTCTTTGTTGTCATATGCCAAGGCACGGCTATCGATCACGATATGTTTTGCACCGCCCTCTTTTTGCAATTCTTGGCTCAGCTCTTCGAATGTTTTGACAACCACTGTGCCGCGACCATAATTCGCTTCGTTATCGGTCCAGAAAAGGATTGTCCAATCGGGATGCTGATCATACCAGCTTTGCACGAAGCGGTTAAATTCTTGTGGTAATGCACCACCAAGCCACATCACATGAATGATTTTTGGAATAGAATTTTTTTCGCGGAACGGCACATTTTTCAAGCTATTTTTTTCATACAGTTCTTTAAAGTATCCATAGAGCGTGGCATTGTTGGCCTGCTGGAGCACAAAGCCATAATCAGATGCTTTCATCGAATCATCAAATGGCACATAATAGGAGCGTGCATCGCGCAATGATGGCTCTGTTTGGAAAAAACGAAATGCAACTAATCCGCCAATAGTGGCACACAACAATGTTGGCACAAACCACCATGAGCGTACTTTTTGTATTACAACGTTCATAAAAATATTTCCTTCCTTATTAATTAATAAAATTCTTAGTTATTCCAACTTTGACACGAAACATCATTCTTCAATTCTCTAAATTGCCGCGGACGATATTCTTTTGGCATCCAACTTTTCGCCCAGTGATGAATCGCATAGGCACCATTGGCAATCCACTCATCATATTTCATAACTGTTTCTTTGCAGCCAAGTGGGTACATATAACTTGCTGGCAATGCAATATCTCTGCGTCCATCTTTGCCCGCTGTAGCAAAAAATGAACGAGTAAAATGCACGGGACCAGATTTTGAAGGCGCACCTTTTTTGTGCCAATCATCTTTAATCGTATCGATGCAATGCTTCAGAATTGGATGGCCTGGATATGCGCCAAAAAGTGCAGCACCAAGTTGCACTAACTGTGTATCAAGCGGCTGAATGCCAACATAGAAATCATAGGTGTAGTGCAAAATGTCGAGCGGTCGCAAACATTCATAATCCATGTCGATATAGACACCACCAAAGCGGTACACAATTTCCCATTTGAGCAAATCAGACTTCACCCCAAAATTATCAGTGGCATCATAAAATTGTTGGTTGGTTAATCCAAACGCTGCCACATCTTTATCAGTCCAAAGTTTGTAGCGCCAGCCATGCCCAAAATGCATTTCCGTCCATGATTGCATGAGCGGTTCAAATGCTTCTGGCACATCGCTGCCGAGCCAAATTTGGTGAATTATTTTTGGAATACGCACACGCGTTTCTGGAGTAACTACCGAGAGATTGTATTCTGCATACAGCCTGCGAAATAACGCAAGCAGCTCATTGCCTTCAATACCAATTATTTGCTTGGTCATTTTCATGGAAGAACTGTACTTGCTCACCTGCATCGAAGTATCAAAATCAACAAATACCCAGGGAATAATCCGTTGATAAATTTGCTCAATGTGTGAAGGATCTTTTGCATGGATCTGCGATCCGAGACACAACAGAAATATTAAAATATTTTTTCGCATGATTGTTTCCTTTTTGCGCTTCAAAACTTAACTAACAACAAAACCACGATCTGCATCAGTCAACGGTTCATATGGTTTGAAACTGCGAATGAGTTGGTTTGCTGCAAGCTGCTCTCTCAAGCGCACTTTATAATCGTTGAGTGGCGTTGCGCAGTTATACACATACAAGATTTCTGGAATGAATTTGAAACGACCATTTGCCATCTCGAGCATTGGAAGCATAAATGCCTGATCCCATGTGACACGGAACAGTTCGCCATTATAGGTCAAATCTTTCACGTCGATGCGTTTGAAGAGCCATGCATAGAAGGTGCGCATGTGGGAACTCACCCACTCAGAACGGCGGTATGCACATTGATCCACAACCCATTTTGGTTGGTCGCGGCAAATGCCCAAACGGCCATCGGGATAATGGCGATATTGGCCATACGTGAGCCACACGTTTGGATCTTTATACGCTTCGTTGATGCGTTGAAACGCAAGAGGCGTCGCCAAAAAATCATCACCATCATAGGTGATCACCACTAAGTTTGGATCATCTGGTTGCGAATAAATTGCGTTATAAATATTTTGCAGCGCACCAACATTTTTATCATTTTTCACCAGCGTCACTTTATCTTCCATGCCCCATTCTTTGATGTAGGCTTCCACCAAAGCTGCGGTGCCGTCAGGAGAACGATCATCGATATAGATCACACGATAGTTGCTATACTGTTGCTCAAAAAGAGTATCAAGATTTCTCTTATACCATTCAGCATTGTTATAGGATGGAATCACAACTAAAAGCGGCCGTTCACCCATCACCGAAGTGTCGCTCGACAAACTTTCGTGCCGTTTTGTGTAGAGCATAGAACCAAACACACTTGCAGCACAGAGTAATCCCAAATAAAGATACCGTTTCATCAATACGCCCTTTCTTAAATTTACAATGCGCTATTTTTGATAAGCGCCCGTTTTTTTGCTTCTTTCAAATCATGTTCCATCATGTCTGCAACTAAATCTTCAAAGCTGTGTCGTGGAACCCAGCCAAGTTCCGTGCGGGCTTTGGTGGCATCGCCGCACAGATAATCAACTTCCGCTGGTCGGAAATAACGAGGATCGATAAACACAAGCTCTTTGCCCGTTTTTGCATCGTAGCCCACTTCATTGACCTCTTGTCCCTTCCAAGCAATCGTGATGCCCGCATATGCAAAAGCAACTTCAACAAATTCACGCACCGTGCGCGTTTCTCCCGTTGCAATCACATAGTCTTCCGGTTTTTCTGCTTGCAGCATCAACCACATTGCTTCCACATAATCTTTTGTATGACCCCAATCACGGCTCGCATCGAGGTTGCCAAGATACAATGCATCTTGCAGACCATGAACTATGGAAGCAATCGCACGCGTAATTTTTCGGGTGACAAATGTTTCGCCTCTACGCGGTGATTCATGATTAAAAAGAATTCCACTGCAGGCAAACATCCCATATGCTTCCCGATAATTTTTGGTGATCCAATGCGCATACAATTTTGCAACGCCATACGGAGATCGCGGATAGAATGGTGTCTTTTCATGCTGTGGTCTTGTTTGCACAAGTCCAAACATTTCACTTGTGGATGCTTGATAGAATCGGGTGTGCGTGAGGCCCGACATCCGAATGGCTTCCAAAATGCGCAGCGTGCCAAGACCATCAACTTGACTGGTATATTCCGGCAATTCGAAGGAAACTTGCACATGGCTTTGCGCACTCAAATTATAGACTTCATCGGGACGGACTTCTTGCACCACACGAATAATATTGGTCGCATCGGTGGCATCACCATAATGCAAAAAGAAGCGACCCTCTTTCGCTTCATGCCGGTCTTTAAAAAGATGATCAACGCGCGAGGTGTTAAATGATGAAGAACGGCGTTTGACACCGTGCACGATGTATCCTTTTTCCAACAACAATTCGGCTAGATAGGAACCATCTTGGCCTGTTACGCCAAAAATCAGTGCCGTTTTTTCGGCAAACAGTGTTGTGCATGTAAGTGCTAAAAATAAAATGCGCTTCATTGTTGTTTTCATCCACAAAAGTATTATTCAAAAGTGTGATTGATCTTTACCCACTCAAATGTTTTTGCAATACCATCTTTCAATGATATTTTTGCATCCCATCCAAGATTATGCATACGACTCACATCAAGCTGTTTGCGCGGTGTACCATCAGGCTTGGTAGTATCAAAAACCAATTCACCTTCAAAACCCACAACCTCTTTAATCGCAAAAGCCAAATCGGCAATCGTGCAATCAACACCCGTGCCAATATTAACAATTTGTGCACCATCATAATTGTTCATTAAGAACACAACAGCATCTGCCAAATCATCAACATATAAAAATTCACGGTATGGTTTTCCTGTGCCCCAGATAACTACTTCCTTTCTCCCATCGCGCTTTGCTTCATACATCTTGCGCAAAAGCGCAGGGAGCACGTGGGAATTTTTCAGGTCAAAATTATCATAGGGACCATACAAATTTGTTGGCATACAGGCGATAAAGTTGGTGCCATACTGGCGATTGTAGGAATCACACAAACTGAGTCCAGCAATTTTTGCCAACGCATACGGCTCGTTTGTTTTCTCAGGCACACCGGTCAACAAATATTCTTCTTTGATTGGCTGTGGACAATCGCGTGGATAAATGCAGGATGATCCAAGAAAGAGCAACTTATCGACACCATTTTTGTATGCAGCATGAATAACATTTGTTTGGATCATAAGATTGTCGTAGATAAACTCGCCGCGATACTCATTGTTTGCCACAATGCCGCCCACTTTTGCCGCAGATAAAAAAACATAATCAGGCTTTTCCGCTGCAAAGAAAGCATTCACTGCTGCTTGGTTGCGCAAATCCAATTCGTGGTGGCTGCGCGTGACAATGTTAGTGAAACCTTCCGCAGTTAATTTCCGCATAATGGCTGAACCAACTAATCCACGATGACCCGCAACATAAATTTTTCCATTTTTCCGCATAACCGCCCCCAGAGGTTGCATAATCATAAGTATGAGAAACAAGAGACTAGCGCGCGTGATGTTCATACTGTCCTTCCACACGTTGTGATGTTGATGTTTTTTCTTCGCTCCCATAGTGCTGAGCGACCATTTTGCAATCAGCCTTCACCATAATTTCAATAAGCTCTTGAAATGAAACTCGCGGTTCCCAGCCCAAGATATTTTTTGCTTTCGATGCATCACCAACGAGAAGATCCACTTCCGTTGGCCGGAAATAGCGCGGATCGATTCGCACCACCACTTCTCCATTGCCTGCATTGATGCCACACTCAGCCACCCCACGTCCACGCCACACGATCGGAATTCCGGCACACGCGAACGCACGCTCAATGAATTCCCGCACCGTGTGTGTCTGGCCTGTCGCAATCACAAAGTCTTCTGGCGTTTGAATTTGCAGCATGCGCCACATGGCATCAACATAGTCTGGCGCATAGCCCCAGTCTCGTTGCGCTTCAAGATTGCCAAGATACAAACATGTTTGTTTGCCGTAGGAAATGTGCGCCACAGCGCGTGTAATTTTTCTGGTGACAAATGTTTCACCACGATGAGGAGATTCGTGATTGAATAGAATGCCATTGCAGGCAAACATGCCATAGGCTTCGCGATAATTTTTGGTAATCCAAAAGGCATATAATTTTGCTACCGCATAGGGCGATCGCGGATAGAATGGTGTGCTTTCCGTTTGCGGCACTTCCAGCACTTTGCCAAAAAGTTCACTCGTTGATGCTTGATAGAATCGAGTATCTTTCAAACCTAAAATGCGCATCGCTTCCAGTAAGCGCAGCGTGCCGAGCGCATCGGCTTGCGCAGTGTATTCTGGTGTTTCGAAAGAAACGGCAACATGACTTTGTGCCGCTAAATTATAAATCTCATCAGGACGGACTTCTTGCACCACACGAATAATATTGGTCGCATCGGTGACATCACCATAATGCAAAAAGAAGCGACTCTCTTTCGCTTCATGCCGGTCCTTAAATAGATGATCAACACGCGAGGTGTTAAATGATGAAGAACGGCGTTTGATGCCGTGAACTTCGTACCCTTTTTCCAACAAAAATTCTGCTAGGTAGGCCCCGTCTTGTCCGGTGATGCCCGTTATTAATGCTCGCTTCATGAACACTCAGAGGTAATCGGTTAATTGATCCACTTTTAGTCGTTCCACTATTTTTTTTACCGACTCAACATCGTCACGCCGTATAATCAATAGTGCATCTTCTGTTTGTACCACACACAAATCATCCACTCCCACGAGCGCAACCAATCGATCAGGAACTGAAACGAGATTGTTGCTCGAGTTCACGGAAATAACTTTATTTTGTGAGGCACCCTGCAGTGCAAGAAATACACCCACATTGCCCAAAT
>JAGVKD010000019.1 GCA_020050795.1 Candidatus Babeliales bacterium
CATCGAGCCAAGTGATGAGCTGTCGCGCGAGTTTGAATAATAGGTTTGGTTTTTTCAATGGTCCTGGAACGAAGATTAATGGATTTTTGAGCAATGTGGGAACATCTGATGCTGCCGATTATGCGGGTCTGACCGAGCCGGTTTTCGCCCGTGCGGGCCTTGGTGGCGTGACGAATAAATATATTAATATTGCGTCATAGAGCGAATTTATTTTTGTGAGGTTAGGTCTGCCTGCACCATCTGGTGCGGGCAGTTTTTTTTATGCCACTGCTGAACAAGCATCTTGAAGTTTTTGGGTGTGCATAGTAAGGTTGGGCAGATTAATATAAAAAATTGAAATGAAGCTAAAAAAAGGAATTTTCATGAAGCATTTCTGGAACCATCCGTGTGTGAAAATTTTTTCCTTCTTAATTCTCATTTGTTCTTTTCGTGATCTGCCAGCAAGAGTGCAGCCGATAAATCCGCACGAGGGTGATTGGAATGTACTGACTCGGATTGGTATTGCCGTTGATGCGCTTTCACTACTTTCTTCAGCATGTGATATCCTCATTGGAAAATCGGATATTGGTTCCGGTGGCACATTTATTATCACGTCGTCGGGGATCTACTGTCTGAAAGAAAATGTTTCTTTCACGACTGACGCTGCAATCACCGTAAGCTCAAGTGATGTCACCATTGATATGCGCGGCCACGCTCTTTATGGCGCCGGTGCCAGCACAACAGGAATCGTACTCAATGATGGCATTCAGAATGTGATCATCAAGAATGGAACGATAGCAAATATGAGAGGCGCAGTTACAGGCGGTACTGGTATACGAAGTAGGCCCGGCCAGTCGAGCACTTTGCAAAATATTATGATTCAAGATATGAATTTTAATAATAATGACTTCGTGGCAATCAATATGGGATTTGCCCTCTTACCTGCAGCAACCTATCCTGTTGATGGAATCTTAATTCAAAATTGCAAAGCAAATAATGGAGGTATCGCCGGAATCGTAATTTTTGGACTTTCTGGTATTGTGCGGGGCTGTGAAGTTGCTGGAAATAATCCAATAAGCAGCGGCGGTATTGGTTGTGCTGGTCCGCACCCCACTGTCCTTGCGAATAGTTTCTTGATTGAAGACTGTATTGTATCAGGCACTCTTAGTCAGGGTGTTGGAATTTCTAATACATACAATGCGGTTATTCGAAATTGTATTCTGCAAGGGCCTGCTGGAGGATTGGCAATTAATAGTTCTTTCTGTAGCAATCTTGTTATTTCCGATTGTTTTGCACAAGCAGATCAATTGGGAATTCAACTGTTTGGCCAGGTAGCACCCGGTACAGCGTTGTTTATTGAGCGGTGTGTGTGTCAAGCCAGCGCGGGAATTGATATTCAAAATGCTCTCTTCGGCAATGATTTGCCAGTCTTCTTTTCTTCAACGAAGGTAGTTGATTGTGTTGTAGAAGCTGCCTCTCAAAGCGGATCACAGGGACGTGCGGCATTCCGGATAACGCAAGGCGGTGTAACGCCAATTTCTAACATTATCTTTAAACGTTGCTGCGCAATAGGTGATTTTACCGCTGGATTTCTTCTGACCTGTACTGGTGCTGGCAGTTTGTCTAACATAGTCTTTGAGGATTGTGTTGCGCAACATAGCCCAAGTGGTGTTGGCGATGGTTTTGCACTAGTAAATCTGAATAGCGGTTCAGTGATTTCGAATGTGGTTTTTAGCAATTGTGTGGCACAGGGCTGTAGGCCTGGCTCTATTAATTTAGGCGGCACTTTTGCCACGACCTACCAAGGAGATGGTTTTGGCATTGGATCAGCGACACAAAATATTGGCGCAATTAAAAATGTGGTTTTTGCAAATTGTGTTTCAGAAGCTAATGCGCATGATGGATTCAGTCTTGTTTCCACTTCATCGAGTCAAGTGATGAGCTCTCGTGCGAGTTTGAATAATAGATTTGGTTTTTTCAATGGTCCTGGAACGAAGATTAATGCATTTTTGAGCAATGTCGGGACATCTAATGTTGCCGATTATGCGGGTCTGACTGAGCCGGTTTTCGCCCGTGCGGGCCTTGGTGGCGTGACGAATAAGTATATTAATATTGCGTCATAGAGCGAATTTATTTTTGTGAGGTTAGGTCTGCCTGCACCATCTGGTGTGGGCAGATTTTTTTATAGTTCCGTTCGTGCAACCCTTCGACATGCTCAGGGCGAACGGGAGTGGGAATAATCAAATTTTTAGTGAGTAACATCATAAAAAATTTCTAGTCTTTGAAAAGCCGACAGAATCTAAGAGACAATTTCCCGCTCAATTTGCTGCACTGTCTTTTTCAGATCTGCATTGGTGTGAATCTCGGATTCTATTTTTTGCAAACCATGCATCACCGTTGAATGATCTCTTCCGCCAAGAAAGTTACCAATATCACGCAACGATTGTTGTGTTAATTTTTTCATCAAAAACATCGCAACATGCCGTGCTTGAGTTAGCTCTTTGTTTCTGCTCTTTGAACACAACTCATGCAGTGTGTAGGGATAGAATTTACACACACTTTTGACAATTCCACTCAAGTGTACGGCATCTTTTTTTTCTGGCATTTCATGAGCACGCTGCAAAACACGCTGCGCTAAATCAAAATTTATTTCCTGCTTAGTCAATGAGGCATATGCCATAACTCGGATCAATGCACCTTCAAGCTCACGAATATTTGAACGAGCATATGAGGCAATAAAATGGGCCACATCATCATCTAAATTTGCATGACTAAATGATGCTTTTTTCTTGAGAATCGCAACCTTAGTTTCCAAGCTTGGCATCTGCAAATCTGTCACCAAACCCCAGGACAATCGAGAGCGTAATCGCTCTGCAACACCTGGCAGATCCTGTGGAAAGGTATCACTTGAAAAAACAATTTGCTTGCGCGCATCATGGAGCGCATTGAAAATATGAAAAAAAGCTTCTTGTGTTTGTTCTTTATTAGAAATGAATTGCACATCATCGATGAGCAACACATCAACTGAACGATATTTTGCCTGGAATTTAGGAACTTTATTAAAGCGTATGGCCTGAATAAATTCATTCACAAACCGATCGGTGGTTTGATACAAAATCGAAGCACCCTTGTGCTGCATCCGAATACCATTTCCGATTGCATGCAACAAATGTGTTTTGCCCAAACCGGAAGATCCATACACAAACAACGGATTATAGAGCGAGCCAGGTTGCTCGGTGATGGCACGTGCTGCGGCAAATGCCAAGGAATTGCTCGGCCCGACCACAAACGCATCGAAGGAATAACTGGAATTTATGTGCCCAAATCGCTTTCCCCCATGCGTGTGCACAAGTTCTTCTTTTTGGTATGCACTGCGAGCAGGAATCACACTCATGCTTGGCTGAATAATCACCGCAGGAGATGATGCCACTTTTTCTTCATCCCCCGAACCGAGAAATGCTACGCGTGGTTTATCAACATGCAGCAATCGGCCAAGATGTGTTTCGAACAACGGAACATAATTTTTTTGAATCCAACTTTTAACAAAAGTGTTGGGCACTTCCAAGTAGACTGTATTCTGGCGCTCATCCCAACTGTGAAAAGAAATAGCTTTGAACCACGTTTCAACAACGCGGCTCCCTACTTCTTCACGAATTATCGAAAGGAATTCAGCCCAAACACCTACCAATGGACACTCCGTATACCGAACAAAAAGTAAGTTCTTTTCGAGAACTTTGCTTTGGATTAATCGCACTTATTCTCATTAAAAAAAAGACACCTTGCTAACAAGGCTCACTTACTTTACCACACGAGCTCATCTTTACAAAGATTATGATTTTGAAAAATAATTAAGAAGCCTAAGAAGCAATCTCATCAAAATAATTGAGAATGCCACGACAAATACCAAGTGCCATGTGGCGTTGATATCGTTTGTTATTAAGTCTTGCTGCTTCGGCTGGATTTGAAATAAAACCAACTTCAACTAATGCAGATGGCATCACAGTGCCCAAAAGAACGAGCAGGACTGCCTGCTTTGCTTTACGATCGCGCAAATTTTCATGAATAGGACGAATGGTAGTCAGAATGGATGCTTGTAATGAATGGGCAAGAGCCCTGCTTTTTTTGAGTCGCGACTTGTGATGTTCAAGAATGAGATCCAAATGAACTGAATCAAGAGATGCGGTTGCCTGATGCACACAGCTTGGAACAACACTGAATGTTTCAAGACCGACGGCTGTATCATTTGCTGCTGAATTGGAATGAATAGAAACAAAAAGATCAGCGCCACTGCTGTTGGCAAAGTTGACACGCTCACTTAATGTCTTAGTTTCATCAGCAATACGTGTCATCAGCACATCGAAGCCTTTTTTTTTTAGCAGATAGGCAACTGCAATTCCGATATTCAAATTAATGTCTTTTTCTTTTATGCCATGACACCCAAGCGCACCATCATCATCTCCACCATGCCCGCAATCAATTATGACCCGAGGCTTGTGGCTGTTGTGTGTCAAACGTAAGACATGGTCACCCTTGTTGCGCAAGGTATTTAAAAAATCTTTATTATTAAAACGGAACACAATACTCGTTTTTACTAAATCATACGACTCGATTACTTCGTAGGCAATTCCCATCAATGCAGGATCGAATTGTATGACAAGGCGAATACCCTTGAGCGGCTTTTCAACTTCTTCTAGCTTGAAGCTATAGCCCTTGCTGCTGATATTGGCTAACTCTTCAACCATGTTTCTGACATCGTCATTTTTTGCTTGAGCAAGCGGAAAGAAAAATGTACGACGTTCATGTTGGCCAACCTTATCAACACTGAGCAAATCAACGCGCTGCGCTGCTTCGAAATAAAAAATTATGTTACCTAGTTCTATGCTTTTAACGTCTGCGGCATGTTCAGATGGATGGTAATAAACACTCTTGAGGCTGTTAATCTGTGTTGCTGCTTGCATATTCATCGCCACAGAGAAGATAAAAAATGAAACTATATAAGAATATTTTTTAACCATCACTCCTCCCCTAAGATGTAGTGATATCTTCTCAACCTTCTCTAAACTTAACCTACCAAATTAATTTTCTAATGGTCAATAATTTAGAGTGGCTAACGAAAGCGCTCCCTTTAATAACAATTTCTTATCAAGCGATTTAAAACAAAAAGAAATCGATCGCGTGTTGATTTCGTTTTTTATCTTTGTTTTTGAAGAAATGTTAAACAAGCCCTATAAGATTTTTTTATTCAAATCACCCCAGTAAAAAAAGAAGGCGATCAATTAAGACCGCCTTCCCCATAATATTGTCCAAATATGGATCACATACCGATTTTATTTGCCAAATTGACCATAAAACGGCGCATCATCAAAATCTTCAAGCGCAGGTGCCGATGGCTCTGGGGGAAGATCCTCTAGAGGCGGCGCTGATGGTTTCGGAAAAGAATTCTTTTCCTTCTCATCATAATAACGCTGTATTCGTTCTTGTAGTTTTTCATACGCTGCTCGAGTATAGTGGGCAATTTTTTTTCGATATGCAATCACAAGCGCAGCTGCAAGGGTTACCTTCCAACCAAACTTATAAAGACCATACCCAGCCGCCAGAGTGGCTGCCGTATATTGAGCAGCTTGTTTTGGATTTTCTTTGATGTGCTCCCGAAGATCTTGCACACGCTCAGATATACGCTCAAAAAGCGTATCATCGGGAAACGCAGACACGTTGGACACTGGAACAAGGAATAAGGTAGCAAGTAATAGATTTCTGACATTCATAATAACCCCCTATAATAAGCCTATTTAGGGCTCATTATCAGTATGGATTACCCTCATATATTGTCAAAAGCCCGTCTACGCTTATCCGGGCCTTCCGGCTCGGCAAGCTACGTCGGGCTGGCGCCCCCACCTGAGAGGTCCTGCCTGGATAGGGGTTTCTTGGTTAAAATGAGTCGTCGCAGTAGGCTCAGATCTCGGGTATCGCCAACCAGGCAAAACCCCCGAACCAGATCATCCGATGAAAGAAGGATTTGGGAAAGCCCTAGGCCCTCCCTGACCTCTCTGGCCAGTAGATGGCTATCAGAGGTTAGCGTATTTGCCATAGGCCCACAGGCGGCAAATTTGACCCCGAAAAAGGCAGAGCTGAGGATGGGCAAGGTGCCCGAATAGCTCTTGGCCTGACCTGTCATGGAATGGGCGGCAATCATACCCTGCTGCATAGCATCTGGCCACATAGAGCTATTAACAAGCTCCCCGGTCAGTGCGTTGGGCACAACCACACAATCACCAGCAGCAAAAATATGCTCATCACTTGTACGCATAGATTGATCAACACGAATACCACCACGCGTAATCTCCAAACCAATCTCTTGCGCTAATGAAATATTTGGACGAACACCGGCAGCACAAACAACCAAATCTGCATCTAGCTGTTCATCTTTTTCGGTCAAAACGCCAATCGCTCGGTCGCTTTCGGAAATAATTTTTTGTACCCGCGTGTTTGGCAAGAACGTAATTCCCGCCGCATGCATTTTCTCTTGAATGAATTCAGAACTTGCCGGATCCACTTGCTGGCAAAGCACCCGTGGTGCGCATTCTATAACCGTTACGCGGACGTTATGCGACTTGAGCGCGTCAGCAGATTCCAATCCACTGAGCCCAGCGCCAATAACAACCGCTTTGGTCACATTATTATGGTTAACATACGCAAGAATGGCATCCACATCAGCCAAGGAATGGAAAGTAAAAACCCCCTGCTCGCTCATTCCCTCAATGGGCGGAACATGGGGCGAAGCACCCGTGGCGATCAGCAATGTGTCATACGATAATGTTGCATGAGTATCAAGCAGGACTGCTTTTGCATTGCGATCAATCTTTAAAACCCGCGTACCAAGAAGCAACTCAATGTTTTTCTGCTGCGCGATTTCTCGAGTGAGTATTTGAATCTCTTCTCGCCCTTTTTGCCCATGCGCATAATCGGCCAAAAAACATTTGTTGTATGGCACATCCTGCTCTGCAGAAATGCATACAATAGAATCTGTGGCGCTCAACCGCCGCAAAGCGAGTGCTGCACCAATTCCTGCCGCAGATGTTCCGATAATGATACGAGTTTTATTCATGAATATTTTTATTAGTCCGTTAAAAAAGCTGGCGCTAGCCAGACGTAGCTTGCCGAGCCGGAAGGCCCGGATAAGCGTAGACTGGTGCGCCCGACAGGAGTTGAACCTGTGGCCTACAGATTAGGAATCTGTCGCTCTATCCACCTGAGCTACGGGCGCACACAAATCACACCTATCTAGAATACACAAATACGCATTTTTTTACAGACAAGACATATCAAAAAAAAGCCCATTTCAATAAATCATTTGAACCCCTCCCATAAGTACTATATTCTTAATTTTAAGGGACAGTAGTAAGGTGCTATGCTTGCCTCAGGGGGAATGAGCATATATTCGGTTTCTAAATCTCATAGCGGTGGTATCAATGCTTACTCCAACCAACAGAAAAACAAATTCCAAGGCGCTCTTTGCTCACACAGAATATCTCGATCTCTATTGGGAAGCACTTGTACAAGTAGCTAATGGCAATAAAGATGCCGCATTAAAAATTGTTGAAGCAATTCAAAATAATGCTCCAATAACCATCTCCCCTGCCTGGAAAGAAAGCCAACCCGAAAATATTGACGCTTTCTTTGATAAACTTTTTGTGAATATGGTATCACAAGACCCACAACTACTGAGCTTTCTCAGCCTCTTTGAATCGATTGGCATACGGGAACATAATGCACACCTTACTGATCTTTCAGTAGAGACCTTCCTAGAAAGTCTCGAAGATGCAAAAGAACATTTGCTCCTCCTGAATCAATACTCAGTTGCAAACCTCTCAAAAGAACAAAAATTATCTCATAAAATATTTTCTTGGATGCTCAATCATAGGGTTGCTGGTGAAAAGTTTTTATTTCACGAATATACCCTCAATCAAATGGATGGCATCTTAAACTCACTTCCTGTGATCCTAACGCAATTTCATAAAATTGAGACCGCGCAAGATGCTGAAAATTTTATTTTACGACTGAGCAAAATTCATCTGCAATTCCAACAAGTTATGGAATTCATCGAACTGCAAAAAACAAAAGGCATCGTGCTACCACGATTTGCTGTTGAAAAAATTCTCACCATCATCACAAAATCAACACCCGATGATCTGAATACAAACATCTTTTATTCTCACCTTGCGCAACAAGTAGAGAAATTAAATCTAAGCAATAAGAGCGAATTGCTCGAACGCGCAAAGCAGACCTTAGAGCAGGATGTTTATCCTGCGTACAAAGCACTACACAACTATTTCACACAATTGCTCGAGGTTGCGAAAACCAATCATGGCGTATGGGCCCTGCCGAACGGCGATGAATATTATCAGTATAGATTGCGCCATCACACCACCACAGATTTATCTGCTGATGAGATTCATGCGCTGGGACTGCAAGAAGTGGCGCTGATCCAAAAAGAAATGCGTACCATATTAGCCAGTGAACATCTTGATGATCCAACAAAAAGTGCGGGAGCCCTGGTTCAAGAACTTTCAGAAAGACCAGAGTTTTATTATCCAAACACCAAAGAAGGTCGCGAACAATGTCTTGCCGATTTTGGCAGCATTTTAGAACGAGGCAGAACAGAACTGGCACACCTCTTTGGCCTCAAACCAAAATCAGGCGTCACCATTCAACGAGTGCCCGCTCATGAAGAGGAAGGATCTCCAGCTGCTTGTTATTATCCACCGAGTGCGGATGGCTCGCGCCCTGGAATCTTTTTCGCAAACCTACGCGATATGAGCGAAATACCAAAATTTGGTATGGAAACATTAACTATCCACGAAGCTGAACCCGGTCACCATTTCCAACTTGCTCTGCAATATGAAATGAATATTCCTATGCTGCGCAAACTTGGATCATATAACGCATTCGCCGAAGGTTGGGCATTGTATGCAGAAAAGCTCGCCTATGAACAGGGATTTTATTCTTCATCTTTTGCAAAGTTGGGTCACCTGCAAGATGAACTGATGCGTGCTGTGCGATTGGTTGTTGATACAGGAATCCATCATAAACGTTGGACTCGCGAACAAGCAATTGAATATATGCAGGAAGCAACTGGCTATCATCACAATTCGGTAGTCACTGAAATTGAGCGATATTTTGTATGGCCAGGTCAAGCATGTTCATATAAAATAGGTCAATTAAAAATTCTTGAATTGCGAAAACGCGCAAAAGAAATGCTAGGCGCAACGTTTGATATCAGAGAATTTCATGATGCAATCTTAATAACAGCAGAAGTTCCGCTCGCAATTCTTGAAGAGATTATTGATCACTATATTAAAGAAAAGCTTGCTGTTTAACACCCCAAAATTCACATCAACAAAAATGTGTGCTGTGGAGACACCCTCGTGAAAAACTTATTTAAATTACCCGCATATGTCGGCATCATGTTGCAAAAAAATAATGAAGTGCTGCTCGTCAAACGATGCAACAGTGATTGGATGAATGATTATTGGAGTTTTCCTGGCGGCCTCTTGGAAGAGAATGAATCACTGCCAGAAGCTGCAACGCGTGAAACTGAAGAAGAAATTGGCGTTGTGGTACAACCCGATGATTTTGAATTACTACACGTTCTTCAAGTACACAAACATCCAAAAAATAACAAAGACATACTCGGGTTCTATTTTAAAGCCGAATTATGGCAAGGTGATCTGGTCAATAAAGAACCGCACAAACACAGTGCGTTTGGATGGTTTGCGATCAATGACTTGCCATCAATGGTGACAGAACATGTTCTTCTAGTTTTGGATGGTATCAAGACAGGGAAAAGATTTTCGGAAGAAAATAGTTAATATGCAGAAAAACATCAACAGTTTCCAATCACTTTTGAATGAGCTGGAACCACTTGCCCAATATCGGCCCCTGCTCATTGGTATCGATGGAAGACCGTGTGCCGGCAAAACAACGTTGACCATGGAATTGGCTGATGCATTGAATGCACAGACTATCTACCTAGATGAGTTTTTTATCCCTCAAAAACTGTGGCCTAAAGATGCAAAGCCCGCCTTCCCATTCTTTTATTTTCGATATAACGAATTTCTTGAAGGTGTAAAAACCCTTGCTCAAGGAAGACCTTTTCATTATTTCAGCCATGACTGGGATAAAAATGGCTTATCAGCAGAACCGACAATAATCACTCCCGATAAAGTAATCATCGTTGAAGGCGTATCAGCCTTAAATCCAGAACTCGTCGATTTATATTTTAAAAAAATATGGGTCGCAAGCGATCGCAAGAATGAGCGCGCTGCAGTCATTACACGTGATGGCGAAAAAAATATCCTTCTTTGGCAGAAGTTTTATATTCCGAGCATTGATCTGTATTGTTTGTCAAAACCTTGGGAACGGGCTGACATTCTCTATGCAGGACGTGGAGTCTCATCTTTTGATTAAAAGAATTCTACTATTAAAAATCATTTGAAAAGATGGCGTCAGCCAGACGTAGCTTGCCGAGCCGGAAGGCCCGGATAAGCGAAGACTGGTGCGCCTGGCAGGAGTCGAACCTGCAACCAACGGATTCGAAGTCCGGTACTCTATCCAATTGAGCTACAGGCGCACATAATTTCTATTTTTGTTGACGAGTCATAAAGCGTATTTTTAGCTTAAATACACAGAAAAAATGTATCATATTTAACTAAAAAGAACAATATGAGGGTTCAATGAAAAAAAATGGTAATGTGCGCATCATGCACCTCGTAATGCTCGCTCTTTTGCTGGTCGTTATCTGGGTCGCCTACCAGCGGATCAGTTTGATACTCAAATATCGTGCCGAAAAAAAAGAAAAAAACGAACCTTTCACATCCCATGTCATTGATGAAAAGAGAGCTGCACTCATCAAACAGGCACGCCAATTGGCTGAAAAATCTGAACTTTTAACCCATCTCAACACACAAGAGCGCGAACAAATCGCTGCTATCACCCAACAAATAACCGCCTTGGAAACGCAATACCTCACCCCTACATCGCCCGCGATCGCATTTCTCGGGCCAATCGGTACTGCTAACATTGTCCTCAAGGAACAAACGGTAGAAAGAGACATCGCCATACAATTGAATGAACTTGGTGCAATTTTGCACCACCACTTTGAGCACAAAGGACCATTTGAACCCGCTCATGATCTACCAGCAGCTCTCGCACAGGTTGAACATCTGCTCAAACACCGACGCGATTAAAGTAGGCCACGAATTCCTTGTTACCTGATCCGCCAAGAATTGGGGATTCGATCACTCCCACCAATTCAAACCCATGCTGCTTGATACCTTCAGTCACCTTTTGGATGACACTCTGATGAACGGCATCATTTTTAATAATCCCGCCACGGCCAACTTCATACTTTTCTGCTTCAAATTGTGGTTTGATGAGCACAACAAGTTTCCCATCCTTTTTGAGTACACGAAGCACTGCATCCATCACTTTCAAAACCGAAATGAATGAAAGATCAAGCGTGACAATATCAACCAGCTCATTCTGCCATTCTATATTGCGCAAATTAATGCGCTCCATCACAATCACGCGCTCATCGTTACGAATTTTTTCGTGTACCTGCCCATACCCAACATCCACACCAAAAACTTTTTTGGCACCATGTTGCAAAAGGCAATCGGTAAATCCACCCGTGGATAATCCCGCATCCATCGCAACTAATCCATTCACATCGATGTGAAATTCTTCCAGTGCTTTTTCGAGTTTGAAACCAGCGCGCGAAACATACTTCGGTTCTTCTGCGTTGCACGTTACTTCCGATTCGGCGGAAACCGGCGTTCCCGCCTTGGTCACCACCTGATCGTCAACACGCACTTTTCCTTGCATGATCCAACTTTGAATCTGCTGACGACTAAAATCCGGATATAATTCTTGCACGCGCTGATCTAAGCGTTGTTTTTTTGCCATAACAAATACTGCACCCCATTACGCAACGGGGGCACCGCCTTTTGCAATTGTTTGCGCGGCTTGTGACGCACGCAAAATTTCTTGAACCGTGTTTGACAACGGATAACGATAATCTTTCGACAACTTCAATTCTTCTTCAACTATTTTTTGCCAAGGTAACACAACAAAGATACTACCCGTTGTGTGCGCTACATTGTCAGAAGCTTTAATGGTAAAGAATTTGCCTGATTGTGGTTTACGTATTGCAGCACGTAAATCATCAAGCGTTTTAACTTTGACACCATTCACTTCTTGCAAGGTTGCTCCTGCTGCCATAGTACGCGAACGATATAATTGCGAGTTCGGGAAAATATGGGAAACAAATAATGCAGGCTCAGATTGTTTTTTCGCTTCTGCATATTGTGCAAGCCCCGGTGCCTGTTTTGCAAGAAGGAAAATATGATTCAATGTTAACGGCGTTATCACCATGCCTGCAAATATTTCGTAATCGATATCTTCATATCCCGGATAGATACGGCGAATCGCTGGCAATTCTGCATGCTTGAATGTCACGCTAAAATTCTTACGCACACCATTGCGATAGATCACCAATTTAATAACCTGACCAACCGAAAGACGTGAAACATAATCAATTAATGAAATTTTATCATCATTCCATGGCACAGACATTTCACCAAAAATATCAACGCGGTGCCCATCGATTTCATAAATCATGTCACCTTCTTTCACTCCCGCCCGTTCGAGCGTACTTCCTTTTACCACTTCCACCACATAGCAAGCACCTGGGTGCGGATTGCCAAGCAATTCACTTTGTGCCTCTGTTGCATTGGTAAACAAAATTCCCAAAAATGGTTTACGTAGTAATTTTGTGTCATACATATCGGGCAAAACAGTTTTGAGCACGTTTATTGGAATGGCATAGCCAACATTTTGCGCCGCAGGAACGTTTGCTTCATTGATCCCGATCACTTCCCCACGGGTATTAACCAACGGACCGCCAGAGTTTCCTGGATTGATTGGTGCACTTGTTTGCAATAAATGATGCTCAGGACCACTAATCACCCCGATCGTACTTTTGAGCGATTGCTGCCCCAAAGGATAGCCAAGCGCAAGAACTTCATCTGAACGTCTTGCTAAATCTGAATCTCCCAAAGGTAGGAACGGTACTGCGCCTAATTCCTTGCGAATGGTTTCTAGGCCTTCTGGGCGCAGTCGAAGCAATGCCAAATCACGATCAGGAGAAATGCTCACAATGTCCACATCAAAAATTTTCTTGCCAAGGGATGGAATTTGAATCCAAATACCAGTTGCCTCATTGACCACATGCGCATTGGTAATCAAATCACCTTTATCGTTAATGAAGAAACCACTGCCCGAAGCTGATCTTTGCACAGGTGTTTGATACGGCTGGAATAAATCGGATTCTGTTATATGG
The DNA here is from genome assembly GCA_020050795.1 of Candidatus Babeliales bacterium. Classification (GTDB taxonomy): domain Bacteria; phylum Babelota; class Babeliae; order Babelales; family Vermiphilaceae; genus JAGVKD01. The sequence goes on from JAGVKD010000019.1 coordinate 13,379, forward strand.
GCAAAAATTTGCACTACGGTATCTTTTGCTCGCTCCTGGACAGGCCGCCAGATTTGAGATGAGGAAGATACGACCTGCTCAATAACCTTTGGTTCTGCCGCCTGAGGTGCATTCAATGTAACGTCACTCTTGATTTGTGCAACAACAGATTCTTCAAATTTCTGTTGCCGGCGATAGAGCATAACTGAGCCTACAATAAGCAAAATAACAATTTCGCTCATAATGACACACAAGACTATACGACGAATATTCACTCACTATCTCCTTTAAGATGTCGGTCAACTAATGCGGAAAGTATACAGAAAAATGAATGATTATGCCACTCATCATGATGGCAATAAGTTGCTAAAAAATAACCGAGACGGTACCCTATTTAGGTAAGATACCATACTAAAAACGGTAGAATTGCGGGAAAATTACAATGAGTTCACCGGCGACTCTCGATAAACTTGTAGCGTTATGCAAACGGCGTGGATTTGTTTTTCCATCGGCAGAAATCTATGGTGGCCTAAACGGCGTCTATGATTTTGGACCAATGGGCGTTCTTCTTAAAGAGAACATTCGCGCAGCATGGCGCCGATCTATGAATTCTCTCAAATATGAAGTCCTCTACCTCGAAGGCGCGCTCCTCGGGCCTCATGCAATGTGGCAGGCATCTGGGCACGTAGAAAATTTTCATGACCCAATGGTTGATTGTCTTAATTGCAAAAAGCGCTACCGCGCTGACGATATTGATCTCGAAAAGCCATGCCCTCACTGCGGCAAAAAGGAATGGACAGAGGTCAAGCAATTCAACATGATGTTCAAAACAGAACTTGGCGCATCATCAGCAAGCAGCACTATCGCCTACCTACGGCCAGAAACGGCACAAGCAATTTTTGTGAACTTTAAAAATATTATTTCGACCTGCCGCGTTAAAATTCCATTCGGTATCGGACAAGTGGGTAAGGCTTTCCGCAATGAAATCACGCCAAAACAGTTCCTCTTTCGCATGAGAGAATTTGAACAAATGGAGCTCGAATTTTTCTGCAAACCTGAAAATGCGGATGAATTCTTCAAATATTGGCTCACCGTGCGTCAGGAATTTTATAGCAAATTAGGCATCAATATGGACCGTATTCGTATGCGTCCGCATGAGGCTCATGAGCTTGCGCACTATTCAAAACAGTGCACTGATGTTGAATATGAATATCCATTTGGATGGAAAGAACTTGAAGGCATCGCGCATCGTGGCTCTTTTGATCTTGACCAACACATGAAATATTCTGGTAAAGATCTTTCAGTCTACGATGATGAAACAAAAGAAGCCTTTGTACCGAATGTCATCGAATGTTCAGTTGGTGCAGATCGCCTATTTCTTACTGTGCTTTTTGATGCATATCAAGAAGATACCATCGATGGCGAAGAGCGAATTGTCCTCAATCTCTCTCCGGCAATGGCACCGATTAAAGCTGCATTCTTACCGCTGACCAAAAAATTGAATGAACCCGTTATCGCGTTGCACAAAAAAATTGCCCAAGCGACTGGATTCTCAATCGTATTTGATGATTCTGGATCTATTGGCAAACGGTATCGCAGACAAGATGAGATTGGTACTCCCGTCTGCTTTACGTATGATTTTGACAGCGAACAAGATAACAAAGTCACGGTGCGAGATCGCACAACCACCAAACAGGAACGAATTCCCATCGACAATATCGAACGATATCTGCGGGATCTCGTTACTAAAGAATAACAATATATAGCCAAGTGCTGATGCTCTGTGATTGAATGGGATTATGCGTATACAAAATACGACAAATTCCATTCTTGGTTTTCTGGGATCAATCAAACCTATTGGGGAAAATTGGCATTGTTACCCTCATTTTCTAGACATTTTAACAATCGACAACGCATTATAGTGTTAAACGATAAGAGCGCACGTTAAAAAGTGAAAAAACTATGGTTGCAAAGCGATTAATTCAATTTTCTCCCGCCCGAATTATTTTTTTCTCTTTTTTTCTCACCATTGCGGTGGGAACTTTTTTGCTTTGGTTGCCCATCTCTCGCACCACACCGGTTTCATTTCTTGATCTATTTTTCACGGCAACTTCTGCTACCTGTGTGACAGGCCTTTTTACTATTCCCCTACAGGGTACTTTTACCTTCTTTGGCAAATGTGTCTTGCTTGCACTTGTCCAGATTGGCGGTCTTGGTTTGATAACCATGACCCTTTTTTTCATCTCTCTCTTTGTGGATCTGGGATTAAACACCCAGCTGATGGCAGGCCAAATTCTTGAAATTGAATCGTGGAAAAATATTAAACGCATCTTGATCTTTATTATTCTTGTTACGCTCTATACTGAACTTATTGGCGCACTGTTAATTTTTTCTGCCTTGCCAGAAATGCCCAAGAGCGAGGCGTGGCTCACCGCTCTATTTCATAGCGTCGCCTCCTTTTGCAATGCAGGATTTTCTCTCTTGACTCCCCATCCAGAAATTGTCGGCAATAATGCACTTATTTTGATAACCACGGCGGTACTCATGGTTATCGGCGGAATAGGATTCGTGACCTGGTATGAGATTGTTGAATACGTTACCTCATTTTCTGCAAAACAACGCCACCGCTTTTCGCTACATAGCAAAATTATCATTTACTCTTCCGCCATTCTCTTTGTAGTCACCACAATTCTTTTCTGGATACTCGAACATAATAATACGTTGGCAAAAATGAGCGTCCCCGGTGGCATTGTTAATTCCATTTTTCATGCCATTTCATTTAAAAGCGCGGGATTTGTCACCACAAGCATTGGCGATTTTCAAATCGCCACGCTTTTTTTAATCATGATTGTTGGCTTCATCGGTTCATCTCCAGGATCGACCGGCAGTGGTGTTAAAATAACAACATTCATTCTCTTCTTGGCCACCATCAAAGCATCTATTCATGGCAGAACGGCGGTCGAAATTGGGGGGCGACGCATTCCCATTGATCAGATATATCGGGTCGTTGCCATTATTGCCATTAGTGTTGGCTGGGTTTTAATGACTACATTCTGTCTTTTAATCACAGAAAAAGATTGGAGTCTTTTGGATATTATTTTTGAAACAAATACTGCATTTACCTCTCTTGGACTGAGTACCGGTATTACCAGTACGCTGTCGGTAATTGGTAAAATTTTCATTATTATTACCATGTTTATAGGACGGGTTGGTTCATTCACGATGATTCTTGCGCTGCGCTTGCGTGGTAGAAAAGAAACATCGGAATTCACCTATCCTGAAGAACGAGTAATGTTGGGTTAGGATTAAAGGGAACCAGAATATGAAATTTTGTGTGATTGGCTTAGGAAGATTCGGCTATCAAGTCGCCACCGGGTTAGCCGAGAATGGCATGGGCGTCATCGCCATTGATAGTAACGAAGCAATTATTGCCTCCATTCGAGATCAAGTGACTCAAGCGATTTGTATGCGCGTTACTGATGAAGCATCATTGCGCAGCGTCGGCGTTGATGAAATGGATACGGTGATTGTGGCAATGGGTGAAAACTTTGCACAATCAATTCTGATCACCGCTCTATTGAAAAAGCGGATGAACATCCCGAAAGTGATCGCTCGCGCTATCGACGATATGCATAAAGATATTCTCAAACTCGTCGGCGCTGATCGCACTATCTTACCCGAAAAAGCAATCGGTATTCGTTTAGCAGATAATTTGAGTTCTCCTTTCATGGATTTAACTCGTCTGACCAAAGATTTCTCAATCAGCCAAATCATTGCACCCAAGAAGTTTGTCGGCAAAACAATCGCAGAATTGAATCTCTACAAAAATTATAATATTCATGCGCTTGGCATTCGTCAGGACGAAGTGGTCACCTCTCTCGATCCGGACTATGTGGTTGTTGAAGGTGCAAAACTCATCTTCTCTGGCAAGCATGAAGATCTCGAGAAAATAAATAAACTCTAACTCGTAGAAAAATTGTTTCTAACATTGATGTGATCCACAGCATTGCAGCAACTGCGTAAATATGGCATTATTTACCGACGCAAAACATCAATGGGGATTTAATGAAACGATTATTTATTTCTCTCATACTATTGGCAAACTCAAATCTCATAGCTCTACACAATGATATTTCTGATACTGAGGTGCAACTAGAAGGCTATGACACGCCGATCCTCTATGCACCATGGCGTGATACGTATCTGAAAGAATCTGCACAATCTGCACCCAAAGATGCAAGTTGCCCCTTCTGCAGAGAGATGAAATATTCTGGTAATGTTGATAATTTTATATTGCGCAAATTCAAACATTGTCTGGTGATGCTGAATCTCTTTCCATATGTTAAAGGTCATTTGTTAGTGATGCCTTTAGAACATAAAGGTCTCCTGAGAGATCTATCACCTGCAACTCGCGCTGAAATGATGGAAATTGCGAATGCATCGTTAGAAATCCTAGATAAGATGTATAGCTTTGATGGCGCCAATATTGGGTTCAATATCGGCAGAATCTCAGGCGCAAGCATTCCTGGCCATCTGCACATGCATATCATACCCCGCACAAACGTGCCGCTCGGATTTGTTCAAATAATTGGCCGCACCGAGGTCATAAATTTTGATATGGCAACTGTGTATGCAGAACTGAAACCTGAATTTGATAAAATTGTGCTACCCTAACAAAGTGATATTTGAACCAATCAAATAAAAAGGATGAGCATGTCAGACAAATATAAAATTATGTTTTTTAGCGCAATAGCGACAATCGCCGCATTGTATGTTGAAGGGGCACATCTGCCCTGCTCTTTTGAGAGTTGGGTGATCCATGCAGTAATTTTTACCATCACATTTCTCTGCATTTTCTCATTGGTTACCGAATGGAGAAAGGCCCCGCCAGTCAAACGTGACAATGTCATCCTCATTGCAGTGAGTAGCATGGTTGTGATCGTTGGCATTAAAGATATCTATAATGGAAGTCTTCTGACAGGTTCGACGCTCCGGCAAATAGTCCATATCAGCACGCTAGTGATAGGAATTGCACTGCTCGTTGTGAGCCTGCGTCGCTGGAAAAAATAAGAAGAGCCGGTTTAAACACCGGCTCTTCTTATTTTTAATATGGTAATTTTTGAATCGAAGTTATCAAACTAAGCAAGCTTTAAATATGCCCAGTGCGTTTCCCATTCTCTCGTTACAGCACCGCCACGTTCCACCAGTAGATCTACTACTGCTTTGTGACCTTTAAAGGCTGCGCAATCCAACGGAGTCCAACCATTATTATTTTTTGCATTCAGATCCGCACCTCGCGCCACAAGTAGGTCTACTATTTGACTGTAACCAGCAAAGGCTGCTCTATGCAAAAGTGTCCAACCATTTTTATCCTTTGCATTCGCATCAAAGTTAGCGACATATTTAAACAATAATCTTGCCAGCTCTGCACGATTAGAGTTTAAAACCTTATGCAAAGCTACATTCACATCGGCACCATGCGCTACTAGCAATTTTACTACCTGTTTATCACATGCAGTAAATGAAGGTCCATAAAAAATACTCGATAAAGGAGTCGAACCATCATTATCCTCTGCATTAACGTCAGCGCCATGCGCTAGCAGTAATTCTGCTATTTCCACGTGCCCTGACTGCGAAGCCTTAAGTAAAGCCGTCTTGCCATATTTATCTTTCGCATTCACATCAGCACCGGCGCCATTCTCAAACAATAATTTTGCTACATCCGAATGATTATTCGTCAAAGCTTCGGATAATTCTGCATTTTTATCCGCACCATACGCTATCAGTAACGTTACCAATTCTTTGTGACCATGTGATGCAGCGTAATATAAGGGAGTCCGACCGCTGACGTAATTATCCTTTGCATTCACATCAGCTCCGTGGGCTAGCAATATTTTTACTATTTCCACGTACCCTTTTCTTGCGGCATCGTGTAAAGCTTTAGCCCTCACATCAGCACCCTGCGCTAGTAATATTTTTACTATTTCTGTATAGCCATTTGCTAATGCCACATCAAGCGCTGTTATACCATGGTAATCCTTTGCAGCATTTACATCGGCACCATTGCTGAGTGCTAGTTTTACTTTAGAGATATCATTGTCATTTATTGCTGTAAAAAAAAGATCTTGGGCTTTATACCACCCAATGATAAATTTAGCCTTAATAACCAGTAAACTCGCTTTATCGCTAGCAGCGCTCAAATATGACTCTGCATGGACAAAAGTGGAATTCAACGAAACAGCGAACGCTGTTAGTAACAATAACTTTTTCACAAAATACCCCTAAAAAATCTATAAACCTCATACCTCTATTTCTAACCACCTTATTATTTTATTACAAATAGAAACGCCGGTCAAATGCCCCCCGTCATTTCATCTTCGAGATCTTCGCATTCTAGGCTGATGTACCTACCCCAAGTAAGCACTATTCCCGAATTGGCTTTGAGAAATGCCGGGCTAGCGCCCATCTACCCTGGAAAAAAGAAAAGAGCCGGTGTTTAAACCGGCTCTCTTTTATCATTTATAAATCGTTCGATTTATGATTTATTTTTCGAATCTTTTAAGGAAGCGCGCCATTTCGGTACGGCCTTCTTTCTCTGCAAAGATGCGAGCTGTGTCACCATTTTTATCTTTTGCGTTAATATCAGCGCCACGTGCCAATAGCAATCTAACCATGTCCTTGCGACCTAGACGTCCAGCTGCTATATGCAATATTGGAAGACCTTCATCTGTTTTTGTATTCGCATTCGCTATGCCTTTATCCAAGAACAATGTGACGATTTTATTGTGACCTGCACGTACCGCGATTGGTAGCGCTTTTAAGTCACTGGCTCCTCTATCTAGGAGCAATTCAACTACTGCAAAGTGGCCCATATAAGATGCTGCGAACAATGCTGTTATGCCATTTTTACCCTTGGTATTTATTTCCGCACCATTAGCGATTAAAAACTCAACCGCTTCTTTGTGCCCAAGGACTGAGGCTATCATCAATGCCGTAACACCTTCTGTATCTTGTGCATTAACATTTACACCTTGATCCAATACTTGCTTAAGGGAATTTATTCTCCCCGATTCTGCTGCCATATGCAACGCTACAGTACAAGGATCTCCTTTTCTGCCAGTCATTGCAAAAGTTGCCAATTCTGCTCTTAGTGCGCTTATTTCGCTATTTTGCTGATTTGTCCGATTTAATCTAGTAAAGAAAAGAATTATATTAAACAGAAAAAGAAATAAATAGAACATGCGCCAGTTATTTAAATTTTTTTTCATTGAAAAGATCCCCCTAAAAAGTCTATCAACCTCATCATATCTCTATTTCTAACCACTCTATTATATTATTACAAATAGAAACACCGGTCAAATGCCCCCAGTCTACGCTTATCCGGGTCTTCCAGCCGTCGCCAAGGCTATGGCGGACAGGTCAGACTCGGCAAGCTACGCCGGGCTAGCGCCCATCTACCCTGGAAAAAAGCAAAGAGCCGGTGTTTAAACCGGCTCTCTTTTTAGAATCTATTGCTTGAAGCGCTTAGATCGCTTCGATGCGCACCACAGTTTTTGGCTGACGGTGACCACGTTTCACACGTACTTTTTTACGACGTTTGAAACGGAAAACGATCACTTTTGGCTCTCTCATTTGGCGAACGATCGATGCCGTGATGCCACTTTTCAAGAATGGCTTGCCTACTTCAACAGAACCGTCTGCGTTTTTACGCAAAAGCACTGAGTCGAAAGCAACTTTAGTACCGATTTCGCCTTCTAATTTTTCAATAGCAACCGTACGGCCTGCGACCGCTTGGTACTGTTTGCCACCTGTTTCAAAGATGGCGTAATTTTCTTCATTCAATACTGATGGCTTTTTAGCCTTAGTCGCGGTTGATTTACGCGTCATTTTTTCCATGAATCTCAGCTCCGCTGGTTCAAAAATTTTTATGCTCAATTAAGGGCTTCGTGGGATATTCTTATTGTAGCAAAAACGATAAAACTGTCTAGAACACGTGTACATTTAGCCATTACTTATTTCAATAGCTTATAAATAGGGTGCTATTTTTCGGCTATTTCTCATTAACCAACTGGCTTTTTAGCTGCCAAACAAGGTCAAAAGCCGCCTTAGGCGACAGGTGCTCATAATCCACTTCCTGCAACCGACCCACTACCAATTGCGCCTCCTGGAGCTGTTTATGTAAAGCCTGGACCTGTTGACGTAGCTCCTTATTATCGGACAAGGAGCGCTCATATTCGGTTATAATCGCATCATCGATGTGAGATTCTGAAATTCTGGCCACTTGGTGCCCCGCGCCATGCTCCTGAAGTTCTTTGAGCAGCTCCTGGGCTCTCAAAATCACTCCACCCGGCAATTCAGCCAGCTTGGCAACCTCAACCCCAAAGCTTCCATCAGCCACGCCACGGATCATTTTATACAGAAATATGATGCCCTGCTGGGTCCGTTTGCTGGCAGCATAGTAGCTCACGATGCCTTTGTGGTGTTGCTGGAGTTCGGTCAGTTCATGATAATGGGTGGCAAACAAGCAGCGTGCGCCCACCGTCTGGTGAATGTATTCCACCACCGACTGGGCAATGGCAAGCCCATCAAAGGTGCTCGTGCCACGACCAACCTCATCAAGAATGACCAAGCTATTTTTGGTTGCCTGCGTGCAGATAGCCGCCGTTTCTTCCATTTCCACCAAGAAGGTACTTTTTCCTTCCGCCACATTATCGCCTGCACCGATGCGGGTGAAGATGCGATCGAGCAGTGCCAAATCTGCCTTGTCCGCTGGCACAAATGAACCGCACTGCGCCATGACGGTGATCAGTGCAACTTGCCGCAAATAGGTAGATTTTCCGCCCATGTTTGGTCCGGTGATCACCCAGAGCGACTGCGTGTTATCAAGCAATGTGTCATTGGGAATAAAAGAATTTTGCACACTTTGCTCCACCACCGGATGGCGTCCGGCAGTGATAGCTATAATCCGTTTTTGATTAAAAACCGGCCGCACATACCCATTGTTATAGGCAAGGCGAGTGAAGCCAAAGAGCGCATCGAGATGTGCCAAGCCATGGGATAATTTTCTCAATGGCGTGATGTGATTCATCACTCTTTGTTTGACCCGTTCAAAAATTTGTTGTTCAACGTGCGTAATTTCAGTGCGCGCACGAATAATTTCCGATTGCAGCTGCTGCAACTGCGCCGTCACAAATCTCTCGCGTCCTACCAATGTCTGTTGCCGCACATAATGATCAGGCACAAATGCTAAATTTGTTTTTGTCACTTCGATATAGTAGCCATGCACTTGATTGTAGCGAATCTTGAGCGATTGGATTCCCGTTTTTTCCTGTTCGGCTTTTTCCATCGCCACAATCGCTTGACTGCTATTGGTCACCAACTCACGCAGCGTGTCTAATTCTTGATCGAATCCTTTTTTGATAATCCAATCTTTTGAAGAATCGCTGTTGAGCGCACTCGTTAAAATTTGATAGAGATCATCAAAATCTTCGATGTGCCGTTCAATCACCGCAAAAAGTGGTAGCGTTGTTTTGTCTGACAATAATTCATGTAGCGTGGGAATCAACTGCAGCGCACTATTGAGCGATAAAAAATCATTCAGGTGGCAACGGCGCAATGCGATTCTGCCCACAATACGTTCCACATCTCCCAATCCACTCAACACACTTTCCAGCTGCTGCGTGCCCACCACATCATCGAGCAATGAAGCAATTGCATCTTGGCGCTGCACAATCGCATCCTGATTGATGAGCGGCCGCTGAATCCATTTTTTAATCATGCGCGAACCCATTGGCGTGCGAGCATGATCCATGATGGAAAACAAAGTATTTTTTCTGCTGCCATCATGCGCATTTTTCACTAATTCTAAATTGCGCTGCGTTGCGGCATCAAGGAGTAGAAAATCCTCGGGACGATACCAATTGATTGTTTTAAATTGAGATAATGCTGATTCTTGATTGCGCCGAACATAGGCATAAAAATAATAGAGCGCCAATCGAATTGCTTCTTGTTTTTCTACCGTCTCGATAAGTTGTTTATCAAATTGATCCCGTATCCAAGCACGCGCTAATTCATCTTCTTTATGATCGGTAACATCAAGATCGAACATTGAAGTGAAATATCCCAGCTTTGAAAAACGAGTCTGGAATTTTTTAGCTGCAGTAATGCGGGGCAATAAAATCTCATCGGGAAAAAAACGAGTAAGTTCTGATTCTAAAATTTTTTCTGAAGATTCTGCCGGAAGCACGGTAGCAAAAAGTTGTGCCGTTAACAGTTCACCAAAAAGAAGTCCCCATGAATTTTCCGTCGGGAAAAAAGAGAAAAGATAAGAAGCAGATTTTTCATCGAGCAATTTGCTATCGGTGAGCGTCCCGGGTGTGAGCACTTGCGTGACACCACGGCGCACTAATTTTCCTGGCGTTGGTTCTTCGAGCTGATTGCAGATTGCAACACTAAATCCGCCTTTGACTAACTTGGTCAGATAATGATCAAGGGCATGCACCGGCACGCCACAGAGCGGAATGGGCTCGCCATTATCTTTGCCACGCACCGTGAGTGCAATGCCCAAAAATGCAGATGCTTTTTTTGCATCATCAAAAAACAATTCATAAAAATCACCAACTTGAAAAAGCAACAATGCATCCGGATATCGCGCCCGGATTTCAAAATATTGCTGCATTAGTGGCGTGTGTTTGGGTGTGTGCTTCGCCGTTTGTTTCATGAGAATAGATTCGAAAAAGAAGGATTAAACTCGTGCACTGAGTATAGTGCAAAAGAAAAAACATGTCATCCGTCTACTCTTATCCGGGCCTTCAGGCTCGGCAAGCTATGCCTATCTGGCATAGCAGAAAAATAATTCATGAATTATTTTTCCAAATACTCTTTCAACTTTCGAATTGCAATGCCACGCTGGTTGCACTTAATGCGCTCTTCGAGTGACAAACTGCCAAGAGTAACGTCACACAGATCTGGTTTGAATACAAAGTCCCATCCAAAACCGAGCTCACCAGTGGGTTCAACAAGCGTGCCATGCACTTCACCTTCAAAAAAAAGAATTGTATGCGTATCGGGTGCATAACCAACCACCGTTTTTCCATAGGCACGCATATTGTTGGTGCACCGTGCAATTTCATACAATTGCCGATTGCCAACCGTTTCTAAAAACCATTTAATAAATGGCCCGGGCAAACCGGGTGTCCCATCTTGCGATTTCAAACAATCCATATAGACTGCGGTGTCCTCGACTATGATCGGCGCGTTGCATTGCGCGAGTGCGTGCTTGATTTTGTATGCAACAACTTCGCGCATATCGAGCGATTGAATCTCAGGCAAATCCATGCTTTTGGCATGCACGTAGGGAATAATTGCCTGCACTTCTTCTAATTTTTTCTTGTTGCCCGTGATAAAGGTAATCGGTTCTAATTTTGTTTCCATGATGCCATCCCATAAAAAACGGCGCCTTTAAATGACGCCGTTCAGTAGTGCATTAACGCAAGTTTTATGACAATTGATTTGCTATTGCAAGTAACATGTGCGGATCGATCCAGTTACTTCCCTCTACTTGTGCAAACCGTGCACATTCATGTTGCAACACAAGAAAGAGCGAGTCTGAATGGTATGCAAGCAATGCATTATTTTTCGTAATGGCAGAATCAATTGAAAGAAGTTTTTGATTACATTCATCAAAGAGTTCATGGGCAATGGCATGCGCATCATCTTGCGCTTCTTTATTAGTCAGTTGATCTGCTTTCCATTCCATGAATCCGATTATCTGTTCACACTGCTTGGTCAACATAGCACACTGTCTTTTGAGAATAGCATGTTGCCGCTCGTCAAGTGGAATGCCATCCAATGATGCTTTTTGCGCATACCAGGCAATGCCACGAATTGTTGCAGTGTATGGCGCTTGTGTCATGACAAACCACAACACCGTTTCTTCTTCCATCACATGGCGCATCTGACCAGCTACCACTCCGCCGATCACGCTCGTTGTGGCAAACTTACCAAAATTTAACCACGTGCCACCACTCGAGATCCAATCACCAAATTGCGTTAAATAACTATCGTTACTTGCCACCGCTTGGGCCGCTGTCGCTGCTGCAGTGCCTTCTCCAAAGAAAGAATCGTAAACAGAATATGCTACATACATAACCGCGCCGGCCATCGCCAACTTGACCCCTTTGCGAGCCAGTTCACGCTTTTTGACTTGCTGAGAAAATTCTTTTTTATACTCAGTAATATGTTCGAGTGAAAGCTTATGATCGCCACATGCAATTGGTTGCGCAAAGGCAACGGTGCAGGCAAGTACTAAAGAATAAAAACTTTTTTTCATATAAAATTCCTATGATTAAAAATAAAAATGCGCAGCTCTACAGCCACGCTTCATTATTCTTTTCTTTTCGGGTAAGTGTACTCAAAGGCTCAAAAATCACAACTTTGTGTATTTAGTCGATTTGCCTTTTGATTTTTCGACCGGGTATTTTTTCTTTAGATTTTCTAACTTGGCTGCATAAGCAGAACTTAAATCTATCTTGCACGCATTGGCAAATGATATGAGTGCAATCAGCACGTCTGCACACTCATCTTCTATGTCTTGTCGATTGGTTTCTAGCTCTTTAAAAGCCGCCTTGCCATCTTCAACCCATAAAAATTTTTCCATAAGCTCAGCCGCTTCTGTAGCAATATTCATGGATAAGTTTTTTGGCGAATGAAATTGATTCCAATCTCGCTCGTCCACAACTTTTTTCATGAGCAGCTTGAGATCATTGAGTGTTGTTTTTGTATCGTTCATGGATCTAGCCCCTTCAACAGTTTCAGTGTCACACATAACCGCAAATTCCGCTTGCTCACCCTCATCTTCCATGGACAATGCATGGGTTGATGCAAAAAGAGATGCGAATAAGAATAAAATTTTCATATAAAAAACCTTACCTAATTCAAGTTACATCACCAGTTTGAGATAGCGTCCAGTAAAACTTTCCGGGTGCCGCGCAATTTCTTTTGGAATGCCATGCGCCACAATTCTGCCACCCTCATCACCACCTTCTGGACCTAAATCAATCAGATAATCCATGGTTTTGAGAACGTCCAGATTGTGCTCGATAATAATCATCGAGTTACCTTTATCGACCAGGCGATTGAGCACATGGAGCAATTTTTCAATGTCGTTATTATGCAGGCCAGTGGTCGGTTCGTCAAGAATGTAGAGCGTCTCGCTGCCCCGTTTTGCTAGCTCATTAACCAACTTAATCCGTTGCGATTCACCGCCTGAAAGCGTGGTTGATTCTTGGCCAAGCTTCAAATAATCAAGGCCAACATCACACATAAGTTGTAGACGTTTTTTCAAGTTGCTATGCGCTTCAAAAAAGTGCACTGCTTCATACGCGGTCATATCAAGCACATCGGCAATATTTTTGCCCCTGTAGTTAACCTGCAATGTTTCGCGATTGTACCGTTTACCGCCACATGATTTGCACACTACCGTTACTTCTGGCAAGAAATGCATTTCAACGGTTACTGAACCATCACCCTTACATTCAAAGCAACGTCCGCTGGCCACATTAAAACTAAATCGGCCAACTTTATACCCGCGTGCATTACTTTCTGGCAATGATGCAAATAATTTTCTGATCTCATCAAAGATACCAAGGTAGGTTGCCGGATTTGAGCGTGGCGTCCGCCCGATTGGGCTTTGATCAATCACAACCAAGCTTTGCAGTAGTTCTGCACCTGCAAGTTCTGATCCACCTTTTTTCGAACGGGATTTGCGCGTGTAGCCGCCCATGTCACGCTGCAATGCTGGAACCAATTCCTGCATGATCAGTGTGCTTTTTCCTGAACCAGACACACCGGAAATTCCGCACAGAACACCGAGTGGAAATTCTACCGTTAAATCTTTGAGATTATTTTGTGAGGCATGTTCAAGAGTCAGAAATCCTTGCGGACGACGCAATGTTTCTGGCATTTGAATTTCACGCTCACCGCTCAAATAAGAACCAGTGAGTGAATTAGGATTGGCTTTTAATTCTTCTGGGGATCCTGCTGCCGTTACTTGGCCACCAAGAACACCGGCTGCTGGGCCCATATCAATGATATAATCTGCGGCGCGCATGGTATCGATATCATGCTCAACCACCACAACCGTGTTGCCCTGATCGCGTAATTTTTTGAGTGTTTCAATCAGACGATCGTTATCCCGCTGATGCAAACCAATACTTGGTTCATCGAGAATATAGAGTACGCCACTGAGCGCAGAACCAATTTGTGTTGCCAAGCGAATACGCTGCCCTTCACCACCAGACAAACTGCGTGCTGAGCGATTGAGCGTCAGATAAGCCAAACCAACATCAAACAAAAATTGCAGACGGCTCTGAATTTCTAGAAGCAGCATTCGCGCAATTTCGTGCGAACGAGCATCGAGCTGCAACTCTTTAAAGAAATCAACAAGCTGCTTGATCGAGAGTGATGCAAGCTCATGAATATCCTTGCCGCCAACGGTTACCGCCAGAGCATTCTTATTCAGGCGTTTGCCACCGCATGCACGGCATGTGTGAACTTTTGCATATTTTGGCCCAAAAAAGTCTGGATACTTAGCCTTCCATGAATCAGGATCATTCTCTTGCCATGGCCATTCGTGCGTGGAACCCAAACCTTGGCAGTTATGACATGCACCGATAGGTGAGTTGAATGAGAATAAGCGCGGTTCTAATTCTGGCATTGCATTGGAACAATTAATACACATGCTGTTGCATGAATAAAGATGTTCTTTATCGCCGACAATCACTTTGCAGGTGCCGAGTGCATGCTTGAATGCAATCTCAACCGCTTCAGTCAATCGTGCGCGATCATCAAGAGAAACTTCTATCACGTCAACGAGCAGATCAATCGTATGCTTGAAGGTCTTGCCCAAACGGAGCGACTTAATCTCATCTTCTGAACTAAATTTATATTTTTTACCATCGATGATGAAACGATAGAAGCCGTTCTGGAAAAGCTGCAGCAACTCTTTACTAAATTCACCCTTCTTCTGGTTGGCGATAGGTGCGGCAATAGTGATCGTTTGACCCGCAAAGTTATCAAGCAGAAGTTGCGTGATGGTATCTGCCGATTCTGCGCTGATAGGCAGGCGGCAGTCAGGACAATGTACTTTACCAATACGGGCATAGAGGACACGAAGATAGTCATAGACTTCGGTGATGGTGCCAACAGTAGAACGAGGATTTTTGCTCACGGTCTTTTGCTCAATAGCAATAGACGGGCATAATCCATCAATACGATCCACATCCGGTTTTTTGGCTATCCCTAGAAACTGGCGGGCATAGGAAGAGAGCGACTCCATATAGCGCCTTTTACCCTCTGTGTAGAGAATATCAAGGGCGAGAGAGCTCTTGCCTGATCCGGATGGACCGGTAATAACGGTTAATTTATCTTTTGGAATGGACACATCGATGTTTTTAAGATTATGCTCACGTGCGCCGAAGACTGTGATCCATTGCCGCTTTTTGAGATCTTTTGTATCCACTGATAGGTACCAACTTGAGGGTAAAAAAAGGGCTTACGGGCATTTCGTTAATCAATCATTCAGTATACTAAATAACTTATCATGCGTAAATCAAGCCATTGCGACCTGTTTCTTAGGATTGAGACGTTGCCTTTTGAGGCAAAAGCCCTATACTAATGGAGTCTCTATCCCCACTCAGTGTGGGGACCCCGGAAATGAAATATTAGATTTGAAATGGTCCGCACGGCTTTTGCCGTGATTATGGGGCCCCCGACATTTCTTGCCGAGAAATGACGGGGATAAGTTATGGTGGATGTAGCTCAGTTGGTAGAGCACCAGATTGTGGCTCTGGTTGTCGTGGGTTCGATCCCCACCATTCACCCCATTTTTTTCGACACAAAAAAGGAAAACTAGATGTGTAGCTTAAATTTGAATATACGCGGAATCGTTTTGATAGTAATCGGCGGCGCAATGCTCGCCAACTCATTATTCGGTATCGCAATCCCAATGCCTTCACCTATGGTGATTTTTGGTGCGTTGCTTGTGTACCTCGGCGTGGTAGCTCTCTGTGGAAAAGGTCGCTGTTAGAATCTGCAATTAAACTTGCAAAATATAACAAAACCAGTACATTTACTCTCATATTATTTTGAAATTCAATTCTGAAAACTTTCTCCATGTCGGGATGTGGCGCAATTGGTAGCGCACTCGCTTTGGGAGCGAGGGGTTGCCAGTTCGAGTCTGGCCATCCCGACCATCTTCTATCCATTCATAAATTCGAATAAAAAAACCCACACATTTTATTGTGTGGGTTTTTTAGTGTCTAAAAAATATCTTATGACTTTGAAACGTGAAACACCGCAAATGGATAGTGATGAACATATTCCCTGCCCAGTGAGAACTCACTTCGCGCCCACTCGCTAAAAGAAGCAAAATGATGACGATCAACATGCACAAGCTTCAGCCCCGCCTGTCTGATTGAATCCTCATATGCGCGCTCAGAATGATAAAAATTTGGCACTGCCAATCCCGCAATTTTACGCCAAATAGCATCACCCTCTTGCAACACATTTTCATTATTCACGCGCACAACACGCCCATCCTTAGTCACAAATGTACCACGCACTATATGCGTTAAGGTATTCAATTGACCCAACACAGATTGGGCATCATCGGCATTCATGGTTGCTAATGCCTGATCAATCGCTGTGCTAATTTCTTTTGGATCGGTGCCATCAGTAAACAGTGTCGCGAAAGATGCCGGTGCAGTGATAATTGCGATGCCACCCGGCTTGAGCACGCGATAGAGTTCACGGAAATGTGCACCAAAAACATCAAGCGGCAGATTGCAGCCAACATTGATGCTTATTGCGCAATCAAAAAAATTATCTTCATGCGCAAGTGCAGCAACACTGCCAACAGAAAATTTAATGTGTTGATCAAGACCTGCTTGGTGCGCCGCTTCTTGTGCACGATCTATCATTGCTTTCTGCAGATCAACTCCCCATACTTGCGCTCCATACTGTGCTGCATAGATAGACCAGGGACCGGCACCGCATCCAGCATCCAGCAATTTTTTGCCACTCAGATTTTGCAATGTGGGGATAAAAAAAGGATCGAGAAACAATGCACCATCTGCACCATGCTTACTTTTTGCATAGGCAGAAACACCATCAGCAAGATAGGTTGTACCTTGAGAGCTATGCGCACTTTGTGCAATTATTTGAACAGTGAGAATGAGCGCGATCGATAGGATGGATAATCTGCGCACAAATATTTTTTGCATAATGAATTCCCGATTTTTAATGGAACAAGTACACTAGTTTCGAAAATGGTAAGTTACATGATTCTTGCAGATGCAGCAACTCTGAGTAGACTAAGCGACATGGCAACATTAAAAATAAAAAATTATCTTCATTATTTTGATTGGACCAGCTTCATCCTCACGATGCTTTTGTGCGGCATTGGTCTCTTTTTTGTGTTCAGCGCAACCTATAATCCCGAACAACCATTTTCTATTTTTGCAAAAAAACAAATCGGTGGATTAATTGGCGGATTAGCCGTTTATTGGCTTGTGGCACTCACTGATCACCGTGCACTCATGCGCTGGGGATATGTTGGTTATTTCGTGGTAATCGGATTGCTCATCTTCACACTGCTCAAAGGATCGATTGGGATGGGGGGCCAGCGATGGATCAATCTCGTGTTTATCAAAGTGCAGCCATCTGAACTTGCAAAAGCATTATTTCCCGCATTTGCTGCATTTCACTTTTTTCAATGCAGCGATAAAAAAAATGATTCGCGATCCTACACCTGGTGGGAAAAGTTTGGACCAGTGTTACTCATAATGGTCATTAGCTTTCTACTCATTGCAAAGCAGCCCGACTTGGGCACCGCCCTTGTGCTTGTGTTTTCCGGTTTTTTCCTACTCTGGCTTGCAGGACTATCTAACAAATTTTTTCTCTATGCCATTCTTTTGGGTGGATTGGCAACGCCCGTTTTGTGGCACGGATTAAAGCCGTATCAAAAAAAGCGTATCGCCGTATTTTTGGGAGAAGGTGAATCACGAAAAGAACGGTATCAAATAGAACAAGCCACTATCGCAATCGGTTCGGGTGGCATGATCGGCAAAGGATTTTTGCAGGGCACACAAAATAAATTACGCTTTTTACCTGAAGGAAGAACTGATTTCATTTTTGCGGTGGTGTGCGAAGAGCTTGGATTCTTTGGTGCGATACTCCTTTTGTGCATTTATGCATTTTTATATGCACGATTATTTTTCTTGATCAGTTCGATCACACAAGTGCACATGCAACTCCTTGCCATTGGTATCCTAATACAAATTGTATTCTCGACTCTGATTAATATCGGTATGGTACTTGGTTTGTTACCCATTGTTGGTATACCGTTGCCGTTCTTAAGCTATGGCTTGAGTAATTTATGGGTGACTCTTGGCAGTCTTGGGTGGTTACAAGGTATTATTATGCAGGAATTTTATCTAAGCGGTTACGGACTCAAACCCATGCGGAGATCATAACGATGTATGAATTACAAGAATTAGATCTCATTACCCTGCAAGAATCTGCCGAAGATCGTTCGCACGATTTTCATCCCACCGGCTTTGATGAGTATTTAGGGCAAGAAGAGCTCAAGAAAAAATTACACGTCTACACGCAAGCAGCCAAAATGCGTGGCGAACCGCTTGATCACATGCTTCTTTTTGGGCCGCCCGGTCTGGGAAAAACAACGCTGGCACAAATTATGGCGCATGTCATGGGAGTGAATATCAAAATTTGCAGCGGCCCGATGCTAGAGCGCACTGGCGATCTCGTTGCGATTGTCTCCTCGATGGAAAACCGCGACATTTTATTCATCGATGAAATTCACCGTATGCCTTCAAACGTGGAAGAAGTGCTTTATAGCGCAATGGAACATTTTCGCGTGGACGTGATTATCGGCCAGGGAGCTGGTGCAAAATCAGTGAGTCTGCCAGTTAATCCATTCACGCTCATTGGCGCTACCACAAAAAGCGGCATGCTTTCTGCACCATTGCGCAGCCGATTTGGCATCACAGAACGACTCGATTTTTATTCTGATGAAGAATTACAAAAAATTGTTATGCAAAGTGCGAACTTTTTAAAGCTACAATTGAGTGAGCATGGTGCGAGCAATATTGCCCGCTGTTCACGCGGAACACCACGTATTGCAAAAAAAATGCTGCGGCGCGTGCGAGATTTCGCACAGGTGCACAACCGCAATGTTGCCGATAGCGAATTAGTGCAACAAGCCCTCACCTTCTTGGGCATCGATAGCGAAGGCTTGTGCAAGGTAGACAATCTTATTCTGCAAAAAATGATGGAAAATTTTAACGGTGGCCCCGTTGGATTGGAAACAATCGCCTCATTAATTGGCGAAGATGCGGAAACAATTGAAACAGTGTATGAACCCTATCTCATGCGCAAAGGCTACTTGGAAAAAACTCCACGCGGTCGTCAGATTCCGCACAAAAAATTACCGATGCTTAAAAAGAAATTTTTAGGCCAAGATACAATCCCCACACACGGCTCTTAAGCCGTAGTTGCGGGGCCCCCGTCCGAAGGATGGGGATAAAAACATTAATTCACTTCTATCACAATCACTGAAATATTATCAGTGCTATCAAGCCTATATGCAGCATCACGAAGTTGCCATGCCTTTGGAGCAAGGGCACCTTCTGCATCGCCCTCTTCCCTGTTGGGCAACAGTGGCGCAATCTCATACATAACCAAATCACTATAATATTCGATAACTTCCTGCGCGGTGAAAACATCCCACAATCCATCACATGCCATAATGATAACATCACCTGATTTCAATGGCACTTTTGCCTGTTGAGATTCTGCAATGATTGCTCCACGCGCCAGATCTTTTGCTTTAAAATCACCTAGAGTGCGCGATGGCATCATTCCCGCAACACGTCGAATTCCTATCGGATTTTCAATAATAGGCACACCTAATTTTTTCGCGCGCGCCTCTTCTTGTTTATTCCACCAGGTGTGATCTTTGGATTCAAATTTTATAGTGCCTTTTTTATCAAAGACTAAAATGCGAGAATCTCCCACCCAATTGACCTGCAACGCATCATCTTTAATGCGAGCAAGAAGCGCTGTTGTCCCCGCGCATTCTGCCACAGACTTATTCTGTAAGGTTTTTTCAGCATTTCTCAAAACGGTATTTAAAGGAGAAGAATAGGAATATGCATTAACATAATCTGATACGAGTTGGGCAACAATAAGCCCACCATTATGCTTGCATGGTGCTTGGCAACAGTGACCATGTCCATCAAAAATGCCAAACAACCGGCCATTATTCGATTGCTCAAGATTAACAATATGAGCATCTTGCATCTCTGGGCGTATACCCTGGCGCCATGCAGCTCCCCATTGCAATTCTAGGCAGTAGATTGAAGAGGCGGACACAAGCAGTCCAAGAGCCACTAGTGATGTTTTTTTCATAATAACCCCAGTAAATATAGCTATACGGTCTCTGTGATCAGGGTATCCTAATCCTATTCATTACACAAAAGGGACCTCGAAGGGTCCCCAAAAAAACTTTACTGTTGTTGCTGCTGAAGAAGTTTCAAGCAGGTAATCAACAAACTTCTTTGCTTGGTGATATGTGTACGACAATCTATCCAATAGCCAAGATTTCCACCATATGGAGCCTCTCTTTCCTTGCTCAGTCCACCGATCACAAGGCTTGAATCTGCTATTCCGATTTGCTCTTTATCTTTTTGTGGCCATCTTTCAAAATCATTCACAAATTCTTGCAATGGTCTTGAAAGATTATTTCTACAAACTGCTAATTCTAAGTGTGGCGTAATCTCAACCACTCTTGTCTTCCGTTTCTTTCCTCGCTGCTCAGGCTGCATAGCATTGATCGATCCTACGCAACTGAACAATGCTGCGATGAGTAGTAATTTTTTCATCTTAAAATTCCTCTCTGTGATTAAAGAACGGGAACGTGTTCCCTTCAATTATGGTACTTATTATAAGGTGAAAATCGACAAAGTATCAATCCCAGGGCATACTTATTGAGAATACACAAAACAGTAACTCCTTTCAGTGCAACTTTCGGAGATTGTACCCATGTCAGGGCATAATAAGTGGTCACAGATAAAGCATAAAAAAGCAAAATCAGATGCCAAAAAAGGCAAAGCTTTTACCAGCCTCATCAAAGAAATTACCATGTCTGCGCGTGCGCATGGCGGCGATCCTGCCAATAATGCTCACCTGCGCCTACTGATTGAAAAAG
>JAGVKD010000005.1 GCA_020050795.1 Candidatus Babeliales bacterium
TAAAATGTCGTTTTGGTCCACTGCATAGGATCAACTTGTACATTATTCACACGCATCTCCCAATGCAAGTGATAGCCGCTCGCATAGCCAGTTTTGCCAAGTTTACCGAGTGGATTGCCTTGCGCAACCTTGTCACCAACCTGGATGTTGGCAAAATCTTCTAGATGGAAGAACATAGAGAGCACACCATACCCATGATCAATGATCACCGTGTTACCGCTATCGGCAAATCGATCTTTGCACACAATGATACCATCTTGCGGTGCCCAGACAATGCTTTTTGGCATGTTAACCACATCGATTGCTTTGTGTGCATAGCGGCCTTTGTGTTCAGTGGTGCGCACGGTACCAAATTCGGTCGTCACTTGTCTGATTTCAATTGGCGTGCAGAATTCACCGCGCCACAATTTTTCTTTGACTGAATTTTCGCTCAACTGCGCCACGAGTCTTTCAAACTCTTTGCGCGGATAGCCAAGTTCTTCTTCTTTTTTAATTTTTTCTGCATCAACCACAAGGCGTGATGTTTTGAATGGGTATTTCACCACCAAAAATTTATTATCCAAACGCAGAGCGTTGCCCACCGCATCAACCAAGTCAACTGACATCAAATATTCATTTGCCTTTTCTTCACACTCTACCGGAATGAAGGCTTCATAAATATTCGATCCTTGTGACTCAGGAAACGCTTCGTACGTTTTGGATAGGGTGCTCACACGCGCTTCTTTAATTTCTTTATTCGTTTGGAACTGAACATGCAGCGTGCGGCCTTGGAGCACTTTGTACTGGGCATCGGATTGCACAAAGGCTGCTTGCAATGGAACGTTGTCCACATAGAATTCCCGTTCGAGCTCTGTCTTGTTGCGGGAGAAGGTCGTATCAGAAAACACTGCTTTGAGAATGTGCTTACCATCATTGATTGTTTTTGTTGGCACGCTGAACGCATGGCCATGATCAGATTTGCTGAGCCTGAATTGCTGCACTAATGGCTGCCCATCCAAAAAGATGGAAATGTCCCCTGACTTGGATGCAGATACCATGCAGGAGGCATCGCCTGCGCAACATTGAGAAGGCTCAATCCCCAGGAGGACAAGCTGAGGCTGGCTCCTATCGAAAAAGTAGGAATAACCCTTCCAACCAAATAGGGTCATAACTAAACCAATGGCAAGAAAACCGAGATATTTGGGACGAAATTGCATGAGGAATCCTTTAGAGAGAATGGCTTTTTCCGTAAAAACTGTTTTAGTATACTGTCTTTTATACCCAAGGCAAAGATAGACCGCATTGTAGAAACCGCGGCTAACAGGTATAATAGAATATGTGGGGGTTTCTATGACTAAAACAATGAAAAAAAGCTTGCCTGATCTGCCCGGCATCTATCTTTTTAAGGATGCTGAAGGTACCGTTGTGTACATTGGCAAGGCAAAATCCCTCAAAAAACGAGTTTCATCCTACTTTCAAAACAAGCAACAGGACCTCAAAACAGAGCTTCTTTTGCAAGCTTATGATGATCTCGATTTTATCGTTACCCACAATGAGACTGAAGCGCTGCTGCTTGAAACCCAGCTTGTCCAAAAGCACCAGCCAAAATTCAATATCCTCCTGAAGGACGGCCAGCCATTTCTATACATCGTGTTCACTAAGGCCCGCTTACCTGAGATAAGCCTTGTGCGCAATAAAAAATTACAGGGCACCTATTTTGGCCCTTTCTTGCACAAGCAACAAGCGCGCAAAGTGTTCCATTATTTGTTGCGCACCTTCAAGCTCAATCTTTGCAGCAAGCGCATCGAGAATGGCTGCCTTGAGTATCACCTTGGCCTATGCGCCGGAAATTGCCGTTCTGATTTTGACCAGAACGACTATCTCTTTCGCATTGAGCTGGCGCAGGATGTGTTGCATCGCAATCACAAATCTTTTTTGAAAAACTTAAAAGAAAAAATCAAAGAATATAGCAACACGCTCGAATTTGAAAAAGCGCGCACACTCAATCGGTATGCGGAAAATTTTGAAACTATTTTCGCCACCATTGAGACTCATTTCTCCGATAAAAAATATGAATTGCAAGAATATGCTGCTACCACCAAAACCTATGTTCCGCCTGTCGGCGAGGATATTGCAAAGCAGTTAAAAGAATTTTTTGAGCTTGATCATTTAGTCCGCTCAATTGATTGTTTTGATATTTCCCATTTTCAAAGCAGAAACATTGTCGGTTCATGCGTACGGTTTACCGATGCGAAGCCAGACAAAAATAATTTGCGCCGCTTCAATATCAAAACGATTGAAGTGCAAAATGATTATGCTGCGTTGCAAGAAATTGTTTCTCGCAGATATCGTGATGGCAAAAATATTCCTGATCTGATTGTGATCGATGGTGGTAAAGGGCAACTGAGCGCCGTGCGCGCAATCTTGCCTGATGCACCAGTCGTTTCTCTGGCAAAACGGGAAGAAACTATTTATTCGCCACAATTTCCTGAAGGCAAAAGGCTGGACATCAAAACTGATGTTGGTCGACTCATCATCGCTCTGCGCGATTATGCACATCATTTTGCAATCAGCTTCCACCGCCTGAAACGCGCAAAATCCAACGCCTAGTTGCACTTGCTCTCGCAAGCTCCTACACTAAATGAAAAATTTTAGTTTGGGGATTTTTGTATGCACTTCTTATTTCGCTCGTCATTCATTCTTTCATCATTACTCTGCGCGCCACTGATGGCAATGAAAGCACCAGAAAAATCATCTACGGTATCTCAATTACAAAAATTGTTTGCAACGACCCAGCTCATCCACACAGCCAAAGGATGTATAGATGAATTAAAATGGAACCCTGAAGGAACGCTTCTTGCTGCAACTAGTTTTTCCAATAATCCCTTCATTCTCGATCCCAAAGACAATTCGGTTGTTCCTATACCGATTGAAGATGGAAAAACAGTGAGGCATCTTGCCTGGAACAAATCCGGCAAAAGACTTGCTTTTGCAAATGATTCCCAAAAAATTTTAATTTTTGATGTCACACAAAAAGTATTCACTCATTCAATCGCTAATACCAAACACAACACTTTTCACGCTTCAACCGTAGCGTGGAGTCCCACAGAAGAAAATGTCCTTGCCTGCTGCGGCCATAAAGGGTTTGTGCAAAAATATCTCATTGCCGAAGATGAAATAGGGGCAAAGCCATTATCTCCCCCTGTTTTGATATCTGATCCTGCAAAATGGAGTGTTGGCGCAGAAAACTTTGTGGGCTTTGGTGATGGATTTGGTTATTCAACTCGTTGTGATTGGCGTGGAGAACATCTCGCGATGGCATATCGTTATGGTGCCTTCTTTGCAACTCAGGAAAATGCAATCGGTATGATTTCACATGCTAACAATAACAATACTGAATGCAGCCGTGCTATTGCATGCCATCCTCAGAAAAACATTATTGCATGTGCATTTGATTTCAGAGATGATCACCCCGACAGAAGGCCTCGTATTGTTTTATGCACTCCTGATGGGAAAAGAGCCTCTACCATCGCAACACAAAATCTAACTCGCCCTTTTTTTATTCCCGATCTTTCATTCTCTCATGATGGCACTCTTCTTGCTGCTGCCTATGCAAATTGTGTAGTTATTTTTGATGGCAACACACTTGAAAATCTGCACACACATGAATTAGGCAACACCACTGAATGCTCCACCGCACAATGGCACCCGACAAAGAATCAACTTGCTTTTTCTGATGCGGGAAAATTATTCATTACACAAGAACTTGAAGCGAATTAAAAAATAACAGGGAGATTTTATGCGTATCTTGTTCAGCTTAATTCTTGCACCGCTGCTCTGCGTACCATTGATGGCAATGGAAGGCGAGAAAAATCCGGTACAAAAAACTATCGGGCAAAAATTGTCCGTGATGGCAGGCAAAGCGCGGCTTGAAAAAATATTTGCAACTGCGCGAGAAGTTCATTCGGCTCAAGATCATATCGAAGAAGTGGCTTGGAATCCGCAAGGTACTCATCTTGCAGTCGCATGTGAAAATCCATTCATTCTAGATGCACAGTCTGAATCAGTCTCTCACATAGCAGGTCAGCGATTTACCCAGGCACAACAGGTTGCATGGAATAATTCCGGTAGGCTGCTCGCTCTTGTAGCAGGAAAGCAGGTTATTATTTTTGACACCGCAAAAAGAGTGACCACAGAAATTTCCGTGCCGCATAAAGAGGAATCACACACATTCGCCAGCGCCGGATGGAGTCCAACTCAAGAAAATATGCTCATCCGGTGCTCCAAAGATAATATAGACACATGTGTGATAGCTGAAGATGGATCAGCACATATTGTAGCCTCATGCCCAACGCCTCAGGGGGGATTGTTTGGACTCGGCATGCCGGTGAAAGTTGATTGGAAAAGAATCCTCGCCCTCGCCTATCGAGGTGGCATCTTTTTTGTAAATCGTGAAAGTGGCTTCACACAAATTCCTTATTGTGGCAATGGCAAATTTGCACAGGGCGGTGCCATCACACATCACCCTACCAAGACGGTTATTGCATGCGCCTTTGATGTTCATCCTGTTGGTAAAAAAGCCGAACATGATATTGTTCTGTGCGCTCAGGAAAGTAACGGAGAACTTGTCCCAACAAAGATAGCACAGCTCAAGGTCTTCATCTTCGATCTCTCATTTTCTCGTGATGGACGCTTTCTGACAGCCGCTAACGATAGCTGCCTGAAAACTTTTGATGGAAACACGCTGGAAGAGTTGCATACTCGCCCATTGCACAAAAAATTTGAACATCATTCATGCGTGGCAGCGCAATGGAATCCAAAAAACCATCAACTTGCATTCGCCGATAATGAAAAATTATTTATCACGCAAGAATTTAAAATAACTGAAGAAAAGTAGTCGGGAGATCTTATGCACATTGTATTCAACATTATTTTTTTATCTCTGATCTGCGCGCCTCTTGCCGCTATGAAAGCACCCGAGAAAGATTCCAGCTCTCAATTGCAAGAATTATTTGCAACGGCACGAAAGGTTCATAAGGCAGAAAAGCCTATTGATGAATTGAGGTGGAACCCTCAAGGCACATTGCTTGCCGCCACTACTGATGCACAACACCCATTCATTTTCGACCCGCAAGATAATTCGGTTTTTGTTATCCCCGTTGATCAGCAAGAAAAGGATTCCTCTAGTTGGGCTGGACATCTTGCCTGGAATAAATCGGGCAAACGCATTGCTATTGGACGAAAATCTCAAACTATTTTTATTTTTGATGTAGCAAAAAAACTTATCACCCACTCAACTCCGCCTGAGAATTATAGTGGTCCCTTTGCTCCCACGGTGGCCTGGAGTCCTACTGAAGAGAATGTCCTCGCTTGTTGCGGCCATAAAGGATTTGTGAAAAAATATCTGGTTCCTGAAGATGACGCTGAACCAGTAGTATCTCTGTCTACTCTTTTTATATCTAAGCCAGAGAAATGGAGCACTGGTTTAGAAAATTTCTATGGTATCGGCGATGGATACGGCTACCCGACACGCCTCGCTTGGGCAAGAGAAGTGCTTGCAATGGCATATCGCTACGGCGCCTTCTTTACAACGCAGGAAAATACGATAGGCGGCATTTCACCCTGGGGAGACAATAAAACTATCTCAAGCCGCGCCATTGCATGCCACCCCCAGAAAAATAGAATTGCATGTGTGTTTGCTCTAGAAAAACCGCGCATTGTGCTGGGTGAACCTGATGGAGAATCATTAAAAATAATCTCCACAAAAGATCTCGATGAAAAATGGACTATTTTTGATATTTCATTTTCCTATGATGGACGTTTTTTAACCGTACCATACAACAAGTGCATATTAACTATGGATGGGGACACACTTGAGGAACTACATTCTCACCCTATGGGCAAGGATGCGGATTATTGTGAAAATGCACAATGGAATCCTCAAAGAACTCAACTTGCATTTGCTGATTCTGGAAAATTATTCATGACACAAAAAATGGAAGACGGTTCTTCTGAAGAAAAATAATAAGGAAATTGTTATGAAAATTTTATCACACTCACTCTGCATAGTATCACTCGTACTCTGCGTGCCACTTTGTGGCATGGACAAGAATCATTATGCCTGTTGGCTCGACATAGCACGAAACAAGTTTGCAGACGTGGAAGTCTCTGTCCCTAAAAAAATTGAAACCAAAAAACATTTTGATCAGGCAGAACATGAAGCTCAAACAAATTTGGTTCCTGATGGACAACATGAAAAAAGAAGCATTGATGGATCAATAAGGATCCAATATGACGAGACGACTGGACTAAGTCACATAATGAAAGTTAACCCTGCAGCTGCACCCGTAATCGGGACTTTGGGTCAGAACATCAGTCGATTGAAGGCCTGCTTATCACCAAATAAAGAGCTGCTCGCTGTAGCCATAAAGGGTGGCCAGAATGGTCTCGCTATTATTAGACTTGGTGAAACCATTAACGTTATCGCTTGCCTTGAGGGAATAGGCACTTATTATGGAACATCCGACGAAGTAACCGATTGTTGCTTTAGTCCAGATAATAAACATCTGGCTGTAACACGCGTGTTATCACCGGCTATGCTTTATTGCACCAAATCGTGGCAAATACTCAGACGACTGGCGATAAGCAAAGGAGCCTCTCAAGCTTGCTTGCCCTATTTTTCAGCACCGGGATATGTACGATTGTCCACATGTATCGATAGAGGAATTCCAACAACAAAAAAAGAAGACGCTCTAGGAACGAATCCCGAACACTACCCTTGTGTGGCGACTTTTAAATTGCCAAAAGAGAAAGAAGAATCTGCCGGTTCTAAATAATATTTTTTGAACACAGGGAATTTTATGCGTATTATCTCATATCCATTTTGCATGTTGTCGCTTGCACTCTGCATACCACTTTTAGGCATGGAGCAGAAAGACGATAGGCGAGAGCTGCGTAAAATGTCTCACCAGAAATTTGCACACGTGAGAGTTGTTCTTCCATGCCATGCACCAGTGAAGATTGATGCATTCGGAAGCGTTGCCCAAATGCATAGGAAAAAAAATTCCCTGCAAAGCTACTTAGATGAGAATAGCAAGAGAACCAATCTTAGTGACCTTATTTTTCATCGGAGAGGAAGTAGAGAAGAATCTGATTCATTCATTTTTAGATACACGAGACACGGAGATGATTTAACAACTCAGATCGTAAAAGATAATACTATCATTTGCACGGGCATTCATGAACATCCAACTGCTCATAACAATGCTTGCATGTCACCCACGCAGCCATTGGTTGCAATAGGACAAGAAGATGCAACGATTGATATCATCGATCTGGCTAAAAAGAGTGTCGTTATTTCTTTAAAGGGTGTTGGCAAGGTTGGGCACGCATTGGACAAGCTCACTGATTGTTGTTTCAGTCCAGATGGCCGGTTGTTACTCGTGCAACGACTATGGGCACCTCTTATTATTTATGACACTACGACATTTAAACCTATTTTCCGCCTGGCAATAGCAAGAGAGATGGGCTGTTATACGCCATATTTTTCAAAGTCAGGCAAGAAAGTAAAAGCTCTCGCTGTATTAGTGAAAGATGATGAAGAAACGGATGGCGAAAAAAATGAACGCGGCCCTAGAGCATGGCCATTGTCTCTCGACAAATCTTATCGCGCCAGAGTCATATTTGAACTGCCAGAACAAAATCAAGCAGCGGCGGCCTCAGAATAAAATTCGAAAAACACAGGGGAATTTTATGCGTATTCTATTTCACTCTCTCTCAATTGCTTCACTCGTAATCTGCACATCTATTTTCAGCATGAATGCTGATGAGCAACCGGAAGCAAAAGCGGCACCAGGCAGCATCACGGCGCTCGTAGAGCAAAGAAAAAAAAATGCATCTCTTCAGGATCAAGAAGAAAGACTTGGTGCAATGGCGGGCAAGGTCGGCTATTGGTATGATAATGATATTCAAAAAGATATAGATGCTTGGTATGGTAATTTTTCTGTGACTCTTGAGTATCAACGATCTCGCTTTCATGAACGAGAAGACTCTGAGTAGCATTCTTCCGAAAAAAATCACAAAGTAGACTCGTAAAAAAACTAGAGACTCCCTTCAAATATTGAGGGGAGTCTATTATTCTTGAATAAAAATATAAAAACAACTGATACATTGACCCTATTGCCTGCCTCCTGTATAACAAAACAAACAAGAGGAATACGTATGAACCATACTCCCCCACAACAACAAGGTTCATTTTTGAACCGTTTTTGTATTGATATCACTAAGCAAGCGGCTGAAGGAAAACTTTATCCTGTCATTGGACGGCATGAAGAAATTCGCCGTGTTATGCAAATTTTATCACGTCGTACTAAAAATAATCCGGTACTCATCGGCGAACCAGGTGTTGGTAAAACTGCCATCGTGGAAGGTATCGCACAAAGAATTGTGAATCGCGATGTTCCCGATAGTCTCAAAAACAGACGCATCTTATCTCTCGATCTTGGTCTGCTGGTTGCCGGAACGAAATTCCAAGGCGAATTTGAAGAGCGGATGAAAGGCATTTTGAAAGAAATCGAGAATCAGCAAGAAGATGTTATTCTTTTCATCGATGAGTTGCACATGCTCGTTGGCGCTGGTGCTGGCGGCGGAGGCAGCATGGATGCATCCAACTTGCTCAAACCAGCTCTGGCACGCGGACAACTCCATTGCATCGGCGCAACCACACTCAAAGAATACAAACAGTTTATCGAAAAAGATGCGGCCCTTGAGCGACGATTCCAAAAAGTTCTCGTCACAGAACCAACAACCGAAGATGCTATTTCCATTTTGCGTGGACTCAAAGAGCGGCTCGAATTGCACCACGGAATTCGCATCAAGGATCAAGCGCTCGTGGATGCAGTTAAACTTGCGACTAAATATATTCCTGACCGTTTCTTGCCAGACAAAGCAATCGACTTGGTTGATGAAGCAGCATCGATGGTGAAAATGGCTATCGATTCGCAACCAGAAGCACTGGATCAACTCGATCGCAGAGTGAGCCAGCTTGAAATTGAGAAAGTTGCACTCTCGAAAGAAAAAAATCATGGCAGCCAAGAACGACTGAAGGTTATTGAAAAAGAATTGAGTCAGGTCAAAGAAAAGTTTGAAACGCTCAAAAAACAGTGGAACGAAGAACGTGCGCCACTTGAGCGAATCAAAAAGATCAAAGAAGGCATCGAACGCGCAAGCTTCCATTATTATCTTGCGGAACGTGAAGGTGATTTTGCTCGTGCATCAGAAATAAAATATGGCATCATCGTCAAGCTGCAGCAAGAACTTGCCAAAGAGCAAAAGCGCATGGAAAGTATCAACCCAACGCTCATTAAACAAGAAGTGGATGAGGAAGATATCGCGAAGGTACTTTCTCGATGGACCGGCATTCCTTCAACCAAGCTGCAACAAAAAGAATCTGAAAAATTGCTTGGCATGGAAGCAGATCTGAAAAAACGCGTGATTGGGCAAGATGAAGCGATCGAAACGGTGTCGCATGCAATTCAAATGCATCGCGCAGGACTTTCCGATCCAAACAAACCAATCGGTTCATTTCTGTTTCTCGGGCCAACCGGTGTTGGTAAAACAGAAGTTGCCAAAGCGCTTGCAGACTTTTTATTCAATGATGAAAAGAAAATGATCCGCATCGATATGTCTGAATACATGGAGCAGCATGCGGTGGCGCGTTTGATCGGCGCTCCTCCTGGCTACATTGGCTATGAAGAAGGCGGACAGCTGACTGAGAAGGTACGCACAAACCCCTATAGTGTGATTCTCTTTGATGAAATTGAAAAAGCGCACAAAGAAGTGTTTAACATCTTCTTGCAGATTCTTGATGAAGGGCGACTGACTGATAATCAAGGCCGCACCGTTTCATTCAAAAACTGCGTCATCATCATGACTTCAAATATTGGTTCTCCACTGATTTTGAAGGCTGATAAGATTGATGAATCAGTCAAAGAAAAAGTTGAAAAACTTCTGCATCAAATATTCCGTCCTGAATTTTTAAATCGCATCGATGCAATTGTATTCTTTAATAAACTCTCGCCAGACGCGGTGAAGCAAATTGCCCATCTGCATCTGCGAGAACTTGAAGAGCGCATGCAGGATAGAGGCGTTGATCTTGTGGTACCCAATACGGTGACTGATCACTTAGCAGAGATTGGATACGATCCGGAATTTGGTGCGCGGCCGCTCAAACGCGCTATCCAGCGCGCGGTAACGGTGCCGGTTGCTCAATATGTGCTCAAGCATCCTGATGCGAAAAAAATAAAACTCGCATTGAAAAACGGATCAATTGTGATCAGCTAATCCCCACACACGACCTACAGGCCGTGGTGCGGGGGCCCCGGAAATCTGGGAATACAAGGAACTTTAGATGAAGAAAAGTAGATTTTTTATAGCAAATTGGAAAATGGGCATGCCGCTTGCATCGGCGCAAGAATGGTGCAAGCGACATGTTGGTGGACTAACGGCTCTACAAAAAGGGGATAACAACCTTGTGTTGTGTCCCAATTTTGTTGCACTGCAATCGGTGATTGAACTATGCAAACCCGCAGCGATCAACATCGGCGCGCAAAATTGTTCGCAACATGCACAAGGGGCATACACCGGAGAGGTGGATGCGCAAAGCCTAAAAGATGTTGGCGTGCGCTACTGCATCGTTGGTCACAGTGAACGAAGAGCGCTGTTTGGCGAAACGGACGAAGCAGTTGTTAACAAAATAGTCGCGCTCGAAGCGAATGGCATCAAACCAATCATCTGTATCGGCGAAGATTCAAAACAATATCACGCAGGGCATACCAAGGCCGTTTTAGAAGGGCAACTCAGATTGGTGTTTCCCGTTTTGGCAACGCTTCCTCGTGCATTGATTGCCTACGAACCAATTTGGGCAATTGGAACTGGTGACACACCGGACATTAATTATCTGGATGATATTTTTCTCTGGCTGAGAGAACAGGTCATGATGAAAGCGCCAGACACGATTGTTTCCCTGATTTATGGCGGCAGTGTTACGCCAGATAATGCAGAAGAATTAATCAACGTGCAGCAGATTGATGGACTGTTAATTGGTGGCGCGAGTCTTGATTTCCAAAAATTTGAGAAAATAGTATCATTAGCAAGTAGATAATAAAATGCGTGGCAGCCGCTTGACTGGCACCGCACACGCAGACTAGAAAATTTTGATGTATATTTTTTCGATTGGACAACGGAGAATACATGTTATACCAATTACTCATCTCGTTGTATGTTGTTATTTGTGTGCTGCTTGTACTTATTATTATGGTACAAAAAACAAAAAGCAGTATGGGGTTAGGCAGCTTTGGCGGCGGATCTCAAATGTTATTTGGCGGTTCTGGTGGACAAGATGTTTTCCAGAAAACAACCTGGGTTCTCGGTGCCCTTTTCATTTTTGGTTCACTATCACTTTCTATCATGCGTTCAAAACACAGTGAATCATTCCGCTATATTGGAAATCGCGCGCCAGTAGCACAACAGGTTCAAACTAACCAGACGCCAGCAATACCTGCGCAAGAGCAATAAAAAGATCTTACCTTTAGCCACGAGCGAGGTCAGACGTGGTCATTCAGTTTATTGATTTCTTAGGTCGCTCCTTTCTCAATTTGAGCGAAATGGTTGGAAACTTTTTCATGTTTTTGGTCAGAGCGGGAAAAATCCTGTTCACCACAAAATTGAAATTGCATAAACTGTTTGTCCAAGCCAATCGGATTGGCGTTGAGTCTCTGAGCATCGTGATTCTCACTGGCTGCTTTACCGGAATGGTATTTGCACTCCAAAGCTATATCGGATTCAAGCGCGTTGGTGGCGAACAATTTATTGGTGCCGTTGTTGCACTTGGTATGATTCGAGAATTAGGACCCGTACTGACCGGTTTAATGGTAACCGGCCGTGCGGGCTCTGCTATTACTGCCGAAATTGGCACTATGCGCATCACCGAACAAATAGATGCTCTCGTTACCCTGCGAATAAATACATTTCAATATTTGGTCATTCCGCGCATTTTGGCTGGCATCGTTATTCTGCCATGCCTCACACTATTCTCTATGATTTTTGGCATCGTTGGCGGGTATGTCGTTTGTGTGCACATTCTTGGTTTATCGCCAGAAGATTACACAACCAGTATTCGTAACTTTGTTGAGGTGGCCGATATTCGCAGTGGATTGATTAAGGCTGCTGCATTTGGACTCATTCTCTCTTGGGTTGGAACCTATAAAGGTTTCTACACTGAGGGCGGCGCGCGCGGTGTTGGTATTGCCACAACGCAAAGCGTGGTGAC
This sequence comes from Candidatus Babeliales bacterium, assembly GCA_020050795.1. Lineage (GTDB taxonomy): Bacteria > Babelota > Babeliae > Babelales > Vermiphilaceae > JAGVKD01. The sequence goes on from JAGVKD010000005.1 coordinate 12,308, forward strand.
CAGCTCAATTATGATTTTGATCACGAACTACTTCCTCACCAAATTCCTTGAAAGTCTATAAGGGGCAAGAGTGAGTACGATTATCTCAGTCAGAGATCTTAAAAAAAAATTCGGGGAAAAGTGGGTTACCCAAGGGGTGAATCTTGATATTCCCGAAGGGATGATGACGGTCATCATCGGTCGATCTGGCGAGGGTAAATCAGTTCTGCTCAAACAAATGATTGGATTAATTCACCCAACGTCTGGTGAGATTCTTTTCAAGGGACTCGATATCACTAAGCTGAGTGATCAAGAGCTGGAAGAACAATTCAAGCACATAGGATACGTGTTTCAATTTGCAGCGCTGCTCGATTCACTCAACACCTTTGAGAATGTGGGAATCACGCTCCTTGAAAATGGCGCCAAGCCACAAGATGTGTTGCCTATCGTCAAGGAAAAATTGGGGCTGGTTAATCTGCATGAAGAGACGCTCTACAAATATCCTTCAGAACTTTCTGGCGGTATGCGCAAACGAGTTGGTCTTGCCCGCACATTGGTAACCAATCCGGAAATTATTTTATACGATGAGCCCACAACAGGACTCGATCCGATCACTGCTCGCGTGATCCATGAACTAATGTATGACATGCAAAAAAGATTAAAACTCACCTCGGTTGTTATTTCGCACGATATTGAGATTTTTAAATACGCAGACAAAGTTGCGCTGCTCAATGATGGTAAAATTGCCTATTTTGGCGATGCGAAAACTATTTGGGAATCTGACAACCCATATATCTACCAATTCATCCGCGGCCTGCCCGAGGGGCCAATTCAAACTGAAGTTGCTCACTTTAAAGATAAGTTTTGATCAATTGTTATATTTTTTTCTATGCTCGAAACAGAAAGTTAACTCGTTCTGATTTTGGGGATAGTAATGAAAAAAATCTGCGCATTGATTATATTTCTCTTCTTGTCTTTTCCAGCAGTTGGTATGAAGGCGCCTGCTGAAGCTCTCTACTCACAACTGGCCACTAAAGAGATGCCTGCTTTGAGAAAAGAATTAAAGGAGAAAGATGACACAACTCTTTTTGAGTTGCTTTCTCATCATGCCGGCACTACGCCAAACAAAGTCGTCGATGCAACTTCATGGGAATTGCTCTCTCGCCTTTTTGCAGAAGATTCTTTACAAGAATTCTTTGAAGCCAAAAAACCATTACCAAGGCCCACGGCTCAACAAGAAAAAGTTCTTAAAACAAACTTTTTAAGATTCGTTGGCCTCTATATCGCACATCCTGCGCCGAATGCAAAGCAAAGAGGGGCTCTAAACGCTCTTCAAGAGCTACCCGAATCATCCATCGCAGATTTTGTTTTTGTCAGTAATTCAAAATTTACTGGAACGCCTCATTTTTTTAACACACAGAAATTGCTCGTTTTGAAAAATGACTATAAGACTCTTGGCCTCTTTAATCCTTATCGCAAGCAACCGGAATTATTAAGCGAACTCGTATGGCCAGGGACTCTCATTCAAGTCTATGTCCAACCAAAGGCGGGTGAGTTTGTTCCATTCGCTGTACAAGCGCTCGATGAAAATTCTTATGAAATAACACGCCTATTTATTACTGGTGATAAAATATCTGTTAATAAAAGCCTGGCTGCCACACAGGAAGAGACTTATTCCCTCAGACGTATTCTTCTCACGCTCTTTTATGATCTGCATACACAGAAAGTGTCCCATGAAACTGATCCGATATCTTTAGATAATCTGCTGTTTCTTGCATATCTCTATACGTCCCAACACTTTGCGAGCGAAACGATGCCTTTGAATGTCTCTTATACACCATATTATATGGCTCTATCGCAAGAGATTAGAGATCGCTTGAAGCTGACATTTGCAGAAGAAAAGGCTAAGAAAGCTAAAAAGAAAACCGTTGGGGTTAAAGAAGGGCACGAGATAATAAAATTCAAAGTAGAAAAAGATGAATCTTCATCTGAGTCTGATGACACTTCCTCAAGCGAAGATGAAGCAGCTAAAAAAAAAAATTTGATTAAAAGGGCCGCGCAGCTGGCATGGTGGAAGCAACAACTTTCAGGCATCTGGAATCTAGTCAAAAGTCCATTCGTTTTTATGTGGACAAAAATTAGCGGTTGGTGGAAATAGAAAAAGATAGCGAATCTAAAAGATTTAAAATGTGTGGAGATAGTAATGAAAAAGTTTTGCGCATCGATCATAGCCGCGTGTCTCCTTTTGACTGCTTGCGCAGTTGGAATGGAACAAAATCCCACCGAAGCACTCTACTCACAACTAGCCAGCAAAGGGATGCCTGCTTTGAGAAAAGAATTAAAAAAGAAAGATGATGCGATGCTTTTTGAGCTGCTCGCACATCGCTCTAGAGATATTCATATTCTCAATCAAATTAAAATCGCCAATGCAGTCTCATGGGAATTGCTTTCTCGCCTTTTTGCAAAAAATAATTTGCAAAAATACTTCGAAGGCACCAAACCACTTCCAAAGCTCAGCACCCAAGAGAATACGCGCAAAATACAAGAAAATACGCTCAAAATACAATTTTTAAAATTTGTGGGACTTTATATCGAAGATCCAGCACCGAATGAAAAGCAGGAAAAAGCTCTTTTTTCTATTCAAGAATTACCCAATTCATCTATCGCACAATTTGTTTTTGTTGGTGATGGGAAATTATTAATTTTACAAAATGATTATAAAACACTTACCTTATTCAGAAAGAGCCCACTGAGCAAACTTAATACGGTAGAGTTGCATGGCAAACCAATTAAACTCCATGTTCAAATGCAAAGAGGCCATTACGTTTCGTCATTCTTAATAGTGCAAGAAAACAAACCTGCTCGAATGATTCCGCTATCTCTTGCTGATGATAAAATAGCCCCGAGCAAGGCAGAAGAGCCTGTCGATATAAATGCTAATTCCCTGGAGATTTTTATTCTCATACTATTTAATGATCTGAATACAGAGCCAAAGAAAACTGCCACTGACAAGTTAACTCTCAATAACTTACTCTTTCTTGCCTATCTCTATCATTTTCCAGACCGGGCAACCAAAAAGGACAGCAATATTCTGAGGGAGCCGTATGTTAGCTATTACAACGAGTTGCCAGAAGAAATTAGGGCTCGTTTAAATTTACGGCTTGAAAGAAGCAGTGTTGCGGTGCAGAAGGCTCCCGAAATTAGTGAAGAAAAAGAAAAAGAAGAAGCAAGCGTGACTTCTGCGGAAGATGAAGCAACTAAAAAACAAAAAAATATAGATTTGTATAAAAAGGCAGCACAGCAAGCATGGTGGAAGCAAAAACTTTCAAGCGCTTGGAGTCTGATCAAAAGTCCATTTGTCTCCATATGGACAAGAATTAGTGGCTGGTGGAAATAGAAAAGAACTCTGCATACCAAAAACAGAAAGTAAAAAGGGCAGTGTTATAACTGCCCACTTTTTTCTCACGCATAACTCGCTGGAATCTTAAATCTCATTTTGCTTTTGCAACTCTGTGTAGAGCAAGCTTGGCTGCACGCCAGTATTATTTTGGTATTTATCACTGATATAGCGATCATATTCGCCGGCTATAGTGTGATAGAAAATTTGGCAAATTTCCACGCCAGGATAAATACGTACGGGCTGCACACAAAACATTTCTAACGTCCAATAACCGCTAAATCCAACATCGCCAAATCCAGCAGTAATGTGAATAAAAATGCCAAGACGCCCAATAGAGGAGCGACCTTCGATCATTGGTACCACGTTGTCTGTCTTTGTGTATTCAATGCTGCGCCCCAAATATAATCTTCCTGGTTGGAGAACAAGTCCCTCTTGCGGAATGATAATATTTTTCAGGCGATGCTTTTTTTTCATGTCCAAAATTTTTTCATCGTAGACAATCAACTCACGATGTAATCGAAGATTATAACTGTTTGGACCCAGCTGCGAATCATTGAATGGATCAATGATAATATCACCATCCAACCGATTCTTAATCTCTTTTCCCGAAAGGATCATTCACTAACTCCTGCTTTTCCTAAAAATTCCCGATGCATTCATAAATTGTAAGATTGTGCTGAGATTGCTAAAATGGTCATCATTAAAGCAGATATGGATCGAGAAAAACAACTAAAAAAAAGGGCTCGCTGCTATGCACGCTACAAACCCTGCTTCCGCCTTCAGTATCGATCAAATTAAAGAAGAAAGCAATCGCTTTCAAGGCATCGCATACGAGGTAAGCAAAGTTATTGTTGGGCAAGAGAACATTGTAACTTTCATTACAATTGCCATTCTTTGCAACGGACACATCGTACTCGAAGGAGTCCCCGGTGTAGCCAAAACAACAATGATCAAAGCCGTCACTGATTCGCTTGGACTCAGCTTCAATCGTATTCAGTTCACGCCAGATCTTTTGCCAGCAGATCTCATTGGTACACTTATTTATAATCCCAAAACACAAGCTTTCGAAACAAAAAAAGGGCCCATCTTTGCCAATTTGATTCTCGCTGACGAAATTAATCGCGCACCAGCAAAAGTGCAGGCCGCACTTTTAGAGGCTATGCAAGAACAGCAAGTCACAATTGGTTCGCAAACCTTCAAATTGGATGCTCCGTTCTTGGTATTTGCAACACAAAATCCATTAGAACAGGAAGGAACGTATCGGTTACCCGAAGCGCAAACTGATCGCTTTATGTTTAAGCTCCTTGTGCACTATCCAGAACGGCATAATGAAAAAGAAATTGTAAAACGTACACAAAAACCGGCACCAATTTTGCAGGTGCTCAAAAAAGAAGATATTTTTTCTGCACAAAGAGTGGTGGAAGATGTGTATGTGGATGATAAAGTTGTGGATTATATCATTAACTTAGTGTTTGCAACGCGTGATCCACGCGCAGCGCATCTTGATGACATTGCGGCATACATCAACTATGGAGTTTCTCCACGTGCGAGTATCGCGCTCTACAAAGCATCGAAAGCTCACGCGTTTTTGAAAAATCGCCACTTTGTTACTCCTGATGATGTCAAAGCAGTTGCACATGCCGTACTGCGTCACCGTTTGCTCCTGACTTATGAAGCAGAGGCAGACAATGTAAAGCCGGATGCGATCATCACTACAATACTTAACCGAGTGGCATCTCCATAATGTCCGCAATGTCCATAATGCTGATCACTAAGACATATTATTGCTGATATCGGCAGAACGCTTTTAACAGCAATAGGTTAGAATTTTGTGTCAGCTTGACAAGAAAGATGTGGGGAGAGTATTGTGAGTTGGTACTTTAATTAGAGGAATGCTGAATGAGACACCCCTTTTGGATCGTGAATAGCACGCTCCTGCTGCTTCTCATCATTGCATGCGCGTTTTTATATTTCAGTCGGGTGTCGATTCCTGCAAGAGAAAGTATCAAACCTACTTCCTACAAACTCTCTCCGCCCAAAGAATCTATTGCGGTGGATATTACAAAAATTTATGAAGATGATTTGTTTGGCACATATAGTAAAGAATTGCCAGCTCCAAAAGATGAAAAACTTGGTGGCACATTCCCACAACCGCCAGCTCCTCATGAAGTTCCTGTCGCAAAACCAGCGCCACCTCAATTTTTAGAGCCACTTGATGTTTCGCTCAAAGGAATCATGGTCATTAGTCATAGCAATGCACGCAATGGCGCGATCATAGAAAACAACAAAACAAATGTTGAAAAGAATTATCAAGTTGGCGACAACATAGAAGACGCGCAACTAATTCGTATCTTTAGTAATAAAATTGTTTTCTTACGATCAAATGGTCAACAAGAAGTCCTCTATCTGAGGGAGCAAGATGCAAAAATCGATCCTGCATTTGCAGTCGCTCAAGATTGGAACCGTGTCGTGCAGGAAGTGACCGAAGGACATTATCTACTCAATCCAAAAGCATTTGGCAAACGCATTCACAATCTTGCTGAATTTATTGATATGTTTAATTTGGTCACTGCGTACCGTAAGGGCGTAAGCGTGGGCGTTCAAATTGGGCGCGTGGATCAAAGATCACTTGGCGCGGAACTTGCACTGCAAACAGGTGATTTGATTACGACTATTAATGGAATGCCAACGGGATTAACTGAAGATCGTATAAAAATCTATAAAGAAATTACTAACATAAGCGAAGGTGGTACGATCACTGTGGAGCTCTCGCGTCGTGGGCAACCTCGCACACTGGTTTTCACACTCAAGGAATTTAAATTACCTGAAGAAGGTAAAGAAGAGGTCGCTCCAAAAATTAAAAAACTGCAAGAAGAAGAAAAAGCTGCTATTTTAAAGGAAAAACATAAGTTTGCGCCAACGTTATACGAAATAGAAAATCAAGAACGGCGAAACATGTTGCGCAGGGGCGAAGCGCCTCAAGAAAAGACGGCGCCACAGGAAAATGAATAACCTGCGAAAAAACTGAGCATGGCCATGAACAAATTTAATCGCGTACATTTTTTATTCCTGTTCGTTGCATGTTTATTCGTTGCAACAACCGTGACTCCGTTCAAACGGGAAAGAATTAGTTCGAGAAATCGCATCTCAAACACCTTCAACAAGCCCGGCAATCCCCAGCTTGCAATGAATGAATTCACTCCTGAACCGTCGCTGGAAAAAACTATGCAGGAGGCCGTTGCTAAAGCGCCCGCAAGCGCAGAACCTGCAACTGATCAACCTGCGCTTTCTCTTGGTGAACAAATAAAACAAGAAGTTGATGCGCGGCTACGCGAAGCACAAGAGTCTGCACGAGAAGCACGCATGTCCGTAGGGCTCGATCCTGATATTTTCAACAAAAGAGATGAAGATGAGGAGCAAGCAACAGCTGCAGCCTCCGCGGCAACACCAGTAAACCATGATCCTCTTTCTTCTGTTGATGATGCGCCAAAAAATGCGCGGACCGTGATCCTTCCTGCTGCTCTTGAAGAAAAAGAACCTGAGCAAGGCGTTCATTACGCGGATCCAGACTTAGATCTGCCTCTTGAATTTCAGGAAAAGAAACCGGCTGAGAAAAAAGAAACAATCGAACAGGCTCAAGAGACACTCAAAGAACTCGAAGAAGAAAAAGATGAGCGCGTTGAATTTAATTTTGAAAACGCAGATCTAAAAAATCTTGTCACCTATGTTGAATCACTCTTTGATTTGAATTTTATTACCGATGAATCAATCGAACCAATCAAAAAAAATGGCAAGGCTGTTAAAGGCAATAAGATTTCATTCAAAACGAACGAGCCTCTCACGCGCCAACAGGCATGGAATCTTTTTACAACATTCCTAGAAATCGCTGGATTTGCCGTTGTGCCGACAGGCGATCATGCTATTTATCGCGTCGAAACATTACCAAACGCGCGCAAGTCTCCTATCCCTGCCTACATTGGCGTTGATTCAAGCAAATTGCCAGATAATGATGAGCTAATTCGGTATGTCTATTTCATTAAAAATGGCACACTCGATACCATCATTCCCGTAATCGATTCCTTGCGTAGTCCCGATGCGCCACTCCTGCAACTCAAAGCTCAAAAGGCTTTCATCCTGACAGATAAGGCCTACAATGTGAAAACATTGATGGAGATTGTGAAAGAACTTGATCGTATCACCATGCCACAGTCGATGTCTGTCCTCAAACTGCACCGCGCCGATGCTCAAGAAGTTAAAAAATTATATGAAAGCCTTCTTGCCTCTCCTGATCAGCGAGCGCAACCACGCGTATTTGGTCCACGCAGACCAGAGACTCCTAATTATTTCCCTGAAGATACACGCATTATCGCAGAGCCTCGCACCAACTCACTCATTCTGCTTGGCGCCAGAGATTCGATCAAACAAATTGAAGATTTTATCACCAAGTATGTTGACGTCGATCTCGATCAACCATACTCACCCCTCTATGTTCATCAACTTCGTTATGCAGATGCCGTCACCGTTGCCGATATTATGCGTGAAGTGACCAGATTTGGTGCCGATACTCCAGTGGGCAAAGCTGGCGGGGTACGCGCAGGTGATAAATATTTGAAAGAAATGACATTCACTCCAGAAAAAGCAACTAACCGCATTGTCATCAAAGGTGATTACGAGGATTATCTTCGTGCAAAAGAAATCATCGTAAAATTGGATGAAGCACAACCGCAAGTTGCTATCGAAATATTAATTCTGGATATTAAAAATACGAGCGGAAAACAGTTGGGAGCTCAGGTTCGCAGTAAAGCAGCGCCAAGTGGTATTCTTGGTACCAATGTGAAATGGCAAACGTCTGGACTCAATGTTAATGGAAAACCAAGTGGTATCGTTGAACAAACTGGCGCAGTACCTGGCGTTCAAAGATTGCTCGGTAACTTGCTCAGCCTCGTGAACCCTATGAGCGCAGGTAATACTATTTTGACCCTAGGGCAGGATATCTATGGCGTGTGGGGTATTTTCCAAGCACTTGAAACCGTCACCAACTTGGAAATTGTTTCTAACCCATTCTTGATGGCAACGAATAAAACAAAAGCTAAAGTGTCTCTCGGTGAAACTCGCCGTGTGGTAACAAGTACGATTGCCGGATCACAGGGCGACATTACTTCACAAAGTGATGAACCTGCTTCGCTCACCGTTGAGATTACTCCTCAAATCAACTCCGATGGCATGATCTCCCTTGATTTCGTTGTCGATATCACGGACTTTTTAAATCCAACAGACTTCACCTCTGCAACAAAAACAGTGAAAAGAATTGTTTCAAAAACCATTGTTGCCGATCAGGAAGTGTTAGCCCTTGGTGGATTGGTGAGAAATGTGATCAAAAATCAGGAAAGCCAGGTACCAATACTCGGTTCTATTCCACTCGTTGGCTGGCTATTCAAAAATAAAAACAAAACAGCCGATAAAGAAAATCTTCTTATTCTTGTCTCAACCCGTATTGTTCGTCCTGAAAAAACAGATGCGAGCGATTCTTTCACACGAGAACGTGTTGCCGATTATCGAAGCTCTATTGATGAGATGATTGATCCGACAGATGCTCGCGATCCTATCCATAGACTTTTCTTTGCTGATAATAAGATTGATACAACCGTAGAAGAATTTATTTTTGATCGACGTCGTGAAGGTAGCGGCAATGAAGCAATGCGCAGAAAACGTCAAACCCGACGAGATCGCAGAAAAGCGGCAAAAGAAACGCGCAAAAATAAAAAGCCAAAACCAGAAAAAATAGAACAGATTGCTATTGATGCTCCTCAGCTCGCGCTTAATCAATTGGCGCCGCAATCTAATCGCGCAAGTAACGTGACCAAAGGTACACGCGCATGATAAAAAATTTATTTTTGCCAGATAAGATTGGCAACTACTATCTTTTTTCCAAGCGTATTTTGGGTATTGATATTGCCAAAACCCATATCAACATCACTCAAGTGCTTGCAAAGGGTAACTCTTTCTTGATCGAGCAGCAGGTTGAAGAGCAATTAGAGCCAGGCGCACCAACGAATTACACCGAGCGCACCGTGGAAGCTCTCAAAAAAACAGTGGCTCATTTTCAAAATTATGACGAAGTCCGCATTGCGCTGCCAAGCTCGATGATTATTTATAAGCAATTGAAGTTGCCTTTCACGAATCATGATAAAATTCGCATGGTGGTTGGCTTTGAAGTTGAACCACTTCTGCCATTCTCTCTGAATGATGCGGTATTAGATTTTATTGTTACTGGTGTAGATGTGGCATCATCGAGTAGCCAAGTTCTCGTTGCTGCGGTGCAAAAAGAACTGCTCACTCAGCAGCTTGATATCTATGCTCAGGCAGGTTTGAATCCCAACGTGATCACCGTTGATCTCTTTGCGCTTTTTGATCTTTTTTCCCACATTGATAAATATCGATCCCTGAGCGGCAGTACTGCTTTGCTTGATCTAGGATTGCAAACAACGAATGTGGCCTACATCACGGCAGGGCAACTCAAATTCATTCGCACTATACCCCATGGCCTTTCTTCTATTGCAAAATATGTTGCAGATACGCTCAACATTCCATCAAATCAGGCAATGGAAAATATCATTCGCTTTGGGAATAAAAAAGAAGATAACGCACAATACACTGAGAGCACGACAAAGGCTCTCGATGATTTCTGGCAAAAGGTTCGCTTCACGCTTAACTCATTCGAGCAACAAACTGCTGCCGAAAATAATCTCAAGCAGGTAATCCTGCTTGGCGATGGGGCCACAATACAAAGCCTAGTTACTGCGGGGCAAAATATTCTCAAAGTCCCCACTGAGCTTTTTGATATGGCACTCATCACATCCCACGAGAGAATTAATATCGCTGCAAAAGTTTCCATTCCTATTACCGGGATTGTATCGGCAAGCACCGCGCTGCCATTGAGCGCTACAGAGCATTTTAATTTGCGCCGAGATGAATTTGCGGCATCGGGCGGTATCAGCGCACTCCAAGAGTTTATTACTTCTGGATCGCTCGTTATTCTTCTCTTTGGGATGCTGCTTGGTTTTTCAATAGTCCAAACCCGCATGCTCTCATCGGAACTTTCAAGCTCGGAGCATGAAGTGGTAGAAATGTTAAAGAAACGATTTAAAAATATTGATAAAGATGAAGAAGATTGGCAAGAAGTTATCGATCTTGCAAAACGAGAATTACGAAAAGAACAGGAAACGCTTTTTAAATTTTCTCAGCGAGGCCGCACCTCTTTCTTGCAAGCGCTCTTTGAATTATCAACGCGTGTCGATAAAGATGCCCTTGGCTTTGAGGTTGAACGAATCACACTAACCGACACAGAGCTCATTCTCAAAGCACGCGTACGAGATCATGATGCACTCAAAGTTCTTGAACGAGAATTGAAACAATCGCCAATGTTTTCTTATGTGCCTCCGCAGGAAGATCCTGACTTTACCATGCACATCGCGTTGGCTCGACCGGTAGGGGATGTATGATTGAAATAATCAATAGAATCCAGTCCTTTATCGACCAACTGGAAGAAAAACAATTTTACTATTATGTGGGCGGCTTTTTGGGCATACTAGTGCTCATGACTGGCGGACTTATGTATTATAATTATAGTCGCTCATCTACACTGACAAGCGAACTTGCAGAGCTCAATGATGAGCGGGAAAGTACTGTGCGCATGTTATTGACCAAATCGCACAGAGTCCAAAAAGAGCAATCAGAAATTAATGCAATGCTCGCTGAAAGTTCTGATTTTAAAATTGGCGCCTACTTTACCGGCATGAGAAGCAAGCTCGGACTCACGCCATCACTAGAAGCAACTTCTCAAGCAGATCGTGATGACGATTATCGAGAAAGTTCTCTCAAGGCTCGATTTGATGCGATCACTATGAAACAATTACTTGAACTTTTGCAAGAGCTCGAGCAGACAGAGCGCATTTATACAAAAGACTTAGAAATTAAAAAATCAAAAACGCCACGTGCGATAGATGTTGAATTAACAATTGCCACGCTACAACCAAAAACAGTAGTGCCTGAATAAATGAGGCGTGTTATATGGTGAACAAACGACACTTTTTTTTCACTCTCTCGATTGTCTACTGCCTATCAACCTGCACAGGGTTAGTTGCGGCAATAGAATCTGCATCCACACGCACGCCCTTGAAAAAAAAATCCCGCGGCAAACGATTTAGCTTCGACTACCATGATGTTCCCTTGGTTAATGTTATCAATGAGCTAAGCAGCGAACTTGATTACAATATCGTCCTCCCGCAAGGAGCGAATGCTATCAAAGAAAAAGTCACTTTGCACCTTGATAAAGAATACACTCTCAAAGAAGCATGGAATATTCTTCTGACCATTCTTGATGAAGCGGAATATACCGTTGTTCCTAAGAAAAATATTTTTACGATTGTTAAGAACTCTAACAATGTTGGACGCGAACCGTTGGCATTGTTCGTCAACACCAATTACGATCAGCTACCGGCAACAGACGAACGAATTCGCTACCTCTACTATTTGGTGAACATGAAAGCCACTGGTCAGGCAGACGACGAGTTCATGGCTGTATTGAAAGATTTGCTGCCTGCTGACGCGATCTATAAGGTTGATCCTGCCGCAAATGCATTAGTCATCGTTGCGCAATCGATTGATATCAAAGCTGCGATGAGAATAATTGTTCAACTTGACCAACCAGGATTCCAAGAAAAGATGGAATTCATCAGACTAAAGTCTGCGGATGCTAAAATGGTTGCTGATCTTTTTAATCAAAATATTTTAAAATCAGCTCAACCGATGCAGCCTCGCCATTTGGATGCAAAAAATAAAAATGAAGCGACCTATTTTTCTCAATTTACGCGCATCATCGCCGATGATCGTTCAAATGCTCTGATTGTTCTTGGCCGAACCGATGCCGTTGAACGCATAAAAGATTTTATTTTCGAATATATCGATGTGGAACTCGAATCGGGCAACTCAATTTTACATGCCTATGAGTTGCAATATCTCAACGCAGAAGAATTTGCACCAGTACTCCAGCAGATCGTACAATCTACAGGCGGCTCCGTCGGCACCGGCCAAGCAAAAGGTGCACCTGAACTTCAAAAAGGCGGTACCGAAAGATTTTTCAATAATGTGATCGTCAAAACAGATACTATTCCGCTCGCTGAAGGCCAACAAAATAGCACACGATACTATGGCGGCAATAAGCTGATTATTGCTGCAACCAATGACGACTGGAAGCGAATCAAAAAACTGATTGAGGAAATGGATATTCCCCAAAGACAGGTTTTTATTGAAATACTTGTTGCCGATCTCACGGTAGATGACACGCGCCAGCTTGGCAGCTTGCTTCGCAATCCAGCAAAAATCCCACTTCCAGGAGAGCTTGGTTTCCAATCAGCACAATTGGCGCCAGGCCAACTGCCTAATAGCTTCACCAATCCACAAACTATCAGTGTGATTGATAATGGAACTAACTTCCCAACAGTATCGAGTGATCTGTTACGCGATTCGGTGGATGCTTCTGGTAACAAAACAGATGCGGGAACCCTCAGCGCCGCTGCATTGCTTGCCCCTGGTAGCACGGCGATTTCGTTGAGCGATAATAATGGGTCAACATGGAGCCTTCTGCAAGTATTGAAAGCTTTTGATAACACTAAAATTCTTTCCCATCCTCATATCATTGCCGTTCACAACCAAAAGGCAACGGTAGAAATTGGTGAAACGCGACTCGTTACTGGCGAAGCAACGGGTAACATTAACCCTATTGTCAAAAACGATACCATTAAGGCCTTCTTGAAGGTGAACATCACGCCGAAAATTAGCTCAGCCGATACGATTAACGTGCAAGTGGAAATCGATATTGATGAATTTTTGGCGGGAGTCAATATCGATAACAACGCTCGTGCAACTCGTACGGTAATCACCAATGCAAATATTAAAAATAAAGGCGTACTTGCCCTCGGCGGATTAATTCGCGACAACAAACAAAAGAGTGTTAGTGAAACTCCATTCCTTGGCAGAATTCCTATTATCGGTTACTTCTTCAAAACACGCACCGGAACTCTGACTAAAAACAATCTCACGGTGTTCATTTCGCCAACTATTATTGAGCCGCGCTATAGAGCCGGTGCTGGTGAATATACGCGCGACTATATAAGGTTAGCGACTGAGTATGGTCGAGATGGCGAGATGTTTGATTCATTAAAAGATCCAATCACTCGTTGGTACTTCAAAACATCGTCCGATGCCCGAGAATCAGTGGAAGACTTCATCAAAAGAGATCTCACGCAACTGCAAGGTGGCTCAGGCCAAAGTGGTCAGGCTCCAATTTACCAAAAAGATGAAGATTCTACCGCCCCAACAAAAGATGCGAAACCTCGTGCAGAAGATTATGACGTGGAATCAAAGCCACAAATTACTGAACCTGTTGAAGAACAAGAATCACCTACTGGCCCGGCCGTTGCTCAAAATAGAAAAAGACCAGTCCAGAAATCTGAACCGGTCTTAGCAAAATCATTTGATCCAAACTTCGACAAAGAACGCTATGCGCGAGAACTCAGGCAGAAGGTACAGCAGGATACGACGGCCTAGTCTGATTTGTCTTTAATGGTCACGCCCTTTTGCGAAAGCTCTGCGCCCTTACCTGATTTCAAAACATAACGGACCCCTGAAGTCGTGCAGGTCCCCGAGGTCATACATGCGCGTCCCTGCCAAGACTCTGGTAACATAGAAACAATCCATGTTGCTGCTTTGGAAAACCAGTCGGCTAGATCATCCCACAAACTTGCCGATGCCTGATTGGCGTAAAGTAGAATAGCGAGTCCTAAAAATAGGTTCTTCTTATTCATGTTGGTCCCCTCATTAGTGCTTCGCTCAATTGCGATGCAACACTCTCTCTATCCATATTTTTTTGACCGTATGGGCCATTCGTTCCATGGCTTCTTTTTCCTGCTGAGATATTTCCTTGTTTAACACATAAGCATTAAACATGTTGTAGGCATAAATTAGCTGCTGATCCGACCATCCCCAACGAGCGTTTGATTCGAGCTGAGGCTCGCGGGTTTTCCACTCAAGAATATAAGGCAAAACCATATGATTGATAAACAAGGCCCAAAATAGATAAATAGGAGACTGAGCAAACATCTCTTCTACCGCTCTTCGATATAATATCCCAAAACCAAGGTCTTCTTTCGCTGTTATCATAAACTTTTGTTCAACTACTTTTGGGTTTGAAAACGAGATTGAAAACCAACTGGCCGATGCCTGATTGGCACAGAGTAGAACAGTAAGTCCTAAAAATAGATTCTTCTTATTCATTATTGGTCCCCTAAAAACAAACACCCATTCATTCCTAACTGTAATAAATACGGGCGTGAAAGGGCAATAAAAAAGGTCCTTTTTTCAAGACGCTTCTCAAAGATTCCAGTCTCTTTGTTGCCTAAGCAATAAGATGCAGAATCACTGCGAGTAGCCCATTGACCACCATGCCCCAGGCAACATCCGTTACCACCACAGCCCATGGCCATTGTGCGAGCACTGCATAGTTACTCAAATCATAGACTCCATAGATCACCAGTCCATACATCCCACCCATGCAAAATGCATAGACTATCGATCCATTCTCGGTTCGAGGAAGCACAAAAATAATTGAACCAAGGACTATGAGAGCCCAAGCCCCGAGTGATGCAAGCCAATCAGGAGAAATCGATCCGCCTGCCATGCGAGCCAGGTGGCCAAGATGAGTTGCATAGAATGAGCTCATGATTCCGCCCAACCAGATCACGTCCATGGTGATGAGCGCCACCAATCCTATTGAAAATACTTTGAGGAATCTAAACATACAAAAGTCTTTCGTTTAAAATTCTACATTCATCAAAAGCTGATCTTCTATCTGCAACAAGCGATTATACTTCGCCATACGTTCGCCTCGTGAGCAACCACCCGCTTTTATTTGCGGTGCACTCACGCCCGTTGCCAAATCAGCAATGAAGGAATCATTCGTTTCGCCAGAACGGTGAGAAACGACCACGGCGAGATTTTGCTCTTGGCATAATTTCACTGCCTGCAAAGTTTCGGTCACTGTACCAATTTGATTTGGTTTGATCAAAACCGCATTGGCAACTTCCTGCCGCAACCCTTCCCAGATGCGCACGGGATTAGTCACAAAAATATCATCGCCAACTAGCTGCGTTTTTCCACCGAGTCGCTTTGTCATCTCTTGCCAGCCGATCCAATCATCTTCACCAAGACCATCTTCTATTGAATAAATTGGATATTCGCTGATCAATTTCTCATACCAATCAATAAGCTCGGATGAATCGTAGCGCTTACCTTGGAGCATGTATAATTTTTTATCGGGAGTATAAAGCTGGCTTGCCGCAACATCAAGCGCAATCATCACGGTCCCTTCATAGCGATCTTGAACGCGCCGGATTGCTTCCATGAGAGTGTCGAGCGCCTCTTTCTCGTTTTCAAAATTGGGCGCAAAGCCACCTTCATCACCCACCGCGACTGAATCTCCTCGCTTGTGCAAAATTTCTTTCAGCGTTTGAAAAACAGTCACGCCAAGCTCAACGGCAGATCGAATGCTCGGCATTCCAATCGGCATGATCATAAATTCTTGCACAGAGAGATTGTTGTTTGCGTGCGCGCCGCCATTAATCACATTGAACATCGGACATGGGAGCGCCACTGTTTCATGTCCGCACAAGTAGCCGATGAGTTCGTACGGTTCTAATTCTTCAATCAAAGCCTGCGCTTTGCATACCGCAATACTAACCGGCAAAATAGCATTTGCGCCTAAATGGGATTTGTTTTCAGTATCATCCATCTGAATCATAATTGAATCAGCTTCAACCGTATCTGGCTCTTTGCCAATCAGAGACGGTGCAATAAAGTGCTCGATATGTGAAATGGCTTTTTGCACCCCCTTGCCCATATACCGGTCATCACCATCGCGAAGCTCTAAGGCTTCATACCTGCCAACTGATGCTCCTGATGGCGTTGCAGCAGTCACCATGCGACCATCCGAGAGAGTGAGCATCACTTCAACCGTTGGCCAACCGCGCGAATCTAAAATTTCTGAAGCCTCTATCTTCGCAATATTCATCCATTTCCTTTTTCACTTTTATATTTTTTAGTTATAGAAAACATACATTATAATAACGCACAAAAAAAGCCCGTCATTTTCTAGCAAAAAATGACGGGCTCTATAACAAAATCTTCTGATCTTATTCTTTTTCTAACGGCATCAAACGCAGTCCATACTCGCGCAACTTTTCAGTCTCAACCGGCGTTGGCGCCTGCATGAGCGGATCATATCCTCGTTGCGTTTTTGGAAATGCGATCACATCCCGAATTGATTGTGAGTTCGAGAGCAACATTGCAAAGCGATCAAGACCAAGAGCGACACCGCCGTGTGGCGGAAATCCAAACTCCAGTGCTTCAAGCAAGAACCCAAATTTTTGTTGCGTTTGCTCATTGGTCAGCCCGAGCATATCAAATACTTTTTGTTGCATTTCGCGGTTGTGGATACGAATTGAACCACCACCAAGTTCTGTGCCATTGAGTACCACATCATAGGCGCGCGCTCTCATCTCACCAGGTTGCAACTTCTCCCAACCAGGTTGCGGCGCAGTGAATGGATGATGTGCTGCATTGTAACGCTTGGTTTCTTCATTGTATTCAAACAATGGAAAGTCGGTAACCCACAAAAAGTTAAATTTATTTTCTGGAATCAAATTAAATTCTTTACCCATTGCCAAGCGAATACGACCAAGAACTTCCCACGCTTGTTTGTATTTACCCGCAACTAAAAAGAGTGCGCTGCCTGGGCCAAATGTTGGGAATATTGTTTTGATACGCGAGACAAAATCTGCTGGCAAAAATTTGCTCACGGGAGATTCAAGCTGGCCATCTTTGCCATAGCGAATCCAAAGCAATCCTTTTGCACCAAATTTTTGTGCTTTTGGCACCCAGCCATCAATTTCTGATCGAGTGAATTCATGGTTTTCAACATGCAATGCGCCAACCTTGCCACCTTTATCGACAATTGCGCGCACGAAACTCAATTCACTGTCTGCAAACCAACTGGTCACATCTGAAATTTTGAGCTCAAAGCGTCTGTCTGGCTTATCGCACCCATACTGCATATATGCATCATCATAGTTCATGCGATCAAACGGAATCTTAATCTCAATATCAAGTACCTGTTTCATCACGTGCTTGAGCATGCCTTCAATAACATTTTGTATGTCTTGCTCGTTGATGAAAGACATTTCCAAGTCGACCCGCGTAAATTCTGGTTGACGATCGGCACGCAAATCCTCATCACGAAAACAGCGTGCAATTTGGAAATACTTTTCCATACCACTTGCCATCAACAACTGCTTATAAAGCTGTGGTGATTGCGGCAGCGCATAGAATTGACCAAGATGCAAACGTGATGGAACCAAAAACTCACGTGCGCCCTCTGGCGTAATTTTAGTCAGTATGGGAGTTTCAATTTCATAAAATTCTTGTTTATGCAAAAATTCACGCATTGCAAAAGTGAGGTTGTTGCGCATCGTAAACTTTTCAAGCATCTCTGGGCGACGCAAATCAATGTAGCGGTACTTGAGACGAATCTCTTCATCTACTTGGTGTGCATCATCAAGATTGAATGGCAATGGTTTGGATGTATTTAAGATAGTCAGTTCATCCGCCTGCAACTCCCACTTGCCCGTAGACATATTTGCATTGACTGTCGCGGGGGTCCGGTCAACTACGGTGCCTGAGACCGCAATCACAAATTCTGAACGGAGGGTGTGAGCCAGTTTGGCAGCATCCCCAGATGAATCGAGATTGAAAACTACCTGCATAAGACCAGAGCGATCTCGCAAGTCGATAAAAATAAGGCCGCCATGATCACGGCGACGATGTACCCAACCTGCTAAATGTATTTTCTTGTTTAATTGTGCGGCACTTACTTGGCCACACCCTATGGTACGTTCAAATGCTTGCATGGAACAACCTTTATCCGGAGAAATAAACTTATGCGCAATAAGCCCAATAGTAGCATAAAAAGGGGGGATTGATAAGCAGAAGCCCCAATTTATCAAGGCTCACTCTCTTGACTCGTAACTACCCCGACAACTATATTCATGTTTAAGGGAATATATTAAAAAAAGAGGGGAATATGAAAATACAGTCACTCACCTTTAAAGGCCTCGGCCTGCTGCTCTGCCTCAGCGCACTAATCAATGCAGAAGAGTTTGAATTTCATAATAAAACCAAAACACCGGTAAGAGCTGCTCTCGGTAATGCCGCAAATCCTCCAAACGATCGCTCGCTTCTAGTTGTTGAACCTGATGGATTGGTGAAGGGAACCGTTAACAGCGCTGAAAGGCCACAATTTTTAATTATAGATCGCGATGTTAAGTACCTCTATCAACTTAATGCTGCACCTGGCAAGGTAGTCAAACTCAAACTCACCACTGGCTTGTTTGGAAACAAAATAGAACTCGCGCCACAACTTCTTTTGAATAACATCAAAAAAGATGAAATCGTATTAATTGGTAGTGGCACGGCTCCGCTCCCAAAACCAACATCCCAAAAATTAACACCTCAAATGCTTCTTGGAGTCCAACAAGATGCATCGAATGCCCAAATTCTTGGCCTCGATAAAAATCCAGGATTAGCTCCTGCAAAAGCATATCGACAACTGACTCTAGAATGGCATCCTGATAAAATAGGCACCCCGCAGGAGTCGGCTGGTGCAAAAGCAGCTTTCGCAAAATACGGGATAAAAGATCCTGCCGAACAAAAAAAGATGGCAACTGATGTATTCACCGTCATTTCAAACGCCTACGAAAAATATAAAAAAGATATGAAGTTATAAGAAAAGGAAAGAGGGACTGAATGTCAGCCCCTCTTTTTCATTTCTAGAACTTAAATGCCGATAACCTGCTTAGAGGTCCTCATTAAGAGCTTCAATCAAAGCATCAAATCTTAGGTATGGTAAGCCAACCAAATGCTCAACATTTCCAAGTGGATCAGTTTTTTGTTGAGGGAAGGCAATTCCCACTCCAAAGCATCGAGGTGCAATAATGCCAGATGATCTATCATAATTTAGATACAGAGAATCATCACCATTAATCGAAGGCAATTCGTTACGTTCAAATCCTGTAGCACAAATTACTTTTGTGCATTGTGATAAGCAGGTCTGTAATGCTTCCGGCGTGTTATAAACACGAGTAAGATTTGCAGGAGGATTCACTTCGAGCACTGTTTTTGCCCACGTTGCAACCTCACCTTTTAACCCTGCTTCTTGCCATGCAATACCACGGCGCATTGGCACTTGATATACAATCGGTTTTTTGTAGAGATTCACAATCTGAGAAACAGAAAGTTCTGTCAGATGTTTGACAATCAACAATGCAGAATGTCCGCTGCCGATAACAACCACCTTATCTTCTGGCTTGACGTGTGATGCCAAGGAAGCTTTATCAAGAGCTTCATCAACAGGTATTTGTGGAATTCCATCAGCACGAACAATGCGCGGATGAGCTCCCGTTGCTAAAACAACATAGTCAGATTTAACTGTCGCTGTGTTGGTTTGAATAGACCAGAAATCATTATGGAAAGTTAACCCGGTCATTTGATCTTTAAGGGCAACAACTTTTGTTCGGAAATAATTAGTGATATCTAAAAACGGATCAACAATTGCCTTAAGCAGTGGTGCTTGATCGGGGTGAAGGGTGTAGAGCTGATCTATTGCAGGGCTTTTGACTTCACCAAAAGCTTTGCATCCTTCGAGCAATGCTATGTATTGGCGCACGGTTCCATTGCCTGGCACCTCCTGATAGAGTTTGCCCATTCTGCCCACACTAAAGTCTGGATCAATCCATAGAATTTTATCGGGAGAAACACCATTATCAAGAATGATACCTACAGCAAGAATACCTGTTGGCCCTGCGCCGACAACAGTCCATGATACGTGAGATGGAATTTCGCCGCACCTAGAAACACTATTTATGCACAAAACAAATGCGGCAAGACTCAATACTATATTAATTTTTTTCATACTTTTTTATCCTCAAGTTGTGAATATATTTATATTTTTCTTGCGCGGGTAATATTACAAAAGTTAACCAATTTAAGCAATCTTAAAAAAGCTAGAATCCAATCTTTTAAGGAGAATTCATGATCAAAATTAATGCCTATGCTCTCATCTTGTTAACAACGAGTAGTATTCCTTTTTTCATTAAAGCCGAAAGGGCCACTCCGTCCGCTCGCCCTCATATTTCTGTGCGAGAAGATATCCCCGGTATACGATCTCTCTTTCTTTTTCGACCAGAGACAGCAAGGCCTCTTATTGAATTGTCCGACATATTATTAGCACGCGAATCTTCATTGTCCCGCGCAGAGCGTGAAATCATTGCATCGTTCGTTTCATATTTAAATGAATGTAAATTTTGTTGCACAATACACACCGCGATAGCTGTCCACTTGCTCGATGGTGATGCAAAAACACTGCAAGCTGTGAAGGATGATTATCTCTCTGCATCCATATCTGAAAAATTAAAAACATTGCTCACAATCGCTGCGAAGGTCCAAAAAAATGCGAGATCAGTGACAGATGAAGATGTTCAACGAGCTCGCGATCAAGGTGCAACCGACATTGAAATTCACGATGCCGTTTTAATTGCAGCAGCTTTTTGCATGTACAATCGATATGTTGATGGATTAAGAGTCTGGACCCCCGATGATCCAAAAATGTATGCAGAAAGAGCTGCACTTGTTGCTCAACATGGATATACAAACCTTCACATACCAGCATTAAAAAAAATAAAAAAACAAAATTCAGCCCGTCCTCACATCTCTGTGCAAGAAGATATCCCCGGTATACGATCTCTCTTGGCCCTCAGACCAGAAATTGCAAAAGTTCACAGCGAATTAGTTGGAACATTATTAGGAGGCGAATCCACGTTGCTCCGCGCAGAGCGCGAAATTATCGCAGCATTTGTTTCATATCTCAATGAATGCAAATGGTGTTGTACAATGCACACTGCAGTAGCAGTGCACCTTCTCGATGGAGAAGCAAAAGTTCTGCAAGCCGTAAAAGATGACTATCTCTCTGCACCTATATCTGAAAAATTAAAAACATTACTCACGATCGCCGCGAAGGTCCAAAAAAATGCGCGATCAGTAGCCGATGAAGATATTCAACACGCTCGTGATCAAGGGGCAACTGATATAGAGATTCATGACACCGTTTTAATCGCAGCTGTCTTTTGCATGAATAATCGGTATGTGGATGGATTGAGAGCTTGGACTCCTGATGATCCAAAAATATATGAGGAAAGAGCCGCTCTTATTGCTCAACATGGATATGGAATCAGCACTAAGGGTGAATTAAAAGTCGATTAAAAATAACGTGCCTATCCACCAGTAAGAAGCAATCCGCATTCTATTGCCTTACAGCTTCAAAGGTAATTATATTGGTATCTAGGAGACTATATAATTAAAAAGGGGGAAACGAATGAAGATTAGTCCATTTAAACATCTCAGCCTGCTGCTATGCCTGAGCGCAATGATCAACGCAGAAGAATTCGAGTTGCAGAACAACACATCATCTTCCATAAAAGCAGCGCTCGGATCGACATCAAATCCACCAAGCGCAAGCAAGGCTCGATTCCTCGTTCCTGGAGAAAAATTAAGAGCAACGATCAGCAGTTATGAAAAACCGTATCTTTTAATTTTAAAGGGCGATGATAAGCAGGAATATCAATTTAATACTGCATCGGGACAAAATATTAAACTCAATGCCGTATCTTCATATGCAGGCAGAGTTGATATCGTGCCACAAGCAATCTCAAATAATGTGAGCAAAGAAGCAATTGTATCCGTGGGATCTGGATCCATAGCGTATGTTCACCAACCAGCCCCTGTTTCTTCATCAACCCCTTCAGCGACGAACCCCTATGCCTATTCACCAACACCTCCTACACAACAACCGGTAACTGCTTATCCACTTCTTGGTTATGGCTCAGGGACATATTCACCACAACCAAATCCATATGTGCAAACGCCACCGGCACCTGCTGCGCAACCAAAAGTGAGTCCCTATGCCCTTCTTGGTGTTTCACAAGGTGCAACAGCTGCGCAAATTCTTGGCGTCGCTCAATATGGATCAACCGTAAAAGCGTATCGGCAACGTTCACTCGATTGGCACCCTGACAAAATAAATACCTCGGTTGCCGCAAAAGTAGCATTCGCACGATATGGAATAACAAATCCAGAAGAGCAAAAAAAACTGGCAACTGATGTGTTCACGCTCATTTCAAATGCCTATGCGCAACTCAAAGAAGAAGAAGCAAAACTCAAATAAAAAGAAACATGTTTTTAAGAAAGAGGAGCTGAAAATTCAGTTCCTCTTTCTCATTCCAAGGCAAGACGATACCCCTATTGCTTACCAGGTCAAAGCTACGTATATTGGGTACCGAAATTTAATATCACTTAACAAGGAGATCGTATGAAAATGCAGTCATTAACTCTCAAAGCCCTTGGCATGATCCTATTGCTAAGCGCAACCATGTATGCAGAAGAATTTGCGTTTCATAACAAAACCAAAGAGCCCGTATCAATTGCTCTGGGTTCCGCACACAATCCTCCAACCCTTAATGATCTTCAAGAAGTTGGTCCAAATAAAATAACTCAAGGCATTGTTAATATCAGCAAGGATGATGCGGCACAACTGCTTTTGGTTTTAAATAATGATGTTAAATTTGTATTTCAGTTAAATTCTGCGCCCGGCAAAGCCGTTAAGCTCAAATTGACTACAAGTTTGCTCAATGGAAAAATCGATCTCGAGCCACAAATCGCTCTGAATAACATCAAAAAAGATGAAATCGTTCTCATTGGAGCTGGCTCAATTTAATCAAATCGTAAAGATTAAATATAAAAAAAGCGGCGCTGAATTTTAGCGCCGCTTTTTAATTTCTGGAATAATTTCTTAAATTACTTTTGCCATAAACAACTGATAGGGCTTTGCAAGCAGAAGTTCAAGCTTATTTTCTAGTTCCATAATATATGGTTTTTGAAACTGTTTTGAATGAGCAGCTTTGCTTTCCCAATTTTCATACAAAATGAATTGCGCAGAATTGTTGAGACTTCGGTGCACGTGATATGCCAAACAACCGCTCTCCTGAAGGCTCAAGTCTCTCACCTTAATGAGAGCTGCCTTCAGAGCATCCTCTTTGCCCCGCCGTGCCTCAAGAACCACAACCACCGTATGTGTTCCCTTGAGAGCATCCTCAGCCATTACATTTCCAGCAACAAGACACATAAAAGATAGCATCAATACACGAAAGTTCATACGAGCATCCTTTTGTTTGAAACACACATAACAAATCGGGCAACTCTTTGAAGGAGTTGCCCGATACTTTTTTTCTAGAACTTAAATTCAATTCCCGCGTTCACTGTCCACGCTGTATTATCCCCTATATTTGGAACAAAATCAGCATCAAACCCCGTTGCATCTAATTCATCTAGTGCCGCTTCTTGCTCAGCATTCAGAGGTTTACCTCGAATGTCTGTGTAGTGCTGCCCTGGGAAGAACAAAGATCCAACAAAATAGAACTTCATTGACGTGAATGGGAAATAATTCACAAACACGTTTGTCTCAACGCCAAGGAACTTGCTCGCATCGCTTGGAAGATCCGATTTAGTGAGCGCATCAAACTTCTTGATCGCCCGATCTTCCCAATATGCAAGTACGTTTGATTGGATGTTAAATTCACGATTCAATTTCGGTTTCCAAAGCACACTCGAACCACCATAAATCAAGTTAGTAAATCCAGATGTAGAAACTGAGAACGGATTAATCGCTTGATCTGATTCAGGAGTCGCAAGTGGGCGAGGCAATCTGCCTGCACCGCCAAGCACAAATGCACTTTTCACTTTGTTACCGGAATAAATTTCCTGCAATCCGATAAATCCATCATATGAACAATTTTTCACTTCACTATGTGGATGACGACCACCAGATGCCGCACCAGCCTCTGCAGCCCAACGGAGAGTATGGTCTCTAAACCAGAATGCAAAATCACCCACAAACATCCAACCATGATAGCCAACAGAATATGGATCACGGAATCGTAGCGCTTTGTTTTGCAATGTGATCGGCCCAGGAGTTAAATATCCAATAGGACCAGCCACCGTGCCAATAATTTGCCCATTTTGTGATTGAGATTCAAATGTTGTATCAATAATAGTTTGCGCTTGCGATCCGCGAACGAATGGTATGCTTGCACCACCTGGATTGCTTACCACGTGCGAGTTAACAACAGAGACGCGCCCATCCACATTTGCTTCTTTGATGACGTTGCGATCCCATCCTTTAACTTTTTGCTGACCAAAGTTAACTGCGGTATCAAAACCAATTTCCACTCGATCGTTAATATAATTTCCGGCAAACCCAAGTGTGCCAAGTCGGGCATGTGCGTCACCGAGAAATTCTACCTTTTGTTCCGGATCATTATTATAGAAAGCATATGTCTCAAGATTAACCTTATTCGCTCCATTGTTAATCAGATGCCACATAATACGACTTGCAACAAGGTAGTTAATTTTACCAAAGCCGCGGCCTGGATTTGCAATAAAGCCATACTGCTGACCTAAAATTTTTGCACCAGTATCGGATAGGCTTGAGCTTTTATTTTGCAAGATAGCTGCATACAAATCATAACGCAGAACATCGGTGAGAATATCGCCTGAGAATTTTGCACCTGGCGCGTATTGATCAACGATAAAATCAGTATAGAAACCAAGAGTTTCTGGCCCGGTAGCATACGCATCACCAAGTGCGATACCACGACCTAATTGGAACGGAAATAATCCCAGTGTGAATTCATGTTTGTTGCTAAAGCTCAGTCCCACCGCTTTGGCAATATCAAATTTTAACCAACATTCACGCATCCAGAAAATGTGACGCGGAATTGAGTGACTATGCGATCCACCAACAGAATCAACAACCTTAGTTGTTGCATCTGTAGTTTTGGCAATACTTGATGGATTTCCCCAGATACCACGATTACGAATGGTACCAAATGTTTCCGCAACCGGAATGCCACCCTGCAAAAATTTTGCTTTGCCGTTCAGATCCAAAGTGTGACGCGCATACCAAACTTTATCAAAACCACAATTGCGGTTGTTGAGCATACTGATATTGTCGCCAGCAAAAGTTTCTGGTTTGAAAACGCCACTAAACTCATATTCAAAACCACATACCTCCGCACCGCACACTGGAGGCGTAGTGAGATCATTAACAACATCTTCGAGCTCGTCGCCTTCGCCCTCAACCTTATTATCAGGTGTAGGCGGAGCAACAACCAGCCTCGCACCTTTTTCTGCTTTATCCTTGGCCTCAATAATAAAAGGTGTAGCAAATGCACACATCATAAGCGCAAATAACGCGCGTGAAAGTTTCATGTTTTTCCTTGCTGTTCCACACATATATGTAGAGACGGGTTTAAAAAAGAACTCACCAGGAAACTGGTGACTACCCTGTTTAAATAGGGATTATTACCTGTTAAGGGTAAAGTTTTTACATGGATTGTCAATTGAATTATCAGAGAGAAACGCGACCCGGCAGGGATAATTGCTCGATTGCTCAAACCGCTTCATACTAAATATGAGCACAAAACAATAAAGGGAAACTATGTCAGCAAAACAAAAACTCCTCCTTGGCGCGCACATCTCCACATCCGGAGGGTTGCACAAATCTCTCGAGCGTGGAGCATCAATCGGTTGCACCACCATGCAAATTTTTACCAAAAGTAACCGCCAGTGGAATGCAAAAAAGCTGACACTTGATGAAATCGCAGAGTTCAAGCAAGCCGTCAAAAAACATGACATTGATCCCATTGTGGTGCATTGCACCTATCTGATTAATATTGGATCACCAAATCAAGAGACTGGGAAAAAATCACTCGCTGCACTGGTCATGGAATTGCAACGATGCCAAGAACTTGGTCTAAAATATTTGGTCCTGCATCCAGGCTCGCATTTAAATACAGACGAAGATTCAGCCTTAGAACGTATTGCACAAAATATTGATGCAGCTTTTGAGGCAGTCCCTGGCGACTCAATGATCTTGCTGGAAACAATGGCCGGCCAAGGTAGCGGCACCTGTTATAAATTTGAACACATCGCAAAAGTTCGCATGTTGTCCAAGCACAAAAGACGCGTGGGAGTTTGCCTCGATACCTGCCATACATTTGTTGCGGGCTACGATATGCGCACAAAAAAAGAATATGAAAAAATGTGGCAACACTTTGATGAAACAATCGGATTGGATCATCTCAAAGTTTTGCACGTTAACGACTCAAAGAAGGATTTAGGCTCGCGCGTCGATCGACATGAAGATCTAGGAAAGGGGAAAATTGGACTCGAAGGATTCCGGCTTTTATTTAATGACGAGCGTTTTTTTGCCATTCCTAAAATCATAGAAACGCCAAAGGCGGACCTATGCGACGACTTAAGAAATATGCAAACAGCGGTGAACCTGCTTTCGCAAGAAACAAGAGAGAAATTGAAAGTTTGTGTAGTGGAATAAAAAAAGAAGAGATTTTTATGAGAGTAAAGTAATAGACAAGATCCCTAAGGGGAAGAGCTAAGAAGGAATTGTGGCCGTCTTAACCGCTTAAAGATCAAATCTATTACTCTCTCAAAACAAGCAGTGCTTCTACCCACAAAAGAATGATCTTAACGACCAGATCTTTTGTCCTCACCTTTTGATATAAGGAGTAAAGCCCAAAATTATCAAAGATTCAGAATATAGTTTGAAGCAACTTCCAAACAAAACAACAATGTTTAGCTTGCCACAAAAAGCAACAACTTAAAAGTACCAATCCTACACTGCTTTCGCCAAAATAAGTGTGACTTTTGACAAAAACAACGCGTTTGCAACAAGATTTACTATGAGAAACTAACGCGTGCGATGCACGCGCGCTCGGACAAGGATATAAACCCAGCAGGCTAGGATAACTACATATGCGAGAGCCAGCACTGGCAGGGGCATTAAGTTAAACGTCAAGCACAAAGCAACACTTCCCGACAGAGCCGAAACAATCATCACATAGTATAAAATTGAGACCTTGGCCCAACCCGCTTGCATGAAGTAGCATGCAAAGTGGTCTGGGCTCCCCAAATAAAATGGAATGCCCTTACGCGTACGAATCAAAACGAGCGCGGTAATCTCAAGCAAGGGAACACTCAAAATAATAACAGGGGCCAAATATCCGTAGGGCGTATAGGTTCCCCAATTGAATAGAAATGGAATGGTAGCTAAAAAACCACCAATAAAAAGCGACCCTGCATCTCCCAAATACATAATTGCCGGTGGCCAATTATAACGCAAGAAAGCGCAAAGCCCTCCTGCCAACGCAGCAAGTGCGAGCGCAACAGTATAATGCTTTAACAGTACTGCGATAATAATAAAAGGAAGAATTGCGCCCAATGCAATGGTAGATGAAAGGCCGTCCATTACATCAACCAAATTAAACGCATTGATAATGGTGAGCATCCAGAAGAAGGAAAGTGGAATGTTTAACATGTTGTAAAAAACATGCTCTTTTAAATAGAATCCAGATTTCACAAAGCAAAAAGCGGCAACGAGTTGTCCTCCAAATTTTTGATATGCCTTGAGCGGAAATAAATCATCAATCAATCCAATCAGCAACAAAAGTGTAGTACCGATAAGCAACAGAGAAAGATCGCTGTTGAGCGGCACGGTGAGCCCAAGGCCACACAATAGACCGACAAAAACAGCCAAGCCACCCATATAAGGAACGGGGGCTTCTTGGCGCTTAATAACGCCATCAGGAACATCAACAAACTTTAGTTTACGCGCGAGCTGCGCAAAGAATGGCACTAAATACCAAGTGACCAAGAGAGACATCATGAAAGAAAAAAACATTTTTGATGCGAATGCAACCATAGATATCCTTTTTTTGAAACATGCTTCTTGAAATATGCTGATGTCGCACAAGTGTATCTATGATTTTAATTTGACGCAAAAAAACCCACGCAATGCGTGGGTAAAATTTTATGTATCTTATTTAGATTTGATCAATTTAAGTTGATCCCGTTCTGGATACAAACTTGGGAATCGAAATGATATTGGAATGTGGGGCATTTGATTGCTTGATCGCATTGACTGAGCAGTTTCTAGCGCAAACCTTTGCAAGATTTGTACTTGAGTCAGTCCCGCTTGCTTCCATTCAACAAATAGAGAGCATGGATTCTTCAACTCTTCATCAAGCCGTGAATGCAAATTTTGAACTTGCGTCTGTACATAGTCCTGTTGCTCACTTGTATAATCGGAACCTATCAGCCATGCAGGGACTATCGCCATAGCTTTACAATAAAAATCCACGCGCGAGGCTGAGGGTTGCTCATCCATTGCAGCAATGCGGTTAAATGATGCTACTAAAAAAAGCAGCAAAAAATACTTTTTCATGAAACTATCCTGATGATGTAGAAAAAAGGAATTTAAAATTAGACATTGAAAAGATTATCAAAAAAATCTTTGAGTGCAAGAAAAAGTGGGGTTTTTAAGCCCCACTCACATTATTCGTTATTTTTTCGGCATATTGATGTAACATTCTGCCGTATCGTCAACTTGCCAGTCTGTCATGCCATTGACAATGAAACCACACTCAAATCCTGCGTGCGCCTCTTTGACTGTTTTCTTTTCACGCTGAAGGCTCGAAATTTTGCCCTCACCGATCTTTTGACCTTTACGCAAGCCAACCACATAGCCATCACGAGTGAAGCGCCCGTCGTTGATATATACGCCTGCGATGACACCAATTTTCTTGATATCAAAGACACGCAACACTGTTGCAGTACCAATCTTAGTGCGCACCATTTCCACAACTTTATCTTCTTTCCCGCGTTCTTCGAGCGTTTCAAGGAGTTTGTAGATGATGTCATAATTTTCGATAGTGACACCGCGATGCTGCGCTAATGTTAGAGCATTGGCTTCAGCCTTTGTGGTGAAGGCGATAATGGTCGATCCTGTATTATAGGCCAACTCAACATCACTTTCAGTCACATTGCCAACACCTGCAAGCAAAATGTGATAGGGGCGATCTGCTTTTTTGGAAATTTTTTCAATTGCAGCCATCAATGCTTCTTGAGAAGAATGCGTATCAGACTTGAGGATAACGTTTGTTGAGCCTTCTTTGGCAGTTGAACCCACAGCAAACGATTTGCGCTCTTCTTTGTCTGCACGACCTTTTAGATATTCTTCTTTAGAGGTAATCTGAAAGAAATCTCCTGCATCTGGAATATCTTCAAAGCCCGCTATGCGCACCGGCGTTGCTGGACCAACTTCTTCAATACGTTTTCCGTATGAATCCACCATAGAAGTTACACGTCCCACAGTTGCGCCACATGAGAAATAATCTCCTGTGCGTACCATGCCATGCTGACTCATAATTGTTGCAACAGGGCCGCGACCGCGTTCAACTTCAGACTCAAGAACGTATCCTTTTGCGCCACCTTCTCTGCTTGCGCGCAACTCAAGCATCTCTGCCTGCAGGTTGATCATTTCAAGCAGTTTGTCGACGCCTTGTCCCGTTTTTGCTGAAATTGGAACCACCATAACTTCACCGCCCCAATCTTCGGGCAGCAAGTCTTGCTGGGCCAGTTGCTGTTTGACAACATCGATCCGTTTTTCATCAACGCGATCCATTTTGTTCACAGCGGCAATAACAGGAACACCCATTTCTTTGATGTGTTTGATCGCCTCAACCGTTTGAGGCATAATGCCGTCATCTGCGGCAATAATCAAAACTGCGATATCTGCAACGCGAACGCCGCGTTGGCGAATTTTTGGAAAAGCTGCGTGTCCCGGAGTGTCTAAGAAGACAATTTTACCCTGAGGGATTGTTGCTTCATACGCACCGATATGCTGGGTGATGCCGCCTTTTTCACGGGAAGCAACACGCGTTTTGCGAATGTAATCAAGTAAGCTTGTTTTGCCATGATCAACATGACCAAGAATCACCACAACAGGCGCTCTTGAGGTTAGCAAGCCTTGGCTTGTAATTTTTTCTTCAACTTTTTCTTTTTGAGTCTCACGCTGCACCGCCTTAATCTCATAAAGATCCGCAAGGCGTTGAACCGCTTTGACGTCTATTGTTTGATTTTTTGGTACAACGATACCCCAACGAAGTAATGTTCCAATAATTTCGTTGGCAGATCTACCCATACGCTCTGAAGCGACAGCAGGCGTCATCGCCTCTACAACGATCTCGGTCGGCGCAGCAATTGGTTCTTCAACATGCCGCACGGGTCGTTCGTATGGTTTTCTGACAATAGGAGGTCGGTGAACAGGTCTGGACACACGCTTGACAGTCTGCTTTTGCATTATTTCTTTTGACTTTCTGACTGGTTCTGGTGGTTTTATAGGAGCCGCTTCTTTTTTCGGCTCTTCTTTTTTACCAAAACGTTTTTTAATAAATGCTAGTGCCTCATCGCTCAGGGCAGACATATGGCTTTTTGCCGCATGTCCCTCTTTTTTTAGAGCATCGAGAACATCTGTATTTGATATGCCAAGTTGTTTTGCTATTTCATATACTCGCACTGCCACAAAACCTACTCTGCTTTAGGCACGCCTACGCATACCCGGTCTAATCAATATCAACTTCTACGTCGTCCGAAGTCGCAAAATCATCGCTGACGTCGCTACCCTCACTCTGCATGAGTTGGATGTCGTATCCTGTTAGGCGAGATGCAAGAGCAATGTTTTGCCCCATCTTACCGATAGCCAAAGAGCGCTGATCCTCATTCAACCACACCCGAGCAACCGAGCCATTAATCTCAACTCGATCAATTTGGGCAGGCTTGAGAGCATTTCTAATAAACTCTTCAGTGGTATCGCTCCATGGGATAACGTCGATCTTTTCGCCGCCAAGTTCTTTTAGAATCGGCTTAATACGACTACCGCCAACACCAACACACGTCCCAACAGGGTCTATGTTTGGATCATTAGAGACGACTACAATTTTTGATTTATAGCCAGCACGACGAACAATTTTTTTAACTTCAACAAGACTTTCAAACACTTCTGGGATTTCCAACTCAAACAATTTGAGCAAGAAAGCTTCAGATGCGCGATCAAGAACGAGCTGGTTATCATTGCGTGGTTCAGGAAGAACTTCTTTAAGAAGCGCTCGAACGGAATAACCAACAGTGCACTTGTCGACAGGACTGGTCAGAGATCGAGGTAAAAATGCCAATGCGTCATCGATCTTAACAACCGCGCCACCGCGTTCACACTTGTGAATAACACCGTATACGATTTCGCCTTCGCGTGGTTTGAATTCATCGTAGACCGCTTTTGCTTCAACGGCACGAATCTTACTTGCGATAACTTGGCGAGCACGCAAAATTTCGATGCGACCAATAGTTCCATCAAAGGGAACCCATAC
Organism: Candidatus Babeliales bacterium; assembly: GCA_020050795.1. Classification (GTDB taxonomy): domain Bacteria; phylum Babelota; class Babeliae; order Babelales; family Vermiphilaceae; genus JAGVKD01. The sequence goes on from JAGVKD010000005.1 coordinate 44,186, forward strand.
GTCGTCACCGACATTCAAAGCTTTATCTATGTAACGTGCTTTTTTGAGACTGACCTGCGTCTCTTCGTCTTCAACGGTAGAGACAACTTGCTTTTTGATCTCAACCAGAACAGCGCCTGATTCAGTATCACGATCGGCTCTCAATGCAAGATCGGGGTACTTTCTTTCATAAGCCGCAAGCATGCCCTCGACGATAATCGAGTCCAAAACGGCCTTGTCCAGCCCACGCTCGCGTACTAACTCTTCTATAACTTCTGAAAGATTCACGGGGTCCCTTAACTTGAATAGCCTGATCGGCAATGTCCGAAATTTGGAGAAATGTCCTAAGAAATACAACAAACCCCTAGCTACTATTGTAAATGGGGCGTTATCAATAGCTTATTATAAATAGGTTTAATACGCAAGGTGCTCTACAGTCTCTTCTCTTGATGCTTTTCCCTTATTATCTCTTATTAATATATAGATTAAAACTAATAATGAGCGAACGGTTTTCTGGTGGATAACTCGGGGTGCGCCTGCGCGCAAGTTTCGATTTATCCAGACTATTATGCCAACTGGGGGGTGGTGGATAAGTGGTGGATAACTGGTGGATAACTTTTCGTATTTCTTTCAAAATAGGCTCAGAGTGATTCGTTTGGAGGAATCTCATCTGGATGATACGACCTGGAGACTTTTTTCAAAATGGCCACTTTGGGGGTGTCAAAAGTTATCCACCACTTATCCACCACTTATCCACCACTTATCCACCACCTGGACTTTGGGATCTCTTTTTTGAGGTCAGCGAAGATGGCTATGGGCTTTTTTTATGTCCTCATAGAGGATGGAAAGCTTTGAGGGATTGCGTAATATGTACGCCGGATGGAAGGTGGGAATCAGGAGCGTGTTTTTGAACTTGGTAGGCAAGCCTCTCATCTGACTGATCTTGGCCGGATGGCCAAGGAGTCCTTCAAGGGCAACTGCCCCGAGAGTGCAGATCACGTCTGGCTGGATAATTTCGATTTGCTTGAAAAGCAGAAGTTCTTTGCAGGTCTTTGCTTCGATTGGCAATGGATTACGATTGTCAGGGGGGCGGCACTTGACCACATTAGTGATAAAAACATCTTCACGTCTAATATCGGCCAGCTCCAAAACAGTGGTGAGTAATTTTCCCGAGCGGCCAATGAATGGGCGCCCTTTCAGATCCTCATCCCGGCCTGGGGCCTCTCCAATGATCATGAGTCGCGCGTCTGGATTGCCTTCACCAAAAACAACATTGATGCGGCCTAATGTGCCGAGTGGGCATTCGATACATTTTTTATAGGGTGCGTAGAGTTGCGCAAGAAGCGCCTGTTTTTTTTCTTTAGTCATGGTGGACTAATTATACTACAGGCGCTTCTAAAAGTTTATGGGCTCTCTATTTAGGAAATAAGATATTGCTTCATGAGGCCGGCCCAATTATTTGACTGAGCAAAGTTTGTTTTCAAGTAGGATGAATGCATTGATCGTTCAGGGAAATAGATCGAAATGCCTCGTGCGCGTTTTAGATTCTGTCCAACAACAGAAGACATAACGCATGCGGTGATGAGTTTTCGACCTTCTGCCAGTTTTTGTTTGAGCGTTGTAACGAGCTCTCTGTTTTGCTTGAGGTCAAAGTGCTGCAAGTTTGCTTCTAGGTTTTCATAAAAATGGGCAAGGTCAGTATAAGTTGGTTCATCAAAGCATGTGCAGAGCAATTTGTTGCGACTCGCCTTAAGAGCATTTTTAACACTGTTTGCGTTTTGGTACCTCAGGCAGTCGAGCAAGATGCGCGCTACCGCATCAACATTTTCTTCTAGAGCGGTGATCTTCGATAGATCCATCGCAGACAGGGTGTAATCGTTTGTCACTTGATTGTAGGTGGTTTGATACACCGAAACGATGTGATTGCTAAAAGCGGCTGGCGATGGCGAGCCGGTCATGAATGGCGTTAGCACCTGTGAATAGTCCCAACCAGTTCCCAATTCAACTTCTTGTGAGCTGACCATGAAATCGGCAAATTTTTTGGTGATGTTTGCAATTTCTATCATGGCCATCAAGCATGCATCAAATCCAATCACGCTCAATTTTTTTCCGCCCAAGAAGTTTGTTGTAATGTAATTTAATGCCCGTTCTAGTTTTTGGTTGGTTAAATAATTGCGCGTTGAATCATCCCAACAGCATCCCCGTTCATCGCTGTTGATTGATTCCAAGAACCCGATTGAGCGATCAAGGTCATACAAACGAGTTTCTGGATTGTATTCAAAGAAGGTTGATGGGTTGATCACACGTCCGCGCTCTGGATCCAAACAGCCAGTACCGTGATCCCAGAAGAAGAGTGCATAATTATCTGCAGGATAATCTCTGATTGCCCATTCGCAGCATGAGATAAGAGTTTGCTCGTCGCCACTATCCATTTGTTGAGTTTTTGGATCGTGAGCATTCACATGATTAACTTTATTTTTTTCAATGTAGTAACGGCGCGTCACTTTAAAATTGTTATTTATACGAATATCCAGATGGACAACGACGTTTACATTCTTATTGGACCCTATAGCAGCCATTTGTTTTATGTTCCGGGATGCAAATGAGCGTAAATCATTGTCTGCCGCCATATAAATAATTATGGTCCATGCTTTTTTATTGTTTGCGCGTGTGATGTTTGAAGCTGCAATTAAAAGATCAGTATCGAGCTTGCTGTCTTGTTCAATAAGTGCATCGGGTAACCAGTAGCTTGGAATGTTATTCTGAAGCATCTCCTCAAATGAAACGTCAATATGTGGAGTAACTTGAGAACTTGTTACGATTGAATGGGCACTTATCATCAAGAGCAGTGCGCTCAAATAATATATATTTCTTTTCACGACAATCTCCCTCCTTAAAACATAGGCATATAGTTGTACTGTACGCGTATTGCCCTGTTTTTATCAAGAATTTGCTTTTTTAGCACCTAGGGAACTGCGTTGTACGAGCCCGAACCAAGCAAGGGCTGCCGTGAGCCCAAAGCTGAGCTGGAAATCGAGGAAAAAAAGCTGAATGGGATTAACAAGAAGAAAGCAAAAAGTAATCAGACTGAGAATGTGCAGAAAGTGAGAAGGTCGATTGGCAAAAATACACACCTTATAAAGGAACAGTGTAAAAAATGCGCGCAAGAATGGTGCGCTTGACCAGCTAAACGCAAAATAGAGAATGGTCAGAAAGAGCAGCGTCCAGTGTTTGAGCGCAAAAGGCAGGGGGCTCCATTGCAACATCATGACCCACAAGAAAACAAACAAAACGAGATGCAATCCTGAGCGCGCCAGATAATGAGCAAGCCCCCATTGCTTAAAATCTGCGCTGATAGGATCGAGTTCTTTTTTGATACTGCTTCGCTCTCCCAAAAAGAGGGAAGCAAAAAGAGCATATCCTTGTGGCGAAAGCTTTGTGCGAATCGCTTGGGTCATATTGTCTCTGATGGTATAGAGCCAGCGATCTAAGCTCCAGGCGGGTCGAAAAACGCTCAATGGCTCTAGCCGTACCAAAAATGCAGTGCCTGAAATTCCGTTGCGTAATAAATAATCTGCAAAGGATGTTCCCGAATCTTGTTTGACGGTAATGTGTTCAAGGTGGATAACGTCCCCGACAAGAGCTGATGGCTTTTGTTGCGTATAAAGATGGATGCTGTGATTATTTTTTTTCCAGAAGCCTTTAATTTTTTGTTTGCTCAACTGCATCGTGAGTCTGTGCTTGATGCGTGCATGGGGCAAATGAGCATAGTCCGTTATTGATCCAACTATTTCCGTGCCTTCTATTGGCGGCATGGCAGCGAAAATAGGTGCCTTTTGCCAAAAGGAAGTAGCAACGCCCAAAACAAGCGTGCCAAGAATGAGTGGTAATTTTGCTTGTGTGTTGCCAGCATAACCGGTCAAGATGATGACGCAGGCAATAGTTGAGATTATAATTGCCATGCCAGGAGCGCTGGATTGTAGCCAGATGCCGGCACCAAGAGAGACTGTCGGCCAGAAAAAGGGTGGCAGATAGGAGAGGAATTTGAGTGTACTGTTGTGCATGATGCCCCCTAAGAATTATCTTAATTGTAACAAATGCGGTTTTTTTACCAATGAAAAAATAATCAAAAACAGTTGTTTTCATTGTTATTATGGCTACTTGCCAGTATCTTTAAACTATAGTGAGTAGGGAGAGTATGAAGATGAAAAAAATGACATTACTGGTTGCGGCACTCTCTGCAACAGTATTTCTACCAGGATTTTCCTGCCTTGATCGAACTGGTCAAGAGTCAAAGTTAGAAGGTATTCAGATGGATAGCGTTAAGACTACAGCCCAAACCGAGCAACAGGCTGCCAAAAGGGTAGTTGTCAAAAAAGTTCTTGCAAATGGTATGACCGTTTTGGTCCGGCCGATGCACATTATCCCAAAGGTTTCCATTCAGCTCTTTTATGATGTTGGTTCAAAAGACGAACAAAATAATGAACGAGGCATTGCTCATCTTATCGAGCATATGATTTTCAAGGGAACGGATGAGTTGTCTGAGTCTGATATCAATGTTTTGACTCACAAACTGTCCGGCCAAACAAACGCATTCACATCCTACGATTACACTGGATACATGTTTAATTTTCCAACCCACCATTGGCAAGAATCATTGCCGGTGATGGCGGATTGTATGCGCAATGTTCGTTTTGAGGAACAAATGCTTTCTTCAGAAATGAAAGCAGTGATTCAAGAATTGAAAATGTATCGCGACAAATACACGCGGACCTTAGTTGACGACATGATGGCAGCAATTTTTGATGGTCATCCATACCATCACCCTATCATTGGCTACAAGCAAGATTTGTGGAGTGTTCATAGCAAGAACTTGCATGATTTCTACCGCAAGCACTATGTACCAAATAATGCAACGCTCGTTGTGGCTGGTGATGTTGATCCTCAAGAAGTTTTTGCATTAGCAGAAAAATATTTCGGTCAAATTCCTGCCGACAAAAATTATAAAAAAGAAAAATTCGTATTTAACCAAGATATCGAATCTAAAACGGTTAAGCTTTATCGTGATGTACAGCAACCTGTTGCGATCTATGCCTTTCTGGCACCAGGGACGTATAAGAAAAAAGATCACATTCTCAATATGTTGAGTGAAGTTCTTGGCAAGGGAAAAAGTTCTCGTCTCTACCGCAAAATTGTTGATGAGCTTCAACTAGCAACTTCCCTTTCAGTGTCTCCAGAAGATCTTTTTGATCACAGTTTATTGTTGATTGCCTGCTATCCAAAAACGGAAGCGGACATTCCAAAAATTGAAAAAGTTATCAATGAAGAAATTGAAAACTTACTTGCTCATGGCGTAACTGATCGAGAAATTGATCGTGCGTTCAAACAAATGAGTTTGGAAGTTTATGACATGCTTGAGGATATTGAGCATCAAGCATACGAGATTGGTAAATACTATTTAGCAACTCGCGATGAGAATTATGTATTTACTGGCCTTGATATCAAGCATGATGATGCCAAAAAAGCGGTTGAAGAACTTGCAAAAGAAGTTCTACGCCCTGCTCGCATGCACAAAGGTTTTGTTCTTCCATTGCCAGAATCTGAAATGGCTGCATGGCAGAAACTGCAAGAAGAGTCTGATCTAGAAGATCAACGCATTCTGTCTGCGCGCATTCGCGACACAGAAGTTGAACCGGCAAGATATGCGAATGATCTAAAAATTAAAGATCCAGACGCATTTAATTATCCAAAAGCAAAAACATTCACGCTTGATAATGGGTTGAAAGTTTTGTGGTATCACAATGAAAATACGCCAAAAGCAAACTTGTCGCTCAGCTTGAAGGCAAAATATTTCTATGATCCAGAAGACAAACAAGGCATTTCTCGTTTTGTTAATGCGTTGCTGACTGAAGGTACCAAGAACTATACCGCAGAAGAATTTGCTGATGAGATTGAATATCGCGGCATATCGATCAACACCTACTCAGGCGGACTTGCAATGGGCATGTTGACTGAGGATCTTGAATTTGGTCTTGGTTTGATTGATGAGATGTATAATCGCGCAATATTTGATGAAAAACAGATCGAGAAAGTTCGTGCGCAAATGCTTGCGAGCATTAGAAATTTCTGGGACTCTCCTTCGAGTGTCTGCGGTCAGATAACCAAAGAACATATTTATGGAAAGCATCCATATCATAAAAATGGTTTGGGTACGGTTGAATCAATCAATAGCATTACTCGTGATGATTTGATCGCATACTATAAAAAATATTTCACACCCCAAGAAGCACAGCTTGCAATCGTGGGTGATTTAGATAATCAAGATCTGCAAAAACTTGTCAAAAAAACGCTGGGCAATTGGAAACGTGATGCGGTGAAATCTGTTGAATTCCCCGCAATTCCACCAACCAAAAAACAAGAAGTTAATTATCCGATGAATCGGGATCAAGTGGTTTTGAGCTTTGCATCAAAGTCCATTAATCGTGCAGATCCAGATTATGACAAGCTCTTGTTATACAACCAAATTTTTGGTGGCGGATCACTTGGCTCTATGAGCTCTCGCTTGTTCGAGCTGCGTGAGCAGTCTGGATTGTTCTACACAATCAATGGCTCATTCACCGCTGGCTCAGATGAAGAACCGGGCATGGTGCTGATTCGTACGATCGTTTCGAATGATCGTTTGGAAGAAGCAGAAAAAGTGATCAAAGAAACATTGTACACCGCTGCAGACACCGTAACGGAAGAAGAGTTTGAAGAAGCGCGTCGCGCAGTTCTTTCATCCTTGATCGATCTTTTTGTATCGAATGAAAGTATTGCAAGCGCATTCTTGTTCCTTGAGCGCTTTAACTTGCCCCACAACTTTTTTGATACACGAGTGCAAACGCTCGGCCATATCACAAAAGATGAGATGCAAGAAGCGGTCAAACGGGTGATGCCAAAAGAGTTACTGACTGTGCGTGTTGGTCGCGTTGAGAATGTGGACTAAAGTTCAGGTTCTTCTTCGTGGTTGAATAATGCTTTACCGGATTGCAGCATTTGCATAGCACTTTGTAGTGCTTGTAAGTGGGCTATACGCTCAGGCTGCACAACGCAAAAAGGCTGAACATCACCGAGTGGTTGACTCTCGCCATCGGCCTCAGACATTACCTGCTTGGTAAGATTTTCTACTTTATCTTGAATTTTCATGAGTATGGCATATAAGCCGGGCTCTTCTTTTCGCGACTTTCCTTTGATCGCAGCAAGAAGTTCCATGTTGCGCTGTGCCAGTGCAAACGCTTCGTCTTTTTGTGCATGACCTTGTTTTGCCAGCCAACAATAAAGAGATGGCGCGAGCAGTTCATCATCGGTTAGATAGACCTCATTGCCAAATCGTTCTTGTGCATGGGGATATTTAGAAAGAATGGACTCACGCAAGCGCATAAAAGCATCATGATGCGTGAACAATCCATCGCGCTCCATAACCTCCAACAGTTGCGCTATTGATTTAACCTGAATTGGTTCTATTTTAATCTTACGGCATATTAATTCGTATTGCTCTTTGATGTCAGCAGGCATGTGCTCTTTGCGGTGACAATCCAAATCATTTGATCCCGCGATCCACTCTCCCCAGTTGCGCCCTAAAACTTTTGGCAGCACTTTGCGACACACCGATCCGACAACTCCCTTGCCGTGACGCGCCGCTGCGGCAACACCACACAAACCATCTTTTTCTGGTTTTAAAAACCAGCGACCACGTTTAGGATCATTGTCTTCTTCGTTTTCTGCAAGCTCTCCACAAAGCATCGTGGAACATCCATGAGGCAAATCAAACTCTTCCCATTCATTTTTTGCTTTTCGTGAGTCTATGCCAATTTGCGTTTTCCCATTAGCCTGACTTTTTCTAAAGTGTGTTGATGGACGTGCATAGCTCAGACCGTTTGTTGAAAACCAAACCGGATTTTTGTGATCGGCATCAGTTGTTCTATCATAATAGGATTTAAAAAGTTGCCACGTTGGCATCACGCCATTTATCTTTTTTTCTCGAAAAACAACAACACCATTATTCCATTTCGGCTCCAAGGAATAGGTAAACCAGCATATATCTTTGAGCCACGCTAAATGCTTTTGAGTGTCTTCTGGAATTGAGGGTTGCTTGCCCTGTCTGGCGAGAAAAATGACAGCGCCACCATCTATGATTGATGTAATAATGTCATCAAAATCTTTTTGGCACCAACGGTGCAGTCTAGGATTATCGAAGTATTCTTGCACCTGTGATTCGTTTGGCAAAGTTGGATTGCGCCAAAAAAAAGTAGCGGGATTTAAATCATCATCATCTTCTTCTTTATCCACCTCCATGCAAAAAACGGAACTTGTAAAAAAAAGTGAGCAGAAAAAGATGTGAGATAGATGCTTCATACAAAAGCCTTTCCTTGAGATGGTCAGAATTCCTCACTACACTACATATACATCGCAATGATTTCCACCTTTAAAGACTTTTATTTTAGATTGTCGCATGATAACTGCAAATACATTTCAGCATAGTAATTCAGCAAAGCAGATTGATTCCTTCAGGAATTTTATTTGGAATTTCTATGCGCAGCATCAGCGCCCTTTTGCGTGGCGTAATGTGGAAGATCCTTATCTGGTAGTTGTTTCTGAAATCATGCTCCAGCAAACACAAACCTATCGCGTGGAGCCAAAATTTGATGCCTTCATTGCTGCATTTCCAGATTTCCAATCACTTGCAGATGCGAGTCAGCGAGATGTTTTGAGTGCATGGCAGGGCCTTGGTTACAATCGGCGAGGAATGTTCTTGCACAAAATTGCGCAAAAAGTTGTGGCAGAATTTGATGGAACTTTGCCAAGCGATCCAGAAATATTAGTCTCGTTTCCCGGCATAGGCAAAGCCACTGCAGCATCAATCTGTGCATTTGCCTTCAATCGACCAACGGTATTTATCGAGACCAATATTCGCACGGTTTTTATTCATTCCTTTTTTAAAGATCGTGATGATGTGCATGATAATGAACTGATCCCACTCATTCAACAAGTATTGGATCAGGGCAATCCGCGAGAGTGGTATTATGCGCTGATGGATTATGGCGTTTATCTGAAAAAGATGTTGCCAAACCCGAGCAGAAAAAGCCGCCACCACACCAAGCAGAGCAAGTTTGAAGGATCAGATCGGCAAATTCGAGGAATGATTGTGCGCTTGCTGGCCGATCATGGTGCGGTAACTAAAAAAAAATTGTTCAGCACTATTGATCGTGATGCGGAGCGAGTTGAAAAAATTGCACAACAACTTATCACCGAGGGATTGATTTCTATCGATGGCAATAAGTTTTTTATGTAAGGAAATTATGAATGTTGAACTTTAAAAAATTATTATGTGTATTTTCGTTATTCATTATGTCGCAAACATTGTGCATGGATGAAGAACGAAAAACAAGGATTGAAGTTCTTGATGATGGGCATGAGTGGACGATGGTTGAATATGGGCAGGATATCAGACCATTTAGAGGAATGGTTCTTGCCTGCAGATCTTTCCTGGATCATATGGATGCATATAAAGATCCAAATAGTGAGACGAGATATGTGCTAGTTTCACGTTATTGTACTTATGATGGGTTCGGTCACCGATTGTTTGCTGCATACTCGGGCAAACCTGGAGCATCCGATCGTTATTTTTTTAGGCGTTATTATCAGCATGATCCTGTTTGGTGGTCCAATAATCCTATTGCGATATTGCGCCTGTTAACGCAAAAAGAGATGAGGCAATTATTACCGCTGATGAGAAATAAAGTTCTTGAGTATCATGATCCGACTATCCCAAGCAACACATTTCAATTCACACTTGGGAATTTGATGGAGAAAGAGCGCAGGGCATATTGCTGGAATCACGCGCGCAAGAAAGTGTGGCCAAAACAGCGATTGATGCATATTGGCAGCAAAGAATTGGGATCTGGATTTCATGGAGTGCCACGAGATATCGTTCGCTTAATTGCTCGCCAGGTTATTGATCAGGAAGCGAATGAATTAATGAAGATCACACATCGCGAAGATCCATTAGTTTTGGAATAATTTTATGTTAAACGTCAAAAAATTATTGTGCTTACTTTCATTATTCATGATGCAATCGAATTTTTGCATGGAACTAGCACGGAAACCCTGTGTCCCTGATGATGGCAAGCAATGGACACTCATTAAAAGAGTGGAAGACATTGATCCCTTTGCAGGAAAATTTGTTGCGTGTAGGTCTAACTCTGCCTGGATGCGCGATGCCTACAAAATTGATCCAGAAAGCGAAACGGGATATGTTTTGGTTTCAATGCGCATTCCTTTATTTACACCATTGTATGGTCGTTATTCTGTTTTATACAAAGTGAAATCGGACCATTTGGACCGTTCAAGTGAATCTTTTTGTTTAAGTGATGTTAAGACGCAGAACCGTTCTTGGTTTGTGAGGCTTTTAACGTTGCAGGAAGCGCGCAATGTGTCTACTGTCATAGGAAGAGGGCCCCATTTTCTAGATTTTTATCATCCTGAAGTTGCATTCTCTTTCAGGCTTGGCAACTTGCTAGAAGAAGAATACAGAAAATATTTTTGGAATCGAGCGCGCAAGAAAGTGTGGCCATTGCAGCGATTGATGCATATTGGCAGAAAAGAGTCTGGATCTGGATTTCATGGAGTGCCACGAGATATCGTTCGTTTAATTGCTCGGCAAGTTATTGATCAGGAAGCGAATAAATTAATGAAGATGAGACATTGCGAAGATCCATTAGTATTGGAATAATTTTTAAAAAGCGAGTCGCTAATGTTAAGCATCAAAAAATTATTGTGCATAGTTGCATTGTTCATAACGCAATTAAACTTTTGCATGGAATCAGCATTGAAAGCTTGTGTTCCTGATGATGGCAAGCAATGGACACTCATTAAAAATGAGGATGACCTTGATCCGTTTGCAGGAAAATTTATTGCGTGCAGGTCCAGCAATAATTGGATGCGCGATGCCCACAAAATTGATCCAGAGAGCGAAACGGGATATGTTTTGGTTTCAGTAGGTACTCCTCTCTTTGCAGCGCTGGGTGGCCATTATTATGCCTTATACAGAATGAAATCGGGTGAGTCGGATGGGTGTTATTGTTTAAGTGATCATAACAAGCAGAACCATTCTTGGTTTGTGAGACTTTTAACTTTGCAGGAAGCGCGCAGTATTTCTATTATCATAGGAATACCTCGCTCTTTAGATTTTTATTACCCCCAATCTAAATTCTCTTTCACGCTTGGCAATCTGCTAGAAGAGGAACGGCGGACATATTTCTGGGATCGCGCACGCAAAAAAGTGTGGCCGCTGCAGAAGTTGATGCATATTGGTAACAAAGAATCGGGATCTGCTTTTTCTGGAATGCCGCGCGATATCGTTCGCTTAATTGCTTGCCAAGTTATTCAACAGGAAGCAAATGAGTTAGAAGGAAGTATGAAGCTCGAAGATGCATTAGTTTTAGAATAATAATTCAACCCAAGTTCTTAATTTTGACACGATGAGCAAAAGACGTAGACTTGATTGAAAGCGGTTCATTGAGTCTTTCTCGAGGATTTAATCATGAAAAAAATAGCATTGTCTTTTTTGTTGGCGTTCAGCAGCGTGGGTGTTATTCATCCGATTAGTTTGCAAACGGTCTATGGCGCAACGGGTGGTGTCGGATTAGTTTCTGCTGCAGGAACTTATTGGTTCACCAACAAGAATAATTTCAGCAGTCCGATTTTGTGGAGCCTTGGTGCTGGCGGACTCGCTTCACTTGCTACCTATTTATTCCTGTATCAATTCACTCCAGAAGGCCGCTATGCATGGGCACAAGAGAAAGTGCGCCAAGCAGGATGCAACCCTCTCAGTTCACAAGCATTCGAATCTGATGCAGCATTTTTTGATGTGGTTGAAGATTTGTATATTGGCGAAGATTGGTGGTTGGTGACGGCTTTTAACGAATTAACTGCTTTGCATGATGGATGTCGCATGGCACTCGATCAACTAGATCAAGCAAAAGCTGGCGCGGCCGATAACTTCAGCCTTGTGCAACAATGCAACACACTAGCAAGCATCGATCGCAAATATATTTTGAATCTGACCAATGCAATTAAACGCATTCGCAATCACAAAGATTATATTTCGCAGATGAAAGAATTTAAGCGCATGGAAATGGAAAAACAAAAACTGGCAGTTGCCCAATCCCAGGCGAACGCAGCGCACTCTCAAGCCTCTGCAACGTGGCATCAAGCTAATGCACAGTGGCACATGGCGCACAACTAGCGACAAAAATAAACGAACAAAAAAATTGCGGGGCTTTTTGCCCCGCTTTTTTCATTTCAATACTTTTTTTGGATCAAGAACATCAATTTGCCAGATATCATGAGGAATTTGCCCGGCCTTGTTCTCGGTGGTTAGTAGTTGGTAAGGAGAGGTGTTCCGCGGTAGCCCAAAACGAGCTCGCAGAAGATCCTTTTGGCTAGAAAGAGGAGAGCCGAGTCTTTTCAAGCAACACAAAAAAGTGAATCGTTCTTGATATGTTTGATATTGCTCGCGGCAGCTTTCGACGATAGTTGAGCATAAAGAATTGCAGTGGGAGCGTAAAAAATCTGCGCCACTTATCCTTGCCATATCTGCCGTCATGCTCGCACCAAATCTTGCGGCGCAATGCAGAGCGGTATTCTCATCACTCTTGTCTCGTGCACACAAATTTATACCTATTTTGACAAGCAGACCAGCTTTTTGAATCTCTTCATGACCTGTCCACATGTTGCATATAAGGTGAAGTGGCGTGTCCCCCTGTTCATTAGCTTTTGCTCGAGCGCCATTTCGCAAATAAAATTCAAATAGCTCTAGAGAGAGATCAGGGTCAAATAAGACCGTGTTAGGTATCTCAATCCCGTCTTTTAAAAGGCGCTCAGCTTTTTTAACACTTCTGCAATTTAAGAAAGCAGATTTTTTGTCCATTGCACCAGTTTGTGCCGCAATACCAAGAACAAGAAAGATGGCTGTAATAATTTTTAATTTCATAATTATTTTTTGTAATAATATCTGCTTACTTTTTTTCAAACCGTGCATTGGCAAATTTATCAGGATTCAGAATTTCATTATTCCAAATTTGATAAGGAGTTTCGCCAGCATTATTTTCGATAGTTAGTAATTCAAGTGGGCAGGTGCTGTCGGGGAGCTTGAAATATGCTCTGAAATCTCTGATAGCATACAGAGGATGATCCGTCCATCTCAGACAGCAAAGCAATGTGAAAAACTCCCAATATCTTTGATGCCGCTCACTGCAACCAGCAAGAATCGTTGCGCACAATGTGTGAGCTTCATCAATGTCTGAAGGGTCTCGAGTCCAGCGTGGCCGAAGATGAGATTCACTGCAGCCTGTTTTTGCGACAACATGAAGAGCAGTATCGCCATTCGAAGCCATTTTTGCGCATAGATCTATATTGGCTTTTATAAGCATACTTACTTTTAGGCAGATTTTTTTCCCCCAAGTTGCGGTTTCTAGGGCTATGGCGTGAAGGGGCGTTAAACCTCGTTTATTGGGTTTTGGCCGAACTCCTCTTTTTAAATAAAATTCCATTAATTCTGGCGAAAGTCGATCGTGAAATAAAATATCTTTTGGATCAGCGCCGTGAGCTAATAAGACCTCAGTCATCTCAATGGTATTTACTATCCTTAAAGGAGGTTCAATACCTGGTCGTGTTTTATTAGGATCAGCTCCTTTTTCTAGAAGGTAACAGGCAAGTGAGTGCTCGTTACGTACTAAAAGGCTCTGAAGAGGGGTCAAATAACCTCTTTCCAAATTGGGATCGGCGCCAATTGCCACAGCAAGTGAGGTATAAACCCTGAAGTGAACATGCTCGAGAGGTAGCTCTAAAGCCTTGTTGAGGTATTGATTCTTCTCGCCCTGAGACCAACTGCGAGCTACTTTCCAAGATGGATTTTTTTTGAACAGCGCCTTGTCGGTAATTGGTTCATCCTCAGCGAGCGCGACAACTTCGCCTTTCATCAAATCAGTTATTTTTTTTTGTGAATCCATTGCACTAGTTTGTGCTGCAATAGAGAGAAGATAAAGAATGGAAATGAATTTTAATTTCATGGTTGTTCACTCTTTTCTTTATTTCGCGCTAGCAGCGCTGGCACATAATGCGCAGGATGTAGTATCGGAGTGTTCCAGATATCAAAGGGTGTTTGCCCGCTTCCTATTATGCGTAACAAGTGCAATGGGGAAACATTATCGCTGCGCCGCAGTTTAAAGCGAGCCTTCAGAAGATCTCTTTGGCAATAAAGAGGTCGATGGACTCTGTTCAGGCAGCAGAGCAATGTGAAACGTTCTTGATATTGTTGCTGTTGCTCTTGGCAACCTTCGAGGATCACTGCGATCATGCTTCTATAACCGGCAAGTAGAGACGCTGTTCGCTCATCAACACCATCTTCGAAACGGGCCCCCCCAAAGAGGCCGAACATGTCGCGCACGCCAAGCTGCGCGTTAAGTTCAGCGTTGCGCTGCGCAGCCACTTCCTCTTGCGAGGCTCCTATTCTTGCTATTATATGAAGGGCGTTTTGGCCCCGTCGTGTTTCCCGCGCGCATAGGTCCACACCTGCTCTGATGAGCATCCGCATCTTTTCCAAATGTGCAGGACTCGGTTCATCCTGCTCATCGCTTAGATAGTGAAGAGGGGTCCTGCCGTGCTCATTAGCCGTTGGGCGCGCGCCTCGCTGCAGATAATAGCTCATCAATTCAGGAGTCAGGTTCCAATTGTCTAAAATATCATTTGTTAGCTTGATTCCATGGTCTAACAAGAGTTCAGCAACTTTAACGCTTTTAACAAGATGTAATCTGCTAGAAGTAGCGCCTTTTTTCAGCAGGAAGCGTACTAATTGATGATCATCTCTTAATATACAAGCATCAACGACACTTAGGGCCCTATCGATATTAGGATTAGCACCAACGGCTATCGCCAGCGCTTTCCGGCAGCGGCATGCTTGCACGGCAGGATCTTTTTCTGCCAGGGCGTAGGCCTCGCGTTCTGCTTCCTCTTGAAGGTCACGGGGCTCACTTTCTAAATATCTGGGATCAGCGTTTAGCCGAGCCATAGCAACTTTATTTAAAGTTTCATGCTCAACATCTACAACATGTCTTAACAACGTATCCTTTTTGTGCTGAGACCAATTGTGAGTAATTTTCCAAGCTGGATTTTGAGCGAGCAGATCTTCATCGATAATCGGCAGATTTTCAATGGGCATTCCGCGCACTGCGCTGCTGACCAAAGTGTTTATTATGTGTTGTGATTCGTCTTGCATCGCAATCGTTTGCGATGCAATGAAAAAAAGAGAAAGAATGGAGATTGAATTTAGTTTCATGGACATAGATGGATGCACTTTATACTTTTTAGATAAAAAATAGCTCTAAAAAAGTATATAGCCAAGCTGAGCTGTTGAATAGCAAATAAGGCGGTCAGTAAAGGAAAAATCTGAAATAAGACTGAGCGAGTTAGAAAAAAATTATTTGCAAACCACGGCTTTGATCTTGTCCACATATTTTTCAAGATCCCGTTCGAGCTCACCAAGCATCACGAGGCATTCTTTCGATCCGCCATGTGACTCATCAATGTTGGCATGCCGTTCGATAAACCATAAAATACTGCTCAGCTCGTGCAAGAGTTTGATCTTGTTATAGACGCAATTATTCAATTTTGCCATAAAGTATCCCCCTCTAAAAATATTCCCTACTAGAAATAATTTTATCAGAGGGGGCGTTTATTTTTCAAGAGAATCGAAAGTGGACTGCTATTCGCTCAAATATTTTTTCAACAAATCTTGAATCACTTTTGGATCGCCCTTGCCTTGCGTTTTTTGCATCGCTTGGCCAACGAAGAATCCAAACACACGATCCTTGCCTGATTTATAGAGCGCAACATTTTCGGGATGCGCAGCTAAAATTTCTTTCACGATCGCGGCCAGCTCGTCTTGCGATCCGATTTGCTCAAGACCTTTTTCTTTGACGATATCAGCAGGGTTGCCGCCAGTTTCCGCCACGATGTTGAACACTTCTTTTGCCGCATGTCCATTAATTTTGCCATTCTCAACCATGGTGACAATCGCAGCCAATTTTTCTGGCGTCACTTTGCATTGATTCAATTCAAGCTTGTGCTCTTTCAGATAACCCATCACATCGCGCAAAATCCAATTGACGATTTGTTTGCTTTGTGCAGATTCAAATGCTTTTTCATAGTAGTTTGCCAGCTCACGATCTTCGATCAAAATCTCTGCTTCATACGGGCTCAAGCCATTTTGAGCAACAAAGCGATCAAATTTATTGTGCGGCAATTCAGGCATAGAGCCTTTAACTTGCTCCAATTGAATTTCATCAATCTGAATAATAGGCAAGTCAGGATCCTGGAAGAAGCGATAGTCAGCAGCCTCTTCTTTTGAGCGCATGATTATCGATTTATTATTTTTATCATCCCACAAGCGCGTTTCTTGTCTGACGGTGCCACCACCTTCCAAAAGTTCGATTTGGCGCTCAATCTCATAATCGATTGCATCGCTAATGAACTTGAATGAATTGATATTTTTCAACTCAACTTTGGTGCCAAGTTTTTCAGTACCCTTTTTGCGTACGGAAATATTGGTATCAGCGCGAAATGCACCTTCTTCCATATTGCCGCTGCAGATTTGCAAATATTGTACGATCGAACGAAGTGCTTTGAGATATGCTCGCGCTTCGTATGCGCTCGAAACATCAGGGTAACTTACCATTTCCAAAAGTGGTGTTCCTGCTCGGTTCAAATCGACAAAGCTTTCATTGCTCGAGCTTGAGTGAATATTTTTTCCTGCATCCTCTTCGATGTGGATGCGGATTAATCGAATTTTTTTAACGCTTCCATCTTCCAAGCGAATAGGCACAAAGCCTTCGAGACAAATGGGAAGGTATTGCTGAGTGATCTGATAATTTTTTGGCAAGTCAGGATAGAAATAATGTTTGCGATCAAATGTTGATGTGGGTGAAATAGTACAGTTGGTTGCCAGACCAGCCGCGATTGCATAGTTGATCACTGCTTTATTAAGAACCGGAAGGGCGCCAGGATAGCCAGCGCAAACATTACAAATATTGCTGTTTGGTTCTTTGGTGATGCGGTTTGCGCAGGAGCAAAAAATTTTACTTTTTGTTGCCAGCTGCACATGAACTTCCATGCCTATAGTTGTTTCGTATTCCGGATAGCGATCCAGCACAGAAATGAGTTTAGCCACAGATGAATCCTTTTTGCAGTCTTATTCAAATAATTCTATTGCTTAACAATCTTGTAGGTACCCATAGCAAGTTGTTTGTCGCTTGCGAGGGTAATTTTAGTCGATGCAAGTTTTTCCAGCGTGAAAATAGCTTTGTATTCTGTACCAGAAATGTAGTCAAACAGAGCAGGATTAAGATGAATGCTAATTTCGCTACCCACTTTCTGACTGCTCAATTCACTTTTAATGGCTTGCAGCACTTCATAGCATTGCGTACGAACTGATTTTATAAAACCAAGTCCCTTGCAGCAATCGCATGTTGCGGTTAATTCTTGCACCAGCGTTTTGCCAGAGCGCTTACGCGTCATCTGCACAAGACCAAATTCGGAAACCTTGAGAACAACTGACTGGAACTTATCCTGTTCGCGCAATGTTTTTTCAAAATGATTGAAGAGCTTGTGTCTGTTTGCCGGCACAGCCATATCGATAAAATCGATAACGATCAGACCACCAATATTGCGCAGGCGCAATTGGCGTGCAATTTCATCAGAAGCTTCTAGATTGGTTTTCAGGATGGTATCTTCCATCGCCGTTTTACCAATAAATCTTCCTGTGTTGACGTCAATAACAGTCATGGCTTCGGTTGATTCAATGATCAAAGAGCCGCCCGATTTGAGGTACACTTTTTTAGAAAGAGTCGCTTCGATTTGCTTTTCAAGATCGTAGTGATCGAAGATCGAATCGGTTTGAGCATAAATTTTTACGCGGTCAGCATATTCCGGTGCAATGTCTTTCACAAATCTGTGCACACGGCCTTGCATGTCCCGGTCATCAACGATGACTTCTTCAACGCTATCGTCTAAATGGTCACGAATAATTTGTAGTGGCACATCGATGTCTTCATAAATTTTTTCTTCAGGCTTGGCGTTTTTATATGCGCTTTCAATAATGCGCCATTGCTTGACCAAAAAGTTTAGGTCGGCAGTAATTTCCCGATCAGTGCGATTTTCGGAAGTGGTCCGAATAATGGCACCCATCCCAGCGGGCAAATTTTCACGCACAAGATCTTTGAGGCGTTGGCGCTCGTCACGGTCAGCAATTTTTTTCGAAACACCAATCCGAGGGATATTTGGCATCAAAACGATGAAGCGACCAGGCAGGGTGAAACAGGTTGTCAGCTTGGCGCCTTTTTCATAGACAGGCTCTTTGCTGACTTGAACCAGAATTTCTTCGCCTTCCTTCAGGATTTTGGCGATATCTGCTTTGGTGCGACGGGGTTTTTTTGCTCTTGGTGATTCTTCATCTTCGATCTGCATAGAGTCGCTGATTTTATTGAGAGCCATCTCGCGATCAATTTCGGAGATATGAAGAAAGCCGGCACGGGCCTGCCCAATATCGACAAAAGCAGTTTGGATCCCAGGCAAAACTTTGGTGATTTTACCCTTAAAATAAGCGCGTTCGAGAGGCTCTTGCGCGTGGGCGGAAAAATAGATGTGTTGCAGGCGCCCATCCTGCGTTATGGCGATCCGTGTCTGCCACGGCGTATCATTGATTAGTATTTTTTTCATTAATCCCCCACAAATCAGGTTTATTGACCCGATCGGGAACAGTTAAATAATTTTTTTATTAGTAAATTTTTATTCATTACCCAGCTCTACTCATTATCTATTATAGCCGATTTATGCAAATTAGAGTAGAAACTATAATGAAAGTGTGATAAATTTTCCAAATCGGGATGAAAACAGTAGTACAAAGATTATTCATCATAGTTTATATGCAGGAGGCACAGGTATGGTAGTAGGGAAAAAATCTCTTTTGGCAGGAATAGCTCTTTTGAGTTTATTGCCAGGGTGCGGTGGTCGTAAAAAAGACAAAACCATGGATGAGAACAAAAAAGTTGCTCAGCGCATGGTGAACATCCCCCTCGCTGAAAATGAAATTATGGCAGAATCTGACATCGCTCTCGAAGAAGAAACCTTGCGTAGCTTCTTTGAAGATGACCTGCAAGAATTTGTTGCAGCGATTGACGACAAAGATGGTGGCAAACAGGCAGCTCGTTCCAATGCTGATCGTTTAACGACCGATGCTGACAACAGTGAGTTCGCATGGGTTCAAGGCGACGATCAAGCAGCGGGAGCGTTTAAAACAGTCTTCTTTGACTTTGACCGTTCAACCGTTCGTCCAGACCAAAAAAATATCGTAGAAAGCGACATCCAAGCAGCGCGTAAAGTGCTCGCAGAAGCTCGCAAAAATGGTGCAGAACCAACAATCGTGATTGAAGGGCATTCATGCCACTCAGCAGGTTCATCTGCATACAACGTTGCTCTTTCAGAGCGTCGTGCTAAAGCGATTTCAGACTGGTTCGTGACTGAAGGTGTTGCTCGCGAAAACATCAAAATCGTTGGCCGCGGGAAAGAAGTTCCAGCGGTAGTTGATGGTAAAGTGGTTACTGGTGGTCGTGAAGAACAATGGCCAAACCGCCGTGTTGAAGTTCATGTTATCAATAGCTAAACACTATTCGTTTTGCAATTTCGGGGACCCCTATTTAGCGGGGTCCCGTTTTTTTGTCTAGACCTGCTCGTCGAAGTTTGCCAGACCAGCCGGCTGCCTGCCCGTAGCCTTGGCGAAGGCTGGGCTTTTTGACCATAGTCTCTAACTTGTTCTCTTTGTACCAGTTGTTTCTTATTTTCTGTAACCGCTGCTCTTCCTGGCTATTGGGGTGAGCAAGGTGGTATTTGAAAATATCCCGCTCTCTCAAATTTTCATGAAGGTGACTATAGTGAGGCATCTGAGGAGCATCTTTTGGATAATAGCCCTTTGGATAGAGAGTGACATCTTCAAAGCTTTCGCCCGGCTTAGCCTTTTCTTTTATAGATGCGCTGCCTTGTGTGTAGTAAATCAGATCAGTGATCTTACGGCTAAATCGTGGGTACTTGTTAAGTCCCTGCTCATTTTGAAACATCTGATACATATCATTTAAAACTTCTTGAGCGCTCGCTCGATTTGTCGGATAGACCACAATGACCGGCAAATTTTCTTTGACGCCACCTTCATCGTCATAAGACTGCATGAACATTTTCACCCCTTCAACATTGTCCGGGTGCTTCTCCATGTAGGCGAGCATTTGATCAAAGATTGCAATGCGGTTTTCTTTGGAGGGCATCAGATAAAATTTATAGTTTTCAACATCATCTTTAATTTCTCTACGCGCTACACCCAGATAGGAAAGTTGTGATGGGGGCCAATCAGGCCATTTGGTGATGTTATATTTTTTGCCATCCAGCGTGTAGTCCTTCGTGGCATCAAAGGTTCCAAAAGAACCCCCTTTAAAGTCACCAAAAAAGGTCTTGGTATCTTGGGCGGCGGCAAGCAATTGCTCCGCTTGAGGAACCATAGTTGGCTTCATGCCAAAAAGAGTTGAACTAAAAAAGAACGCAACGAGTAATCGATAGGATTGTTTCATGTTACCATCCCCCTAGAAAAATAAAGCCCTGTTTTTAAACTAGCCTATTTCTGGGGGAGAAGTGAAGATATGAGTTGAAGTTGGGGAGAATTGATGCCAAGAATAAGGGCACAGTCTTTTGTTCCCATGCGGCCAAAGACTGTGCCAATTTTATGTAATTCCCATTTTCCGGGGTCCCCGGATACTCCGTTCGGCAACCCTTCGATACGCTTACGTCTTCGCCAAGGCTACGCCGCACAGGCAGGGCGAACGGGCATGAGCCGCTCTTCAAGAAAACACACTTTTTTAGGTTGTATTTTCCATCTTACGGGGCCCCCATGCAATGGGGACTTAAGATATAATTGCTTTGATCAATTTTTTAATTTCGAGGCATCCGCGCTTTTTGTTCATATTTTCCAAGTTCTGGCGCATTATGGCCAGTGCCTCTGGATTTGCAATCAGACTTTCTACCACATGGCGAATTTCTTCGTTGCTCTTCACGCTTTTGCCAAACTCATATTTTTCTGCGATTTCATGGTTCAGTTTTTCCCAGTCCATCACTGTCGCGGTGGCATCCAAGAGCATTGGGATGTTCATGTACATGCCCTCACAAAAACTGACCGATCCTGATTTGGTCACAAAAAGATCACTGACTGACATCAACTCTGCAACACGATCGGTGAATCCAACGATCGTCATGGAAACATGTTTTGGCAGTTCTAGTTCTTCTATTTTTTTGCGCAAACTTTCATTTTTTCCGATACATATAACCAAGTGGACTGGCTGTTCGCATTTGACGAGCTCTTGGGTGAAATAATAAGAGGTTACTGAGCCGACTGCTCCTGTCATGACCATCACGACTGGTTTACCAAGAGGAATGTTGAATTCTTCTTTGATTTTATTCTCATCTTTTGGTGTAAAGAAGGCGGGACGCAGCACAAAGCCCGTCACATAAAGTTTGTCTGCTGGAATGTGTGCTTTTTCGATTGATTGCTTGATGAGCTGATTTTCAAAAGGCAGAGTAAAATATAGTTTTTCGTAATTTGAATTTTTTGGACCTGTAAGAAAAAGTGTGGCATCCAGGTCGGTTGGAATAACTATAAAAGGAAGATCAAGCTTTTTGGTGACAGCAAGAATGCTGCTATTAACAAACGGGATAACAGAAATGACCAAGTCAGGTTTTTCTTTTTTGAGAAATTCTTCTATGCGACGCTCAACGCGGGGAGCAAAAAAGCTATAGAGCCCACTGCCAAATTGAGCCAAATTATTGAGAGCCCAATACATACGGCGGCGAATAAACCAGTTATAAATCATTTCGCCGTTATAGCGGCCGCGAGAAATGTAATTTAGAGGGTCAATGCTGCCCAAAACATCGGTAAATATAAATGCCTGAGAGACAACATAATGTCCCTTGAGCTGCTCTTCGAGCGCATTGGAAACGGACGAGTGGCCCCCGCCGGCGGGGCAGGTAAAAATGACAATCTTTTTCATACGTATATGTTCCTTAGTATTCATTGGTCCCCACCTAATTATGACTAATATACCATATTTCCATCAAAAAATTCTACGACCAGGCTTTTTGGCGCTAGAATAATTGAATATCGAGATCCTAATGGGGTAGTCTGGGTCAGATAGCTTAGGGTTATTGGGATCAAAACATTGAGGAACGATTATGGCAGGATTTTCGATACGGCAGGCCTACAAACAGGCCTTTAACCTTACGATTGATAATATCAGCTCCTTGCTTCCGGCCTTTGCCTTTGTGGCGGTGGCCTATGCTTTGAATGCTTGCTTTGCGAAAGTGGCGATATCG
This sequence comes from Candidatus Babeliales bacterium, assembly GCA_020050795.1. Classification (GTDB taxonomy): domain Bacteria; phylum Babelota; class Babeliae; order Babelales; family Vermiphilaceae; genus JAGVKD01. The sequence goes on from JAGVKD010000005.1 coordinate 66,665, forward strand.
AGCGGTCCACTTTTTCGCCTTGTATTTATCTGTGTTAGTGCCGCAGTTGCCCTTCTCTTTACTATCGGGCTTGAGCGCATTGGACTTGATTTGACAGACCGAGGCTCGACTAAATGGGAAAGACTCTTTTCAGGTTTCAATATTATTGGATTATTTTTCTTATCAGGTCTCTTTTATGGCCTCATAGTTATAGGCGGCTGTTTGTTGCTCATTATTCCTGGAATTATCTGGAGCATCAAATACAGCCTGCATGACTTATTTATCGTGGATACCCAATGTACAGCGCAAGAGTCGATCACCCGCTCAGGTCAGTTGACTGAAGGTCATAAAGGGAAATTATTTTGGTTTTATGTGCTCAATTGGTTTATTGGCGCATTGAGTTTTGGATTGCTCTATCCCGTCATCCTGTTTGCACGTATTTCGGTGTATCGCCAGCTGCAAAGAAAGCTATTTGCCGACGCAAAATTCGCGAAAGACAGCTTCCATGCCGGCCTCGGAGATTGATTTTCCGGTCAGCTGAGAAAGATCAGAAAGAAGATCGTTTAGATGGTAGGAGATGATTTCGAATTGCGGGTCGTCAAGCAGTGGCAGAATAGTGCGTAACTTTTCATTCGCACTGGCCAAAATATTGAACTGGCGCTTATTGAGCAAGAATGGAGAATCGACGTGTGCAAAAAGCGCGTCGATTTTTTCTTGAATCTTTTGTTCAACTTCCTTGAGACCAACTTTTTCTGTGCTCGAGATTTTCAGAGCGCGTTGTGCGAAATTGTTCAGTTGCGGCAAGTCGGCCTTGCTTGCAATCGTGATAATCTTATTCGGGTGCTGCGCGAGCAATTGGGTATAGATTTCAGTTTCTTGTGCAGAAAGTTCACGTGCTGCATCAACAACGAGCAAAATGATATCTGCACTTTCTGCTTCTTTAAATGAGCGCTCGATGCCCTGCTGTTCAATTTCATCCTTCGTTTCGCGAAGTCCAGCCGTATCGATCAGAGTCCAGTAGCTGCCATTTTTATAGAGGCCTGCTTCGATAGCATCCCGTGTGGTCCCCGCAATGGGGGTAACGATTGCACGGTTGCTGCCAAGCAAGGCATTGAATAGTGATGATTTGCCGGCGTTGACCGATCCGATAATGGCAATACGCACACCTTCCCGAATCTGCTTTTGCTGATCGAATTGTGCCTGTAATTTTTTTATGGTCTCTTGCACATGTTCGAGGGATTTTTTTATTTGAGCAGAAAATTCTAAATTTTCCTCATCGATGAATTCAAAGCTTGCTTCAGAGAGTGCAAGCGCTTTGACGAGTTGCTTCTCTATAGAGACAAACCAGGAGGAGAAGGATCCTTCCAATTGCGCGAGGGATTGCTTGAGTCCAATTTCAGTGTTGGCATGAATGAGTTCATTGATAGCTTCCGCTTGAAGCAGGTCAATTTTCTCATTGGCCACAGCGCGCTGGGTGAACTCCCCGGCGGTTGCCATGCGAGCGCCAAATTTGATCGCTAACGAAATTATCTGTTCGATGATGAAGGGATTGTTGTGGCAGGTGATCTCGATCGTGTCTTGCCCCGTAAATGTTCGCGGCGCATGCATCAGAAGGAAGAGGACCTGGTCGATATGCTTTCCATTCTGATCAACCACCCACCCATAATGAATGGTGTGAGTTTTGGCATCGCGCAGAGATGTGCCAGATTGCACACGGGCAAAGTTGTCCGCAATCTCAATGGCGCTGGAACCAGAAAGGCGTATTAATGCAAGCGCCCCGCTTGCCTGCGGGGTGCATTGTGCAATAATTGAATTTTCGTAACGATTCGCTGATAGCGTCATGACCCTATTGTGTGTTCAACACAACCTTCAAATAACGGAACTCGCGTTTGAATTTACTACGCAGAGTCGCCAAAATTAAGTTTGCAAAGCTGCTAAAGAGCAGACGTTCTTTGTCTTCATTCTCAGTGATGCTTTTGTTGAATGTGTAGCGCAAACTATTTCCTGCCACATGGGAGGTAAAGGTTGCATGCCCAACATCCATAGCTTTGAGCGTACCGTGTACCCACAAGTCGGCGATGTCCACCATTTCAGGTGTCCAGCCATTACGCTTTGGTGGTTTTTCTGCGGTAGCTTCATCAGCCTGTTTGACCGGAACTGCTTCGCGCTGCATATCACGGACGTCGCGTTGCATGTCGCGGGGCTGCTGACGATCTTTATTTCTTTCTTGATCACGTTCTGGACGCGGATTGCGTTGCTCATACTGATCACGACGCTCTGGGCGTTCCTGACGTTCTACGCGCTCTTGACGCTCAGGGCGCTGTCTGTCTTGCGATGGCGCTGCTTGGCGCTGGTCGCGACGATCAGTCGGTTGAGGGCGCGGCTGCTCTCTTTGGTGTTCTCGCTTTTGCTCATATGCTGGCTGTGGCTTGACTGAACGAGATGCAGGTGCAGACAAAGTTGCGGTTGATTCTGCGAAAAAGATGGCAATCTTTGCTGGCTTGGTTGTCATACCCAAGAAATTTTTTTCCGCGTCTTCAAAAATTTTGATCGAAAATTCGCGCGGTTTGCCGGCACGGGTCCAGCTCTTCTCAATTGCTTTCGCTATCGATGATGCTTCTTCAACAATCGATTTCATGCTTAGTAACCTTTATAAGGACGATATCTATCCACTACCTGAGGATTGAAAATCAATGACAAATACATCTGAGAGACTGCATCTGATTACTCTATAGATGATTGGGAGTGTTAATGATAATCAAGAGGGATTGAGATAGGATTTTTCAAAAAAATGGAGCGGGAAACGAGACTCGAACTCGCGACCTTTGCCTTGGCAAGGCAACGCTCTACCAACTGAGCTATTCCCGCATTTTACCTGTTGGCACATTTTTTGTACCATTTCAACACTCATTAAATGTACCATGAGATTCAATGTTGTCAACGGAATTCAGGTGTTTTTTGGGATAAAACAAGGACCATTAAATGTTGAGTCAGCTCACTGGAATTGTGCAATCAGTCGATAACCATACCATCCATCTCATAGTTGGCCCCATGGGCTTTGCGCTGCAAGTGCCGAATATAGCGCAGTTTCCGCCTGGCAAAGAGACGACCGTGTTGGTCTATATGCACTGGAATGCGGAAAATGGCCCCAGCTTTTTTGGATTCAAATCTGCGATCGATAAGCAGGTCTTTGAGCTCATCATCAGCTGCTCGGGCATCGGGCCAAAGATAGGATTGGCCGTCCTTGGTGATTTGGGCGCTTCTGGTTTTGTGCATGCGGTGCAGATGAGCAATGATAAGGCACTGAGCAAAGTGAATGGCATCGGGGCAAAGAAGGCGGAACAAATAATTTTTCAGCTGAGATCTAAAGTGGAAAAATTGATTGGCTCTGGAGTGGAGATTGCAGGTGGCGCCGTGTTGGAACAATGGCATACTGTTTCGCTCGCGCTCGAATCGCTCAACTATTCCCGCACTGAGATCACGCGCGCAATGAGCCAGCTACGCAAAGATGCGGATGCCAATTTGCCATTTGATCAGTTGATGCGCAAGGCGTTGAGTTTGTTAAGCAAGTAGTCCCCACGAGTGTGGGGGCCCCGTTTGGGTGCTTCAAAAAAGGACCTGTGTGTGCATTTATGGTATAGTAATCATATTTAATTGAATTTTTTATTGGCCTGCCCGTTCATTTTTTGTCAGGAAAATGACGGGGGACTAAGGAAACTAAAGATGCCCACATTCGAACTTATTAAGTACTTAGAATTTTTTAGATGGTTAAATCATTCTGTCTTTGCACTGCCAGCAACCATTTTGTTTGCAGCCGCGGCAGTGATTCTAACATTCAAAACAGGGTTCATCCAGGTGCGCGCCTTTCCCCGATTTATCCACATGATCATCCACGGTGTCCAGCATGAAAAAGGTAGCCATCCGCGAACCATTAATCCCTTCCACGCATTGTTCACTGCAATGGCGACAACCATCGGGATGGGAAATATTGTGGTTCCACCAATCGCTATTATTGCCGGAGGTCCCGGCGCCCTTTTTTGGATGATCATTTATATCTTCTTCGGTTCAGTTACCAAATTGACTGAAGTTTCCTTTGCCCTTGATACGCGTATCGAAACTCCACGAGGAATTATCGGTGGGCCGATCCAATATCTCAAATCGATTAGTTCTCTATTGGCATACTGGTATGGCTTTGTGATTGTATTTTTGTTTGTCAGCTGGTCTAGTTTACAATCGAACACCCTGGCAAATATTGCCGCACAAGAAAATATTCCTCATTGGGCAGTGGGTCTTTTCCTTTCAGTTATTTTGCTTGCGGTCCTCAATGGTGGCGCACAGCGCGTTGGTAATGTTGCCAGCCGATTGGTTCCGCTTATGTTTGTTCTCTATGTTTCCTTTTCATTGCTCATCCTATTGAAAGATCCGATTGCGCTTTGGAGTGCGTTGTGTTTGGTGTGTCGCAGTGTCCTTCACCCATCGGCAGCCATTGGCGGTTTTGCCGGGGCGACTATGCTGCGTGCAATGAACAGCGGATTTTCTCGCGCGGTGTTTGTCACCGAAGCGGGATTGGGAACCTCTTCCATCGCACACGCAACGGCCAACACTGAGAAGCCACTCGATCAAGGTATCTTGGCGATGGGCGCAATGATTGCCGACTTATTTCTTGTCTGCATTTCCGGGTTTCTCATTTTGGTGACCGGTGCTTGGATGGTTGTGGGCGACAATGTGGGCAGCACATTAATTTATGATGCGTTCAAGCAGCATGCGCCCGCGATGGGAAGCATTGTGCTCCTGATGAGCATTACGCTTTTTGTTCTGACTACCGTTATCGGAAATGGTTTTAATGGTGTGCAAAGTTTTGGCGCACTCACCAATTATCGCTTCACGCGCTGGTATGTTGCCTTCACCGTGATTGTGGTATTTTTAGGCGCATTGAGTCCGGTACCGCTTGTCTGGGAAATTCAGGACACGCTTCTTTATTTAGTTGCGATTCCAAACTTACTCGGCTTATTGCTCTTGGCATTTAAGCGACCGAGTGTTCTCAAGTATTAGAAACGTTTAAGACAATAAGAAAGGCGGCCAATCAGGCCGCCTTATTTTTTATGCTTTTGCTTGTCGCGTTATAGTATTGTGAACTTCTTGAATGCGTTGGTTGACTGCCATTTTGTTGCGTACTTTTTGTACTGCATCGGCATGTTTTGCGCGTGCGACAAGGCGTGCAATTTGTGCATCGATTTCTTGTTTGTCGTTTTCTATTTGTTTTTCGATAAGCTCTCTAATAGCGCTTTGTTCTTCACTATTTTTTGCATCGAAGTTGGGATGCAATTTTTTAATCTGTTCTTGTTCAAGATCTCTTGGTGTTGAGAAATGATGTTTTTCATAACGCTGTGCAAGTTGCGGATTGTTGAGCAGCACGAGTGCCGTATATTCTTCATCAGTAAATTGCTGCATTTTTAATTGTGTTGCTGAGGCAATGCTAACCATTTCACCTTGTTCTGCTTGTGTTATCGCTACGCGTCTTTGTGCTTGTGCGATTGGATCAAAACGATCGTAGAGTGCATCAACAGTACGTTTACCAATATTTTCACCAGAACTTTTTGCGGTATGAAGAACGAAAGTTTGTCCCGCTTTGGTGGCGAAATCTCGCTCTGTATGCCATGGATCTTGTTTGCCAAATTCTCGTTGACGTGCGAGTTCTGCATATACTTGCAACTCTGTTTTATGGTTGACTCCTCGTTTGAGCTCGTCCATATTTTCGCCTGTTGCTTTGTTCTGTGCCAGGACAGCGTCAACCGTGGCTGCTGCGGCCTCAACGGCAGCTTGCTTGTCTACATCAGCCAATCTTTTTTGAAGTTCGACTTCCTGATCGACACTGCGTCCAGCTCGAGCTCCATCCCCGCTAAGAATAACTAGTTGTGATGCTTGACCTTGCCCATGCTCCTGGCGCACAATTTTTCCGCCTTCTCCGTCAAGTACTTCTATTTTTGGTTGTTCATCTTCATCCATCGTCCACGTCGAATTGCTGGTGATCATTGCCGCTGCAAAAAATGCATAGGCATACATATTTTTATGTTTCATGAAAAAGCATCCTTACGATGTAATATTTTGTTTTAATTGTTCTAATTGAGGTGCGCATGCAGGAAATTTCGAAATGTCTTCTTCGAGATTTTTTATTAATGATGCGCGTTCTTCGGCCGGTGTGATTGCAATGAGATCCTTCCATTGAGTGATAAATTCTTTGTCAGCATTGGCATCAAAGAGCCGCTCTTGAAGCTGCTGCGCAATCTGTTTATTTTCTTCGGTTAGTTTTTTGATATGAGCTTGCAACATTGGTAATTCATTTGCACGTGCTTGCATAGTTTGATAACGACTCAAGCTGTGCACAATGCCAGAGAATGTTGAGTGCAATAAGAATGCGCTTAATGCTTGTTGGGCAATAGTTTCTTTTTGATCGGTGACTTCAGGCTCACCAGTAATATACGGTCTGATGTGCCACTTATTTTTATCATAATGTATTTGTGCGCCATAAAATGATTCGTTCAGACTGGCTGAAAAGCGTGGATTGGAAAAGTCATCATTAAATGAAAAAAGAAAAGATGCAGTAATGCCATACACATTACTGCATCCTAAAAATACGATCAAAAAAAGAAGTTGTTTTTTCAGCTGCTGATTCATAGACGCTTTGCTGTTTGTCTATTTAAAAATGCAAAAATACATTAATGAATTCGCTAAAAAGCTTATCCCTTTTTATGTATTTTTACAAGTCACCTGCTTTAAGCCTTCAGGCAACTTTCAGCCAACGAGAGCGTGAGCTCATCGATTCGTTTTTGCAAACTCAGGCGCCGTTCATCGTCTGGGCAATTCTTTTCTATGTCTCTCAATCGATCGATGAGCGTTATTTTGGTCTCATGCTTTGAGACAAGTGCTTGGTGCTTTGTTTTTTTATATTCGCAAAATGCAGTGCAAAAGGCGGCGACTGCAGCAACTGCCGTCAGGCTCAAGGTGATAACGGTAGGATTTTGATAGATAGGAACATTGTTGTTATTGTCTTCGGCGTACATAACCAGCGATGGGACACAAAGCAGGAATACGAAAAATCCGCTTACCAATCGGCGAGAATTGAAAATACGCATACAACCACCTTTTTTTTAAAAAATGAGGAATCATTTTTCTGGCATTGTAACGCGTGTATGAGAAACCACAAGCGGGTAGAAATAAAAAAAGCGGTGAATATATTTTCACCGCTTTCTATTGATCTTTTATCTATTTTTATTGAGTGAAAATTCAGTTTGCGGTTGCCGCACCCTGTTGTGCATGCTGTCTTAATTTTGAAACGGTCGATTCGCTATTACCAGATTGTTTTTCTGATTCATGTGCGGTAGCAGTTTTTCGCTCCTGCAATAATTGCACAAAGCTGGTGAATTCTTTTTCCGCGTGACCGCTTTCACGATATTCTTTTGAATTCAGTTCGGAAAGTCGACTGAGTATTTTTTTTCGTTTTTCTAAAAGAATAGATTTGTCATGATAGTCGCAGTAGGTATCGTCTAACTCACTTTGTTCTTTGATGTAGGAAAGTTCAACATCAACTATCGCGAGTGATATCATCTCATCAGCTACTTTTGTTTCTATAAAACCTTCAATCATTTCGCCATAAGAACCCGTGCTCATTTTCTGCCGGCCCTTTTCCCCAAGAGCTTTGGCAGCAAGAGATGCGAGCTTATATTTATCTTCCAGGTCGGATTTATTTTTTGGAAAGAAATAGGAGTTAGCAATATAAGTGCCGCCGGTTGTGATTGCCACACTGATCGCGGCTTTGATAGCATAATCTAAATAAGTTGGTACGCCGCTATCATCAGCAGATGTTGCGCTTGGAATCAAGAGCAGTGTGCACAGTAGAAATTTATTTTTTCCCATGGTTATCCCCCAAATGGTTGTAGAATATTAAAGCAAAGAAGGGGCAATTGCCCCTTCTTTTTTGTCGCTATAAATTTGGTAAAGCGTTACGCGTTAACCGCAGCTTCTCTTCTTGCTGCCAATTCTTCGTGTTGAGCTTTTAGCTGAGCAACGTTGCTTGCGCGCGCTGCTGCTTGTTCTCTTTGTTTTGCCAATTTTTGTTCTTTTTCCACAGCCCATTTCGCTTTTCTTTCTTCAGAAACGATTGCATCAGGAGCGTAGGAAAGAATCCAACGACCAGCTGAGTTACCAGTGTCTGTGCCGAAGTATGCAGCAGCAACGGCAGTTGCTACGACAACAAGATCAATAACAGCATGTTTTGTAGACAGTGTGCCATCATCATTGCGAACGTGCCCGAAAAGAGTTTGACGTGTACCACCAAGTGTGCAGTCTTTCCATAGAGCAGCGCGGGCGTCAGCGTTTGATTTTGCAAGGGCCACTTTTGTTGCTTGAGCAATTTCCGCGAGAGTTAATGCATCAGCGTTTGCTAGATCTGCATTAGTTATATTCTTATATGTCGCAAGCGCTTTTTCTTTAGTTTGCTGAATTTTAAGGTCTTCTGCTTTTTTGGCCTCATCGTCTTTGCGTTTGAGGAAGTCTTGAAGATTCTTTTTTTCTTCATTATGACCATTTATGACATCTACTAGATTGGCATTTTGTTCTGCTAGTGCTTTAGCTCTACCAGGAGCTATTTTTGCAAGCTCTTCCAGTTCACTTTTAACATCCATTGAGAAAACAAACGATGGAGCAAGAAGAAGTGTCAATGCAAGTGTGGCTTTTAATGTGCGTGCCATGGTTGGTACGTCCTTATAAAAAAAGATATATAGAAACACGTTGTTACTGCCCGACAGTCTAATAAATTTAAAAATATGAATCAACTTTTATTCTTCACTGCCAGGATTATAAATAGAATTTTGTCCATCAAATTGCAAAGAAGAATCCTGCGCAACTTTATGCAAAAGCAGGATCAAGACGTTGTTTTTATTTTAATTTTTTTAGCAACAACTCTTCCTGTTTCTTCATCACTTCATAATCAGTGTCGAGAATGTGATCGTAACCAAGCAGATGGCAGATACCGTGCACGAGAAGAACGCGCATGCGTTGTTCGAATGTTTGATTCCAATTTGGCGCATCTTTTTTGACATACTCGAGCGCGATCAGAATGTCGCCTAAATTTTTATCCTCTTCACTTTCTGGAACAATGCGTTCACCCGCTTTCAAATCAGGATGATAAGGGAATGAGAGAATATCTGTTGGTTTGTCTTTAGTGCGATAGTCGCGGTTATAGCGTTGAATAGTTTTGTTGGTTGTCAGCAAAATGCCCAGATCATAATCTGGATAACCAAGAAGTTCTAAAATTTTTTGTGCATCAGCTTTGAACTGTTTGGTATCAACTTTAATAGTGCGTTGGCGATTGGTGATTGTAATCATGATAGGTATCGCTTTGGTCGGAATTTCTTTAACAATGTTTCATTACAACTTTAAAGCGTATGGATCCATGTGTCTATCCTTCGATACATTTTTGCAGACGCAAAAACACTCAGGACGAACGGACAAAATATTTTTACAAAAAAGAAGTCTTTTTATGGAGATTGTGTCAACAGATCAATGCATGCCTGATAGGTTTTATATTTGTTTGAAAATGTACGAGATCGTTTTTGGTGTTTTTGCGCAAGAGATAGAGCTGACTCGCTATTGTAGCAATGCAGCATTCTTTTATTTGCACCACATTCAAGCAGAGCCTGAACAAATGGGCGATCTCCATAGCTCGCGGCATGATGCAAGAAGCTTCCGCCCGAATGGACTGTCGTATCCAGTAGTCTTCGGTTAGCAAGCTCTCTCAGCTTAGGAATAATGTGTGAGATTGGCGTGAATCCCTTTGCACGGGTGAGAGCATAGCTGACATACTGCACAAGAAGAAAAGCGACAAGTTGCTGTTCGAGAGATGGCGAGTGCTTTAAAATGTCATCGCATTCAAATGCTTCAAGCGGCTTAGGATTTGCTTCATCGGTATCGTCTAGCATCCGTGCGGCGAGTCTTTCGCGGATTGGTGGATGGGGTACTTCTGACAGATCCATGAGTTTGTTTGGGCGCCACGTTGCCAAGAATTTAACATCTTCAGATTGCAGTGTGCTATTGCTTTTCATTCCATAGAGAGGTGCGCATAGTTGCGTGATGATAAGCGTGTATGCTATCAATTTCTTCATGAGCGCTCCCTTTTAATGAACGCAGTTCCTTTTTATTTTTATTAGCAGTTCCGCATGCAATAGGCAAGAAAGACAATGGTAGATGTGTCGTTTGGGTCTCTTATTGGATAGTACATTTTTTTCGTTGTTCATCAGGTACTGTTTCAGCAATGAGTTTTTCTGGATCAGCAAGATAGAGAACGCAATCATCAAATGCCTCATAATCGCTTTCATCCGCGCTGCAAAAACTTGCTTGCGCAACTGCAAGGGCCGTTTGCCCTTGGCCATCGGCTAGACTGCAATTTGCTCCTAGTTCTACAATCAATGTTTTGACAAACGGCGCGTCTCCTTTGGCAGCTGCAAGATGCAAAAAGGAGCGGCCCAGAGAATCGGTCCAATTAACTTGCTGTTGATATGTATAGGGTTCAAGCAATGGCACAATTCTTTCGCTCGAAACTCTGCCCTGCTCGTAGATAGTGAGCAATGATTGAATCGCCTCGTGATCGACAGAGTGCTTTTTATTCATACCGCTTGCTGGAACAAACAAATAAAAAAGAAGAGCATACGCATAGAAATGTATGCGTGCGTTCATATATCCCCCCTCAGGAATAAATCCAATCAGCACTGTTTTATTCTAATTGAAAATAAGCATGGAGGGCAATAATTTAGAAAGGCCTACTCTTTTTTGCCAGCGCCAACTGAACCGTTCCAGACACCCGCTTGTTCGACAAGCTTGTTTTCACTCAATGGTGTTGCGCTATATTCAATGCTTTCCGCATGAGTTACGCCCCGAATGAGTTGCTCATGTGGCTTGGTTGCTTTCGCATCGTAGCCATGCAGAGTCAGTTGAGCGATTGGTACTTTGAGCGAGAGTTGCTGCTCAGATTTGAGTTTGCGTACCGCGCTCACTATTTCAATAATGTTGTTCACCAACTGAGCGCTTGATTCAAAGTTGTATGGTTTCTGCACCGTGGCAAATTGCGTTTGATGAATCGAACGAGTTTTTTCTGTGCTGATATACAAACTTTGGAACAATGTTTCAGTCAGATGAGGGAGGTATGGCGCGAACCATTGGAGAATGCGCAATCCTGCCTGATAGAGTGTCCAGCGTGTTGCATGAACTGTTTCGGCATCATATTGTTCCGGATTGAACAGCTGATTTTTGATCAACTCTAAATAGTTGTCACAAAAATCTTGCCAGAAAAATTGTTCAGCAGTGGTGAGTGCTAATCCAAATTCATTCTGTGCAAAATATTTTTCATAGGTTGCGAATGTTTCAGATGCGCGATGGAGCAACCATTTGTTCAGATCACCCAATTCACGCGGTGCTGTTTGTGGATTTTCTAGCGAGGTGATGTGTGAAGAAACAAATCGGAATGCGTTCCACAATTTTGTGCTGAGTTTGCCGCCAATCTTCAGCTGATTTTCAGAGAATGCAATATCATAGCCAAGGCTTCCCGATGCGGTCCAATAACGAACTACGTCTGCAGGATATTCCTTGAGCAGATTTTCTGGCGTGAGCGATGCGTTCTCTTTCGATTTCGATAATTTTTCTTTGCCTGCAAGCACGTGTCCTGAAATGACAATATCATTCCACGGCTTAATGCCATGATGCATCCAGGTTTTAACAATTGTGTAAAATGCCCAGGTGCGAATAATGTCATGCGCTTGAGGACGCATGCTCATCGGAACAAAATCAATTGATTTTTGTTCGAATGGATTATCTATTTTTTGATTGAACAGTTCGCGGCACAAATATGGCGTGATTGAAGACGTGTTCCACGTATCCATCACATCAGTGTCTGGTACGATATTCGAACCGTTGCACTTCGTGCATTTGCCATAAGGGTACGCTGTTTCTTGCGGATCGATTGGCGCATCTGCTGGTTTTGCCAATAAAATTTCGTTGCAATCAACGCAATGCCATGCGGGAAATGGAATACCAAAAAATCGCTGGCGAGAAATGCACCAATCCCAATTGAGATTTTCCACCCAATTGGTGTAGCGCGCTTTCATGAATGGCGGATACCAATGAATTTTATCTGCAATCTGGATGAGCTCTTTTTTGTGGGCAAGAATGGCGATGAACCATTGTTTCTGCACCACATATTCGATTTCTTTTTTGCATCGTTCGTGAACACTGACATTGTGTACGATTTCACGCTGGCGCAAAAGTAAGTTTTTTTCTTTGAGCAGTTCAATAATTATTTTGCGCGCTTCGTGAGCTTTTTTGCCAGCCATTGGGCCAGTGTGAGCCATCCACACGCCACCCAAATCAATCGATGGTTTATAAGGAAGATTATATTTTTTGAACCATTCAATATCAGTTTTATCGCCAAAGGTGCAGCACATTACCAAGCCAGTACCTTTATCGATCTGAACTTGTTCGTCTGCAATGATAGGAACGGTGAAATTGAAAATAGGTACCGTTGCCTGTTGCCCTTTCAAATGCTGATAACGTTCATCGGCTGGGTTATAAAAAAGCGCAACGCATGATGCAAGCAGTTCCGGGCGCGTGGTGCCGATAATCAAATCGTTGCCCTGCTGATCTTGGAAAACGATGTCATTGAAAAATGAGGGAACTTCTTTGTCATCAAGTTCAGCTTGCGCAACTGAGGTGCGGCATACGGTGCAATAGAGTGCCGGTTCATCTTTGCGATAGATGAAGCCTTTATTATAGAGATCAATGAAAGATTGCTGCGAAAGGCGGCGAGAACTTTCTGAAATGGTGGAATACCAATATTGCCAATCAACTGACAAGCCAATCTGCTGCCACAATGTTTTGAATTCTTGTTCAACGGTGTGTGTTGCATTGAGGCAGAGCTGAATAAATTCTGAGCGGGGCAATTCGTGCGCGCGGACGTTTTGCGTTTTTTCAACAAATTTTTCGGTTGGCAATCCGTTATCATCAAATCCAAATGGATAGAAAACAGAATAGCCACTCATCCGCTTATAGCGGGCAATAATATCGGTTTGGGTGTAGGAAAAAATGTGGCCGATATGCAGTGCGCCAGATACGGTTGGTGGCGGCGTGTCGATGCTATAGCTCGTGCCCGGATTGTTTTTGGGGCTATAGGTCTGATTGGTTTGCCATAATTGGCGGGCGGCTTGTTCAGCCTCTTCGTGATTGTATTTCGGTTCCATGATATTCTTCGCGCTCAAATAGTTCAATTGGCTTGTTGATAGCTATTTTCCCAGTGTACTACGTTTAGCGTAGACCGCAAAATTGGTTAGTTAAAAGGAGCACCACTTATGAAAGCGGTGCTCTTTTTTATTCAATAGGGGATTGTTCAGGAACGATCTTCAGTTAAGAAAGGCATCATCATTTATTTCCAAAGCGAATGCGATACCGCCTTCGGTAGCACGGATATTAGGGAGGAACATCTGTTCGTGTAATTCTGCCATTCGGCGCCTAAGCTCTTTGGTTCTAGCCTTGGCCTCTTGATGTGCATCGTAAGGTTTTGTGCCTTCTAGTGCACAAAGCAGACCGGATTGCAGGTCAAACAGCGGTTCGCACTGTTTTTTTATTAAAGGGAATGCGAGCAGCACAATTGCATTTTCTGTGTCTGGATTTTCTTCAACGCCACATTCAGCATTAATTTCATGAACTCTTCTGGCAATGCCTGTGATGCTTGCTGCCAATTCGGGGGCAAAAAGGCTGAGGACTGCTGGGTGCAAGAATGAGTTTATTTTCTGACCATCAGGATTTTGTGCAACTCTCACGCCATGGCGGGCCAATAATTCTCTGACAGGAGAGGTTTCTGGAAGGCGGCAATCCCCTTTTGCCAGACCTTGCCATGCTTTAGAAACATTATGGGCTACAGGGTTACTAAGTCCTCTTGCATGAACTTTGCACATCATTTTGTGTGCTTTAAGTACTTGCCATGCAGTTGATTGATCTTTTTCTGCCAGATTTTGAAATCCTTTTCTAAATTCCAAAAGGGGTTCTTCATCGCTTTCTTCTTGAGGAAAAAAATCTTCTTCTTCCATTTCCATCATAGTTGGTTGTGCTTCATCATCATCACCAAAAAGATTGCCAATAGATCCAGCATCAGAAGAAGAACTGCCCAGAAGTGGATTCTTTATGCCCCAGTCTTCATGCATGCACAAGAGCGATGCATTGCTGGCCAGCAATGTGATCATAAGTAATTTTGAAAATTTCATACGGATCCTTTTATGTAATAATGCTTGTTGTATTTAATTAACAGCAGACGAGTATATCTGAACTATTAGTATTATTCAAAGCAGAAACATGCTTGCAGGTATTGTTGAAAGTAAAAGAGAGCACTACTTTTTAGATAGTGCTCTCTTTTGTTTTTTTAGGGGCATTGCTCAGAAGCAATATCCTCTTGCTAGTATCTTGTTATTGTTGAGTGCATCCGCCAGCACTGTGGATCGCGCATTCATCGTTGTCACATTTATGACTGTCAGATTTCTTTTTCTTTTTTTCTTTGATTACAGGTTTTGTGGCTGCAAATTCTTCATAAGCAGCAGTTCCCTTCAGAGATACCCAAAGTGTGTCTTGCAATGGAGCTATTGCTTTACAATGCGCTTTAATCTCTGGAAGGATGAGATGTACAACTCCCAATTCTTCTTGCGGATTTGCTTTTTGCTTTTTGCCTTGTTGAGAAACGGCTCTTAGGGCAGCGATTTTTTGATTACAATCTGGGCCCAACAGACTGAGGACAGAGGGATGGAAGAATGAATCTATATCGCCATCAGCTTTTTGTGCGAGTGTTACTCCATAACGTGCTAAAAGTTTTACTACGGGAGATTCTGATAGTTTTCCATCAAGAGTTGCAACAGTTCTCCATACACGAGAAACGTTCTTTGCGTCGACTAAAGCAATTGGGGCTACTTTATGTTGTTTGCAGATATTGCGATGGGCCATTAGCAACGAGAGCCCTTTTGTTTGGTCTGATGAACCCAATTGAGCGAATTCAACTTGAAAGCGATTGAGCACTTTTCTTTGTTCATCAAGTTCTGGTTCGTTAGAAGCAACGGGGCAAGCGGCTGGAGAAGCAACTGTCTCCGGAGATGCAACAGGTTCCCCTGTTTCCTGGACTGCGGGCGCTTGTTCTGATGACTGAGGACTAGTATCTTCCGGAACGTCACCTCTGAAGATAAAAACATCCTTACCGGGATTTGCAGGATCAGGTACAAATTGTTGCATGCAAAACAATGAAGCGTTGCTGGTCAATAGCGTGATCATGCATAACTTTGAAAATTTCATCCGAAATCCTTTTTGATAAAAATATGAATTAAACAGCGAGAAAGTATACTCGATTTTTTAGGAAAGTTTACATTTTGATTTTATTCATGGAGATCGCTCTCAAGGATGACTGATCGATTTCTGCCATCCAAATAGGTTCCCGCATGAAATTCTCGGTGAGATGCACCGCGAGGATGAGGGTGTTTAGTTTCGAGGGCTTCTAAAGTATGTGCGAGGGATTCTAAAGCATTTGTTTTCATGTCAGCAAGCTTTTTCACCGATGAAGGATCTGGATTTTCCCCCAAATCATTATCGTCAAAAAGATCGCCAATATATTCAGCATCAGAATCGCTATCCTCTTTGAATAGCTCTGTGAATCGCATGTACCATTCGTCTTCATCCATGCACAACAGAGATGCATTGCTGATCAGTAGCGTGATTATAAGTAACTTTGGAAATTTCATTTAAATCCTTTTTACTATTTCTGAATTGTATCTTCGGAACAGAAGCTTGTGTCTTCTTTAGTTGTTTCGCTGATTTGAGATTCAGTTTGTTGCCGCGCCGCCATTTTTGCAGCCCTGATTTCTTGTGCCACTGGCGTGTCTTTAATGGCGCGCAAAAGCTCTGTTTGTTCTGGAAGCATTGCTGCGCACCGTTGCTTGAGTAGCGGCAGTGTCAGCAGGAACATTGCTTGCTGTGCATGTACATTATATTCAGATTCCTGCGTTGCTGGTCTCTCCAGGAGACTTCCTACCTGCCGTGCATACTTGTGGCCAAAAAGCATGGTTAAAATAGGATGCTCAAAGTTTTTTTCTTCTTCGCTCTTATAGACGATGTTCACGCCATAAGCACGCAAAAGATCTGTTGCTGGATTTTTCCACTTAAGATCAAACTGCGCAAGTTTTTCCCAAGCGAGTTGTGATGCAGTCGGATCGATATTCGCTATTGGTATTGTATGGAGTTTGCTGGCTTTGCGATGAGCTTTGAGGGTTAGTAGTCCTTTTCTTTGATCCTCTTTTTCCAGCGCGAGAAACAATCGCCTGAACCGCGCAAGGCGTCCCTCTTGTCTATCCTCTGCATCTTTTTCTGATTCCATGCACAGCAGTGATGCATTGCAAACTAACAAACCGATCATGAATAATTTTGAAAACTTCATTCGAATCCTTTGATATTAATTAATTGTTGCGGGGTTAACCCGTCATTTGCCGCCAAGCAAATGCCGGGGGATAAAAAATTATTGCTGTATGCATTCAATGGTTTTTTTAGATGTAGATCGCGCACATGGTTCCATTTCATCGCTACTATTTGAGCTATTCAAGGCAGCCCTCATCTGCCTATGATTTGCGGCAGCCTTCTCTTCTTCTGTTTCTTGAATAAGACTGCGCATTAAGGCTTTGCGTTGGTTGCGTTGATACTGTTCTTCTTCCCA
Organism: Candidatus Babeliales bacterium; assembly: GCA_020050795.1. Classification (GTDB taxonomy): domain Bacteria; phylum Babelota; class Babeliae; order Babelales; family Vermiphilaceae; genus JAGVKD01. Next base: position 83,424 of record JAGVKD010000005.1, read on the forward strand.
CTGTTTTTTAGCGGTGTAATCCTTGTGTGCTTGTGTATCCCTAATTGCTCGAAGGAGCGGAGTGAGTTGATCGCGGATTTCTTCGCAGCGCTTGCGCATAGAAGGGAGTGTGCTATGAACAACATGCTCTGCAAATAAGGGTTGACGTTCAGCATTGCGGACATCTTTAGTGTGAGTGGCCACTTGCTTGGCATATTCTGGTCCAAAGAGGCTCAGCACCGATGGATGCAAAAATGAGATTATATCTTGAGGCACGGCTTCTTGCGCGAGTGGAACTCCATAGCGAATTAAAAGTGCCCGTGCCGGCGAAGTCAGCACTTTACAATCGCACACGGCAACCTGCGTCCATAGAGTTGCAAACTTTTTAGCAAGTGCGAGTTCGTCCATAGTTTGAGCAGAAACCAATAAGTTTTTGCAGGCGGTGCGATGAGTTTTAAGTTGTAGAACTCCGATATATTGGTCTTGTTTCTCTAGTGCATCAAATTCTTTTCTGAATGCGCTTAGATTTTTTGGATCTTGATCCATGCACAATAATGAAGCATTGCTGATGAGTAGAATGTTCATGAATAATTGTTGAAATTTCATGGCGACCCCTTTGTGTAAAAATAAATTGTAGATGAATGTACCCGAATCATTGGTATTATTCAAAAAAAGAAAGCGATATTGTAAAAATATCGCTTTCTTTTTTTCATAAAAACATATTTCAATTTACGTAGTTAGAACGCCTGGATTTCGTTTTTCTAGATCAGCCATCAATGATTTGACCGTCTTGAGTGCTTCGGCTTCCATAGGTCTGTTTCGCATTGCAGTAAGTATTGCATACGCTTCTTTTGGTTGTTCTAAAGTTTCATAACATGCGGCGATGCGCAGATAGGCATTTGCCGGAGCAGTTGGCAATTGTCCAACTTTTTCAAACCATTTGAGTGATTCTCGGTGATTGCCAAGGCTGAATTGTGTTTCGCCAAGGTTGTACCACAAGCGCGGATCATTCTGATTGGTTGCATACACTTTTTCATAAAATACGAGAGCTTTCGCATACTCTTTTTTCATATAATAGGTGTTGCCGAGGTTAAAAGGTGCCTCAGGATCATTTGGATTCATTTCCAATATTTTGTTAAATGCGAATATTGCATCATCATATTTGGAAAGTTGTAAGCTGCATTTGCCAAAAGCGCTGAATCCCATCTCATTATCAAGATCAGCTTCGGTGCAACATTTTTTGAAGCATTCCCATGCCTTTTCTTGTTCATTGAGTTCAAGATGCAAGCGGCCAAGATTGAAGTATGCCTTGCCATACCATGGACGTAATCGCAATGCTGTTTCGAGCGATGCTTTTGCTTGCGCATAATCTTTTTTGCGCATAAAGAATGAGGCAAGATTATTGTATCCTTCAGGATAGTAAGGATTTATTTTCAGGCCTTGGCGCATTGCATCAATAGCCGCATCAGTGTCGCCAAGTGCGGCGTGTGCAACGGCAAGATTGTTGCATGGATCTGGATAATATTTGTCCATGGCAATCGCTTGTTGGAAATAAGGAATCGATTCTTTGAATTTTTGCTGACGTTGCGAAAGTTCAACACCATAGTTGTTATATGCGCGTGCTTTGCCGGGAGCATTCTTGATCATGTTGTCCCAAAAATCAAGACCAGAACGCCACACCGTGTTTCGCTGCACAGTCATGACACTAAGCGGTACTGCAATGAGTGCGATGCCTGCAAGGCCAAACGCATGTTTGTATGCTGGCTGAGGTTCTTTTGCGTGCACTTTGCTGAGTACAAATTTGCCAAGCATCACAAGCCCTGCTGCAATTACCAATAACCATCCAAGCGATGCAGGATAGGTTTTATAATCAACCAACAATTCTGGTGAAGGCACAATCGTTGAACGTGGTGCAATGGCGATGAAAAACCACAGCAAGCCAAACGATACAAGATCAGTACTATTTTTGCGCAACCGATAAAAAATTGTTGTTGCCAGCGCAACGAGTGCTAAGAATGGCAAAATGCAGTCTGGTGCAAAAAAGTGCTCAACGAGCTTCCAATCATATTCAACACTAATGCCCAGTGGCCACAAAAATATCCACAAATAATGCACAATCACTTTGAATTGCGAAATAAAATAATGAAGGGGTGTGATGGTGAGCGTTGGATCCTTCGTGATTACGTTACCAATATTATTTTTCGCTTCCATCTGAAAGCCAAGAATTTGTGTAAAGAAGTGCGGTTTTAAAAAGTAGATATAACATCCACCAACAACACCAAAGAGGCTCAGGTGCAGCCATTTACGCTCTAATAATTTTTTCAAAGATCCTTGCGCAACAAAGAACCAATCGACGAGCAACACAAGCACTGGCGACATAATTGCAATTTCTTTGCTACCAGATGAAAGGGCACCCAGAGAGAGCAGCAATGCAACGAGTCCATAGTATGCTGCATGTGTTTTTGCGTGCGCTAATTTCAAAAAGGTGAGTGTGATCGCCAAGATAAACAAGCAGGCCATGCCTTCAAGTTGCCCTTGAATGACATAGGATACTGTTTGTGTTTGCACTGGATGAACTAAAAAGAGCAGCGCAGTCACCAGAGAAATGGTTGACGCGTTGCGGGTGAAGAACGAATCTTCTTTGCGATATGAGAGGGCGGTTTGCACAATGTAATAGACGAGCAGTCCATTGATTGTGTGAATAATTACATTGCCAACACGATAAGGATAGGGATCAAATCGGCCAATCTTATAATGCAAAGAATTGAGCCAATAGCTGATCCAGCGTGTGCCAGAAAAAAATAAATTTACTATTGAGTTGTGCCGAATTTGAAAATGCTTTGTGATGTTTGCCAGATCATCAAACTGAAATTCATAATTGAGAGAGGGATAATAAACAAGTGCGGTGATTAAAGATAGAAGTGTCGGCGGAATGAGATATTGCCACCAAGCTGTTTTGCTGCGCTTTGCGTGCATAGACTAACCCTTTTTTTTTGATCCGCGCCTGCGGTGTTTACCTTGAACATATGATTTCTATGTTCGCGGGTTAGTTTAGCAATGTGTGGATGTTTGTCGAGATCATGCTGCAAAACAACGTGAAAAAAGTTAGGTCCTGTTGAACCTTTCAGGGAGTAGAACTTTTTAGTGAGTAACATCATGAAAAATTTCTAGTCTTTGAAAAGGAACAGGACCGAGTCTGAAAGCATCTTGAAGTTTTTGGGTGCGCGTAGTAACGTTGGGCTTGCCCCGTCATTTCTCGGCAAGAAATGACGGGGCAGAAATTTATCGCATTGAAATGAAGCTAAAAAAAGGAACTTGCATGAAGCATTTCTGGAACCATCCGTGTGTGAAAATCTTTTCTCTTCTCATTCTCA
>JAGVKD010000002.1 GCA_020050795.1 Candidatus Babeliales bacterium
AGCATGATGATGAGTGCCCTATGTTCGGCGGGGAGCGGGCAGTCCAGCAGCCTGCTGGTGCATTGGGTTAAGGGTATTGGGCAAGCAATACCCTTAGAAGCAGCGGAGAAAGATACAAAAAAAGAAAAACAATGAAGGAAAACAAAAAAATAGATCTTATGAAACATGGATAAAACCCCCACTTTTGGTACACTTTTGCAATCAATCCTCCACCACCAACTGCAGCAACACATGCCACGCATTAAAAAACTTCCCAAACATGAAGCCCATAAAATAGCCGCCGGTGAGGTGGTCGAACGACCATCCAACATCGTCAAGGAGCTGCTTGAAAATGCGGTCGATGCGGGTGCGACCAAAATCAGTTTGTATATCGAGGATGGTGGCAAAAAATTAATTCGCATCGTGGACAATGGCTGCGGGATGGATCGGGAAGATGCCCGCCTGTGCTTTGAAAAACATGCCACAAGCAAGATCTCATCGATTGACGAACTTGATGCCATAGAAACTTTTGGCTTTCGTGGTGAGGCGCTCGCAAGCGTTGCCGCCATTGCACAGGTCACCCTCATCACCAAACAGGATGGCAGCGATGAAGGCGTGTTCGTTGAGGTGGAACATAGTGAAATTATTAACGAAGAAGTTGTCCCAGCAACCACCGGCACCGATATCGCCGTGCGAGAACTTTTTTTTAATATCCCTGCGCGCAAAAAGTTTTTGAAAAAAAAGGAAACTGAATGGCGCCACATTCATCAGCTGTTTCAAGCATTCTGTCTCGATTATCCCCAAATTCATTTTTTGCTTTTTTCCGAAGGGCGCAACACACTCAACTGCCCTCCCGCTGCAACATTTGCTGATCGTTGTGCGCAACTGTGGGATCATGATACGGCAAAACAATTGCTTCCCCTAACTGCGCAACGGGAAACTCCTGCGATACAAATTTCTGGCATGATTTCTGATCACAATTTATTTCGTTATGATCGCAGCGGCATTTTCTTTTTCGTTAATAAGCGTTGGGTGAAAAATAATGCTCTCGGTTCAGCACTGCTCAAGGGGTATCAAAATGTTATTCCACCAGGGCGCTATCCGCTGGCTGCTCTCTCGATAGAAATCGACAACGCGCTCATAGACGTCAATATCCATCCGCGCAAAGAAGAAGTGAAATTCATGAATCCGCGCATGGTGGAAGTGCTCATTCAGGAAGCAGTCAAAAAAGCGCTCGAAGAAAATTTATCTTCAAAGATTAATCGTGATGTTTCTTTTGCGCCACGCGTGGAAACCTATGCGCAGAGCTACGCGCAAACATCTGCTCAACCCGCGCCAAAGGCTACCGCGCCCACGGGAATTCTCGGCAAATTTGGCAAATTCTTTCAAGCGTCTGCGATGCCCAATATCACCGAGCAAGCAGTGTTACGCGATTTAGAACGAGAACCGTTTGATGAAATGCCAGCTGTTACTAAAACGTATGGGCATAAGGAAAGTGCAGAAACCAAAGAATTGCCAGAGAAACCTGTTCTGCCCACTCGTGCGATTCATGTGAATGATCAGCAGATCAAACCGCAGTATCGCCTCATCGGGCAATATCATCAAACCTATCTGCTCATTGAAGAGCCTGATGGATTATTTCTTATCGATCAGCATGCAGCGCATGAGCGCATTTTATACGAACAATTCACACAAAACTTTGAAAACATTCCCACAATCACCCTGCTCTTTCCTGAGCTGATCACCGTATCGGCAGAAGAGAAAAAACAGATCGAACCGCACCTGCACATCTTGCAGGAAAATGGCATCTGTGTGGAATTATTCGATGACTCACAACTGATCGTTCGCTCAACCCCTGTCCACTTGCGCGATATTTCCATCGAAGCGCTGATCAAAAAAATGATCGCCGATTTGAATGAGATGGAGACCGTTGACCAAAAAGATTTTTTCAAAGCAGCGCATGAAAAACTACGCACCCAGATGGCTTGCAAAGCTGCGATCAAAGCGGGAGACACACTGTCACGCGAACAGATGGAAAAACTTCTCTTGGATTTGTATCAAACATCAAATCGCTTTTCCTGCCCGCATGGCCGCCCAACCGGCTGGCTCTTGCGCCTCGATGAGATCGAGAAGAAATTTAAGCGGGATTATAAATCCTATAGTCCCCATACACGGCAAGAGCCGTGGTAATGGGGGCCTCCTCCTTCGCTTATCCAGGCCTTCAGGCTTGGCAAGCTACGGCGGACAGGCCGGAGCAGGCGAGAGTATGGAGTTCGATATCCCTCGATACAAATTTTTCGTTTCACTCAAAATCCACTCGGGACGAACGGATATAAAAATTTATCTACCAGAGAAGACAAGATCTCATCAAAAAATATAATGTCCCGTGCGTCCCGAGTGTTTTTGCGTCTGCAAAAATGTATCAGCCTGCCCGCCGAAGTTTTAACGTAGGCTGGGAAGGATTCGAACCCCATATCTTTCTTATCCGCTTACCTAACTACTCACATTCACAAAGCGACCGATGCCATTAATTGCACCCGCAGTGCTATAAGAAATCACTTGCGTTAGATCACTGACGCCAACAAAGTCAGTAACATTTCCCGTTGCCATACAGCCAATCGTAAAATTATTTGATCCACTCAGAGTAAATCCATTGCGCACATTATTCATTGAAAAGCAGTTAGTAGCCACCACATTCGAAGTAGTTGAGGCAAAAGAAAAACCATCACGGAAATTACCCTGTGCAATACAATTTTCTAAAATCACATCAAAAATTCGTCCGACGTCAGTGCTCCCTGTTCCAATACCGAATCCATCACCTCTGTACGTGACGCTTACGCCATCGTTACCTGGCCGATTACGCTGCGCCACGCAATTACGAAACACTATAGTTCGTGTAGAAGTACTCGGAGCATTTCGAACTGATATTGCAAATCCATCGCCATTATTATCTTGCGAGATGCAATCTTCAATGACTATTTTCTCGATTAAAATGGAGCCTACGTTACCCTGAATTATTCCGAATCCAGGTGACCCACAATTGGTTGCCTGACATCTTTTGATGTTAATGCCTTGACGTGTGCCACCAGCATTAGCTTCCGCTACTAAAATCCCCCAATTTCTAGAATTGTGTACAATACAATCAATGATGTTAACCGAAAGGCTTTCCGTTCCTCCGGAACTAGTAACCTCAATCCCGACACGGCCGACACTGTCCACAAAGCAATTGCTGACAGTTGTCACCCCATTGCGGAATGCTCCAAATAGAGCCATTCCATTAGTGATTCCGGTGAGGTTTTGAATATAACAATTAGAAACAAGAGCCTGTCCGTAACCAAATATACCAACTCCATGACTACCTGACCCCCCTCCTTGCATTATGCAATTTTGTACAATTACATCTTGCACATTTTGAATCAAAACACCATTGGCTATGGGACTTGTGCCGGTGAACACGCAATCTTGAACCACAAGATGCTCAGCAGGTCTCGTCACCGATACGCCTTGAAAAGAAATTCCGCCGGTTTTGCCGCTTCTAAACTCACTAATATCACAGCCTTGTATGAAGGCCGAATTGCCCGTGCCCCGTATAATGCCGGAATTGAATGCGCGGCAATTTTCAATCAGCAGTCCATCATAATCAGGAGTTGGAGCGGTGGCGTTGTTGATACTTATGGCAGACACATTGTTGTTACTAAAATTCATATCTTTAATGACAATATTTTTCAGTGTCCTTGTGATACCCACGGTATCGCGTATCGCAGTTCCATTTGGTGCGGCACCACCCATGCGCCGAATAATGCCATTTTTGATAGTCACATTTTGAACGCCCCCAGCAAGCTCGATGCCCGTGGTTGCGAAGTTTTGCCCATCGATAATTTTTCCACTCAAATCGAGCGTAATGCCAGAGCCGGCGATTCTGATAGCCGAACCAAAAGTGATGGTAATATTCTCATCCAAGCAGTAGATTGCGTTGCTTGCGGTGATCACAAACGTTCCACCAAACCCGATGTCTGACTGGTGGAGAGGAAAGCTACAAGAGGGAGTGTCGAGTGTGATAGTGGCAAGCTCTGATGCGATGCGGGTGGCAACATTCCATATGCCATCACCCTTGGCGATTGGCAGAATCGCTGCGCGAGAAATGGTGGCAGAAAAAAGAAGAGAGAGTGCGAGAGTTAGGAAAAATGATTGCTTCATGATTCGGGTCCTTTTTTATTTTTTGCTTACAAGGAACGTTGGAGATCATACTCAGATTGGGGGAGAAAGGTCAAAATAGATATTAAATTCAATATAAAAACCTCCCACAATCGGGAGGTTTTTATATTAAAATTCTGCAGAGACTGAAACGGCAATTCCTGCCTCATCGCATCGCTTTTTAACCTCAGCCAGAAGCGCATAGCGCGTTTCCTCATACCCTTCCTGCCTGATCCAGACGCGGCACAACACTGATGTTGCCCAGCTGGAAACTTCGGAAATGGCAATGCGAGCTTTTGGATTTTTGAGAATGCTTGGCGCGGTGCCTGAGACTTCTTCTAAGATTCCTAACACTTTCTCAAGATCATGTTCATGGCGAACACGCACATGCATATCCAAGCGGCGATTGGGATAGAAAGATCGGTTGATAACGCTTTGCTTGATGAACATTTCATTCGGCACACGTACCAACTGATTATCAAACGTTCTCAATTTGACCGACAGCAAATCAATCGATTCCACAGTGCCCTGATGCATATCACACGTAACCACATCGCCAATTTTGAATGCCCGCTCAAGCAACAAAAAAATACCGCTGAGCAAATTAGATACGGTCGTTTGTGCAGCGATACCAATTGCGATACCAGCGATACCTGCTGCGCCCAAGAGTGCAGAAAGTTGAAAACCAAGATCATTCAAAATAGCAATTGCGATAAACAACAAACCTGCATAAAAAATAATATTGCCAGTCAGACGTGCAATATGCCCACCAACATGCTCAGTCAGTGAGCGCTGCACCACTCGGTAGGCAATCCACAATGCGGGTATGCCCACAAATAAAAGGACGGCACTCCTGATGATCAGGCCAAAATGTGCATAAAAATTACATTGCAAAAAATCAATCATGATATTCCATTCCTATCGATAAAAGGCATCGCCACCAAAGGGGCCTCGACCAAAAATACGTGCAGTGAACATTCGCGTTACCGACATGCCCCGCAGGCGCAATCCATAATTAATGAACCAAAAGCCAATGCAGGCAATGGCAACGCGCAAGAGAAAGCTTCCAAGGGAAGCGATAATAATTACAAGACCAAATACGATAGCCACGAGGCTGATAAGTTGTCTGACAAATTTATTGTTCATAAAATTTCTCTAATTTTTTTCAGTTAAAAATTGATATGATTCAGCTTATTAAAAAATAGCCTACGTGACAAACTAACAATCGAGAACAATCTCTAGATTTTTGACACATTATTTCTCTAGGATACCTTGTATAGTTAAGTACTATTATTTTTTCATAAGGGAGACCGACAACCATGGCATATAGTGTCAAATCCAAAAAAAGCGGCAAAATGTACTACTTGCATTCTAAAGATGTAAAGTTAGCCGGCGACCGCAAACAAACGATCTACTACTTTGGTGGTGAGCAAAAATCAAATGCACTCAATGCATTACCTGCTGGCTACGAAGTGATGGAAAACAAACGCACTGGCTTGCCAATGCTTCGCAAGAAAAAATAGGCCCGAGCGCTTATCATAAAAAGCCCTGAATTCGTTCGGGGCTTTTTCGTTTTTTGAAAATCTTTCAAAGCCATCCCTTTTTTGTATAATCTCTTGTGCATACCTCATAAATATTCAAAGGGAACAACGAATGAACACTGGTCTGAGTGAAAAAAATCGTAAAGAAATGGCACATCATCTCAATATCTTGCTTGCAAATGAATACGTGCTCTATACCAAAACACTCAAATATCATTGGAATGTGGAAGGCAAATGGTTCGGGCAATTGCACGCAATGTTCAATAAACAGTATGAAGAACTACTGGAAATAGCAGACACGGTGGCAGAACGCGTTCGTGCGCTCGAGCATGTGGCATTTGGTACGCTGCATGAATTTGCAAAAGCAACGAGCATTAAAGAAACTCCTGGAAAAAATCCAAAAGATACTGGCATGATTAAAGATTTGCTCGATGGCTATGAAATCATCATCAAGCAACTACGAACAATCACTGACTTTTCAACCAAAATTGATGATATGGGTACCAATAACATGCTGTGCAACATTCTGGAAAAACATGAAAAAACAGCTTGGATACTCCGCGCGCATTTGCAATAGAAATTGTTTGATCCCCAGGTACTGGGGGCCCCATAATACGACCCAGCCATGTACGGAAAAAAGAAAACCAATAACCCCTTTAAAGGAGAGTGAGTATGTTTAATATTTTTCACAAAAAACCGATGTTTACCAAAAAAGATTGGATTATGTTTGCTGCCGGCGCAGAAGCATTCCATACCATCAGCCATGCAGTATTGCCCCTTACCAATTGCATGCCAATCAAATTCTTTTTCATCACCGTTGGCCCTACAACTAATCTGGTGTTCATCGCGGTTAATGCAGTAATCACAGCGTTATTGTTGTGGTGGGCTTCGAAACTGTAATTGGAAAAACATATGAAAAAAAAAATGAGACTTCAGTCGCAACACGGCTAGCAAAAACCGAAGGTGCAAAAAAAAAGGCGCAACCAACAATCATTCATCCCATGCTCGCCACATTAACGCACACCTATTTTTATAGCCCTGATTGGATATATGAGGAAAAATTTGATGGAGAACGGTGCATCGCATTCAAAAATGGCTCCAAGGTTCTCCTCAAATCCCGCAACAATAAATCTCTCAATATCAGCTATCCAGAAATAGAAAAAGCGATTGAATCGATTGGTGTTAAAAGCATAATTCTTGATGGTGAGGTCGTCGCATTCAAAGGCAACCTCACCAATTTTTCTTTATTACAATCCCGCATGAATCTGAGCAATCAAGAGAAAATAAAAACAAGTCGCGTAGCAGTCCACTATTGCATCTTCGATCTGCTCTATGTTGATGGCTACGATGTCACCAAAATGCCACTCATCGAACGCAAAGAGTTACTGAAAAAACTCTTCCGCTTCAAAGATCCATTAATCTATACGCCGCACACATTCAAAAGCAGCGAAAAACATTTTCACGCCGTGTGCAAAAAAGGCTGGGAAGGATTAATTGTCAAAAATGCAATGAGCACCTACCAGCACAAACGTTCTTCTTTCTGGCTCAAATTTAAATGCGGCTATGAGCAAGAATTAGTCATTGGTGGCTACACTGATCCCAAACGTTCACGCGTTGGCTTTGGTGCATTATTGCTCGGTTATTATAAGGGCGGGAAATTGCACTATGCGGGAAAAGTGGGCACCGGATTTGATGAGGCAACATTGCGCATGCTCAAGAAGAAATTTGATGCAATCACAACCACAAAATGCCCATTCATTAATTTTGATGATTCACTCAAAGGTGTGCATTGGGTCACACCAAGCATGGTGTGTGAAGTTGGATTCACCGAATGGACAAGAGACAATAAACTCCGCCATCCGCGCTATCTTGGTTTGCGCAGAGATAAGCCTGCCAAGAAAGTGATACAAGAAGTGTGATGCTCACGGCAATTACATTTATAAGAATCTGAGAAAAAATCAGTGTTCGAATCCCTCAATACATTTTCCTTACGCAAAACACTCGGGACGAACGGATTAAAAAACTTTATTTAAACAAGGAAAAATATAATGAGTCCGTTCGTGGTGAGTGAATTTGAGCGAAGCGATAAATTTGTATCGAACCATTCGAACTCCTTACTCTCGCCTGTTCTTTCTCCCCATTACGGGGCCCCCATCTTCAGGATGGGGATTGATGGGGATTATTATTCACTCGCCACAAGCAACCCAATCATCACAATCAAGAGTGAAAGTGGATAGGAATAGGCCACCCATGCATCACCATTGTGCAGGTGAAATGCAATCGCAACAACCATCACACAACTAATAAAACCTGCAGCGATGCGAGGCACCACGCCCAACATCAATGCAAGTCCACCGAAAAATTCTGCGCATGATGCGGCAAGTCCCCATGCAACTGGTGCAAAAGTTATACCAAAAATCTGCATCACCGAACCAAGCCATGTCCATTTATCAACACCACCGCTAATTTTGATAAACCCATGAATCACAAAAATTAACCCTATGCCAACACGAATTATGAAAAAGCCAAGCTCTTGCCGTGTTTGAGGTAACCTTGCAATAAATTTCATAGTTATGCTCCAAAATAATTTTTGTAAGAGACAATAAGCAACGCGAGATTAATCGCGTAAATCGAAACACATACCGGACACAATACGCGAATGCGAAACGCTAACAAATAGGCAAGGTAAACAGAAACAAGACATGCTGCCACTGAGGCATAAAAAACAAATCCCATTGTCCCCACAAATGCGGCAACGGTCATGAGCGAATAAAAAAGCAATCCAAGAATACCATTGCTCACGCCAAACATGCTGCCATATTCACTCAAAATTGGTTTGGTGCAGGAAACAACTTCAGACAACTGACACGCTGCTTGATAGTTCGGATTTGCAGCCAATGCCCGCTCAAGGCGATAGGCATAAAGCGAGAGGACAAATCCGCATAATGATAAGATTACTATGCTCAAAACCACAATCTTCATCCTTTTTTATGATTGTTTAAACTCTGCAATTATTTTTTTTGCATAAGCAGATTTTTCTGCACGCAACTTTTTCCATGCTGCCATCACCACTTCACGCGGTGCATTCGGTTGCTCTTTGGCCATTTTTTGCATGAAGTTAATTAGTGCCCATTCTCTCTTTGGCTCAGGTTTTTTCTTGGAGCGCCGCATTGTTTCCTCCACCCAATAATCAGCAAATTCTTGATAGGTGGGCGGCTTGCCCTGCATCCATCGCTCATTGAGCCAATCAACTCCAAATGCCGTGAAGTGAAAATGTGATCCAATTAATTTTTTAAAGAATGCACGCGTTTGTGCATCATTTTTATAAGAACCATGCAACATCAATGCATTGGCCGCTACTCGTTGCGGTGGATGATTTTTTGCAAGAGATGCTGGAGCCATTTTTTGTAACTGCAAACCTTTACCCGTTTGCGCAAAAAAAAGAATGCGCGCAATAAGTTCAGCCTTTTTTCCTGCAGCAGAAAGCCCAAGCATTTCGCAACAGCGCTTGAGTTCACCTACTTTCATATAATGCATTGCATCATCCAAGCGAAGTTGTTCTTGAGTAGTCAGTAGAGGATATTTGGTGGGTGTCATACAATTTCCTGCAAGATGCACTGCTCAATTAAAAAACTATTGTCCCATTAAGCCATATCGTAACAACATTCGAATCAAATTTTTTTGAATGACTCGCAGAGACTCCCAAACCAAGCACACATGGTTTGCCAAGGGGCGTTTCGAGCCACGCGTGTGTCACGCTTGCTTCAGCGCTATGTCGCGCCAATGTCTTTGCATCAATTGTCTGTGTTGGCAAAATAATCGCTTGATTAGTAAATAATGTTAAGTCATACCCAAGTTCAAACACAGTCAGATGATAGCGCGTTTGCAGAATGAAAAAAAGATCACTCACATTTCCCGGCTGAATTTTTGAACCTTCCGGCAGAATTGGAAACCAAGAGCGGTTAAATGAATGCAAAAATCGTCCCTGAAAAATAGCAGCACACGAATGGGATCTCTCGCTGACAAAACTATAAGAAATTTCTCCCCCAAGGCCCAGTGTGTAGAGCCGTGTGCCGACAAGCGGCGTAAATTTATCACACTCATCTATCTTTCGACCCAATGGAAATCCTGCAAGGCCATAACCAACAAGTTGCACATTGTCTCCCGCGAAATAACGATACCCACCGGAAAATACAAGATCATCAAGCCCCGTGCGTGACGCATTAAATCCATGAATTCCTTTGAAATTAGCATGCTCATTTTCGATCGCGGTGGTTCCTTCAAAAAACCAATGCTTGTTGGGCACGCAACGCAAATTCACAAGCGCAGCGCCAACGCGTCGCTTTTCATCCACGGTCGTATTATTTTGCACATCAATCAGACCATGACTGCTGCGTGCATAGAAAATCGGCACCACTGAAAGTGGCCAACGAGTGCGCGTTTGTTCAGGCAACGATTCAAAGTTGAATGCTCGGCGAATACGCAAGTTATAAACAAGCGTAACCGCATGCACACTGGTTGGGAAAGCGAGGAATAAGAAAAGAAGTTTTATCAAAAATATTTGGTGATATTCATTACTAGGAACCTTTCTGCTCAACATGCTCTTGGCAGATTAGGCTACTCTAGAAAAAAAATAAAGCTGCTATTCCAAATTCACTATAAAATTGGGATTTAAATGCTTATGCAAATCCTCTGCCGCATCTTCAATGGCCTGCCGCCCTATCATGCAAACTATCTCTGTTGGCAATACGTGCAAGCTACTTGCTGTATCGCGACTTCCAATATGCAACAATCGTTGCATTGGCCAAAATGTCTCGCGTAGTTGATTGCGAAAATATTTTTTCTGTTCACTGGGCATCAAGTTGCTCAGGGTTATCTTATCGGCTGCATCAGTTTCAGTTATATCGAGAAGGTGCGCTGTCGTAATGTCACCGGTTTTTAATGCCTGAGCCCAATGACGAGCCTCTGCAAGCGTTAAGAGCCTCATCGAAATCCCATTTTCCACAAGAAAACAGTCATCGGGTCGACATTTGTGCAAGATATAGCCATCGATACCAGCAAGAACCCGGATCCATGGCCTTGATTGAATAAAACCAAAATATGTCGGATCATCTTTCTTCATTTTGAGCGCCCTGAGTTTCAATCCCTCAATAGCCGTTCTCCAAGCCACAACTTTACCTGCAAAGGGTTTAACCTGCTGCCATTGTTCGATCAGCGTCCATTCATGGCCATCTTCGAGAAGCATAACTTTTGGCGGCAGCACATTTTCAACCTCTTGAATTTCTGCATTAACATAAACTTCCGGCCCCCCTCCTATTTCTATTCCTTCCATCCCAAAATTTAATTGGACTACACACAACAAACTGGCACATAGAATTTTTTTGATCATACAGATTTTCTTCTTTCAAAAATAACGGTGCTATTCAAATTCAATACCAAACTGGGCTTTGATCTTTGCTGCAGCTCATCAACCTCTGCTTGAAACACCTGGTACGCGAGAAGGCGAACTATATCTTTTGGCAATACGTGCAATGCGCTTTCTGCATCCCGACTACCAATAAATAACAACCGATACGTTGGCCATAATTTTTTGCGTGCTTGATTACGAAAATACTTTCTTTGTTCACTTGGCATCAAGTTGCTCAGGGTTATGTCACCTGGGAGGTTCCCGTTATCGTGCATTGTCTTCACCCAATCACACGCTTCGCTCAGTGTTATAAGCCTTACCGCTGAGAGCACATCTGCTGCAACACAACGTGTATTGTCCATGGGATTATGCACGACTTCTCGATGCAGATAGTTTGTTTCAATCTTAGCGTAGAGAGCTGAGCTATTTGGATACATTGCATGTCCAATTTTCACATCGCTTCGTGCTATACCGAGCTCATTTCTTCTAATGGCAACAACCTTCCCTTCAAAGGGCTCAAGGTTTCTCCATTGTTTTTCGACCAGCGTCCATTCATAGCTATCCTCGAGAACCACAACTTTTGGTAGCTTTCTAATTTCTGGTAGCGGGTTCGGTAGCCCCATGCAGACAGTTTGTATCGAGGTAAAAAGTGAAAATATGCACAATAATTTTGTAGCGTTATTCATAGATGTTTTTTCTTTTAAAATAATGAAGCACGCTATAGCATTCGAGCCATAACGTGCATACAATTTCTAGCAAAAAATATTATTTATCCTGGGCAGATGCTGCTAAATCAGCCAACACCGAAGCAACACCAACTTCATCTTCTGCTCGTGCTTCTTGCGCCTGCGCAGGAGTTGGTAGATTAGGTTCTTTGCTTTCACCGGGTTGAGCAAGATTGCGAACTGCTTCAGCTTGAGCGGCTATTTTTCTCTTTTGCGCATCCGCCAATTGGTGAAGCTTAGCATGCTCACATGGTATTAAATGGCTAGGCCCAGCCTTCAACAAATGATCAACATCATCTCCCATCCCAAGCGTGCCTGCTTTGAGCGCGCTGTTCCACGCTCTTGCCTCTTCGATAGTGAGTGCCCTGACAAATACAAGGCTCGCTTTGTTAAAATAGAAATCACCTTCGGTGCTATAATAAGGCTTCTTGCCCTCTTCGACCTTGCGCACGCATTTAAATAATTCGCGTCCCAGAGAGTGTCCTTTTGGTGCAACAAAACCATAATTTGTTGGGCTATTCTTATCCATTTTGTAAGATTGACCCTTCATGGTGTATTCATCAGTCGATCTCCAGGCAATCACTTTACCTGCAAAATCTTCAATATATTTCCCATTCTCGACCTGAAGCCAAAAATAGCCATCGTCGAGGGGCGAGAATGTTCTACATTCTCCATCCATACAAAAATTTGATTGGATAGAAAAAAGCGAAACGGCAATTATTAATTTTTTGATGTTTGCCATGAAAAACTCTTTCTTTAACAATTATTCCAACACTAACACATCTTCAGGTTTTGCTTTTTTGACTACTTCATCCACTTCTGCCTCAAACACCTGACGCGCAAGAAGGCGAACAATATCCCTTGGCAGCGCGTTTAGTATACAGTTTTGATCCCGTTTTCCAAGCCATAACAAGCGATGCGTTTCCCAAAATGTTTTGTGCACTTGATTGCAAAAATATTTTCTTTGCTCACTCGGCATCAAGGTATCGAGACTGAGCCCATCCCTTTCAGGAGCGTCGTCGTTAGTAGGCATTTTAATCTCACCGTTTTTTAGCGCATGATTCCAGTCACGCGCTTCTGAAAGTGTAATCCGCCGTATATAGCTGGATGAGTGATTATGTAGAAAAATGCAAGCATTACCATAGGTATAAAACATGTACATTCCAGCCGGTGGCCACGGCGTTGAGCTCATTAAACCTTTCATTTGCACCCACCACCTACGACCACTTCTATAAGCAACAACTTTTCCTGCAAACGGTTCAATATGCTGCCGATTTTTAGTATTTGTCCACTCATAACCATCATCGAGCAGCACAGTCTCAGGTTGCATGCAAAAATTTAATTGAACTGCGAATAACAAAATCAGAGATGCATAGTGCATAATGCTCAACATATTATTCCAATACCAATAGATCATCAGGTTTTGCTTTTTTCACTACATCATCAACTTCTGCTTCGAACACTTGTCGCGCGAGAAGGCGAACTATATCTTTTGGAACTCCATAAAATGCTGATCCAGAATCGCTCCGACCCAGCCACAGCAAGCGATGTGTTGGCCAAAATGTTTTGCGCACTTGATTGCGAAAATACTTTCTTCGTTCACTGAGCATCAAATTATCCAGCCTTATTTTACTGGCTTTGTCTTCATTGCTTTCAGAGAGGTGTGCTGTCGTAATGTCACCGGTTTTTAATGCCTGAGTCCAATGACGAGCCTCTGCAAGCGTTAGGAGCCGCATCGAAAACCATTTTTCTGGGTTGCTGACCAAAAGGAGAGAACGAGGAGCGTTTAGGCACCCCCATATGCGATAGCCACTATAGTAATCTAATTCCGGTGCTGGGTTAATAAAACCAAAACATGTTGGATCATCTTCCTTAATTTTGAATGACCCGAATGTCCATGATCTAGATGATCTCCAAGCCACGACCTTACCCGCAAAGGGTCCAACTTGCTGCCATTGTCCAATTTCTATCCACTTATGGCCATCATCAAGCAGCACAAAATCCGGTTGCATGCAAAAATTTGATTGGACTGCGAATAACAACATCAGAAATGCACAGTGCATAATGCTCAACATATTATTCCAATATTAATAGATCGTCAGGTTTTGATTTCTGCTGTAGTTCATCAACTTCTGCTTCAAATACTTGGCGCGCAAGAAGGCGAATTATATCTTTTGGCAATATCCTCAATGGAGAGCCAGAATCTTTATGCCCAAGCCACAGCAAGCGATGTGTTGGCCAAAATGTTTTGTGTACTTGATTGCGAAAATATTTTTTCTGTTCACTGGAGATCAAAGAATCGAGACTGATCCCTTCGCCTTCATGTGCGAAACATCTAGGAAGCATAAGATCACCACTTTGTATCATACAATCCCAATGACGAGCTTCTGCAAGCGTTAAATGCCTCATATAGACTAATGTGGCATAGGTACTTGGAATAACTGCAGCATTACCATGTATATATAATATATATTTCTCACCGTCGGGCGCCTGCACTAAATCAAATATGCCATAGCATGTCTCATCCTCAGGACTTATCTGGTATGCCCATTCTCCTTGCAAACTCTCGTGATTGGACCTATAGGCAACAACTTTTTCTACAAATGACTCACCGTCTTCTTTCTCTTTGATCTGCGTCCACTCATGACCATCATCGAGGTGAACTTTTTTTGCAAAATCTGGTTGCATGCAAAAGTTTGATTGGACTGCGAGTAATGAAATGATTAAAACCCAGTGTTTAATACGTAACATAGAATTATTCCAAAAATAATCGGTCATCTAATTTTGATTTCTGCTGCATCTCCTCAACCTCTGCATCAAACACCTGGCGTGCAAGAAGGCGAACTATATCTTTTGGAACTCCATACAATGCTGATCCAGATTCGCTCCGACTCAGCCACAACAAGCGATGCTTTTCCCAAAATGTTTTGTGCACTTGAGAACGAAAATATGGCTTGCGCTCTTTTTCTGTCAAATTGTCCAATTTAAAATAGGTGTTCATCAAACCTGGCCTAGGCAACAAAGAAACAAGTATCCCAGGATCAAAACTCCGTTCAACACAACATATCTTATGCCTTTTTATCGCACCAAATATCTGACATATCTCACGGAATGTTACAAGTCTCATTAATGTGGGTCTCCACGCTATTTCATGAGCAAGCAAAGGAAGCGTTCTTGGTATGCCCAGATGCCATCTCTTCCAACTTTGGCAAATGTCCACATAATATCCATAATTTGACCCTGCATAATCACGAAATTCCTTATGTCGATCTTGAACTAAACCAAAACAGGTTGGATCATTGTCACCAGGGTTTATTTTATAAACTTTCTTTAGTACGCCCTTCGTTCTAAAGGCGACTAATTTTCCGGCAAACGGTGTAACATCTTGCCACTTTTCAATTTTTTTCCACTCCTGACCGTCATCAGGCCAGAGTGGCTTGGGTGCAGGTGCACCTTTCATGCACAAATTTGATTGAACAACGCACAATAAACTCACGAATGAAATTTTTTTGATGATATTCATAGAAGATTATTCCAAAAACAATCGGTCATTTAATTTTGATTTCTGCTGTGCTTCATCAACTTCTGCTTGAAATACCTGTCGCGCAAGAAGGCGAATTATATCTTTTGGAACTCCATAAAATGCTGATCCAGATTCGCTCCGGCCAAGCCACAACAAGCGATGTTTTGCCCAAAATGTTTTGTGCACTTGAGAACGAAAATATGGCCGGCGTTCTTTTTCTGTCAAATTGTCCAATTTAAAATAGGTGTTCTCCACACCTGGAACGGGCAATCGAGAAGCGCCCCAGTTAACACAACATATCTTATAACTCTTTATCGCATCAAATATGTGTGACATCTCACAGAATGTTACCAGTCTCATTACTGTAGAGTATTGTGGTATGCTCCCAGAAAATAATGAAAACTCACTTGACGTTCTAGCCCTCCAACCTTGGCAGATATCCACGCAATATCCCTTGTTTCTCGCGCCATATCTTTCTCGAAATTCTATGGGACGATCCTGAACTACTCCATAGTACGTTGGATCTGCAGCGCCGATTTTGTATGGAGCACTACAAATATTCCTTGTCGTTCTAAAGGCAACTAACTTTCCCGCAAACGATTCCACATCATCCCATTTTTCAATCGGTGTCCATTCCTGACCATCGTCAGGCCAGAGCGCCTCGGGTGCCGGTACACCTTCCATGCAAAAGGTTGGTTGAACGGCGCAGAGCAAACTCATGAATGAAATTTTTTTGATGATATTCATAAGAAGATCTTTTTGAAAAATTATTCTAACACCAATGGATCATCTAATTTTGATTTCTGCTGTGCTTCAGTCGCTTCTGCATCAAGTATATGCCATGCAATTTTTCGTACCATCTCTTTTGGAAATCCATGAAATACAGCTCCTGATTCCGCTCTTGCAATATGCAGTAACCGCTGCAATGGCCACACCTTCTTGCGCGCCTGACGCCAAAAATATGGCCGGCGTTCTTTTTCTGTCAAATTGCCTAACTTGAAGAAGGTCTTCAAATTATCTCCTGCTGGCAATAGAGACCTACGATGACGCCAATCGGTATCAGCCCAACAATGCAGCTCTTTTTTCTTTATTGCATCAAACAAACGATGCACCTCATAGAATGTTAAAAGTCTCAATGATGTGTATTTTCTTGGTAGAAGGCTCGATTGCAATTTAACATTTCTCACTTTCCGAGCAGCTGCAACTTGGCAGATGTCTATCCAATATCCCTTATCTACAGTGGCCAACCCATTGATGTCAAATCCCACGTCGCCTAGCATGTAGTAGGGATCCACCAAACCATAGCACGTTGGATCATCTGCACTAATTTTGTATGGCTTATCACAATCATGTCCGGTCGTTCTATAAGCGACTAATTGTCCCGCAAACGGTGTAACATCTTGCCATTGTTCAATCGGTGTCCACTCTTGACCATCATCAGGCCAAAGCGGTTTGGGCACAAGCTTCCCTTCCATGCACAAAGTTGATTGGACCATGAATAACAAACTCACAAATGAAATTTTTTTGATAATGTTCATATGCTTCTTATTTTTTAAAATTATTCCAACACTAATGGCTCTTCTAAATCTGTTTTGCGCATCAAATCCTCCACCTGCGCCTCAATAACTTCCTGCATAATGAGATGAAGCATATCTTTGGGCACCATATACAACAGAGAGCCTTCATCTTTCTTTCCAAGAATAAGGAGTCGTTGCCATTCCCACATATTCTCGCACACCTGGCCGCGAAAATAATGTTCTCGCTCCCGTTCGAGCAGGTTGCCGAGCTTGAAAAAATTCTCAAAGCCATCTTCTATCTCTGGGCAAAAAATTTTTCCTGCTTTGAACCCATTATTAAAATGGCAGATCTCATCTAAATTTAAAAGCCGCATACGCCATGAACCCTTTTGCAAAGCAGACATAGGCAACGGATAAAAACCCTGATTGTTGCGTGATGCCAAAAAATATAACAAACACGGTTCGGCACATGCGCATCGCTCTGCGGGAATGAGGCCATAGCTCATCATATTGTCAGCAAAACTTGTTTGATACCCAACAATCTTGCCAGCAAACTTTTGAGTGTCTTCAAAACTTTGTATCGTGAACCAATCTCGCGCATCATCATCTTGCACAGGCAGATCCATGCTAAATGATTGCACGATCGATAGTAAAGCGGCAGCAAGAATGATATTGAACGTCTGAATGCGTGAGCAATGATCGCGATTCATACTGCATAGTTCCCCAAAAAGTGAAACCATTTAATTAACAAGCGATTGTAAGCAATTTCATCCAAATTCACAAACATTCAAAAAATATGGTAGCTTACCAAAAAGCAATACTGAAAGAGTTGATCAAACGGTTTAATTTAAAAAAGGGAAAACTTTATGAAACGCACTTCTTCACTTCTGCTATCGATCATGATGCTCTGCACATCTTCAATCTATGCAGATATCAAACGAGCAACAGCAGTGATCCATCCAACCAAAGGAAATACTGCTTCTGGTGTGGTGAAATTTTCTCAGGAAGATGATGGACTTCACATCACCGCAGTCATCAAGGGGCTGACTCCCGGAGAACATGGATTCCATGTGCACCAATTTGGCGATTGCGCGTGCGATGATGCCGTGTGCGCTGGTGGACACTTTAACCCAACGAATCAACCGCATGGAGGCCCGGATAGCAGCGAGCGTCATGTTGGCGATTTTGGTAATTTAGTTGCTAATGAAGATGGCGTTGCAACCTATGAACGTGTGGATACTATTGCAACACTCAATGGATCCAATTCAATTATTGGTAGAGCAATTATTATTCATGCTGGCCGCGATGACTTGCATTCGCAACCAGTGGGCAACGCAGGCGCACGTGTCGGGTCTGGTGTTGTTGGTATAGCCAAATAGATTTTTTCTGGGGGTATTGCATACCCCCTTCGCTTTTTTTTGTTATTAAAGTCTCTTCATTTCTTTCATTTAGTCCCTTCATTTCCTTCTTTGTTTTTATTTTTTTGCATCTTTCTCCGCTATTTCTAAGGGTATTGCTTGCCCAATACCCTTAACCCAATGCACCAGCAGCCTGCTGGACCAGCCGCTCCCCGCCAAGCATTGGGCACTCATCATCATGCTGCGCATAATGCTTCCCACCCATGGTGACGGGGCCGGAATCTCTTTTATAGTAAAAATAATGAAAATAATTCATGCCGCGGTACAGTGCGTATGGCTCAGAGCCGTCTTTTTTGCGTAGTAAAAAAAGGCGAGGAGACTATGTCCTAGCGCGGAGGG
>JAGVKD010000021.1 GCA_020050795.1 Candidatus Babeliales bacterium
AGCATGATGATGAGTGCCCTATGTTCGGCGGGGAGCGGGCAGTCCAGCAGCCTGCTGGTGCATTGGGTTAAGGGTATTGGGCAAGCAATACCCTTAGAAACAGCGGAGAAAGATACAAAAAAAGAAAAACAATGAAGGCAACGGTTGGACAAGAAAAATGTTTTTAGAAAAAAATAACCTAGTCTCTCCGTTTGTTGCCTACGGTGATTGATACAAGATGTTCCTTGGTTGAATAACCTGGTTCATCTTTCAACTTCACCATGGTATCGACTACTTCGCTGATCGATTGCAGGAAATTTGGTTTAATAAAATCTTCGTGAAAAAGAGCGCGGCCATTAATCTTTACTTTCGTTTGCACAATCTTTGGATGTTCCTCGAATCTGCGCGCTGATGTTGGAATCCAGGTGCGAGATCCGTTGGGGTTTGCTTTTTGCTTATTAAATTGTGGCGCAACAATTTGAATGAGATCGAGCGGAGAATAAATATTATAGATCTGTGTGAATAGTGAACTTTTAATTGCATCACATGTTTCATATTGGACGGGGCATGCAAGCATGATCAATTCATCAATTGCAAAAGGATGTGTGTCTTCAAGTCTCGCCATGCAGAGTGCAAGATTGCCACCGTGACTATGAGTCAGTAGACGAATAACCGGTTCAGTTCCATATTCAGCACGATAAATATCAACAATTTGAGCAAGCTGAATATACAATTTTTTCCCGGCTTCTTGGCGCCTAGCTCCATTTAACGCGCCAGACCAGCCAAATACATAAAACGTGTCCCATGCAAATCGTTCAGGATTACTCAAGTGAACTGAGCGGGCAATGGTGTAAAGCGGGCAGGTTGATTTGAGTTCGTCTGCGAATTTTAATTGCGTGCAGCAATTGAATTCAGTGATATAAGGCGTATTTTTCAACAGACGGGTGCCGTGGATCCAGACAGTAATTGGCGGTGGGGTGTTTTTTTTGAGCAGCACGGGAGTTTCTTTTGCCGGACGAAATACGTTTATTTCTTTCTTAATAATGCGATGACGATTTGCACACTGTGGCAAAAGAAGGGCGATACAGATAAAAAGAGGGTGAGCAAACACGGCGCCAAACGCGAGATTAAGACGCTTCATTTTCTCTCCGTGCAAGTTATTGCTTCGTCTATAAGTAACTATACACAAAAATGAGGCGTCAATAGAAACAAAAATCCCGAGCGTTTGCCCGGGATTTTTTTTAGGTGTTTGCAAATAAGTTATTCGTAGAGATCTTTGATGTCATTTTCACGACCGGCATCTATGATTGCTTGCTTGAATGCCGGATAGCGCTCATCGAGTACTGTTTTCCAGCTTTTTTTGAATACTGGAATTTGCTCAGGAGCATGTTTGGCGATTTGGCCGCAGAGTTCTCCGATGCCATTCAATGCATCACCAACATATTTTTTATCGTTCTGATAAAAGAAATCTTGCGGACGAGAATTGTCTGGTTGTTCAAAATCTGCATATGCCAATACATCGGTAACGAGTACACCGTTGTCATCTTTGAATGCCATAAGGTTACCACCGACGCACCACAAGCCAGCATAGGCGATCACTTCACAGGCTTCAGTTAATGTTTCCTGCGAAACTGTGGACCAGAAAAGCTTCTCTTCATCATCAGAGAGTGTGTTGAGGGGTCTAGCATTTCTGAGTGGCTTCTCAACAATAAAATAATTTTCATCGTGCTCTTCGGTCCCTTGTCCAGGAATGTGAGCAAGATGCTCTGCTGAGATCACAAATCTTTTGCCAGCTCTTTCTCGCGCACGCAACCAGTGAGCCATGCGGCTTGTTGTTTGGTGCGTTCTAACCTCATTTGTTTTTTCAAAGGGGAAAGTGCTGAATGCTTTTTCGCCTTCTGTTTCTTTCTTTTCTCTGATCCAATCATGGGGACTGTGCTGTGAGCCAACTAATCCAAAAATTATGGCGCGTTTGCCGGAAACTTTGGCGATAGGGCTGTTTGGATCTTCTGGGTCAAGCTGCCATACATAATTCCAGCGAGAGATATTTTTAATTCCTGATTCTTTAAACGCTTGGCCTGTTTTTCTCATATCAGTGACTACTGATTCGTACGTTCTTTCTTTGGGTATTTGAGTCAGTTGTGCAAGCAGACGGAGATTGTCTGCATTTGCAAGCCAGCGTTTTACTTTTTCATCATCTTCTTGTGACATCGGAGAATATTTTGCTGCAAGAGCGGGTAATGTTTGTGACGTGATCACTTCACCGGTAGCTAGGGTGTTACCCAATCGTTTAACAACAGATTCTTCTGGTTGTTGTTCCATTGCCAGAGCAGTGCCGCCGCATGCCAATAGTAATCCTAGGTATGCAATATGTTGTTTCATCAGAACTCCTTGAAAGGTGTTATAGGTGTTTAATCTAGCCGCTTTAGATTAACGAAAATTTAGGTACGCGGCTATACGGGGATTATATTTTTAAAATAATATCTTTTTCGGTGCAACAATCTTTTTTTGTCTCGTGCATGATCCGAGGCAAATTATGGAAAAATGTTGGAATGATAAATTCAATATGCAGAAGTCCCCGATTTGAGCGAGCAATGAATCTGGTTGTTTTGTGCACTTTGGACACAAGTGGACCAAAAAGGTCGGTGTCTTGTTTGCTCCACAGAGGTTTTCCATCCCATTTCATGCGCACTTGTTTGAGTTTTGGATTGTTTAAAAAGTGGCGCTCAGAGAATAGTGGGCATTCTACGCATTTCCAGAAAGCGCAGGTAATTGGTGCGAATGTTTTATCACTCCATGCTTGTTGAAATGCTGGCTGTATCGGGTGAAATTTTTGCATATCCAATATCTGGATCATGTCGTCATGGGAATGAATATTAAATGCGTGCTTAAAAATAGGATCAGTAATATATTTTGATGTTTCTTTTTGCACAGGACATGCAAGAAGAATGAGCTGATCAACAGTAAACGCATTTGGTTTTTTTTGGCCTGCATGCGCCAATTGCAGTGCAATGTTGCCGCCATGACTGTGGGACATAATCGTAATCTGTGGTGGCGTGCCATATTCTTTTTGATACGGGATAACAATGCGTTCTACAATTTGATCATAAAGAAGATGAGCTGCTTCATAGCGATGACGCGGATCTAATTTGCCAGACCAGACAAAGCTATAAAAATTTTCTAATGGGTACTGTTTAGAGTCGACACTATTTAAAATAGTACCGATGGTGCGTACATAAAATTTCTCATCGATTTCGGTGATGGGATGGAGTCCTGGAGGGCCGCCATGGATACGGTCTTCAAGTTCCATAGCCTGACGCGAAACGCCAATGGGGATAATTGAATTCACTCGCGTGCCATGAATATAGATAGTGACCGGTCCACGCACGAAGCGTACGTTTTCGCACTGTGCAGCAGAAGGAGATTTGATATTTTCCTGAGAATTACGCGCTTTGAGTACCATTGCCATCGCAAGAATACTGAAGAACGTAATGCTGAAAAATCCTAACTTATTCATACTTTTTTCTCCTAATAGCACGGTTTTTCCGTGACTAATCCCTGTTTTTATTCTATAGTAATAATAACCCAAGTTCAAAAGGGCCTTCTTTCTGAACACCACTAGATATATATTTCTATCATTTCTTATCACACAGGGAGGCAGCATGAATACCTTTTTCACTGCGTGGATCCTTCTGGCACTCTTATTTCTTTTTTTCGAGATGGGTAGCCCCGGATTATTCTATTTCCTATCGTTCTCATTCGGAGCATTGGCTGCGGCAGTCAGTAGTCTTGCGGTAGGAGCAGTAACCTCACAAATACTTATTTTCCTAGCCGGCACGTGCATTGCCTTGCTTGTGCTCAAATGGTGGGTTGCTCGCAAAAGTAACAAAAATCATTCACACGACAAAAGTAATATCTACGCGCTCAAAGGAAAGCGAGCAGTGGTATTGAAGGATATCACCCCAGATGCATCGGGAACGGTCAAAATTGGTGGTGAATCATGGATGGCGCGATCAGCACACCACATTGCGGCTGGAAGCCATGTACTAGTGGTTGATGTGCGAGGTGCGCATGTCCTTGTTGAAGAAGTTAAATAAAATTTAAAATTTTGGAGGATTAATCATGAACGTAGTTATGATGAATCTACCTCTCGGCTTTGCCATTTTGGCAGGAGCTCTTGTGTTGTTTCTCTTTGTTCTATTGCTCAAGTCTGTCTACCTTGTGCGTCAGGCAGAAGTGATTGTGATCGAACGCTTAGGGCGTTATGATCGCACCATGGGAGCGGGCTTGCATATTGTGCTGCCGTTCTTAGAGCGTCCACGAACTACAATCTGGACATACTTGGAAGATAGAGGCACGGGGCGTTATTATCGCTATGTGCAAACATTGGATCGCATTGATTTGCGCGAATCGGTTTACGATTTTCCAAAACAAAATGTGATTACCAAAGACAACGTGACCACTGAAATTAATGCACTTTTGTATTATCAAATTACTGATCCAAAAGCAGCATTATACGAAGTGAACAATTTGCCAGAGGCGATCGAAAAACTTACGCAAACAACATTGCGTGATGTAATCGGTTCAATGGATTTGGATGAAACCCTTGTTTCGCGTAGTCATATTAATGAGCGCTTGCGTCTCATTTTAGATGAAGCGACAGACAAGTGGGGTGTGAAGGTCAATCGCGTTGAGTTGCAAGAAGTGAATCCTCCGCACGATATTCGTGTTGCGATGGAAAAACAAATGCGAGCAGAACGTGATCGCCGCGCAACCATTCTTGAGTCTGAAGGTAAAAAACGGGCTGCGATTCTTGAAGCCGAAGGCGTTAAGGAATCGAAAGTGCTTCGTGCAACAGGTGAAGCTGAATCAGTAATCATTGCCGCTGAGAGTGAAGCGCAAGCTCGCTTGAAGGCTGCAAATGCTGAAGCGAAAGCAATTGAACTTGTGAGCAATGCTATCCAAAAAGGTGACCCATTGCCATATTTGATTGCGATGCAATATATCAAAATATTGCCAGAAATTACCAAAGGTGCAGAAGGTAAAACAGTGGTGATTCCTTATGACGCAAGCTCAGTCATTGGTTCACTCGCTTCCATTAAACAGATCTTTGAACAGATCAAATAAAAAAAGGGCCCCGCATTGTGCGGGGCCCTTTTTTTGTCTATTTCTTTTTTTTATAAATGGATTTCTTTAAACCGTCTTCATATCCCACTTGAATTTCTTGTATGTCAGGGAATTCTTTCTTCAATATTTTAATGAGCGCTTTTGGTTCGCTCGGATATTTATCCATCCATTTTTGTGGATGAATACTATTTTTACGCAGTAGAAAAATAATGTACGGAAGTTGGCCGCCCTGTCTAAGAACATGTGGATTTGGGCATTTGTCAGTAGGTATCCTACGCAACATATAATCCATCGAATGCAGCATGGCCGATGAAAATGCGCATGCGATAAGTGCAGAGAATAGAAGTATTCTTTTCATGTCTGCCTATCGTTTTTTATAGATTTTTATGTTTGTGCCAGTTCCCGGATATACTACAAGGATTTCTTGTGTATCAGGAAATTCACGTCTCAGCTTGTCAATCAGTTCTAGTCTATCTATGGGTAGGGCTAACGGTTTGCGAACAAGAGCCTGACTTGTAAGCACATAGGCCATATCTGGATATACACCTTCACATTTAAGAGAATGTGGATCTTGGGGATCTGGAGCTATGCCAAGAGGAGCGTCGCACGGAATGTTAAAGCGATTCATCGAATGGAGTGCGGTCGATGACAATGCGCATGCGATGAATGCGGAGAGTAAAGTTATTTTATTCATAGTGGAATGTTTTTTTATTTATGGTTGCTTCACGAAAATTGTTCTGGATTTTATAAGCATACCGTGTGCGGGATATTCTATTCTTATTTCGTATGCATCAGGAAATTGAGTTCTCAGCTTTTTAATCAGCAGCTTTGGATTTATAGTAGGCATGTCAGCTAATGGTCTTCTAACATGAGGATTCCTTTCACGAAGAATGAATGCTGCCTCCGGATATTCTCCTTCATGTTCAAGAGAATGTGGATTTGGGGGTGTGGAAGCCAGTTTGCCGAGCCATAATACTTTGCCATTCATTGAGTGCAACATAGCCGATGAGAATGCGCATGATATGATCGCAGAGAGTAGAAGTTTGTTTTTCATAGCAACCTTATAGTTTGAAATTTTTAATATTCAAAATAGGGTAGCTAAAAATGGGAATAAATAAATCTTTTCTGAAAATATGAAGAGGAGGGCCAAAAGCCCTCCTCTCGCTGTTTAAGAGTGTTTTCTATTTATCAATACCATTGTCAGGATCATCAAGCGGCTCTTTGAGCTTCATACATGCTGAAACAGGAGCAGGAGCAGGAGCTCTTCTTTCCGCAAATACAGGCGCACGTTGCTGATTTCGTACAGGTTGATCAATAGGGACCCGTCTTTCTTGCCCCCAGCCGCCATACTCAATTCGGTAGGCTGGCTCTTGGGCAGGTAAGTCAAAGTCTTCAGTTCCCCAAAACATTGGAGAAATGGTGCCCACATGGGCTAAAAAAATAAGCGCAATAATAGTACGCATAGATTCATTCCACACATAAATAGGTGATACAAATTAGAAATTAAAATAAAAAATGTGGGAACAAAAGAGGGGGAGCGCGTTGATTAGCGATTTCGCCAGGCTTGGAAAGCCAGGGATGCTATGAAGAAAGAGCGATAAATAAGACTGTTCGAAAATTGGAAAGTGTTCATAAAAGAACCTTAAAAAAGGGGATTAACTCTTTTTTAGCCTAATTGTTTTTGATGGGTTGTCAAACAATCACGTGTTTTAAGGGCTTCATTACCATCTCCTTCTGGAGCGCTATTTAATGGGAAGGTCTTTTTTTGCCTCATATCGTTTTATCTCTGCTTGTTCATCATGCGCAAGCTCTTCTATTTCTGCAGCATGAACACATGCACTACAAAGAGTCACCAGTGCGCATAATTTCACTATATTTGCGATAACGAGTAAGGCGAGTCCTAGACCAGCTTCTAATCGTTTCATATTCATACCCCTTGGGCTTTTTGATCGGTTAGCGCATAAGGTGCATGACTATGAAGTGGTGCTAGACCGAAAAGTCTCTTTAATTCTGGATGTGTATTATCCAAGATCGTGTTGGCAAACAATGATAGGATTTTAGTGGGGCGTCTGAGCTGTTAGAGATCCATGGCACTCTGCTGAGGCATCATTGTCTGCCAGCTAGTAAAGAGACGAATATTTTGGGACATAAAAGGAGCGGTGCAAAATGTTGTATGCGTAGACGATTCGCATGAACATAAACGGCCTTGCTCGTTGCGTTTTTCGGAGTTGTAGTAAACCATCATGGGCTTTACTCCTTCTACCAGGTGATAGGTGAATCAGATAGTAACACTGCTTGTTAGAACAAGTGATAACACATCAACTATATGAAATCAACACATTTTTCTTTTTATTTTTTAATGTCTATATGTGCATTTTTTCGTGTTGTTTTCACCCCTATTGGCGTGTTGTGCAACATGCGATGTTGCGCTGAAAAGCGCGTGTTGATCGCGTTATTCGATTGCGTCTAATGCTGCTAAGTGTTTTGCAACGCCATGTGCAACAAATCGACCATTTTTTGCAATTGTGTCTATATGCGTTTTTTTGGCGTCATTCATGAAAGAGGTTTTAGGTAGGTATTCAGGCGGTTATTCCAGCCTAAAATGAACGGCTTTTCCGGCTTATCGGCGGGTGCATATTCTGCTCTTTCAGCGAGTATTTTTTTTGCACATAGGGTGAATTCTGCAACTGGATCCTGTGCGCGGGCATCCATTGCTTGCAGAACATGACGCAATCCCCAGCCATGACCATCATATTGTTCCCGTGGATTTGTTCCCCAGCCTTTGAAGTTGCAATAATCGATGAGGGCATACATGCCATTCTCGCTGCTAGCCAATCGGTAAAATTGTTTTTTGATGTGGGCATATTTTGATCGAGGAGCGGCGCTAAGCATGGTAGGTAGCGCTTGCTCGAGTTGTTGAATAATGAATTGAGTTTGCAGCTCTATGGTGTTTGCAAGCAGGGTGCGTAGTGCCGTTAGCCGTGTTCCTTCAAAATCTGCCATGAAAGAATCGCGAGTTTCCCATGGGCAAGCCCGCGCGTTCTTCAGCCATTCTGGCAAATCTATATCGTGTTGGGTTAGAAATCTGAGAAGATCTGGAAATGTTTGAGTGTAGGGCCCATTATAATTTTGAGGAAACCAAATAAAGTGGCCGATGCCAAATGAAGGAAAGGGTTCTTTTTGATTCCAGAAGGTTAGTTTTGTGGTGCTTTGGGCGCATTCATTTCGCCAAATGCTCATGCCAATAATTTTTTGCTGTTCCGTAGTCAGTGATATTTTTGATGCCGATAGAGAGATCGCCATTGAAAGAAAGAAAATTATCGGTAATGTATTGCTCATAGAAGTGTCTCCCTTTATTTTTTAAGGAGTTTAGCATGAAGAAATTATGTCTGTTAATGATTGTATTATGTCCCCTTGCGATTCACGGCATGGACGAGAAAAAACAAATTGTTGATCTTGTGCAATTTGAGAAAGAGCCGGTGTGGCGCATGGCGTTTGGCGAAATGAAGGAAACAGCGCACCAGGCTGAATTGCAAAAATATGATGTTGTGCCAACGGTGATACAAAGATTTATGGAGGCGAATGCCGACAAAATGGATTTAGACTTTGATCTCAAAACAGTGCGAAATCCTCTTGTTGCCACATTGAGTACCCTGAAAAAAGAGAGTCCGCAAGAGTATCAAAAATATGTGTGTGCGATGGTATATTGTGCGAAGGGATTGCAGTTCATTGCAAGAAACCAATTGGATGTTTGGCCAATCAATAAAGAACATTATGATATTTTCAAAAATTTTGTTATCGCGGTTCGTACGACCAGCATTGAAGTAGCCAAAGATGCGCTTGCTGCACAAAAGCGGATAGCAGAGGCATATAATTAATTAATGCTTGCCCACTAATTCCGCAAATTCTTCAGTAGGCAGTGGTGAGGATTCAATACCCCACCATTGCTTATTTCTTTCTTCCGCGGTGAATGAAGGAATCATGCGCGAAGGTCGATTGTACCAAACAAAGTCATGATACTTCTTCACATTATCCACGATATTAAAATCTTTTGCGGACGTTAATTTTGAGAGCATCACAACCGAGGCATGCAGCAGATAGATGTGTTGTTTTTGTAGCCAGTCGTAGTGAGAAAAATAATCAGTGTTGAAGGTAGCAAAAAGGAGCGGTTCTTTTTTACTGCTCAGTCCGCGTGTGATGCCGCGATAGAACCATGAGTTGGGCAATGTTGGTGCATAGGCAGCAAAAATAGCGTTGGGTAATTTTGCTCGCATATGTTTTTTGAGCATAGCGCCAATGTCTGCCGCATCTTGCGAGAGAACTCTAAAATAATTATCAAATAGTTTTTGTGATTTTAAATAATCGATCTTTTCGTCAAGAGACCGTGCGAGCGGCGCTTTTTTATTTTTTTGCATGTAACGTTGCCAGGTGAAGTCTGAAAAATCCATGAGATCAGTGAATGAACTTGCCTGGTCTTGTGCATGATACATTTCAAAATCAAAGAACACACCATCGACCGGAACTTCTTTGAATGTTTCTAAGAACGTATCAAAAATATCGAGTGTTTCTGGTTTCCAAAAGTTATCGATATCAAATGGTGATGGAATTTTTAAATAGGTTTTGCCAAAAAGATCCACGACCGGATGGGCAACTGGATGATTGAAAAAATTACTTGTTAAATTAAGCCCCAAAAACACTTTTGGTAATTCCTTTTTCTGTTTACGTGAGTAGGTAATAAACGCTGCAAATAATTTCTTAATATGGGCAATATATGATTCTCGTTCATCTTTTTTTCGCCCATGATCACTCAAATACCAATCTGGGAGCAGCTCAAACCAAAGCAGATTGAAGTGTGCATCATAGAGCATTTTTATGCCGCGATCTGAATCACCGAAATCATAGGGATCGAGCCATGCGCATGTGATGCCATTTCTTGTCCAATCATATCGTTTATCAAGATGCATGGCGCTACGTGCGTGCTCTTTTTTGTGTCTCATATATGCGAGGATTAATTCCTTAGGTAATGCGGGACGATTGCTCCCTTCAATATTTTTGAGCGAGTGGGCGTGTGCCGCTTGAAAAAATTCCAATAATGTTTGCTGCGCGGCGGCAAGAAGTTCTTGGCGAATTGCAAGGTCATAAGGATTTTTAATAAAATTTTCGTCCAGTTCAGCGAATGATAAAAGAGATAATTTGCTTAGCAGAATAATAGTATTGCTTTCCTGATTGTGAAGCATCACGCCGAGTGGCAATGTTGCTTGTGCGCGAAACGAAATTTTTTCTGTGTTAATTGGTGTGTGCTGCGCAAGCACATCTTTTTCCTGTTGTGCGCGAGCCATTGTGGCAACGAGTTCATTTGTTTTGGGTATGGCGGCTGTATTTGGTTTTGGATTGAGGAGGGTCGTGCCAAAAAGATCAGCATGCTGCACGTCAGATTGCAAAAAATGGGCAACAAATGGATTGGCAATTGCCTCTAGAACTTTGTTACCAGCAACAAGATTCATTGAAGAGAGAATAGTCATCACGCGTTGGTGCATCGCATTGGAATAACGCGGGCGCGCGGGCAGAATGAAGCCAATTGATTTGTTTGGTTGCTGTGCAAAGGAGCGCAGTGCATCAAAACATGTTTGCGAGATTGGATGATTTGGGTTTGCCAGAATGTCATGGCTACACAAAAAGAACGCAGCATCGTAGTTATTAAAGTTTGGCTCTTCGAGAATGTCATAAATATTTTTATAGTGGGTCTTGAAGCCAACTGATTGGCACAAAAGTTCCAGGTTTCGAAACTGATGACGATCTTTTCCATTTGTATCGACAATGATGAGTGACAATCCGTGCAGTTCCGCGCAAATAGATAGTCCGATTCCCAGAATGATAGTTAATTTTTTCATAACCCAACCCCTTTCATAATTACAAACTAGCAATTTTACTAGAGGGGTTGCAATAAAAACATTGAAATAAGCCACTTTAATATGTAAAGCTGTTCAGCAGCATCTCAACTCTTTTTTCTCAAGGAGATAGGTGATGAAAAAATTTATGCTCATTCCAATTCTTTTTGTTAATCTTTCGTATGGTATGGATAATGGCCTTCTATTTGAGAAGTTCAAAACAAAGTGTAAAAAGATGTCCGTCTTTAATGGTGTAGATGTGCGTGCAGAAAACATTGATGCCAATCCAGCAGAAGTATGTGCGGCTATTCAAAGCCTTTCTGACTTGGCGAAACATTTGCCTCGTGAGATTTATGAAAAGCCACTCAAGCAGCTTGTTGAAAAGCAACGGATAGAACAGCCAGAAGAATATCAAAAAGTGGTTAGTCAATTAGCCCACATAGCCATGTATCGCTACAAAGGGGACCAAGCTCTGATCCGCTCTCTTATCTTTGAAGCGGTGCGAATACGCACGCATTACCATGAGACTCGTGGTGCGGGGCTTGCAAGAGAAGAGAAGTCATCGAACAATACAAGGAACGTTGGGATTGTATTTGCTCTTGGGTGTGCACTCGGATTTCTAGGCCGTTCTGTTTTTGGTTAATGGATCGAGAAAAATGGGCAGGTGATGAAAAAGGGCATTTTACTTTTGATCTTCTTTTTTAAACTTTCCGATGGGATGAATTATAACCAAGAAGATCTCTTTAAGACCTTTGTCGCAAAATGTAAGGACAGGAAAGTTAATGGTGCCTGTGAAGTGCATGTGGACTTGATTAAAACCAACCCGTCAGAAGTGTGCGCCGCTATCCACAGTCTTCCCGAGCTCGGGAAGGGATTGCCTCCCGAAAGTTATGCAAAGTCACTCAAGCCGCTAGTGGAAAAACAACAGCGCGAGCGACCAAAAGAATACAACAGTGTCGTTGATCAATTAGCACACACAGTTTTACGTCGCCATAGAAGTGCTCAGGATCTTGTGTGGCATCTCATTATTAACGCTGTCCAGACACAAACGCGAGAATATGAGGCGCGATGTGCTGAGCTTGAAAAAGACAATAAGCGGCTTAAAGACGCGCAAAGTGAACAGCATAACGAAGATAATCAAGTTGCAACTGCGCAGGTGCCGCAGCCATCTATGCCCCAAGCTTTGCAGGATTTGTATGAAAAGCGCATTGAGAATTTTCAAGCGCGCCTTAAGGAAATGGGAGATCTTCATCAACAGTTTGAAGATCTAGCCAAAGAGGACAGACTGCTTGCGCAGGAAGAAATGAAACAGGCTCAAGCTCGCATTGCGGAACTCGAAAAAGACAATAACCATCTCAAGGAATATTTATTGCTTGGTAGCTGTTCAGCTTGTTTACGAAACTGAGTCTATTTTTTTTATTGAGCAAAAATAAAAGCCCATCCGTCATTTCGCGACAGAAATGACGGACGGGCTTTTGTATTAATCCTGTATTTCGCTCGATCTTATTATAAGTGAACGACTCACTTCTCCACTTACCGATTCTGCAACTCTGCGAGAGAACGCAGCAATTTCTTCTTCAGATGGATTGAGTGAAAGTTCACCTTTGCGCATTGCTTCAACAGCCGTATCGACAATCGTGTGCACGATGCCGGCGACATTATAACCAACGTTTGCGGCATTGCGCGGATCTTTCACGAGGTTAAAAAAATTACCTATGATTTTAGCAAAACCGGCCAATATGATTTGGCCGGTTTCAGGTTTGTCTTCTTCTGGAATCACTGTTGCGGCAGGATGCCATTGAGGTTTTGCGTTTGAATTGATTTGTGCACTGAGTGCGATCGGGGAAAGAATAAGCGCTGAAAGCAGCAACTTTTTCATGCCATCTCCTTTAGATATTATGAGGGAGGTATGAGTTTTGCTGCAAGTATATACGCTGTTTTCAGATTTGTAACCCGTCTACGCCTAACGGCTACGTCGGGCTAACGTCCGGCCGTCGCGACTGTTATTATTTTGCTTCTTGCTCTGGCGCATGTTCTTCTTCAAATACAAGAACTTGCTGCACGCGTGTTGCACTCGCTTTGTGAACTTGGAAATAATAGCCCTTATAAAGCACACGTTCGCCTTTTCTCGGCAAGTGTTGTAGCTGCTCAGTCAAAAAGCCAGCAAGGGTTATAGAGCCTTCAGTTTCGAATGAAATTTTGAAAAAGCTGCTCAATTCTTCGATTGAGACGCTTGCATCAACGAGCCAGCCACCTTTTTGCAGCTCAGTAATTTTTGCATTTTCAGGTTCATGCTCATCGCTAATATCACCAACGATTTGTTCGAGCACGTCTTCAAGTGTGATCAAACCAGTGATGATGCCATATTCGTTCAGCACGATTGCCATGTGCATATGCTGTTGGCGCAATTCTTGGAGTAGCTGGTTAATTTTAACGCTTTCAGGGATAAAAATAATCGGCCGAACCAAATCTTTGAGTGGTTTTTCTTCATTATTCGAAAGAAGTAAGAAAATATCTTTCAAATGGACCATGCCGATAACGTTGTCCATTTTTTTGTCATACACCGGTAGTCGTGTGAAATTATAACGAGAAAAAACACGAAGTGTATTTTGCAGTGAAGTATTGAGATCCACCGAAATGATTTCAGTCGCCGGTACCATAATTTCTTTAACAGGTGTTAGTCCAAGCTCAAAAATGTTTTGCAACATTTCAGTTTTTTGTGCTTCCAATAATCCCTTGTCATGAATGTAGTCGATCAAGAAACGAATTTCTCGTTCAGATGCAACCCATTCGCCACTGTCTTCGCCCGGTTCGCCAGCACCGAAAAGTGATACGACACGATCAGAAAATGCCATCAAAACGCGACTCAAAGGATAGAGTGCAAAATAGACAGCGTTGATCAGCCAAAGCATTGAGCCAAACATGCGCTCGCCTTGTCCCTTTGCCAAACTTTTGGGCAAAATTTCCCCAAAAATGATAATGGCGATTGTTGCAAAGCCAATACCAAAAAAGAAGCCAAGACCGCTCGATAAATTGTAATGTTCACATAGCAATTCGATCACATAGGTGCCCAAAGATGCAGCAGTTACATCAGCACAGTTGCTAACAATGAGTGATGTGATCAATACGCGATGAGGATTTTTTTCTAATGTTTGAAAAAGGTGCTTGTAGCGATCTGTGGATCGAGCAAGCTCTTTTAATTTAAAAAGCCGTAGGGCGGTAATGCTAGTTTCTAAAAACGAAAAAACGGCACGCACAAAAAGTGCTGCCACAAACAGAATAAACGGGGTGCTCAGGCGAGCAAGGAGGGAGAGGGAGGGGTCAGTATCCATATTCTTTCCATTTTACCTTATAAAAAAATGCTTCATTACTATGTTTCGACTATTATTCTTCATCATCCCCGTCATCAAATGGTTCTTCACCATCCTCAAGTTCTTGATCAAAGAAGGTGAGCAATTTCTTGCTGCGTGATGGATGACGTAGTTTGCGGAGCGCCTTCACCTCAATTTGGCGAATACGTTCACG
Source organism: Candidatus Babeliales bacterium (assembly GCA_020050795.1). Classification (GTDB taxonomy): domain Bacteria; phylum Babelota; class Babeliae; order Babelales; family Vermiphilaceae; genus JAGVKD01. The sequence continues at coordinate 14,520 of JAGVKD010000021.1, forward strand.
CGTTACTGAGAAATCTTTACCAACTTCTTCGAGTGTATGCTCAGATGCAACATCAATCCCGAAACGCATTTTGAGTACTTTTTCTTCACGAGGAGTGAGTGTTTTGAGCACTTCGCGTACACGCTCTTTCAAGTCTGTGTTTGCGACCGTTTCTGAAGGAGAGAATTCATTTTCGTTTTCAATGAAATCCTTGATGAATGCATCTTCAGAATCACCAACCGGAGTTTCGAGTGAGATTGGCTCTTTAGAAATCTTGATGATGTTTTTGATTTTCTTCTCATCAAGATTTAACTCTTTTGCCAATTCAGCATATGTCGGTTCGCGGCCATTTTCTTGCACAAAGGTACGCTTGATTTTGTTGATTTTATTAAGCGTTTCAACCATATGCACTGGAACACGAATCGTACGTGATTGATCTGCTATAGCACGGGTGATCGCTTGGCGAATCCACCATGTTGCATAGGTAGAAAATTTGTAGCCACGTTCAAATTCAAATTTCTCAACCGCCTTCATCAGACCAATATTACCTTCTTGAATCAAATCAAGGAAATGCAAACCACGGTTCACATATTTTTTGGCAATATTAACGACCAAACGCAAGTTGGCTTTCGCAAGATCATCTTTCGCGCGCTTATCTTCAACTTGAGCTGTGACAAATTTTTGATAGAGCTCAAGGGTTTTTTTGCGCGGCAAGCCAAGTTCTTGCTCAAGTTTTTTTATCGTTTTGTTGGCAACACGAATAGTGTTATCAACTTCTTCAATCGCGCGTTGTTGCTCTTCAGTTGGTTTACGAGATTTTTTCAAGACCGCAAGTTGTTCGTTAGCAGCAACGATCATTGATTCTCGTTCTGCAATCTTTTGAATTTGCTTTTCAACTCGTTTACCGAACTTACGAATAAGCTTGTTGGCAAGTCTGATTGCTTTGATTTCTTTAACAACTTCTTCTTTGTTATCCGCGACTTTTTGCAGCATTTCCTGTTTTTTTGCTACATTATCCAACTTGCCACGATAACTTTGATAAATCTTTTCTTCGTTATTGATCAAGTCAGAAACATCGCCAAGGGATTTCAAAAGACGTTTCTTCTCTTTTTCCAATTCAGGCAAATTATCTTCGCCAAATTCAGAGAACTGAATAATGTCTTTGAGGGCAACCACATCTTTGCGGACGCGATCTCCCAGGATCACTAATTCTTTGTGAATCATTGGAAAGCGTGCGACTGAATCAATAGATATTGCCTTACTTTCAGCAATTTTATTTGCGATAGTTGATTCAGTTTTTTTGTTCAGTAGGGGAATCTTACCGATATCACGCAAGTATGATTTAACGCTGTCCGTTGTTTGCGGAGACGAAGAGACCGTTTCTTCATCGTCAGCACGCTCTTCTTCTTCATCTTCATCTTCAAAGACATCAGCGCCAATTTTGTCGAGCTTCGAGCGAATATCTGCTACACGTGAAGTAGTTTCTTCCGTTTCATCGGCCTCAACACTCGTTGCAGCTTCAAGTTCTTCTTGGGTGACAAGATCAACATTCTCTTTATCAAGACGACGGAGTAATTTCTCAGTGTCTTGCTCATTCAATTCATTCTTGTCGCCGAACTCGATGACCTCTTCGTAAGTTAGAAGGCCTCTTTTTTTGCCTTTATCGACTAACTCATTTACGAGTTCATCATGAACATCGAACTCTGCATTTTTCTTTTTCGCGATGATCTTTTTGGCCATTAGTATTAAACACCCTTTATCGACTAACTATTGTGTTTTGCTGCCCTGGGGAGCGATTGCCTGCTTGAGTGCCATAAATTCTTTTAATATCGCCTGTACTCGCGGCTCATCCTGCGTATCTTTTGCATGAGCTAGCTGCAGCTTAACGTGATGCACCAAATGCTTCCAACGTTTTTTTTGTAATTGCAGTACAAGCTCTTGAAACTCCTGCTTTTCGATTGATTTCTCATGTTCAACAACAAGTTCATGAGCTAAATTTTGCAGGGCAGGTTCAAGGTTCTGTATGAGTCCGGAAAATTCAACCGATTTCTCGTCCCGTTTTGTCAGTAAGGCATCAATTATTTTGACAATCGGTTCGCTCAGGCATGTGCGTAGGAGCGAAACATTGGTTTCTCCAACCAAATTTGTATTATTGAGTATAGCAGCTCCAATCCTTTTTTCTAGTGAAGAAAGAACCACAATCGCTTCCTGGTCGTCATTTTGGGCCGGTTGCTCTTCAGGAGCACTATTTCTTTTTTGGGGGGCGGCTTGCAGGAGCTCCCGTTTGAGCGATTCAAAGGGAACATCGAAGGTGGTAGCCGCCTTTTGGAGCAACATATCCTGCTTGAGCGGATCCTCTATTGGTCGGATTATTTCAATTAATCTGCGTGCAGACTGTACCTTCTCATGGACTGTTTGTGAAGGCAACTCTTTCGACATTGAATCAATAAAAAAGACAAAAATATCTTGCGCATGCTCAATGGCAGGTTTCAGATCGTTGCCTGCAGCAAGGTATGAATCGGGATCCTGGCTGTTGGGCAATGAGATTACCTTGAGCTCCATGTGAGCTTGCCAACAAAGTTCAGTGAGTCGTAGCACTGCGTGATGACCTGCTTCGTCCCCATCATAGAGCACGTATAAATAGGGTGCCATGCGCGAAAGCTGCTTCAAGTGCGCAGCGGTGCATGCTGTTCCAAGGGTGGCCACGGTGTTAGTGTAGCCATACTGTGCCATAGCGATGCAGTCGGTGTAGCCCTCGACTAAAAAGGTGTAACCAGCTTGCTGGATTGCCTTTTTCGCTTGAGGCAAACCAAAGAGCAGCGAGCCTTTTATGAAATAATCATTTTCTCGTGAATTATAATATTTCGGACGCGTATCTTCCGGTTTGAATGTGCGTCCGCCAAAGCCACAAAAACGACCAATATGATCCCGAATAGGGAAAATTATCCGTTCTTCAAATGGTGAATAGATAACTTTTTTCCCCATCGCCAAAAAGTTGGTATCAAGAAGATCATCCTGCAGAATGTTGAGCTGCTTCATGGCGTGCGTGAGCGCACGAATCGATTGCATTCCGCCTGGCATGTAGCCAACTGCAAAATCGTCGATGCTGGTGAGGGTAATATTTCGCTGGTGAAGATAATTGATAACCGATGGTGATTTTTTGAGCTCTTCGTGGCACCACAATGCAATCTGTTTGCAGATGGCAAAATAGGCTTCCTTCTTTTCCATGTTCTCTTCATGGTGCTCAAAAGCGATATCTTTTGGAATTTCTAAATTCTTTCGCTCGGCAAGCAATTGTGCTGCTTCAAGCTGTGAACAATTCTCCACTTTTGCCGTGAAGGAAATAACATCGCCACTCGTGTGGCACCCAAAGCAGTAAAAAATATCTTTGTGTGGACTAACGGTGAAAGATGCCGTTTTTTCATGATGGAAAGGGCAACGAGCTTTCCAATAATTACCCGCTTTTCGGAGTGTGGTGTATTCGCTCACCACATCAAAAATAGAGACGTGTGATTTTATGAAACTAAAAAGATTCATGAAGAAGTACCGTCTCGCCTAATGAAGAAAAATCCAATCAGTGCGCCTGCAACAATCATCAGGGCAATAATCTGATTCGTTGAAAATAAATGGTATGGATCGAAAGGGAAAAACGCCTGGTCTGCGCGCCAAAAATCAGTTACAAATCGTTCTGCGCCGATAAGCACGAGGTATGAGCAGAGAATTTCGCCAGGCCTGGTGAATATTTTTTGAAGGAAAAAATAGAGCACAATAAAGATAACAAGGAGCGAGAAGGCGCTATAAAGTTGTGCCGGATGAATGCACTGATTGAGCGGTGCGCTTGATAGTTCGTCGGTGTAGACCACGCCCCACGAATATTCAGTAACTCGTCCATAACAGCACCCAGCAAAAAAGCAGCCTACACGGGCAATCGATTGCAAGAAGGGTGCATGCAGGGCGATTAAATCAAAAAATCTTAAAATTGGTATGCCTGCGCGATAGAGATAGAGGGGTAAAACGGCCAGAATACCAAGGATGCCACCAAGTAGAGAAAGTCCGCCTTCCCAGAAAGCCCAGACATCGCTCATTGAACGAATATGTTCTGGTTCAGTGAGTACAAAAAAAAGCCTTCCGCCAACGAGCGCAGAGATCATGCACAGCAATATAATTTCAGTAAATCGATCATCCAGTTTGAGTTCTTTAAACCAGGGATGCTGTCTGACCAAATAGATGGTTATGAACAGACCGATGGCAATAGCCAAGCCGTAGCTATGAATGGCGAATGGGCCATAGAGTGGCAACAAAACGCGACGCATGCAAGCTCCATTTGTGTAGCATTGTTACTGGGGATCGATTACTTAGGTTGTTTTCAAGTATACACAATTTTTATGAAGCTCTATCATTCATTTTTTTGTTCGTTTTTTCTGCACAGCCTTTGTATCTAAATCACCGCTACTTTCAAGGCTAATTTCGGGTGATACTTTCTCAGCATTTGTAGCATTTATGCGCTCTGTTTTATTGTCCCAACCATTGAATCCAATCGATACAGTATCAGTGGCACCCGTCTCGTTTGCCACTTTGAACTCAACCTGCTTGGTGCCAGTGCGAGTTCCTATGGCGGTTTTCCATACATAGTCATATTGCACCACAAGGCGAGAATCATTTACCGTGGCTGTTTTGCCCGGTTCGATTGTCTTGCCATTGACCCGGAGATTGAATTCTTTCGGGTAGTGAGTAGAGAAAAATTTATAGTAGCCAAGATCTTTACGTTTGATTCCGTTTTGCACCGTGATGGGTTGCGCGCTTAGATTGCCAGCTAGGGCCATACCTATGACAAGTAGTATTCCGTGTTTCATTGCCAACTCCCTTTAAAAATCCTCTTTACCCCAGGATAGCAAGACGGCTTTCTTGGGGTAAAGATATTTTCATTTAGAAATTTTCACCCGGGGTGGGGTTATAGGTTTTTCGTGAGCCAAAGATAACCTATTGCCAGAACTACCAGGGGCCTCATTTAATGGACACGGCCTGTTGACTAGTTTTCTATTTGTAATAAGCTTGTTAATGAAGGGTATAAGAAAATGAAGCAACACCAGGGTTAAAGGATCATTCTTAAGGGGGATTTATGAAAAAGTTATTTAAAATATTATCACTTGGATTGACGACTTCTATAGCTCTTTCTTCAGTTCCTGCGCAAGCGGTTGAACTTGGGGATACTGCTAAGACATTCGTACGTGGTACTAAGGCTGCAGCCAGAGGTTTGGCTGAGGTTTGTGCTACTGCTTATGAGAATGCCCATGTGCTTCGATTAATTGCGATTTCCGGCTTGGCTGGTATCGGTGCCTATGCTACGTTTACAAAATTGAATAAATCGTTTCAAAAAGAACATCAGCCAAAAGGTTTTGTACAGACGGTGGTCTATGGTGCTGAGGCTGGTACGCGTCGAGCGGCTACTGGTGCCTTGATTCTGGCTTCCTTGCTAGGATTCGAGTTTATTAGACGTGGTTTTGTCGCAGAACTTGATGCGAATGATGCAGCGGTAACACTTGCAAAAACCATTGCGGATAATGCATATAGAAGCGGATTATAAGTAGAAGTTTAAGAAACTAAAAAGCTCGTGAGAAATCACGAGCTTTTTTTGTGCTTTTAAGGGGTGCTTATTTTCCCAGTTTCCTGCTTCTTAATCTTGAAGATTAGCAGGGTGATAGCTGCTGGGGTCATACCTGGAAGCAGGGCCGCATCAGCAATCGTGGCAGGACGGTATTTATTGAGCTTCTGCTGCAATTCCTTTGATAGTCCGGGTAAAGCATCAAAAACCAGAGAATCGGGGATCCTGAGGGCTTTATGCTGCTCTCTGCGCTTGATTTCCAGCCGCTCCCGTTCGATATAGGGTTCATAGCGTAATTCAGCGTGGATAATCAGGGCAGCCCGTTCTGAGTGAGGTTTGCCCGTTATGGCCTCAAGCTCTTCTCGAGAGCCGAGATCGACACTCCAGCGACGCTTGATTTCAGCATGTTCTTTAGCCGTTCTCAACAAGGCAATCGTTTCTTCAATCAGTGCTTTTTCAGCACAAAAATCTGCATATAATGTTTCATCAATAAGACCCAGCTCATAAGCACGAGGCATAAGGCGAATAAAGACGTTATCTTGACGTAGGAGCAAACGTCGTTCTGCGCGAGAGGTAAACATGCGGTATGGTTCATCCACGCCCATAGTAACCAGGTCATCGATCATAACGCCGATATAGCTCTCATCCCGTTCAAGAATAAATGGTTCTTTATTGTGTGCTTTTTGATGGGCATTAATACCCGCCAAAAGACCTTGGCCCGCTGCTTCTTCATAGCCGGTGGTGCCATTGATCTGGCCAGCCAGAAAGAGGCCAGGGATCGTTTCCACTTCAAGGGTTAAATTCAGCTGATTGGGCAATACAAAGTCATATTCAACTGCATAGCCTGGTTTTGCAATAATGGCATTCTCAAAGCCCTTAATGCTGCGCACATAGGCAAGCTGCACATCTTCAGGCAATGAGGTTGAAATACCATTTGGATAGATCTCATCAGTATTGGCCCCTTCAGGCTCAACAAACACATGATGAGAGTTCTTATCAGGAAAGCGACCAATCTTATCTTCGATTGAAGGGCAATAGCGGGGGCCTATCCCTGAAATGTTGCCATTATACATGGCAGATTGGTGCAGGTTATCAGCAATAATTTTATGGGTATTTTCATTAGTATGAGCAATAAAGCAGTCATGAGAGTTTTCAACGGTATGGGGATAAAACTCAAACAAGTAGTTGAGCTTATCAGCTTCCTGATGCTCTAGCTGTGAAAAATCGAGGCTTGAACGCAATAGGCGGGGTGGGGTCCCTGTTTTGAGGCGCCCGAGCTTGAGGCCAGACCGGTTCAAAAAGAGTGAAAGTCCGGTTACCGCTTGCTCGCCACGCCGTCCAGCGGCCTGGTTGAATTTTCCGATGTGAATTTTGCCGTTTAAAAAGGTCCCAGTCGTAAGAATAACGGTAGGAGCGGTTAATTGCTCGCCTTCCTTGGTAACCACGCCTAGAACGCGATTTTGACCGTCTAGAAGGATATCCTCAGCGGTAGTGCCCAAAAGGGTCAGGTTAGGGAGCTTTTTCAGGGTGGCTACGGCAAGCTCATTATAGGCGTATTTATCGATTTGAAGTCTCAAGCCTTGGACTGCGGGTCCTTTGCTTGTATTGAGCATGCGTGCCTGCAGGTATGTTTTTGTGCATAACCTGGGCATTAAGCCGCCAAGGGCGCTTATTTCAAACACAATATGCCCCTTGCCTACACCCCCGACAGCAGGGTTGCATGGCATAAGGCCAATTTTTTCGATATCGAGCGTGATCAAGAGAGTTTTTGATCCCAGTTTTGCTGCTGCGTGTGCTGCTTCAATTCCGGCATGACCACCGCCAACAACAATGACATCATAATGGTGTGTTTTATTCATAACGCTTTATAGGTTGCTGAAAACAATTAAAAACAGGGCGCATTACGCGCCCCGTCCTTTATTTTCAGTATCACAGATCTTGCTATGCTTTGCAACGAAGTCTCAGGACGTTAAGTATCTGAGCGTGGGAAAGGCAGCCATCTTTTGTCAGCTCGCCCAATTGCGCTTGCAGCTCCTGAATTTTGATGATAATTGGCTTGTAGCCAGGCGTTGCTCTCATGGTTTCAATAAGAGCATTGAGTGACTGAGAAAAGGCATCAAATTTCCTACTTATTTCAATTTTCAGATTTCTTAATCGTAAGCCAACCAAAAGTGCAGTGCCCCCCTGATTTGCGCGCAGGACAGTGCGGGTATAATCCATTATATTTGCCATTTCGTGCAGCAGAGCATTAGTTTGCTGTACCGGCTTATAGTTCACATTATGCTTATCTAGAGAGGCGAGAAGGGCTTCTATGGGAATGAATGTACAGGCTTTTGCCTCTGCATAGGTCTGATCAAAATCATCAACATGATCCGAGAAGCGGCGCGTATCGGTTGGCGATAAGAAGGTGGCAAAGTTTTTAGCCAACTTCTGTGTGGAATTTGTAAGTGCATCTAATATTTCATCCAGCTTCTGAATGGTCTGCGCTGTGTGAGAGTCGGCATTGATAGTTTGCATTGATAGTATTGGCATCATTACTACGGGTGTAATCAGTCTCAGGAATGTGGCGCATGTAAAATTTTTTATGATAGAGCGCTTCATAGATAACCTTCCAGCGTTAGATATTTCTAATCAATAAAATCACTGTTAGATCACTATACTGTCTATGGTGATACCTTGAATAGAAAATGGGACAATAGAATGATTTGGCCGAATTAAATTGCGGCGCCTGTAGATGAGACAAACAAAACGGGACGTATAATACGCCCCGTTTTTAATATCGTAATTTAAGAGATCAGATTATTGCTTACAACGTTGTTTAATAACGCCAAGCATTTTAAACTGCTGAGCCATAGACATACCTTCGTCTTTCAAGAGCTCTCTCAATTCAACCTGAAGGGCTGTAACCTTGAGGGCAAGCTCATAATAGCCAGGTGTCGTCTTCATAGTTTCAGACAGCACAGCAAGTGCAACAAACACTTCTTGCAATTTCTCACGCGCAGTCGCTTTCATAGCGATCAGCTTTTTACCAAGCGCCGTAGGGTTTGTTACCCCTTGGTTTGCACGCAATGTTTTCTGGATAAAATCCATAATATGACCCATTTTGTGCAATACCGTATGCGTTTGGAGCACTGGTTTATAGTCAGCGCTTTCCTTAGCTACAGAAGCAAGAAGGGTATCCATAGGGATCAATAAGTCACGTTTCGCCGCTAGGTAACACTGCTCAAAGTCATCAACGTGGGCAGCATAAGGGCGTTTATCGGCAGGGGATACGAAAGCGGTCATTTTTTCAGACAACTCCATCGCATAACCCTGACCCAAGCAGAAGAACTCATCAAGTTTTTCTGTGATGCAGGATGTTTCTACTGATTGAGCATGTATAGTTTGAATAGATAAAGCCGGCACTACGACTGCTACGGGTGTAGCAAACATAAGTAGTGTGGCCAATGTGAATTTTTTAGTAGTATAGTTCTTCATAAAATCAAACCTCCCATTAGGGTTAGTTAGTTATCTAGGTTGTAAAAATCCCTTTTTTTGGCTCACTATCAGTCTACTTGATATGGAAGATAGGGCAAAAGGGGTGCCAATAGGTTGATTTAGTCGCATTATCCCGTTATCTTCAATGAATCAAAGGACGAATGCAAAAGACTATTAAGCGTATAAAAAACACCTTAAACTACCCTTTTTTGGATCCCAATGCTCTACCATATATCCTCCTATCTTCAACCCTATGTTCCTGCATTGAATGTGGTTCACTATGTGAGCTTTCGGGCAATAGCCTCATTATTGAGTACTTTGTGCTTCTCTTTCGCCTTTGGAAACTGGTTTATTCTCCACTCCCAACGATTCTTTCGTTCAAAATCGCGGGAATTCACCCCAGAGACCCATCGCATGAAAGACAACCTTCCTACCATGGGGGGCCTGTTTATTCTTTGTGCCGTGACGCTCAATATGCTTCTTTGGTGTGATCTGACCCAACCGAGAGTGTGGCTTCTTCTAGTCTGCTTGCTTGGCTTTGGTGCTATCGGGGCCTGGGATGATTGGGGTAAAATTACCCGCAAAAAGGGCATTTCTGCCCGGCTCAAATTCTGGCTGCAAGTTTCGGTGGCCCTAATAGTAACGGTGGGGTGGCTCTATTTTACTGGAGCGCCAACAACCGTGTCCCTACCATTCCTGAAGAACATTCAGCCGAATCTCGGTATTTTCTTCATCGCCTGGGCCATATTTTTGCTCGTAGCGACAAGTAATGCGGTTAACCTAACCGATGGCCTAGATGGGCTAGCTATTGGGTCCCTGATACTCAATTTTGGCACTTTCGCGCTTATTGCCTATGTAGCGGGTCATAGTGTCCTAGCGGCCTACCTGCAGATTCCCTGGGCCGAAACGGCTGAACTGGCCGTGGCAACCTCAATCTTGATGGGAGCCTCCCTGGGCTTTCTCTGGTATAACACCTATCCTGCCCAAATTTTCATGGGGGATGTTGGTTCGCTGGCCTTGGGTGCTGGATTGGCCTTCATTGCTTTAATGACCAAACAGGAGCTGCTTCTGGCTATTTCAGGCGGACTCTTCGCGCTTGAGACGGCATCAGTAATATTGCAGGTTCTATCCTTCAAATATCGTGGTAAACGCATGTTTAAGATGGCCCCCATTCATCATCACTTTGAATTGCTCGGTTGGCCTGAATCGAAGATTACGGTCAGATTTGGCATTATCTCTTTTATCCTCTGCCTGCTTGCCCTGATCACCTTGAAATTGCGATAGAAAGTTCATCTAGTAGTTTAAAATAGAAAGGGTCCCAATTCGGGGCCCTTTTTCATTGCCGGCATGCATCCACATTCTCTAGGCTGAGATTGGGTAGACAATAAAAAAGGAAAGTTCTGATGAAAAAACTATGTATAGCCGTCTTGCTGTTCTCTAGGATCAATGCAATGCAGCGTGTGGGGACTACAAGCAGGGCGGCAATCCAGGCTGGAAGAGCTATGCCACAAATGCTCAGTACTGCATCGCACAAGCCGCATACATTTGGTCCAAGAAGTCATCTTCAGAAACGAATGAACCAAGAAGAATATAGAATTATCCCGGGAGCAGATCTTCAGGGCGCTCATCTTGTCAAAGCAAATCTTGAGCATGCCGATCTGAGAGTGGCAAATCTGGTAGATGCTAATTTGTATGGGGCCAATCTTGTTGAAGCACAACTTAATCAAGCAGATCTTACTCGTGCAGATCTTAGAGGTGCGCGTTTGATGAGGGCACACCTTTCGCATGCAACACTCACTAGTGCAAATTTTGAATTTGCTGATTTGCAGCACGCAGACCTATCTGGGGCACATCTTTTTGGAGTTGATTTTGGCAATGCAAATCTTAAAAATGCAAACTTTAGATGGGCCGATTTGAGAGATGCAATGCTCGATGGTGCGAATCTTTCACAAGCAGATTTTCAAAATGCAAATCTGCAAGGCGCCCATCTGGTAGATAGCAATTGCAGCCATGCGAATTTTAGTAGGGCAAATCTGCAGGGAGTCGATTTTGATGGAGCAGATCTTTTAGGAGCAAAGTTCCATGGTACAGATTTGAGAGATGCAAAAAATCTTGATAAAGCAAAGAATGCAAATCTACGTGGCGCATTCTTTGGATATGCTCACGTGGTGAAAAAAACTTTTAACGAAAATAGAAAAGCGATTGCGGCGAATATACCGCAAGGTATCGGCGCATCTTGGTGGCAGAGATTTAAGAATTATCTTGGTTTTGCGCAGTAATAAAATACATTGTTGCACCGGTGATCAGCAGCAGGAAGAATGCTACCAGAGCATAGCTGCTTGCGATGAGCAATCCGCGGATACACATGCCCATCAGGAGCACAGCACTGCCAAGGCCTAGAATCGGCACAGCCCAGCTGACTGCTAAATTTGGATTATTTCGTTTTGCATAGATCAATGAAAGCACACACATGAAATAGGCGAATACTACGCCCAGTCCACTAATTTGTTGCAGCAAAACTCTTTCGCCGCCAGTGACGGCCAAATACATCAAACAAAGTATCAATTCTGTCAGAACGCATAGCCACGGAATATCTTGCTTATTCAGTTTCGCAAAGGCAGATGAACCGATGAGATGTTTGTGTTCTGCAAGTGCGTATAAGTTCCAGCTGTTGCTAAACAAAATTCCATAGGCGCCGCCAAGAGCTGATGAAGCAATAGCAAGATGCAAAAAGGTGTGCCAAGTTGCGGCATTCATTCCAGCCGCTGAAAGAAGTGCTGGGAATGCACAAAGATATGTTTGTGATTCACTCAATGCGTTGCCCAATGCGCCATAAAATGCAAATTGATAGAGCGCTAAAATTGCCACAACAATCCCATAGGAAATAAAAATTACGAGCGGTGCATTTTTTTCCGGATCTTTAATTCTGCTGCTCAAAGAAACGGCCGCTTCAAATCCAATGCATGCATAGAGCACTAATGGCATCATCGAAGGAATGCCACTCCAGATGGCATATTCGCTGGTCAGATACGTTCCATTGAATAGCCAAAGACCGACTAATATTGCAAACAAAATGGGAATAGTTTTGAGTGTGATGAATACTGCTTGAACGGTACTTCCTGTGCGCATATTGCGCATATTCATCAGAGTGAAAAATATAAGAATTGCGCTATCGAGCAGCAGGGGATTGATGATTGCCAGTGCGGGAATAATTGTTTGCATGAGCAGAACACTTGCATGAGTGATCAATGTGGCAGATGCCAATTTTGCGACAAAAAAAGTCCATGAGCTTAAAAATCCAGCCAAAGGACTTATTTCTTTTTGTGCGAAAGTGTAGAACCCACCGCCTGGATGCAAGCGCAGCAAATGGCTAATCGAGAGAATGAGTGGCAACATTAAAACGCCAACAATCAGATAACCTAAAAAACCAAGTGCGCCAGCGCGTGTTGCCAGTGCCGTGGTGTTAATAAAAATACCTGTGCCAAGCATGATATTCACGTTAATCATGATAGCAGCAGGTAAGGATAATTTTTGTTTATGGATCATAAAAACTTTCAGTGAAAAAACTTTCAAAGGATGATTTTTATTTTAGTGTAGAAAGGTTTTGTGGTTGCGGCAAATTACGATGCGCATAATTCGCGAGATTATGCTTGTACGGTTTTTTCTGCCTGGCTAATTGTATTACCCAATTGAAGGATAATTTTTCTGTTCTTTTTACCGAGACCCTCTTCTAGTGGAGCCTCTGCCGCTATTTTTTTCCAAATCGGTATCATAGCTTCTTCACAACGGCTTCGCTTGTAGAGATCAAGCAATTCTGGTGATGGCTTTGCACTTTTGCATGCAGTGGCGACCGCTTTACATCCTGCCGAATAATCTTTTTTGAAAAAATGGGCTGCAGCAGCATACATCTGTCCAGAAGGATCATCGCGTAATGGGCGCACCATTTTTATCGTTTCATCAAAATCATCGCTGAGATTGCTCAGCTCGGCAGATAGTAATGTGTGATAACGAAAGTGATCATTAGATCCTTGTTTGACCATAATTTGGGCTAAATTGTGTTTCGCCTCATGGCACAGGGCAGCACGCTTTGATGTTTTTTCATGAGCGACACCCAAGAGTGCATAGACAAATGCATGGCGTACTTCGTTTGTTGGATGAATATCCACAACCGCACGCAGATGTGGCACTGCTTGTGCGAGTGATGTTGATTGGGAAGCAAGCGTACCGTGCACTTCATGCAGTTTTTCCATATTTTTTTGATGCTTGATGCGCGCTGCTTCTTTTGCAGGTAGTTCTTTGAAAAATTGACGACATTCATTAAGAGCGGCCAACTGTTCGTGCACCGGAATTGATTCAAGTGATTCTTGATTTTTTATTACAGCATCAAAATAAAAAGAGGTAATGTCGGTATACAATATGCGAGGAGATGTTGTCAGTCTCAGATTGAGAGCTGATTTTCGCGATTGGCTATCGAAGGCTGCGGCTTCTCGTACTTTTTGCGCTAACTCGGAATATCTCTGTTCTATTTTAGGACCGAAAAAACGAGCGCATGCCTGATCTTTGGGATCAGTAATGTGATCAGGAGTTAGTTGGCTCAGTACTTTGATTTGGTCAGCATATTCACTTGGATTTGAATCTTTTTTCAATCCAAAGGTAAGCAATGAATGAAATGAGGGACGCGTCGCTTTTTTGGTTGCGACATCCATTAATTGCATCGTGTATGTTGCGTTAAAAGAACATACGGCGGCCATAGCAATGGCAAGTCTCAAATTCATTCTTCCCCCCTAGGAATATGAAATAAACTCCATTTTTACACTTTCCAGTGTTGCAAAATTGGCCAGGTTGTCAATCGCCCCTCTTGTTACAATGGGCTTTCCAGGCCGTCCCTTTGACACTGTTTTCTATTTGAAATAAGCTGGAAGTGGGTAGAAATAATGTTTTTGAGCGCTAAAAGGTTATGATGAAAAAACTATTTTTGTTTCTAGGTTTAGCTCTGGGTATTAACCAGACAACTCAGCCGCTTTCACTTTCGAATGCACGCATTTTTGCTGGTGTTATAGGCGTTGGTGCTGCTTCAGGGGCTTTTTATATTGCGGCATCTGAGCAAGATTCTTGTGAAAAAAAATCTCTCTTTGAACAGTATCAATTCCCGGTGTTGTCAGCAGCAGCAAGTGGTCTTGTGGCAGCAGGATTGGGTTATTGGCTTTTGTATGGCTACACACCTGAATGGAAGTTTTCTGAACTCAAATCTGTTGTTACCACGATAGAAAATGATCCGATTGCAAAGCGGGATTTTACCAAAACTCCTGCAATTGATTTTATTCAGACGCAATGGGGACGGGTCACCTATTATCTCGTTAAAGCCAAACGTGCTGCATATCGTCTTGTTGATAGATGTGATTATGCATCGAGATTAACGCACAAGCTTGAGCAAGATTTGCCAGGCGGTGTGAGTGTGGATGAGGTAACCAAATTTGTACCAACCATTGATGCAGCAAAAGAAAATGCTCTGACTGTGGCAAAAGCAGCGTTGAATCATAAACACTATGCAACTCAAGAAGCTGCGCGCTTTGCAGCAAAACGAGTGGCAAAACAAGCATTGACAGTCAAGTTTGAGCATGAATGTAAGCCAGGATTCTTCGTGGTTTTTAAACCGTAAAATAAATTTTTTGAAATGGTAGAGGGCTCATTCGGGAGCCTTTTCTTTAGTCCGCCGGAGCTCGATAGAGCGAAGGAGGATCGTTCAAGCCTAGATTTTTTTCTGACTTCCAATAAGCTGAAAAGCCTAATGAATAACAACAACAAGGGGTCTTTTTATGAAAAAATTTTTATTGAGTATGCTACTCATCCCAGCTTTGTGCTTTGCTAAAGCCACTCCAGAAGTGAGATTGGTTGATAGTGCACAGGCAGTCTTGGGTGAAATGTTTGAAATGCTTGGTGATGATAAGCAAGGACAGCTAGAAAGACTGCGCGCTATAAAACGAATGTGCCAGAATGAATATTCGCAAGATAAAGATGCGCGGCGGGAATGTTTGTCATTTTTCATACTATGTTACCAAAGCAACAAATCTGAAAAAGCTATGATCGAGCTTTTTAAAGCCCATAATGATTTTATCAATTCATAAAAAAATTTAGTTCAAAAAAGAGGGGACCTGAAAAGGCCCTTCTTTATTTGTTGGTAAAAAAGCGTATTCATTGGGGGTTCTTGAGCTTTTTCTCAATTTGAATAAGCTGGATGTGGGTAATAAATAACAATCAATTAGGGGTTTTTATGAAAAGATTACTATTGGCAGCAAGTGTGTTTGCAGTTTCAGGAATAAGTGCTTCAAAGTCTCCAGAAGAAGAATTTATAGATAGCGTGCAGATAGGTAGAGAAATGCCTAATCAAGAGAAGCAAGAGTTTATAGAAAAGCTTCGTAAACTGAGACACTTTTGTCGAGATGAATATCCGAAAGATACAAATGCACGACGGGACTGTATGGAATTCTTTTCTAGTAGGGACTTAATCGAAACAGTGGAAAGTCATCCTTCTCAAGCCAGTAAGCTTTTTAAAGCTTATAGAAATTATATTAATTCATAAGAAAGTTTTACATGAAAAAGTTACTACTCGCAGCAAGTTTTCTTGCAGTTTCCGGTATAAGTTCTGCGAATGTGCCAGCAGAAAAATCGTCAGCAAAAAAAGTGGCGACTCACTTAGCAGAAATTCTTAACTTAAACGATGCTGAGTGGCAACAGGCAGTAGATATGCTTATGGCTAAACAAAAAGAATGTCGTGAGGCTCATCCTGAGAAAGGATTTGCAAGACGAGAGTGTATGCAGACGTTTGGTGAGTTCGTGACGGCATATGTGAGTACGCAGAAACTGCTTCAAGTGACTGATCCTTCCAATCCACAAGCAAAGTTTATGGAAATGCAGATTCGAGAGTTTGTGCTTGGTTCTCTAGGAGCTCGGATGACAGAATTCATTAATTCGTAAAGAAAAAAATAAACCAATAGAAAGTTTTACATGAAAAAGTTATTACTCGTAGCAAGCTTGCTTGCGATTTCCGGTATAAGTTCTGCGAATATACCAGCAGAAAAATCGCCAGCAGAAAAATTTGCTGATTGCACGGCAGAGATATTTGGATTTTCTGAAGTTGAGCGTCAAGAATTGAAAAAAAAGCTAGATTGGGTAAAGCAGGGGTGCGCTGAAGGAAATCCCAATCAAGGCGACCGTGATTTTTGCATGGCCTATTATGTGCAAGGGATGGTGAAGGCGGAACCAAAAATCGCGCGCTTTGAGAATGAGACAATGAAGCTGAAGCCGGCAGATCGGGAGCGTTTTCAGAGTGCTGGACTAGAATATATGTACAGATAAATCAGATCAAAATTAAGGGACCCGAAAAGGTCCCTTTTTCTTTAGTCCGCCGGAGCCTAGTGCGTAGGAGGATTGTCTGTCTATTCTTGCCTCTTACGGGGCCCCCACATTAGTGGGGATTAGGTATTGCCCAACCAAGATAGAGGGCGATTGAACCTGCGATGGCCGCATTGAGGCTTTCGGTCCCACCTGGCATCGGCAGGGTTATGGCAAATTCGCATTGTGCGCGCCACTCCTCAGGCAATCCATGTGCCTCATTTCCAACTACGAGCAACGTGTCGCTCAGGGCAAATTTTGATGGATTTTGACCCCCTGATACCACCATGGCTGCCAGGGCAATCGACCGCTTCATGATTAAAAGCTCATTCCAGCTCAGAGTGTAGAGCTGCACTTTGGCGATAGTGCCTGAACTTGCTTGGACCACTTTCGGGCTCCAAGGATCGCAACCTTCCACCACCACAACCGTTTCAGCATTCATGGCTGCTGCGCTGCGAATCAGCGTTCCCATGTTTCCCGGATCGGAAATTTGGGCCAGAACAATGCCGGGCGAGAGTGGATCAAGTGGCTCATCGGGGATAGGAAAAACGCCCAACACGCCGCTTGGCGATTCGGCACAACTGAGGGATTTGAGCAGTTCCTGTGTGACCAGATGGATTCGTTCTTTTTCCACATGGTATTCTGCCCACGATTTTCCATTGCTCAGATTATTATTTTTGAGAAAATCTTCGGTGATGAAAAGCATGTCAGGATAGAGATTATTCAAGAGCAATGTGGTGCACACTCGTTTACCTTCAGCAATGAACTGATGGTGGGCTGTGCGGCCCTTTTTGGCATGCAATTGTTTCACATGTTTGATGAGCGGATTATTTGGCGATGTGATGATATTCATAAGCAACTCTGTTTGATTTTCAATTAATTTATTTTGAGTTGTTCGATATCCCTCGATACATTTTTGCAGACGCAAAAACACTCGGGACGAACGGGTAGTAAAAATTTATCTGAAATAGGAAAAAAGGACATCTTCATGCAGCAATATTGTTATGGGGTCCCCATTCATGGGGATTTATATCTCATCATTGAGAATTCTTTGCCGATAGTTCGCCATAAGCTGAACCATGAAGTGAAGATTGTGAATGGTTGCCAATATATGGCCAGTCACTTCTTTTGCTTTGAACAAATGGTGCAAGTAGGCGCGGCTATAGCGAGAGCATACACTGCAGCTGCACTGCGGATCAATCGGTCCAAAATCGGTACGATTGCTGCTGTTTAAAATTTTTACATCACCCTGAGTCGTGAACAGGAGCCCATGGCGTGCACAGCGGGTCGGGTGAGAACTATCAAAGGTATCAACACCCAGTGTGATGCATGGTTCAAGCGAGGCAAGATCGGCAATGCCAAGCAGATGGTTTGGCGCCTCAGTTGGAATACGTGGCATGAGCAGCGTGAGCATTTCGATCATCTGTTCTTTTGTTTTGCCAAGCGATCCACCGATAGCAAAGCCATCGAAAGGCAAATTGGTCAAAAACTCTGCACTTTCTTTGCGCATTTCAGGATCGATGCCACCATGGATCACAGCATACATTGCCTGATTTTGTGGATTGGCCAAATGGGCATCAAGAGATCGTTTTTCCCAGCGATGGGTGCGATCGAGTGAATTTTTTAATTTTTGTGCGCTGATATGGTAGGGCGGTAGTTCATCGAAAGGGATGATAATATCGGCGCCTAAATCTTTTTGAGCAGCAACGGAGGTTTCTGGTGTGAGAAGCACTTTTGCGCCATCACGATAGGAACGGAAAAGAACGCCATCTTCAGAAATATTGAGCACGGCATTATTGGCCGTTTTTTGTCCGCGGCTTTTGAGTTCATCTTTGACGGTACCATATGCCAAACTAAAAACCTGAAACCCACCAGAATCGGTGATGATTGGTGTGGTGCGGTTCATGAATTTGTGCAGGCCGCCCGCCTCCTTGATCGTTTGCGTTCCTGGTTGCAGCATGAGGTGGTAGGTGTTGCAAAACATCAATTGCAGGCCAACATCGTGAGCAAGGGCGCTATCGACAGCTTTCATGGTCGCATTGGTACCGACACCCACGAAATTGGGCGTGTCGATGATGCCATGGGGCGTGTGGATCCTGCCAACGCGTGCACGGGATTTTTTAGATGTATGAATCAGTTCAAAATGAAATGGTTTTTTTAGAGTCATAGCCTGAAAACGTAAAGTAACACTTCTCATTTTCAGGCTATTGATTAAAGAGTAGGTCGTCAAATTTTATTCGAGCTAAAAAGGGCTATTCATTGCGCCAATTGAACAATCGCTTGATACGAGCGACCCAAGAGGTCGTTGGTTCTTCCTCTTCCTCTTTTCCTTTACCCGTGTCGACGGGCCTTGGTGCCGGCTCTAGTTTTGGTTGGGTAGAGGTTGGCGATTTTAGCTTTTTCATTTCTGTTAAAAAGTCTTTTTCAATTGCGTTGATTGCTTCAACCGATTCAATTGCGTTGATTTTTTCGACCGACGAAGGTTCTTGTATTTTCAGAGAGGTTTCTCCCGCTTTGGATTCTGGTATAAAGTTTTTTTGTGAAAGGTCCTCTAATGGCTTGAGAACAGTTCGGTACATTATAGCAATAAACTCTTTATCGAGTTTTTCGAGTTGCTCATTAATTTTTTGATTTTTCTCTTGTTCTTCTTTAGTTTTGGCTGTTTCTTCTGCAAGGAATTTATTTAAAAATTGTCTATCTTCCCTTAAATATGGAATCAATTCTTTATTAATCTCGGCAAAAGCTTGTTCGTAGGTGACAGTAGGTTTTTCTATTTCTTTTTTAAGCTCATCTTGTTTGTCGGTGACAGTAAGTTTTTCTATTTCTTTTTTAAGCTCATCTTGTTTGTCGATGACAGTAAGTTTTTCTATTTCTTTTTTAAGCTCATTAAGCGCGCTTACCACAAGGGCTTCCCGTGCTCCAAGCATATTCAATTCATTCTCGCTGCGGCGCGCCTGATATACATACCTATAAACGGCACATGCTGTCGCGATACCAACCGCACAGAGTGCTGCATTTTTGTGTTCAACGATCCAACCCCAAGCATCTTGATACCAAACTGCATGCGCAGGCTGTGGTGCCAGCAGGGCGAGAGCGAGAATTAGTGCTTTTATTTGTTTCATTGATAGTCTCCTATTTTTGTAATGTCTGTATATCAATCCAGGTTTTGTTGCGCATCACGGTGCCATATGCGCCTGCAAATTTTGTGCCTGCAATGGATGCACCCGTAAGATCTGCACCCGAAAGATTTGCGCCACTCAGATCTGCATCATTTAAATTTACGCGCACAAGAGTTGCGCCTTTCAGATTTGCATTTTTTAAAATTGCTCCGCCAAGAATTGCACCGGTAAGATTGGCATGCAAGAGGTTTGCCCTAGTTAAGTCTGCTCTGCTTAGGTTTGCGCCCACTAGATTTGCGCGCTTGAGATTTGCATTCTGAAGTTGTGTCATGTTTTCCTTTGTGCCATGCAGATCAGCTTTCTCAAGGTCTACGCCCGGACACATCAAATATTCGATACCATATATTGTTCGCCGGTCATCGCAGCGTGTGAGCTGATAGGTCACCGCGCATGCGGCAGCAATACCAACAAGACAGAGCGCAACATTTTTTTGTTCAACAACCCAATTCCAAATATTGTCATACCATGCTGCGTGCGCGGGTTGTGGTGCCAGCAAGGCGAGGGCGAGAATGAGAGCTTTTATTTGTTTCATGAATTTTCCTTCACCAATGTATTACGCGTCCCTTCTAATTTTTTTATGAATGATGTTTTGAGTTGTGTGAGTTCTGCCATTGCTTTCTTATCATTTTTCTTAGTGTCATATTCTAGATCCATGAAGGTGCGAATTGCTTTGAATCTCTCTTTAATTTCTCGAATCTTGTTACTTTTTTGTGCTGCTTGTTTAGGCAGTTCCACTTTTTGATCGAGATAAAGCGGTAGGATTTCAAGCGTGTTTTTGAGTGGTTCAAATTCAGATTTGAGAGTTTTTCCTGTGGCATATATGGTTGCGGCCAACGATTTTTTTATGTCGCTTAGTGGGCCGACGGTGTTGGCGCCTGAAGGTCGTGCGCTCTCAATAGTTTTTTCTATCTGATCAAAATAGACATAGAGTTCTGCTATTGGCGTTTGCTCAATCATGAGTGGGCGAATTGTTACTTTCAGGCGATTGGTAAAAGATTCTTTAATTGCATTGATAAGCGATTCTTTATCATGCAGACGAGTGTAGGTGATGGTTCCATCTTTTTTATTTTCTTTAAATGTATTTTTTATGATGGTAGCAACCCAGCCATCAATATCGGTGAGTGTCCATAGTGTCGTACGTATTTTTTTAAAAAGGTCTTCAAGGAGTGTTTTGATTTCATGTTCTGAATAATTTTTTTTGCGCAACTTTTGTTCGGCAGGTTTCATATATTTATAAAATTCGCGCGCAGGGCGATCGACAAATTTATTGTGCACTTTCAACAATGCGGGATATGGCTGAATGCTCTCGGTTAACTCAGTGAGCGATTCAAGATAGTGTTTGCCAAGTGCAACATGTGGAGTAAAGATTGTGTCCACTGTTTTCAGATAATTTTTTATCAAAGAGTTTTCTTGTTTAGGTTTTTCAATCGGTTGCGCAGCAGTTTTTTTTGTAGTGGGTGCCGCTTGTTTTACCTCAGTTGTTTTAATTGTTTCTTGTTTTTTGGATTCAGATTTTGTTTCCGCAGGAACCGTAGGCGCAGTGACTTGCGTTTCAGGCATCTCTATACCTTTTGGGGCTTGGATGATTGCTGTTTCGTTCGTTGGCGCTTGTGCGATTTCAGTTGGTTTGTGCGGTAGGGTAGCACTTATTTTTTTGGCAATTTTTAGTTTGCTAGGTTCTTCGCGGACTGTATCGATGGTTGGTTTTTGCACAAAAACTTCAGTCGGGCCCGCTTCTTTTTGCATTATCAGCTGCCTAGATTGTGGCACATGTGAACCTTGCTTAGGTTCTATGAAAGTGGCAGAAGTAGTCGATTGCAGACGAGCTGTGGTTGCCGTTGCCACAGTAGTGTTGATATTGGTTGTCTTCTCTCTGAGTCGTGGTTTGCTTTTTTCAATATTTATGGCTGGCTCAGTTTCATGAATAGTTGCTTTTGGTAAAGTGGGTTGGAGATTGAATTTAAATGATGGTGTTCTTCTTTTTATATTCATTATCGATGGTTGGACACCACGGGCTTTAAAACCTCTGATGCCTTCAATAGTGGCTCCCTCAAAATTTGCATCAGTGAAAATTGCATCGGTAACGTCGGCATAACTAAGATTTGCGTTTTTAAAATTGGCGCCACTCAAATCAGCTTTATAGAAATTTACGCGCGTAAGATTTGCGCCGCTCAGATTTGCATTTTTTAAGATCGCTTCGCTAAGAACTGCGCCTTCAAGGTTTGCCCGTCTGAGATCTGCTTTCTGAAGGTCTGCATTCTGAAGATTTTTTCCTGCAAGATTTGCATCGGGACATATTAAATATTCAACGTTATTTATTGTTCGCCGATCATTGCAGCGCGTTGCGTATTTATATGCTATTGAGCAGGCAGTAGCCAGACCAAGAGTGCACAATGCTGCATTCTTGTTTTCAACGGCCCAATTTAAAAGATCATCCCACCATCCAGCGTGCGCAGGCTGTGGTGCCAGCAAGGCAAGAGCAAGAAAAAGTGTTTTGATCTGTTTCATATGAATCTCGTTATTGTTTTTCAACATCTTGTATTGTGGCAGGTGCGACTGTGGGTTTTTGTTCTTTATTTTCAATTACCGGATTCGTTGGCTGGATATCTTCTTCCACATCATCGCCTTCATCTTCGAATGCAGCTCTTAACACAAGGCGTGCTCCTATATAGCAAGCAGCGCCAATACCAAGCCAGCAGGCCCATTTTTGGAGTGTTGGAGAATTTTGAAATGATTGTGGCAAATGATTCCAGATAGATGTTCCGATAGAGCTGGCCGTGTCTGAAAACCAGTTAGCATATGTTTGATGCGGCACTAAGATAATGGCCAGGCCAAGAAATAATGTTTTGAAATGCTTCATACCCTTACCCCTAATAGACGGATACCCATACCCTTATATATTCAGATTGAAATATTTTATGGGTAATATGCAAGAAAACAGGGTAAAACAAGTGAGGGGGTGATGTGTACGGATGGGCGATTACTTTTTGCCAGGGAAGACAAAATGGCGTGAAAAGGCTACCAACGGTGTTCCCACCGCTATTGCGATCAATTTGATCAGGTAGCTCACCAGAATAATATGGCCAATATTGGAAACGAGACCATAAAGCCCGAGAAGGCTGAAAAGAATGGTATCAACCAATTGGCTGACAGACACAGAGGCATAGTTGCGTGCAACGAGCCATTTGTGCGTCCAGATACGGCGCAGGAAGCCATAGAGCAGGTAATCAACATTTTGTGAAATAAAGAAGGCGATAAATGAGGCTACGATAATGCGGGGCATTGGCGTGAGCAGCAGGCTAAAAGCGCCTTGAGAGATATCAAAGGTACTTGGCATATACCACAGGTGTATTTGTGGAATAATGGCGAAAAAAATGAGGGCAAAAAAATTGATGTAGATTGTTTTTTTGGCAATCTCACGTCCAAAATATTCTTGCAGTAGGTTCAAGCCTAGGGTGGCGCCAATGGTGAATGCATCAGCACAGGTGGCAGAAAACCCAAAGATGGTGATCTGCTTGAGAACGAATAAGTTTGCAAGTACGCACTGGAGAGAAATAAAGGCTACAAGAGCGCTTTGTCCCAGGCCCAGGCTGGCCAACATCGCCCCGACAATAATGAGCGTGTGAACCAGAAAAATGATCTCATTTGGCATTAAAAAGCTCCTAGATGCCTTTAGTATAGCGCAAAATCGGGCGGGGGGCGATGACAAAAGCCCTAAGATCTGCTACTTTTAAAGTATATTTGGAAATTGTGTGGGGGATTTTTGTGAAAAAACTTTTCCAGAGCGCACGCCTTCAGGGTGTTAAGCTCATTGTTCCAATTGTTATTCTTTTAGGGATGCCGACGCTAATCAAGCCGGCTTCTTGTGAACCAGTTCCGGCGGCAACGCATACCGATTTTAGGTCTCTTGATCCTAAAAAAATTCATGGTCGTTATCTGCTTGAGAACCTAGATCAATTCGATCAGGCTGCGTTCGAAAAATTTCTAAATACTATCAGCTGGGGGCTCACAATGCCACACTGTATGGTAAGCATGAAGGTTGGCAAGGATCGTGCAGATCAGCTTACCCACTATAGCCCAATCTTGTCACCGCTTTTGCAAACAAAAAAAAGTTTAAAAAATACTCATTTCCATATTCATACCCATTTTTCGCAAGAAGAACGTCTTGCGATAGCAAATGAGTATCTGACCTACTATCTCTCATTTGGTGGCGATAAAGATGCCGTTGATTCGGTGCATGAACTGACGCTCAAAAAGCTTGAAGTATCAGAAACGGTAACGGTGCCTAATCTTGTTCACCAGATCAAA
Source organism: Candidatus Babeliales bacterium (assembly GCA_020050795.1). GTDB lineage: Bacteria > Babelota > Babeliae > Babelales > Vermiphilaceae > JAGVKD01. The sequence goes on from JAGVKD010000021.1 coordinate 38,457, forward strand.
CACAATGCATCATTACGCGATAGATTTGAACGTACTAAGTATGAATTCTTAATCGGTCTTGCTGTATTGTGGATTCAGCGCGAGCGGTATGAAGCAATGAGAGCGGCGTAGGAAATGACCATGAAAATCATGCGTACGCTTTTGTGTCTATTGCTTGGAATATGTATTGGTGCTGCAGGGATGTATTGGTATGTTCAGCGTGGCAAGCCAACTGAAATTCAAGCATGCCCAATTGCTTTTGATTTTGAATCACAGCGCGCATGTTTGGTTGATTTTATTCATACACAAATCAAAAAACAGTGTATCTATCTGGCTAACACACCAGATTTTATTTCAAAACTAACGCCATATCACAAGCACAAAGCAAGTTGTGTTGTGTTGCGTGATAATTTCTTTGGTCAAAAAGAGCGTTGCGATCAAACATTCAATTCCATCGGCACACAGGAACATCAACAATATATTCATATGGTTTTGCGTGAAATAGATCAGACTATGACAGCGCATCCTGCATTAGATGGTATGGATGTTTTGAATGACATTCTCAGCAGAAAGCCATACCGCGTCATTCAACCAGGTGTGTATGATGATGCCTATTTTGAACAAACAGCGCTTTCTTTGCTGATCATAGCGGCGCACAAACTTGATATTTGGAAAGACAAATCACCCGATGAGCCAGCGCCAAAAAAAATAAAAAAAGGCCGGTCAAAATGGCGATGGAAAGAAGTTAAATAAAAGATTATAGGCGAGTTTGAAACTTTCAAACTCGCCTTTTTTATTGCAAAGCATTCCCCATCTTGATTAGAATAAAAATTGATTAATAGAAAATAAGGGGTGGGGTATGAAGATCAAAGCAATTCTTATCACTCTGTTGCTTGCAACAGCAACACCGATGCAGGCGCAAAAATCTTTGGACGAGTATTCATTACGGACTAAACAAGCAGGATTGCACATTCTCAAGAATCCTGAGCTTCGTAAAAAGCTTCTTGCACCAAAACAAGAGAAAACTTGGTGGCAAACTTTTACAGGCTGGTTTGGATTTTAATTTTTAGAGCAGTGGCCATTCTTTAAAGCCGACAAGTTCGCATTCAGGTTGCGGGACAATATCAAATTGGTCCCGCACTTTTTTTTGCATAAGTTGAACGAGTTGCACAATGTCTGTTGAGGTCGCTTTACCGCGATTGACCAGCATGTTTGCATGTTGGTGCGAAACGATTGCATCACCAACTGAGAGTGTGCCTTTCGCGCCGATTTTATCCAAATAGTAGGCAGTATAAATCATCTTTTTGCCATTGCTTTCGAGTGTTACTTCATGTGGGTGGAAATTGCGGAAAAAGCTTCCACAAGTGTGGGTTATCGGATAGCGGGCAGCGCGATGGCGAATAATTTCTGTGCGGCGTCCGCGTGCGAATGCCACTTCAAGATCAGTTGCCTTTTTGAGTGCAAAGGTGGCATCAACGAGAAAGTAATTATGTTCATGGAGCGTGGAATAATCATATCCAAAATTGAACCATGCTCGATTGACAGGCATAATCGTGCCAGTGGTTTTTTCTATCACATGCGCCGACACCAGAAAGTGCTCAAGAAGAAATTGAAAGTAGTGCAAATTTATAAATACCGATCCGCCCACCGTGCCGGGAATGCCGCTAAATTCTTCGAGCCCGAGAATGTTGTGATCAAGGCACCATTCAATCAGATCAGACATAGAGACGCCCGATCCGGCTTTCACCAACAGGCCATCAGCATTTGTCTCAAAAGTAATGTTTTTGAGGGCCGGTCGTATAACCAATCCATCAAATCCATCGTCACTGATTAAAATATTGGCACCTTGGCCCAGCACAAAAATCGGTTCATTGTGCGTTTGTGCGTAGGCGAGTGCCGATGCAAACTCTGCGCCATTGTGTGGCTCGCAAAATAATTTTGCCGGGCCGCCAGTTTGGAACCAGTTTTTATCTTTCAGGGGGATATTAGTTTGTATGATCATGAAGTGGACCCCGAAAAATTGGTGGGTGGATTAGTAATGGACTATTGGCTGCCGTTTTTCACGAATGTGCACTTTGCGCTGTGCAACCAAATCTCTGCAGCGATCTGAGCAGGTTGAATTATAATCCTGTTCACATGGCTTGCATGAAATAAAGTGGCGGTTGCATTCAGCATTCAGGCAATTGTTATAGTCATCGCACGGCTTGCTGCACAAATAACATGAGCCTAAAACATCGTCATTCACCTTCAGTGCAATGCGATTATCAAACACATAGTTTTTGCCACGGAAGAAGCCTTCGGGGAATTGCTCCACATAGCGGTGAATACCGCCTCGAATCTGGAACACTTTTTTAGCAACGCCTTTTTGCTGCAGGACAGCCGTTGCTCGTTCGCAGCGGATTCCGGCAGTGCAGACCATGAGGACTTGTTTGTCTTTAAATTGATCAAGATTTTTTTCTATATATTCAGGAAATTCACGGAAGTTTTTGATGTCTGAGGTAACAGAATTAGTGAATTTTCCGATTGCCCATTCAAAATCGTTACGGGTATCGAGGACTACAAGGTCATCAGGATGGGTTTCTAGTAGTTGATGCACTTGGTCGGCTGTGAGGTGTTGGCCGCCATCTTTTGGAGATACGGCTACAGGATCAAGGCCGAGGTGTACAATCTCGTCTTTGATTTTAATCTGCAGCTTGCTAAAACAGTCGGCGCCACCAGCGCTTTCTTTAAAATCGATATCGTTAAAAAGCGGGTGTTTTGCCATAATTTCTTTGTACCGTTCGCAGCTCTCATCGGTGCCCCCAACAGTACCATTGATACCTTCGTGGCCAAGAATGATGCGACCAGTCAGGCCCAGATCAGTGCAGATTTGTTGCTGCCATTTCATAGCCCGTTTTGGAAATTCGATATGCACGTATTTATAAAAAATAAGAACTTTACCCATAGTGTACCCCTTGCATGGAAAATCTACTGTACATAGACCTATATTAGCTTATCATTCCGGAAAAAGTTCGTCATCATAATTTCCCCGTCATTTCCAAAATGAAACGATTGGGTGCCCCATAAGTACCATATGAGCAGCAGGACCAGTAGAAGGTTTGTCGAGGGCTCATTTCTGTTTAAATCGTTTTTTTGCCAAATTCTTTACTTTTATGATTGAAGTTCAGAATACTGGAATTCGTATTATCAAAAAAAATAAAAAAATAAGCTCATATGAAATCAATTTTTTATCCAACGGGCTCAAGTTTTTTAAGTTTCTTTTTATCCTCAACCCAAAAATTGGAACTTTCGGTGCTTGCATTAATTGGATACTGTGATAGAAATTTCTAAGTAGTAGTATATGTATAACCTTCCTGTATTTTTAAGAAGGAGATCCGATGAGGCAATATATAATGGAACTGTTGGGAGCGTTATTCCTAACACTTGCCATTACCCTAACAGGTAATGCTCTCGCGATCGGTGTAATGTTTGCGGTTCTAGTTTATATCGGTGCACATGTTTCTGGTGCACATTACAATCCGGCAGTGAGCCTTGCGGTTTGGATGCGCAAAGGACTCAAAACGGATGAACTTGTAAAATATATCGGAGTTCAAATCATTGGTGCGTTGCTTGCTGCAGTTGTCTACAACAAATTGACAGGCAACCATTTCCCTCTCGAAGAAACCCCAGGTGTTCACCTTGGTTGGGCAGTTATCATGGAAGCAGCATTAACGGCTCTTCTTTGCTTGACATTCCTAACGGTGACTATGGGTTCTCAGTTTAAAAATGGCGAAATTTACGGCCTAGCAATTGGTCTTGCATTACTTGCAATCGCATCAATTGGTGGTCTATTTAACCCAGCTGTTGCACTCGGAGCTATGCTCTGCAGTCTAATCGCTGGCAATGGATTTGGTACAACGAATGCGATGCTCGTATTCTTGGTTGCTCCACTTGTAGGTGGCGCGCTTGCTGCAATGGCATACCAATTCTTGAATGGCAAAAAAGCGTAAAATGCTTTGATGCTTCAAATGAATCAAAAAGCGAGTGGCAAATTTGTCGCTCGCTTTTTTTTTAGTTCAAAAAAAGGAAAAACTAATGTCACGATTTCAAATGATGTTCGAAGATCGCGCAGATGCAGGGCAACGCCTTGCGGAACAATTGAAAGAGTACAAAGAAAAGAATAATGTCATTGTGTTAGGCCTGCCGCGCGGGGGTGTGGTTGTCGCAGCTGAAGTTGCGCAGGATCTCCAAGCGCCACTTGATGTTGTGGTAGTGCGCAAAATAGGATCCGCTGCAAATCCCGAAGTGGCTATTGGTGCTCTCATGCAAGATGGAACCGTTCTTTGGGATAAGGAACTTGCCAAAATATTGGACCTGCATAGTGATGAAGTTGAACAGATTGTCGACCAAGAAAGAGAAGAGCTAGTACGGCGTCTCGCTCAATATCGCCATGGTCGCGGTCCATTAAAGTTGGGCAATAAGATTGTGATTCTTGTAGATGATGGGCTCGCAACGGGAATGACTATGCGTGCGGCAATAAAAACAGTTCAAGAACAAAAACCGCTCAAAATTATTGTTGCCGTTCCGGTTGCCTCCAATATCCAGGCAGCACAAATCAGGGGCATGATGGGTGTGGATGATTGTCTCTGTTTGATAGAAGATCCGACCTTCCGTTCAGTGGGACAATACTACAATCATTTTGCGCAAGTGAATGATGAAGAGGTTGAAACGCTTCTGCACATAGTCAAATAGATTCTCACCAAAATTGAAGCTCCTTTAATTTTATCGTATGATGAAATCCTAATGTTGTACTAGTTGCACCATGCATATCCCACTACTTTGGAATGCCTTATGAAACTGTCTATTGCCTGGATTTTCGATCATATAGATTCTAATTGGAAAAAACTTGATATTCCTGACGTGGTTACGCAATTGAATCGTACCACCGCAGAAATTGAGAGTTTTGAAAAAATTTCTTTTGATGCAGATCGATTTGCTCTGGCAGAAGTTATTGCAGTAGGCAGTGACGTGGCCGTTCATTGTGTAGAGTGGAAGCAAGATGCCGCATTGCCGTTGCGTGATGATGCGCGTGTTGGTGCACTCTTCATTATTTCCCGTACTGGCAAAACATTTGCATGGACCAAACTTTCAGAATGGCATTGCAGTAAAGATGGTCTTCTTCCTGCCATGTGGGTGGAAGAAAAAAAACGTGCGGGTGGCTGGAAAAAAGAAATTGCTCTCGAAGATTACACATTTGATATTGATAACAAATCAATTACACACCGTCCTGATTTATGGGGACATCGTGGTTTTGCGCGAGAGATCGCCGCAATGCTCGGGTTGCCACTCAAACCATTAGAAACATTTCTTTCTGATATTCCCGTTGTGCAGCATGCCTGGTCTGCAAAAGCATCCAAGGACGAACCAATTTCAATCAAGATCGATGATCAGGAAGGGTGCCGTCGTTTCGCCGGTGCTTATCTGAAAGATGTTGTGCCAACGCCGTCGCATGCCTGGATGGCATATCGTTTGGCGATAACAGAAACCCGTCCGATCGATGGGATTGTTGATGCAACCAATTATGTGATGCTTGATTTTGGGCATCCAATGCATGCCTTCGATGCGGACACTATCGCAGGGAATGAAATTATCGTGCGCAAAGCACGCAAAAAAGAAGCGCTTGTCTTGCTCGATGGTCAGAAGATTGAACTGCGTCCCGATGATATTGTGATTGCCGATAAAGATGGCGCACTCTCTCTTGCGGGAATCATGGGTGGCAAAACAAGTGGCGTGACCTCAAATACGCGAGATTTATTTTTAGAAGCCGCGTGGTTTGATGCAACTATCATTCGCCATTCAGCTGCACATCACAAAGTGCGTACTGAAGCTTCCGCTCGTTTTGAAAAAACATTAGATCCAAACGGTAACATTATTGCGTTGCAACGCTTTGTGCGTGTGCTCCAAGATGTGCACATAGATTTCCACCAATGCAGTGCTATTCAGTCCGTTGGTCCACAAGCGGAATCAATTGACATTACGCTCACACAAAGTTTTATTGAAAGCCGACTTGGCTGCCAAGTGACGACCAAGAAAATAGAAAGTATTTGTCATGCATTGGCGTTTGAGCTGACGCACAAAAAACAAGATCACGATGTTATCTATACCGTGACCGTTCCTTCATCGCGATCTACCAAAGATATCAGAATAAAAGAAGATATCGTGGAGGAAATTGCGCGTTTTGTTGGCTACGATAATATCAAACCCCATTTGCCCAAGTTGGCACTCACGCCATCTGATCTTTCGCATGTTGAACTTGAACGATTGCTTCGTGAAGTGTGCGCCTATGCGATGGGCATGCAAGAAATTTGTGGCTACGCTTTTTTTGATGAATCATTCTTGCACAAGCTGCACTGGCAACCAGAAAATACGATTTCAGTACAAAGTCCCGTATCGGACAATTGGCGCCGTTTGGTGACCACGCTCATGCCAAATATGTTTAAGGCGGTTGAAGAAAATTCCGCTGAATATGATCAATTACGCTTCTTTGAATGGGCGCGTGTGTGGCATAAAAAACCATCCATTCTCGAGCAAAGAAAGTTAACCGGTATTTTCTTTGATAAAAAAAATCCTGTCGATTTTTATGATGCAAAATTATTATTGAGCAACCTCTTTGAATCGCTGCGTTGCACAGTCAGTTGGCAGCAAGTTGCCGATCCTGAGCAACCATGGTTTGCGCCATATCGCACTGCACACATTACGCACAACGGACAAGTAATTGGAACGGCGGGAATTGTTGAACCATTTTTCTTGAAAGACATTACTGATGGTCATGCATTTGCATTTGAGCTTGATGGTGATTTTCTTCTTTCATACCAACACAAAGCAATACATTTTGTAGCGATGCCAAAATATCCTGATGTCCATCGCGATATCAGTATGATGGTGCCGCTCAAAGTGACAGTTGCGCAACTGCAAGAAAGTATTGCCGATGCGGATGATCACATCAAGCAGGTTGTGCTGCAAGATTTCTTCACCAAAGAAGAATGGAAAGATAGAAAAGCGCTGACTTTCCGTTTGGTACTTCGTGATACAGAAAAAACGATGACCAAAGAAGAAGTAGATGCTGTGTGTGCTAAAGTTGCGCACGTGCTCAACCGCGCAGGGGCGGAAATTCGATGAGGCGATTTCTAAAATATATGCTGCTTGGCAGTGGCATTGTGTTGGTTGATGGCATCACCAAAATGTGGGCGCTTGAACAGTGTCAGCCATATTGGTTCGTGAATCAATTTCTTTCTATCACTCCAACGCTCAATCGCGGCGTATCATGGGGATTGTTTTATTGTGAGCAGCAATTGCCATTCACACTCATGTCGCTTTTTATTGTGGCAATCACCATCGCATTGTGTGCGCATGCAATGATGCGTGCACGAGAAGGGTACGCAGTGTGGGGGCAGGTGTGTGCAATTTCTGGATCAATATCGAATATCTATGATCGATTTTCATATGGTGGTGTGATCGATTTTATTCTCATCTCCTATAAAAATTGGGAATTCCCTGTTTTCAATATTGCTGATGTGGCAATTGTTGGCGGCGTTGCTTTGATGCTCTGGCAATTGTGGTTCCTTGACGAAAAATAACTATGAAAAATAAATTCTTTCTTCATGTCGCCACACTCGGTCCGATCGGATATCTGCCGGCACCAGGAACATGTGGCACGCTCGCAACAATTCCATTTGTTTTTTTGCTGCAGCATTTTCTTGGCACGGGCATAGCGTATGCAGCTTTTACTATACTATTTACGATCATTTCCCTTGTGATTGTCAGCAGAGCTTTGGCTTTGTTAAATCATGGTAATGATCCGCAGCAGATCATACTGGATGAAGTGGTGGGTTGCTTGATTGTTTTTGCGTGGATTCCACTTTCACTCAATACATTTTCTTTGGGCATTATCCTGTTTCGCGCCTTAGATATTTTCAAACCGGGACCAATTGCCTGGATGGAACAATTACCTGGTGCATGGGGCAATGTGACAGATGATATTTTGGCAGGGTTGGTGAGCAATATCATTGTCTATGTTCTGATTTCAGCATGTTAAAAGAAACCTATAATTTTATTATTAAAAAAATCATAGCACCGCCATTTTGTCGGGCATGCCAGATCTTTTTATCGCATGATGATGTACTGTGCGCAGAATGTCATGCAGGTATTGCCCCACTGATCTCAACCGAAGTTTTTATAACGCCAAAATATTCCTGCAAAGTGTTTGCTGTTGGCAAATATGAAGATCCACTCAAACCGCTCATTTTGGCAAAAAGTTGGTCTGATCGATCGGCGAGCCATCAGCTCGGGCAGCTTGTGTGGGAAAAAACATATATTCGGCATCAAGAATTTGATTTCATTGTTCCAGTGCCATTGCACTGGACGCGATTTTCCTATCGTGGATTCAATCAAGCACAAGAACTTGCGCAGGTACTTGCGCACAAAAGCGGCAAGCCGGTGTTGAATGCACTCACGCGTACACGCCGTACGCCATTTCAATCGGCGGTATCGGCAGCGCAACGGGAAGCGAATGTGAATCGTGTGTTTGCGCTCAATGAATTGAATAAAGAACAACTGAAAGACAAACACATTTTGCTTGTTGATGATCTGATGACCACTGGCGCCACGCTCAAAAGTGCAGCACGCGAATTAATTCGGTGCAAGCCAGCATCGATCAAAGCAGTAGTGGTTTGCAGGACATAAAAAAAGGGGAGCCAATTGGTTCCCCTTAATTATTCGAAAAGTCTTGCGACTATTTTTTTGCCGCTTGAGCTTTTTTAACTTTTCTATAGCCCTGTAATTTTTCTACAAATTGTGCGTCGTTATCATACTCAGTATCAGAATACACGATTTCTGATTCTGCAGGTTTTTGTGCAAAGAGATCTGCACGAATTGCTTTACGTTCCTGCATACGTGCTTGGATCATATCATATGCATCTGCCAATAATTGAAGATCTGCCGCGTCTTCGTTGCGCAACAAAGTATCAACACGTTTAACAGAGCGAACATCTTTTAACTTAAAGTTAACTGTTTGTTTGGAACCTCGCACAAGACTGCCGAGTTGTTGAACTGGTCCTTCATGAATTGCTTTTTGAACTTCATGTTGACTTGGAATTGTGCCATCACGTTTTGCTTGTAAGCTCGCTATAGCCTCAGTTTGTTCTTTCATGATTGCGCGATTACGATCACTCGTGAGCTGATCGATCATAGCTGCTGGAATCGTCATCTTGTGCTCACAATGAGTTGCGCATCGCTCATCGCATCGGAAATAGCTTTGTACATATGAAGTTCTATTATAACCCGTAAGTGCTAATCCAATGCTTCCCAAGGCTCCACGTCGATACGCAGCTTCTACTTTTTCTGTATTATCTTTTGCTTCTTCAGCAGCTGTTTGATCTGCGGGGGCTGCAGCAGTCAATTGTTGAACAGTCGTTTCGACCACAGCTTCTGGCAAATTAGTAAGAGGAGTATTACCTTTGGCAGTGCCGGGAGCTTTTACTGGAGCATCTTTTACCAGCTGTGATACCACGTCTTCTGTTTCCATCGCAAATAATGCAGCAGGCGCAAGCAGAAGCGTAATGCTTAGCAAATGTTTTTTCATGAAAATCTCCCCATAAAATCAGTATGGAATGTGAAAAATACTGTAACTACTTTTATTTTTTGGTTTGTTTCTAAACAAACTGGTCTAAGTGATATCATGTTGGCAAATCGATTGCAAGTACTTACCCCCTTTTTTGAAAAATATGTCTAAGCTACGAAGAAGCGCCTTTCTCTTAAATAAAAGGCGCTTTAATTTTTATGATTTTAGTTTCTATTCGTTGTTATTGTTGCCATCATCAGTTGCTTCTTCTTCCTCTTGCTCAAGTGGTGGCAATGTTTGTGATCGTGGGAGTCTGGTTGCACTGCGCTGAGCTATTCCGGCGGTTGTGTGCGCTGCTTCTGCTATGAGATCCAACACTTTAAGAGTTGCTGCAGAGCAAACATCTTGCGCTCTTTCAGTCGCTTCAACAATTCTGCTGAGCTCTTCTAGCTTGACACCATCCTTGATTTTCCCTGTCCGAATAATATCAGAGATAGTAGTGCGTTCTAGATCGGTTGCATACGCTCTTCTATCAAATAATGCCTTTAATGCATCTCCATACTGTTGATCTTCTAAAAGTGGCCGCAAATCTTCAATGCAAGTAGCGCTTTCAATTCTTCCCAGCACATAAAGATAAAAGGCGTGATTTTTGGGATCAAGAACATAGTCAGATGGGTTCACTCGTTTTCTGACAGCCCGTGTTGTTTTTGTGCAAGCTGTTCCGATTGATTCGGCGAAACTGTCAAAAAAACTTTTTGGTATGGCAACCTGGACCTGCACTGTTTCTTCAACGGGCTTTGGAGGTATTACTTTTGCCTCAGCAGGTTTTGGAGCGACTGTTTTTTTGGCTACAGTTTTTGCTTTTGCCGGAGCAGTCTTTTTTACCACTGGGGCAGGCGCAGGCGCGGGAGCAGCTGCAGGAGGGGTTGGTAGTACCTTTGGAGCGGCAATAACTTTCGCGGCAATAGGGGCTTTTGGTTGAACAACCGCCACAGGCTTAAGAGCAGGGGGTGCAGGAATAGGCGCTTCGTCCTCAAACTCCTCATCATCCGATAGAGCAATTACTCCAATGGGCGCTTGCCGAGTTTCATTGAAATCATCATCTTCCATGCCGAATGCCATTGGAGCTTGTGCCACTGCCAGGAGACAAAATAGTGGAATATAGAGTTTTGTGTGCATCTAAGAGTTCCTTTTTTTTCAGAATAAACTTAAACAATAATAAATGCTGTTCAAGGAAAAATAAAAAATCGCCCTCAAGTCTAGTAAAAGAAGCAAAAAGGGCAAGAAGCTCCTTTTCATGCGATATAAAATAAAGCGGAGCGCAATTGAACTGCGCTCCGCCTGAAATTGTGCTGTAGTATCTGCCATAGTTGTTTATTATTTATCAGTTTTTTTGCTTTCTGCAGCATCTAATGTTTTCTTGCGCAACTTTAATAGATCAAGTTGTGTTTTTGTCAGATGTTGTCCGCGTGCCGATAGGAAGGCATCAAAGATAGATGGCTCAAATTTTGCAGCATCTCGTGCAGCCTCGACGCAATAATTATTTGCACAAAATGATGCAGCAAAAAGAGCATCCACTTCGTTTAAAGAAGTTTCTTTATCTCCAGCAAGAGCGGCTTCCAACTTCCTGCAATGGAGTGTGTATTCTGTAAATGGATCAGCTTGCCACCGCGCAAGCGCCGTTTTTGCTGCTTGGCCTGCTAATTGTAAGATAGCTTTGCCTTCAGGGGTGTCTGCTTTTTCTAATACTCGCTCAGCAATATTAACTGCTTGCGCGGCGAAAATTTGAGCGCGTAGAATGGCGTCCACTCCGGGTATAGTTTCCACTGCTTTTGCCATGTCCGCTGCTTCATCGGATTCTCCAGCGGTTAGCGCCAACGGATTTGAAGCTTTTCTTTTCGGTTGAGATGAGGGTGCGTATTGTTTTGATTGAGAGATGGCAGGATCTGCCTCGAGAGCTGCTTGCCGAGCCGCTTTTTCTGCCTGATCAAGATCCATTTCCACTTCCATGTGAGTTCTTGCACCGACGATCAAACCGTGACGGGCATTTGCCTCAAGGGCCGCCCGCCTAGTCGCTTCCATCTCGACTTCAAAAAGAGAAACGAATGGGCGATGATCTGTGACATCGCCCGGTTGCATGCCCAAGGCAGAGGATGCGATTCCGCTTGCGGTGATGAGGAGGAAAATATTTTTTTTCACGAGCAGCTTCCTTGTGTATCTTTTTTAATTTCTTAATTTTTAAAACTTATTCAGTTTTTTCTTTCGCTATTTCTTCTGGGTTGTTTGTTTCAGCAGGAACGGGACTTGTTTTAATTTCTTCAATCTCTTTTACATCATCGAAAGCGTGGGCTGCGCGTTCAATTCCATCATTTAGTTGGCTCAGTAATGTTTTTTCGCCACGAGATTTTGCCTCGGCCTCTCGTCGATTCCAGAGTGCTGGTAGTTGCCCCGGATAGAGTTTTCCACCTTGGCGAGCCTGAAGTTCTGCTATTTCTTGGTCTTCGAGATCTTCGTCTAACATTTGTGAAAACATTGCTCCAAGATTCATACCCATTGCTGAAGATGTGATGCTGCTCGCAGCGATGAGTAATAGAAGATTCATTTTCATAAAGATCCTTATTTTTGTATAACGTCGATTTTTTCTGACGCTAGTCTAGTCCCTTTTTATAAAAAGCAAAAGCGCTTATCCAGCGCTTTCAGGAATTGAAAAAGTTGGTAAAAGGGCGTTCCTATGGTACTATAACTCCTAATATTCTGCGTAAATAATGCAGCAGTCTAGAGAGTAAACATAATGTATGTAAGGAGTTTTCATGAGTAATCGTTTATCTAATCAGAAAAATGGTGTGGTAATTGGAGCGCTTGCAATTCTTGTATTGCTACCAGGTTGCGGTGTGCTTGATTGGGTGAAAGACAAAATGGGTGGTAGTCGTCAGGCTAGTTCCCAGTCGGCTGATCAAGGCATGATTACTGATGGCTCACTTGTAGTTGTTTCGATGGACGGAAAACCGTTAATCACACAAGAGCGTTTGATTAAAGAAAAAAATGATGTGATTGAATCGAATCCACAGCTCAAAGCAATGCTTGCAATGATGGATGAAAAGCAACTTGAACGTAACCTCGTTGAAGGGCTGACAAATCAAGAAATCGTTAAGCGCTATATAGAAGAAAAGAACATCCACGCGAGCAATGAATATCAAGAAGAATTGGAACGTACAATCCGTTCTATTCGCCACATGTTGAACGTGAAATACTTTAGCCAAGAATTCCCAGTATCGGTGAGCGATGCTGACGCTAAAGAATTTTATAATAAAAACAAAGATTCAATGCCGCAATTGTTGCTTTCACGCGGAGGCATAGAAGCAAAAGGTGTGCCATTCCAAAAACTTGAAGAAGCTAAAAAGTTCTTAGCACAAGCAAATCAAGCTGGTGGATTTGATAAAGCGGTACAAACTGCGAATGTGGCAGACAAAGTGAAAGACTTCCGTCTGGTCAACAAACAAAGCCTTGGCATCGATGCTGAATTGCGTGATAGCATTCTTGATATCGCACAAGCACCGACAACCAAATTATTCAGCCTTAAAGACGGCACTCATTGGGTTGTCTTTGCCGATAAGAAAGAAGACGCGCAATATCGTCCATTCGAACAAGTTAAAAATGACCTGAAACAGTACCTTGAAAAAGAAAAACGTGTTGAGCGTTTCGACCAAGAAATTTCTCGCTTGAAACAAGAATACCGTGTCTTGATCAACGAAGATTATTTCACACCAGAGCAAACAGCAGAAGTACCAAATGGTGCTATGTCTCAAGGCAATGAAACAGGAATGGATCAACCAGTAGCGACGGTTAATCAAGAAGCTCCTCATGCAGCACGTGCCGCATAGTTCTTCACGAAATTAGTTATAAAAAAAGAGCGCATTTTCGAATGCGCTCTTTTTTTGTTACACTAGTGCAGATTATTTTATTACCAGAAAACCCACTGCCTTTTTTAAGGCAGGGCATTTAATTGGCTCTCCCTTTTTCAGGGGGTCCCCGCAATCACGGCTCTTAAGCCGTGTGTGGGGATAAAAAAAACATCAGGAAGTATAGATGAAAAAATTATTAGTGTGTTTGGGACTTGTCATCGCTCTGGTGCCCAGATTGAATGCGCATGCGAAACATGATCACGGCAAGCAGGCACATGCTCACACAAAATCAGATGTATCAAACACGTCACAAAAAAATGTGGTTGATAAAAAAGAACAACCGCTCACATTCAAAAGTGAAGAATTTTTAATCGATACCATTCAGGCGATTGTCTATGGCCAATCGGGAGCAGAAATTATCACGATGTCTGATGTTGAGCGCCCAAGCTTGACTGGCCAAATGCGTAAGATTGATGATCTTGTCTTTGAACGTATGGTCATACTTGATGCAGCAAAACATAAAATTCCGATGGATGAAGAAGCAGTGGATAAATACCTGCAGCAAATCATGCGCGAAAACGGTATGACTCCCGAACAGCTCAACCAGGTCTTCACTGCAGCCGGCTACACCCCGAAAGAAGGCCGTGAGCAATTTAGTATCATGCAAACGGTAAATACTATGCTTGATTTTAAAGTGCGTTCTGGATTGATCGTACCCCGCAGGGACATCGAATTGTATTATGAAGCGCATCCAGAAACAATTGAGGCACAATATCTGGTGCAATATGCACGAGTGCCGTTTGATACTACTCAAGGTAAAGACGCGCAGCGTAAAGAACTTGTTGCCTATGCAAAAACAGGCAAAGGGAATGGTGGGATTGCATGGAGTGATCCATTCTGGATTAGCAAAGATGAGGTTGCGCAGGATAAGATTTTCATTTTTGATCTGCCTGTCGGAACTATTTCACCGCCACAAGAAACGGCAACTGGTTTTGAACTTTATCGGGTGAAGGATACAAAAGAGCCGCATCTGCGAACGCTTGATGAACGGTATCGAGAAATTTCAGATATTTTGCGCCAGCCGCGCTACCAACAATTATTAACTGATTATCGTACCGTGCTGATGACTGGTTCGATTATTGTGTACCTCTAGCACACAATTTATTCAGCCTCTTGTTCTTCGCTATCTTGATCTTGAAGCTCCTGTGCAAGCAGGAGCGTTTTTTCTATCAAATCTTTTTTGCGCTCTTTTAATTCAGGCTTGGTATCAAAATAGGCACTGAGTAGTGATTGCAAATCCATATCCATTTTCACGGCACCAAATCGCCGTTCACGTGTTTCGACTGGCCGTATCGGAATAATGCCAACCACATACATAGCAGAAGCGCATGCACGGTGCACAAGTTTGAGATCCACTGCATCTTGCCGTCCGACAGGAATGTGGTACACAACTTTGAGAACTGCATCGGCTATAGAATGCTTGGCAATGGCAGCCAACACTTGTTCTGTTTGCGCTTCATTTTCTTTGAGCTTCACCTCTATTTGGATGAAATCGCGCGTGGGCGTTTTGATAAATTCATGAGAGCAGGTTCCTTTTTTTGGAATGGAAACCAAACAAAAACCTTTTGCTTCTTTACGCTCGCCAAAATCCACTCGCTCAATCGATCCGGCGTAGACCACCGATGGATAACCATTTTTATTTAAATCTTGATAGCGGTGCAGATGACCAAGCGCCACATAATCAAAAGGCTCGATTGCCAATTGCGAAGGTAACAAAATTGGATCGGTGCCAAATATGGCCCGTTTTTCTGAACCGGAAAAAATTCCATTGCTCACCGTCAAATGACCGGCAAGCACTGCGGGAACTTGTGGATCTAACGCAGCAGCTTGATCTTTGATAATGTGCGCGATTGCTTTGGAAATGTAGGAAGTAATTTCGTGTGCTGTTTTGTGCAGATGTTTTTCTGCTATTGAAACGGTGTTGCGCGTTGGCCATGGAATGCCAACCACATTGATTGGACCGTTTTTGGTTTCTAAATGAATCGTGGTTGGTTTTGATACCACATGAAAACCGTCAACGGGCAGTGTGCTGAAAATATCTAATGCATTTGCTTTGCCAAAACTGAGCGGATGATCATGATTGCCCACCACAATGATTGCAGGAATTTTTGCATCATAGAGACGGAAGAATGATTCGATTAATAACTTTTGTTGTGTCTGGCTCGGGTGCGGTGTTTTATACGCGTCGCCCGAGAAGAGAAAAAAATCGACCTTACGTTCTATTGCTGCATCAATGCAAAAATTGAACGCGCGATCAAAATCTAAAAGACGAGAATGAATTCCCGTCTTTGGATCAACGCGTCCATAATTTTCAACGCCGTAATGAATATCTGCTGTATGAATGAAGGTGATCATGCACATGAGTATAGCACATGATCACGCAAATTAGTTGATTTTCTAGAGCTTACTTCTCTGTGTTGTTTGGCTCAATTTGTTCATGATGCCTTGTTTGTGCTGGTTAAGCATTACCAGAAAAGAGGCAGCATATTTTTCATCAGGAGTGAGAACTTTGTAGCCCGAATAATTGATTGGGGTCTTTTCAAGCCAGCCATCAATTATCTGTTGCTGACTTGCCTGTGGTGGATTGGGTAATGCACGTAGAGCTTGAATAAATGTTGCTATATGTGTGCGCCCATCAATCATGCATTGACCTATCATACAAGGTGTGAATTCGACGCGAGAGGCCAGATTTTGATGGCTTAACACAAAGACAGTCTTAGCTATTGGCGATATATGTTGCGCAGGCAATTTTCTCGTTAACTGCGTCAAGAGAATGTTGCCTGCAAATATATCAAGCATGAGAGGATGCATTGTTCCACCCAGGATGGCGCGCGAGAGCTTGAGCTGCTCCATGCGCTGCATCTCATCATCGTTGTTCATGCAATTGATAGTCTTGATGTTTGTTAGTAGAAGGAGTGGGATAATGAATCGTCTCTTCATAAATTATTTACTTTCGTTAGATTGTTTAGTTCTTTTTTGCAGTTCATGGAAAAATAATGCGGCATATTGTGCTCTTGCCAATGCAATATTTTTAATTGCGGTTCGCTGAGGTTCAGGAAGCGCAGCAAGATATATTTCTCTATTGGCCAGGAGCCATGCCTGAATGGTGCCTTCTCGTGCCCATGAGGAATCTATGAAATATGCCGCTTGGGAAATAAATATATCGAGAGCAGCGAGAGTACTATGTTGTTTAGACTGAAGCAATTTTTGTTGCACCATACTATCTAGGCCGGTGAGCGGAAAATTAGTTTGTACTGTGTTTGTGCCGCGCTTCCTGGTCAGTGAACATGCCAAGGAACAAGTGTGTTCGTCTATTTTGCTCAGTTCGATTTCCTTTTCATCAATCGCCTTGATCATGGGATGAGAATCTTTCATGCAATTGAGACTGTTGATGCTGGTCAATAGGATGAGTGAAAGAAAAAAACGCTTCATACATTACTTGCCTTCTTTAATTAGCATCTTTCTTTTTTTCAATTCATGGAAAAATAATGCGGCATATTGTTCCTCTTTGTATTTAAGCTGTTTTATTTTTTTTCGTTCAGGTTCTGGAAGAGTAGCGAGTGATGCGTCCCTATTTTCATCCAGCCACCGACTAATCGTGCCTTTATCTGCCCATGGGCATGCGACATTTTGGACAATAAAGAGATCAATCACGCCGAGCGTCGACCAACCATATGTTTTAGGGTCGTCTTGTGTTGCTACAACATCGAGTCCTGTGAATAGAAAATTAAGACTTTGGGGAGCAGATGGCGATGATCTGAGTTGTTCGCATATTCTTTCAAGAAAATAGCTAGACTCTCGTCTGTAGAGTTTGATCAATCCTTCATCTATTGCCGTCATCATGGGGTGAGGAGAGGATTTTTTTTCTTCCTCCATGCAATTGAGCGAGTTACTGCTGGTTAGCAGGATGAGCGAAAGAATAAATATTTTTTTCATGGTTTATTTACTGTTAATTTTATTTCGATTCTTTAATTGTTTCCAATATTTCTGGTTTTTTTTCACGCAGTTGATACAAAAAGCACGCGGCATATTTTTCTAAATTTGATTCTAAATATTTAATTTCTTTTCGTTGTGACCGTTTCAAAGTTTTTAAAAATTCCTTTCGGTGCTTTTTGCGCCACGCTTTGATGGTAGATTTTTCTGCCCACCATGGCACATGTTCCAAATCGCGACTTGCGGCAATAAATGATGTAATAGTTTCTATAGGATTACATCCAACTTGCTCAAAATCGTATGCATCGAAGCTTTTGAGATCTCTGAAAATATCATGAGAATCATCCGCATCATCAGTGGGGCGTTTGCAGAGTTCAAAAAAGGGAGTTTTCTTAGTGGTTACGAGCCAAGATTCAGCAATAGGTTTTTGCAAACTATAGAGATGTTGAGTTCCTGGCATGAAAATATTTCGTTCCTGTTGCCCAACTTGCCCAAAATCGCCGGTCACATCTCGTCTCATCTCCACGAGTTTGATCTCTGCAGTCAACAGAGCCTGGATCATGGGATGGGGTTCTTCCTCCATGCCATGCAGTGTGCTTATGGTTACAAAAATGATGAGTGAGATGAAACGTTTCATGCCTTATTTATTCCCTCATTATTCTTTTTCTAGTGGTGCGTCTGTTGCTTTTGCGCTCTCTTGTTTTGCTTTTTCTTCAAGCCGCGCGATGATGTCTTCTTTGTGAGTTTTTAACTCATTAAAGAAAATCACTGCACCCCAAAAACCTCTTTCCTTAATCCATGCTAACGATTCTAATTCTTCTGAGGGACAGTCTTCGTATACATCTTCCATGAAGCACTCAAAAGCATCAATGGCCTCTTGAGTTTCTGGGGTATCCTTATGATCTTTTTCAAATGAAAAATTATATGCAGCAAGATTCATAAAATCTCCGCGAAACGTGCGGCCTTGTTTATTGGTGAACCTGAGCCAGTATCCTTCCTCTTGCCATACTCTTGAAGGGGATTTGAGAGATTTGTGGAGCTGTGTCGATTCTACAAGTTCGATTTCTCCATCCAAAATCGCTTTGGTGATTAAACTTTGTGGTTTCCATGCAGCTGGAGTTGAAGATTTTGATTTTTGAAATTCTGTAATCTTTCCTTCAATCCAGACATCGATATCGATATCATCCTCCTCCATTTTCCTCAAGGTAAGATCATCTAGCAAACCACCGTTTACGTCAGGTGATCCTTCCATGCAATGGAGTGTGCCGATGGTTGCAAAAAGCAATGAGAGAATTGTGAGATTTCTTTTCATGATTATTCTCTTTCTAGGGACTTTGTGTCTTTCCGCGTTCTTGTTTTGCTTTTTGTTTCAATTGAGTGAGTACTGTTTTTTTGTTACGTGAAAATTCATTTAAGAAGTGTATGGCATCATGGGGTAGATCGCTATTTTGCCAATCCGACTTGTCGAATAGAAGAGTAGCCTTGCTGGCAGATTTAACGAAATGTCTAACAGTATCTATGCATACAATTGTGCTGTATGTATGGCGTTCAGAAGATATGCTATCTAATGGCTCATATGCATCAACATTCATAAAGTTGCCTTGGATCTTATGTCCCTGATTATTAACAAAGGCGAGTTGATAACCTTTTTCCTGCGACAAACCGGAATCGGATCCTATTGGCTGGTGTATTTGTCTCGTCTTGATAAGTGAGATTTTGCCATCCAAGAGTGCTTTCATGATTAAACTTTTTGGTTCCCATGGTGCAGCTTCGCTTTCCATGCAATGGAGTGTGCCGATACTTCCAAGTAACATGAGAGCTATGAAATTTTGTTTCATGAGTTGTTTCCTTCGCTGTTGGAGTTTGAATTAACTAATTCGATTAGATCCGATGTTTGTTTTTCTTGTTGGGATTCAATTGGCGCTTCATCAGAATCCGACTCGCCTTGGCGGAGCATGGCTAAAATCAAACTCTCATTTTCTTCAAGATCTTCCAGAAATGAGAGTGCGTAATGTTCATCATAAGAACGAGGAAGTTTTTTATATCCGTGTAATGATGCATGCTTCTCCATTATCCAGGCAGTAAAGATTGCTGGCTGCGCACAGTATGGTGGATTTTTCGATAAGCGAAGCCGTTGGATAAGGTTTGCTATGGCATTAGAAGGTGTACTATTCGCCATAGGTTCAAGGTCTCCATCAAAGCAGCAACTAGTGCTGAAGAATATGGGTTCTAATTCTTTCGGTTCCAACATATAGATTTTGCGCACGTCAACTGTAGATGCGTCTTTGAGATCTAAGTGTGACCAACTAGTTACCGTTCGTTCTATTATATCCAATGCAAATTGACCTCTCATTATTGAGATCGTGATAGGATGAAGGCGACTGAAGACCCGATCTGATTTTTCACCAAGAATAAGCTTAAGTTTCGCTCTAGTTGCCTTAACTTCTTTTTTGTCTAAAGTTGTTTGGTTCGTCTCCATGCAGTGCGTGGTGAGATTGATTGCACATAATAATGGTAATGCATAAAAAATTCTCATAGACGCTTCCTGAAAATCGTTATTCTAAGTTAGGTGTATCATTTTCTGTTTTGATTGCACCGAAGAATGAAAATTTTCCCTTCGATGGGTTATTTTTATTCTTGTCCTCATCCTGTTCTGATTGTGCATGAATTTTGTGTGCATAACCATCTTTATTTGTCTGGTGAGAACGGGCGATTGCAAGCGCATCAGATGGCACATCTTTGGTGATTGTCGAACCAGCAGCGGTGAATGCATTGTTGCCGATGGTGATTGGTGCAACAAGACTATTATTTGTGCCGATAAAACTATTATTGCCAATCACTGTTTTGTGTTTATTTTTGCCATCATAATTGCAGGTGATTGTACCGGCGCCAATATTGGTATGTTCGCCAATAGTTGCATCACCAAGATAGGTCAAATGTTTTGCTTTTGTGTGTGAGCCAACAATCGAGCGCGCCACTTCCACAAAATTACCAATGCATGCATGATGCTTGATTGTGCTATTTTTTTGCACGTGAGCATAGGGACCAACTTCTGCCCACTCTTCAACCGCTGAATTTTTTACTATCGAATGGGAATGAATTTGCGCATTATCTTGCACGATTGCATCTTCGATGATCGTGAATGCTTCGATGCGGCAGTTGCTGCCAATAGTTGTGGTACCCAGCAGGTGCACACCCGCGCCAATAAAGGTGCCATTGCCAATAGTGACATTCAAATCGATGTGGACATTTTGTGCAGTGAAAAAGCGGACGCCGTGCTTCATCCAATGGCGAATCATTTCCGCGCGTTTGATTTGTTCTGCAGCCCACAAATCTTCGAGCGTGTTGATCCCGCGAATGACATCAAATGGCGCGCGTGTGGTGCTCACGGTGCTATTTTGTTTGCTTGCGATGCGCACCAGGTCAGTGATATAAAATTCGTCGTTGGTATGCCGTTGTTTCAAATCGCCAGTGTGTGCATCAAGAAAAGTTTTTTTAACAATATAAATGCCAGCATTAACAAAGCAGTGATCATGCAATTCGCCTTCAAATTCATCTGCTTGAAGGATTTCGATATGATCATCCTCTTCTATGACACGGCCATAGGTTTCTGCGCGTCTATCACTATTATGTGCAGTGACGAAACTGATCATTGCGCCTGTCTCAAGATGTTTTTCCCACAGGTGTGTGATGACGTCTTCTGTCACGAGTGGTGTGTCACCATTCATGATGAGGATGTTATCTTCTTTCCAGGTAGCCTGCGAACACAAAATTGCATGTCCTGTACCCAGTTGCTCTTCTTGGTAGGCGAAAGAAATAGAATTGTTGTGTTGCTGGGTGATTGTTTGTTCAATGCTATCTTTCTGATAACCGACTACCGCAGTCGTTGGTATCTTCAGCCCTTCAAGTAATCGTGTTGCATATAAAATCATTGCCTGGCCGCATATCTTTTCGACCAATTTTGTTTTACCTGTATTAAAACGAGTTGATTTTCCTGCCGCAAGAACAATCGCTTGAAGATTGGTGATCATACCATCTCCCTTTTTTTTGCCAAATTCGGAGATTTTATACCGTTATACTTAATCGAGTTTGTAGTTCAATGTGCCGTAGTTCTACATATTTTGGGTCCCTAGTTTATACTGCACCAAGACGCAGAGCAAGCACCGAGTGGTAGAAGATATCTTGCGCCCAATGGCTTTTATCATGCACACGTACTTCTCAAAAAAGAAGAATCAGTTATTATAGAGGGCACAATCAACGTGCAACAGCGCGTATTTTTTTCTCATTTCTGTTAAGATGTAACGTACACCGTAAGTGCAGGGTCCAAGATGTTAAATATGAAGCCTTCGTTGTTCCTGCTGTTTATTTTATTCTGTGCATCAGCAACACAGGCTATGGTTTTCGATAACCGTTACCTACCTTTATTGCAAAAGCCGCGATTCGATTTGGATGGAACACTTTCCTGTTTTGAAACAGATTTTGTAGTGGCCACTGCGAGCGATGCGTATAGTTCCTCAGATCAAGACACGAGTATTCCAGAAATATTTGGGGTGCTCGATTTGGGAGAGCTCAGCACAGCGATGCAAAAAGCAGGATACGTCAGTCCGCTGCGTCCTGATTGGCAAGGAAGCAAAATTTGGTTCCGAACGCCGAGTAAAATTCAGATGCAAGCACTGACATTCTTTTTTCATCAGCGATTACTCGATTGGTTCTATGTTGGTGCATCATGGGCATTCTTCCGTACTAACTCCCGCCAAAATTTTATAGTTAATACCAGCTCTGGTAAAACAAACTTATTTCTCTCAACACCAGATATTATTGAGCTCGAAGAAGATCGAGTGAAGATGTTCAACACGATTGGCATCGATAGTGGACACACTGCACAACTTGGTTTTGGTGACGTTGATTTTTGGGTACGATTTGCACACGTGTGGAACTACACACTCAAATTCAGAAGCATCGATGCGGGCATACGATTCGGTATGTTAGCGCCATCTGGTATCGCGCAAAATCCAAATAGATCTCCATCCATTCCCAATGGTGGCGATGGGCATTGGGGTGTCTATACAACGCTCGAATCATTATTTGAATTGAAAGAAGATATGAAGGTTGGTCTTTCTGTGCGCGTGAGCAAGCGCTTCCAGAATACGAGAAATCGGCGTATGCCGGTTTTGACTGAGCCTGATATTTTCGGTGTGCTCTATGGGCCTGCAAAAGTTGATCCCGGTGTGACTCTCATATTCTCACCATACTTTTTGCTTGAAAATCTGCGTGAAGGATTAGCGCTTGGTTTGCAATACACGCTGCGTTACCACTTTGAAGATTTGTGGTGTGATGCGCGATGCGATCAAACGGTGCTCTCTAATTTGAGACAAGTACAAAAAGATTCAGCATGGGCATCGGAATATTTTTCACTTCATGTTTTGTATGACTTTGGTAGGGTGAGAGTGCTGCGTGACTTGGCACCGGTACTGACACTCCGATGGGATATTCCAGCGCATTTATTTGCGAGTAATCGTGTTGCCAAAGCTCAACAAGTATCACTTGGTTTGGAATTTGCGTTTTAATTGTGAAAGTGGGGACGAGATGAAAGAAAGAATTTTGAAGTTTTTTCCGGCAAGAAAGTTTTTTAGTTTTTTTTCTAACGACATGGCGATCGATTTAGGAACTGCAAACACTGTCGTGTTTACACCCAGCAGAGGAATTGTGCTCAATGAGCCATCCGTGGTTGCGGTGAAAGCACACACAAATCAGGTACTAGCAGTTGGACGCAAAGCAAAAGAGATGCTTGGCAAAACGCCAGAAAATATTATTGCATCCCGTCCATTGCGCGATGGTGTGATTGCAGATTTTGATTTGACTGGACACATGCTCCGCCACTTCATTCAAACGGTGCATGATGATCGTCGCAGATTTATTCGCGCTCGTCCTCGCATGATTATTGGTGTGCCATCAGGCATTACGCAAGTTGAGCGACGCGCCGTGAAAGATTCAGCATTGCAAGCAGGCGCACGCGAAGTTTACACAATTCCAGAACCAATGGCAGCAGCAATTGGCGCAGGATTACCAGTTCATGAACCATCAGGAAGCATGATCGTTGATATCGGTGGTGGTACCACAGAAGTGGCAGTGATCTCATTGATCTCAGGCGTGTTTTGCCGATCAGTGCGCGTTGGTGGTGATGAAATGGACCGCGCGATTGTGCAGTATGTTAAACGCAAATACAACTTATTTATCGGCGAACGAACTGCAGAATTGATCAAGATGCATATTGGTTATGCATTGCTCGAAGATAATGCATCTCGCCAACAAACTATGTTGGTTAAAGGACGCGATTTAGTTTCTGGAGTGCCAAAAACAGTTGAGTTGACGGCATCAGAAGTGAATGAGGCGTTGCTTGAAACTATCGCGAGTATTATTGATGCGGTACGCGTTGCCTTGGAAAATACACCGCCAGAATTATCTTCTGACTTGGTTGATAAGGGTATTGTGATGGCAGGCGGAGGATCGCTTTTGAAAGGGTTGGATAAACTTATTTCGAAAGATACCGGGTTGCCAGTTCGCGTTGCAGAAGATCCGCTCTTTTGTGTTGTGCGAGGAATTGGTAAAGTAATAGAAGATCTAGACTTCTTTAAAGATGCGCTTGTCGAATAATATCGACTTATAGAGAGAGGGACGCCCACAGGATGGCGCATTCAGAAGGCATACGCCTTAAGAAAAAATACGGCCAACATTTTTTGCGTGATACGCGGGTTGTGCAACACATGATCGATGCGGTTACCATCGGGCCAAACACGTCAGTTTTTGAAATTGGCTGTGGCGATGGATTTTTGACTCAAGCGATTTTGCATACCAACATTGCGCGCCTATTTGTGTTTGAGATTGATCCTGAATGGGCAAAGCTTGTTCAAGACAAATTCAAATCAGATAAGCGGTTGCATATGTTTGAGACCAATTTTCTTGATCAAGATCTGAGCATGCTCGATGAGCACAAGCCGTGGACAGTGCTTGCCAACTTGCCTTATCAAGTAACGTTTCCCATTTTGCACCGGTTCCATGAGGAACGGCATCGCCTTGCAGAAGGTGTGGTGATGGTGCAGGAAGAGGTTGCGCAAAAAATTACCAAGACCCATGGCCGGGGCTATGGATTCTCCTCTCTTTATTTCCAGCATTATTTTGAATGGAAGCAGCTTGATAAGATTCCACCAACTGCCTTCCATCCAGCACCAAAAGTTTTTTCTCGGTTGCTCTATTTCAAGCCAAAAAAAACAGTCGTGCATATTCCCGCGGAAGCAGCATTTTGGGAATTCATTACCACATGTTTTAAGCAGCCGCGCCGAATGCTGCGCAACAATTTGCGTCAGGCGCATTATGATGAATCAAAGCTTTCTGAGGAAACATTGTCACTGCGCGCTCAGCAGATGAGCATGGATGATTTCTTGGCTGTGTGGAATAAAATTCGGACATGAAAAAGCCCGTCATTTCTCGGCAAGAAATGACGGGCTCATCTTTTTTGGTCTAGGATAGTTTACGCAGCTTTATAGTGTAGCTGATCAGCCGCTTCATAGCTCAACTGCAATCTCTCATCAAATGTTTTATCGTTATAATCTTCCGGTTCATACTTCCATACCGTCTCTTTAATCGTTTGAAGATGTTTTGGGTCAATCGTTGGTATGATGCCGTGCAAGTGGATTGTGCTTCCGGTATCTCGTGAAATAACCGCGCGTCCATGTTCTGGACGAAGGTCAAACACAAAATGATGTTCCGGATTATTTGCATTGGTATATGTGTCTACCGCATAGACAATGAACGGCACAAAAGCCGCAGCTGGCAGTGGTGCGATAAGAAAATCTGCGCGATAGTCGCGGAGCGCCCAGCCGAAGAACCAAAGTTCACCATGGCCGGGAGAAACGTTTGTGAATAATTTTGAACGACCTCTGACGATCGATGGATTTTTATAATTTTGAGTCAAGGCAAAGCGAGCTGGATTATCAATAACGCCTTTTGCGCAGCGTCTCATTTTAAACTGAACTTGATGAAGCTTTTGTGGCAGGCCAAAGGTTGAATCAGCTTGAATCTTTTTACTGCAGGCAAACTGGCTCGGTGTGAGCAAGTCTATGCGCTGTACGCGATCGGCCCCTGAGAAAATATTATAAACCGCACCAAAGAGATCATCATTCACATATTGGTACGTTGCCTTGTGGAATGGTGTTCCGATGAGGACCAACTTGTGAACATGCAGTGATGAATCAGGAAACAGGTCCTGATGGGCAGCACCAAGGTTGAGAACAACGTTACCACCTTGACTGAATCCGATAACGGTTATGATTGGCTCGACACCAGAATTTTTATACTTTTGGACTTCAAACTCAAGCTCCTGAAACAAGTCAGCGCCAGCTTTATAGTATTCTTTATTACTATGCAGACCATTCCAACCAAAGGTGTAGTAGTGGCGCTTCCCGGTTGCGCCGGCAGCACTATACATCTGGTCAAAGACGTAGGCCATTGCCCCAGGGCTATTACCCGGTACCGCTTCGAGCGATTCTATTTGATGCAGGCCAAGGTCTTGGATAGCTTGATTTTGATAGAAAAAGGGATCATTTCGCAGGGTGCGAACATGGGTTTCATAATAGGTATTGGAGATGCTATCTCGCCAAAAATGGAGAATTTGTTTTGGATTTGTTATGTGATATTGGACGCCGCACACTCCATGGACAAACACCACGATTTGGGGTCTATCGCCAGAGGAAGCTCGAAAGTCGGGCTGATTCTGGTATGATATGATCCCAAAAGTGAGGAAAAAGAGTAGTGATGCTGCGAAAATACGGAAATTCATGGAATTTCCCCCATTTTTTAGAAATTCATCCTGTAATTAAAATCTAACATAAGTGGGCTATTTTTCAAGGGGTGGCAGGATGCGATGTTTTCATATAGAAACAATCGCAAGGTGGTCTGTATCTCCCTCGGGATCCTTTTCTGGGGCCAATTTGCCTCTGCTATGGAGGGGGCAGGGCTGACTGACTCAAAATGAATAAATTCTCGTCTTTGTAGTGTCTGATACGGCATACTAAAATCCGATACCATTCCTAGGGGTGAAAAAAAGGATGAACCATGAAAAACGGATTTTTGATTGAAAGCATTCGTCTTTTAGGTCGTTCATTAAAATCTGCCATCGAAGGCGTTTACGGGTTATGGCGTTTCTCTTATCTGCAAGATCCCATTGTTTCCATTTTAGGTGGTGGCAACGTCAAACAAGGCAGCGAGTATGGCAACAAGGCGCAGGAACTTTCCCGTATGCTTGTTGAAAACAACCTGTCTGTCATAACCGGTGGTGGTCCAGGCATTATGGAAGCGGCAAACTGTGGTGCGCAAGAGGGTGGTGCTACAGGAAAACAATTGCGCACGCTCGGCATTATGGTTCGTGGTATTGATCCCGGTTTCACAAATTCATGCGCTCAAACATTTCGGGTTAGTTATCTTTCCCAACGTAAATGGTTTTTGATCCACTATAGCTGCGGATTTGTTTTTTTCCCTGGCGGCATCGGCACCATGGATGAATTATTTCATCTGCTTGATTTAATGAAACTCAACAGAATTCCTCAAGCGCCTGTTATTTTGATTGGCACCGCATATTGGGCAAAGATTCGGGAATGGTATGTTGATTTTGCCATCAGGGAAGGATTAGTCCCCGCGCAGTTTGAGGATCTTTTTATGATCACAGATGATCTGCGCGAGGTTATTGATATCTTGAAAAAGGCATCACAAAAATAAATTATTCTTTTTGTGCGCATTCCTGACATGGATTGGTAAAGTAGGCTTTCACGTTACTTGCAATGTTTGTTCCTACTTCCTTTGCCTGCTCATAGACATTTTTGGCCACGTGTTTTGCTTTTTGTGGTAGAGAATCTTCCACTCGGTTGCCGCAATTTGGACAATGGCCAATTAATTTTCGACCAACTTTCTGAGCACTGTTCTTACACGAATTGCACACGGATGCGACCGTCATTTTTTGTTCTGCTTGTTCTTGTGGAGCATCAGCGGATTCTGAAGTGTGTGTGTTGATCGAGAAAAGAAACGCGCTGCTCAGGAGCAATTTTTTATACATAAGCCCTATCCTATAATAATATTGTGTGCGTTGATCCTAGCAGGTTGATCCGCTAGGTCAACGCAATTAATAATTAATTACCGGAATTTCGATCACATATCAAATATGCTACGAGCGATAGTGCAACAGGAAGCAATGATTTTGGCAGCTCAGTATTCCAAAACTGAATTGCAACAAAGGTGACCAGTCCAGCAGCAACCGCGCCAATAGCCGCCGATTTTTTTACCTCTTTTTTAAAGTAGGCAAAAAGTAGGGGTACCAACAAACAGCTGACCGATATTGCATAGCTTTCAATCATGATAGGAATGATTTGTTGTGGAACAAAATAAGAGCCAAGCAATGCAGCGGTGCCGATAAAGAGGGTGATAACCTGTGAGCGCTTGACCGGATCTTTAACACCCGTCCATGAAAGATCAAAGTCGAGTGCAATATTCGAGCTAATTGCGCATAGCAAAGAATCTGCCGTGGACGTGATTGCAGCAATAATTGCACACACAGCAAGCACGAGAACCAATTCATTTGTGAGCAGTTCGAGCACTGGCATGAGGGGGCTTGCTCCTGGTATTAACGGCAATCCAAGAAGTTTTGCTTTTGCACCCAAATAGATCGGCACGAGAGAAAATAGAATCAAACAAATTCCCGCGATCAGTGCTGAAAGTCCGGCAATCGTTTTGGTGCGTGCGGCAAAAAAGCGTTGTGCCAAATCTTGCTCAATGAGCGAGAAAAGGATTGGCATGCTGAGTGTGGCCACAAATTCTGAGAGACCCATTTTTGTTTGAGCAAATTGGGATTGCATAGCCGTTAGGCCATTCCAGGTGAAGAACGAACTTGGTTCAAGCCAAATGCTGTAACCAAAAATGGCGAGAAAGACAGCCAGGATTATAAGAACTTGGAAAATGTCGGTCAGTACAACGGCATAGAGACCGCCGATCATGGTGTAGGCGATAATGAAGATCCAGAGTCCGATAAAGAGTGGCTCATTCTGAACGCCAAGACCAATGATGAGTGCTTTGGAACCAACCACTTGGGCGAGCAATATTCCACTCATGGTGATGACCGAAAGAAGTGAGGCGAATCTTTTGAGGGAGGCTGACTTATATTTGGTTTCAAATAATTCGGCCGTGGTCGAAACGCCGAGGGTTTGCATCTTTGCTGCAACACCGGCTGCGAGGATAAAAAATCCTATCACCATGCCAAGGGTGTAGAGGATGCCATAGATGCCAGATTGGTAGGCTTCCTGGGCGGTACCCAAGAGCATGCCGCCACCCAATTGAGTTGCAATCAGGGTGAAGGCGATAGAGCCAAGGCCAAGGTTACGACCGGCTAAAAAGTAGTCGCTCGTTGATTTGATATTCTTGGAGGCATAGAGACCGACAAAAAAATAAAAAATGGTTAGAACAGAGGAGATGATAAGAAATAAGGAGATGTTCATGGTTTATTCCATAGGTATAAAAATACAAAACAATTAGAGAAAATAGGAGAGATTTAGACGCAAGAAAAGATACTAGCCTCGATGGAGGTAGCGTGAACCGAAGTATTGTTTGTTTTGCAGAGCAAAAATTGAGAGATATACCATTGTGAAAACCTTTCAATTTAAGATTCTATCAGTAAAATAAGATTAAATGAAGTCGCGAGAGGCTGC
The DNA here is from genome assembly GCA_020050795.1 of Candidatus Babeliales bacterium. Taxonomy (GTDB): domain Bacteria; phylum Babelota; class Babeliae; order Babelales; family Vermiphilaceae; genus JAGVKD01. The sequence goes on from JAGVKD010000021.1 coordinate 67,676, forward strand.
CACTTGTGTTAGACTGCAGGCTAGGCGTGGCCCCAAAGATAAAATCATATCTATAAAAGGGATTGTTTATGAATTCATATGATATGCAAAACAAAAAAATAGCCAAAATTGGTATTTTCACCATAAGCGCAAAAGCTGTTTCGCTCATTAAATGCAGCTTCGTATTTGGTACTTTAGCCGGATTTTTTTCTGGTGTGAATGCGATTTCGCCATTGGCAGGAGCCTTTGGTGGTGGGCTTGGAGCAGTCGCATTTGGTGCCGAGCGCATGGTATGGGCGCTTCTCTTTGGTGGCCTCACATTCAAAATTTTTGCCAATAGTATTCCTGGGTTATTTGCGGGCCTTTATTGGGCATACCCATCATTTGCAACTCGCGTCCTTGTGCCCCTTACTTGTATGATTCTTTTTATCGCACAGCCTGTTGGTGGCCAAGCATTTGTCTATTCTCTCTATTGGTTAATTCCTGTCGCGTTATATTTTGTTCCTAAAGAAAATCTTTTTCTGACCGCATTGGGCAGTACATTTATTGCGCATGCAGTTGGCTCTGCTATTTGGATTTATGCAGAACCGATGACGCCTTCTGTGTGGTATGCATTGCTACCAATTGTTGCCGTTGAACGTCTTTTGTTTGCAACAAGTATGGTGGTGTGTCACAACGTGCTCAGCGCCGTTTTTGCGCAGGTGAATATATCTACTGCTTTTGCGCGTGTGCGCCGTTTCGTATCAGCACAATAACTTTTTCCGCTCAACTGGGGTAACACATCTATGATAAAACATTTGGCATGCATACAGGATGGTAATCGCCGTTTTGCGCAAAGCAAAGGCTGGTTACCATGGTATGGCCATCGTGAGGGAATTAAGGCCACAGTGCGCGTTGTTGATTTTTGTCTTGAGAATAACATTCGTTATCTCTCGCTTTACACATTTTCAATTGAGAATTTTAGACGATCATTTGAAGAAGTTAAGTATCTTTTTCAAATGATCGAAGACGAAGCGGAAGAGACGCTGAAAATGTGTCGCGAAAAAAATATTCAAATTAAGTTTATCGGCGATCGTACGCTTTTTCCCAAAACATTGGTGCCTGTGTGTGAGCGTCTTGAGCAAGAAACAAAAGATAACACTGCCCTGCTCATAAACATGTTATTTTGTTACGGTGCTCGCCAAGAACTGACCCACGGTGTGAAAGAAATCATAAAAAAAATTCGCAGCGGCGAACTTTCAGAAGATGATATTAATCCTGAATTAGTCGAACAGCATTTGTGGTTGCATGGAATTCCAGAACCAGAGCTTATTATCAGGACTGGTGGTGTTAAACGTTTGAGCAATTTTTTGCTCTATCAAGCTGCATATAGTGAATTTTGTTTTTTTGATTGCTTGTGGCCAGAATTAACCGCTGAGCATTTGCATGATGCGCTTACAAACTATCTGGCACAAAAAAGGAATTTTGGTACATGAAAAAAATTTGCATGATAGGTTCGGGCGCGTGGGGCACTGCGGTGGCAACCGTGCTTGCGCATAATGGGCATGAAGTAATTGTGTGGTGTCATAATGAAGCAGTTGCGCAAGATATAAATACCAAGCACAAAAATAGTAAATATTTGCCCGATGTGTTTTTGCACAAAAATATCAGTGCTACAACAAATCTTGCCCCAGCAATGGAGCAAGCGCGATGGATTTTTGAAGCGACGCCGATGACATATTTGCGCGAGACGTTGCAGAATGCGCGCAAGCAGTATCAGAAAGAACAGATATTCGTGATGTTGAGCAAAGGCATTGATCGACAATCCGCATTGCTTCCAACTCAAATTGTTGATGAAATCTTTGGTCCTCGTACTGCCAAGGCGGTCTGTGTTGGGCCAAGCTTTGCCCAAGAGGTTGCCGCACAAAAAGTAACCGGTGTTATTGTTGCATCAGATAATCAGGCGGTGGCAGGCGAATTGCAAAGCCTCCTTGCCAATGATTATTTTTATCCAGAAATTTCATCCGATATGATTGGTGCTCAAATTGGTGCCGCATTTAAAAATGTGATGGCGCTTGGCGTGGGTTTGCTCGAGGGTGCGCAGTATGGCGATAACGCGAAAGCATTATTCATCACGCGTGCACTTGCCGAAATGGTGCTCATTGCCAAAAAAATGGGTGGCAAAGAAGAAACATTATATGGATTGTCTGGGCTTGGCGATTTGATTCTCACTACGGGTAGTGTGCAGAGTCGCAATCTCGCGATCGGCAAATTAGTGGGAGCTGGTCAATCATTAGAAGAAGCTTTGAAAACGACCGGTCTCACCGCTGAGGGTGCAAACACGGTGCAATCGCTCCGCTTGCTCACACAAAAATTGAAATTGGAGTTGCCGCTTTCTTCCGGAATTTATGCAGTGCTTTTTGAAAAAAAATCGGTGCAAGATTTAGTACGACGCATGAAATAAAAATTCGCGCTATCTAAAATTGAAAACAAAATACAAGCCTGACACCGAGATCCCAGCGAGTGAGAGCTGGAATCGATATTAGATTGCCATTGCAGTCTGTTTGGCATACTTTACCAAAGCGATTCCAATCAAAGAATGGCGCAACATACAAGCGGACATGGTCATTGCGTTTAAATGTGTGTTTGAAAGGAAGGGCAATACGGAATGCATTGTTGCACTCGTTGTTCAGATTCTCACACAAGACATGCAAACGTGCAAAGACATCAGGGCGCCATTCAGGTTGTAAGCCCACGCTTGAATTGTCAGTTATGTGCCAGTCGGCGCAAAAGCCGAGAGGAATAGTGAGTTTGGTATATTTGTAGAGCAAGCCGTCTGTCTCACCACATTCGTCAGAAGGATCTTGACGATTAAGAAAGCGATCAAAACCAACTCCTAGATACCCATTGAGAGAGAAGCAATTGTATGGATGCCAGTTGGCACCAAGTCTGAGAGCTAAAAGCTGTTCTTGAACCTTGCCTGTTTGGCAGAGGGCACCGTGCATCAGGCCTGTGTTAAAATATCCTTCATAATCAACATTGGCAAAAAACCATTTCTTCATGAACACGAGCCCGGAGGTTACACCAGTTGTGCAGCCACCGAGTTGATTTGGATTGTTGAATTTGAGGCGCATGTAATTGAGATGCGGTCCGACATAAAATTTGAAATGCCGTCCTGCGTGAGCAGATCCAAAAAGCAGCGAGAGCATTGTCAGTGTTAAGATACGTTTTTGTGTAATCATGATATTCCATTCCCTAGGGGGAAATAAATTTCGATAATATAGGGACCATTTTAGATTCGAAATTTATTTTTTGAAATAGATGAGAAATTCGCATCTTTACACCTGAATAGTGTGTGGAGCGGTGAGCGCAAAAATTAAGGCGGGAAATTCCCGCCTTAATTTTTAGTGTGATTGTTCATCAACAAATTCTTTTATTTGTGCTAAAAAAGACTCTTTTGCTTTCTGGCAATTTTCTAATGTTGCTTTGCCTTTATATGCGGCCTCTCGACAATCACCAAATGTCTCTGCAAACTTCTTTGTTTGATCTTGAACATGTTTTTTTGCGTTTCCGCTCAATCTGCCATCGGCAATACTTATGATTTCGTTCCTGAGCTGGTTAATTTCTGCCATTACCTTGCGCTTAATTTCTGCAGTAGTCATCGCTGCAGCTTTTTGTTCGTCTTCTTGAGAAACAGTAGATTTTGAGAAAAGAAGATAGTTTAGTTTTTCAAGAGCAGTTCCCGAAGGAAGGTGGTCTGGATAATAGTCAGCAAATGGGCGTCTCCAATCTTTTACTGTTTCGTCGCCCCGATAGGAAAATTCAGTTCTACCTTCTGCACTCATTCTTGAAAGTCTTGTAAGAGGATGTGTGCTTTGAGCGCTCAAAATTAACAGAAGAATGAAAAATAATTTTTTCACAAAAAAGCCCCTATTGAACAATGTTTTAACCATTGTTCAAGTTTCCTATTTTTGGGGTCGATCGTCAAATCGGAGCGGCAATTGCGGCCTGAGTCGGCGCTATGCTGACTGGTATTCCCATACAATTTAATTTTTCAATAAGCTGTTTGGCATCGATAAAACGAATAGCCATAAAACCAAGCTTCTGAGCCGATGTAATATTTGCTTGCCTATCATCGATAAAAATGACGTGTGTCTTTTTCAAATCAATATGATTGCGCTCAATGAATTGGGTAAAATAAGCCGGATTTGGTTTGTGTATAACATTTTCCATACTAGCGCCATAATCGACTGATTGTGATCCTGCGATATCAAAGTTATTGAGGAAGAAGGGTGCCAGTTCCGGATTAATGGCAGGATCTAACAATTGAGCAAAGGCTTCATTATCAATATTGGATGCGATGTAGTTTGTAAAGCCTAGTTCTTTTAAGGCGGCAATAATTTGTGGTGTTCCGAGCATGAGTTTTTGTGCATTGGCTATTTTAATTACCAATGAAGCAAGTTGATTATTTTTGGCAGCACGAGCAGCTTGAAGGAAAATTTCCTTTGGTACAGTTTCTCCTTTTAGGCTGTGCCAAGAATAGTAAGGGATATTTTTAAGAAATGAGAGTGATGGGCGATATAAAGGAATTTGTAGTATGAGTTTTGCTATTTTGGGAGAATCTTGCCGTAGCATAACATCATGAATGTCCCACACAAAAATAGTATTTTTTGGCGTGAATTCTGGTGTGGCACTCAGTGGTGCAGCAAGAATTAGCAACGCATATAAAAATCTAAATAACCGTTTCATACTACTTACCCTCAAATCTTATTCAGTTAAATATTGAAGCGCTTCTGTATTCTGATTAACTAAAATTTGCAGCGCTTCAAGATCGCTGCGCAGTTGTCCGGCATCTTTATACACGATACCAGTAGCATTTTCACCAGCAGCTTCGATAAAGGCTACCACGTTATCTTTTTTATCATCGATAAATACTAAGCGCACAGTTTTTGGATCTATGTGATTTTTTCTAAAAAATTCATGGAAAAATTTGGGATTTGGTTTTTTTAGAATAACGATCTTCGTTTCTGGATTTTTTGCCAACTCTGGGATTTGACTATAGTCAACGAGTTGTGGCGTACCACTAATATAGGCATTGAATACCCTTGCAATTTCAATATCAGCAGGCGTGGTGCCTTGCATTATGTGGGCATAACCTTCTTGACCCATGTTGCTTGCGATATATTCTTTGATGCCTCGTGCACTCACATCTTTCATGATAGTGGCCACACTCGGATTGATGGTTTTAGTGTTGGCAATATCACTGACAAATTTAGCAACCGCATCATCACCTTTTGCCTTAGCAAAGGCAATGATACCTTCTGCGCCAGCGCCGCTGCCAATCAATTTTTTCAATTCTTTTTGCAGCAGATCAGTGCGACGCATGGTTGGTATCCACCACACACTTGCCAGATAACTTGCTACAACCCATCTCATATGTTTTTCTAGGACCACATCATCAAGGTCCCACACGAGTTTAGTATTGTTGGGATTAATAGGTGTGGCTAAACCAAAGATGTTACGGCTGCCCAGTTGAGGCTGCATGGCTTCTACTTCCATGGCCGATAGGTTCAGGCCCAGGGCGAGGCTTAAAAGCAGTGCTACATTTTTCATCATTTTCATAGATTGTCCTTTTCATAGAAAATATATTCAAATAGATAATAACAATTATGGCCATGCGAGTGCAATAAAAAAGGCCCCCTACATTAAAGTAGAGGGCCTAATCTGTGTTACTTTATAATATTCCGAGGGTTCTATTAAATTCTGAGCTGAACGTGAGGTGGGTTTGTCTCATCTAAAAGCAGGAGTGAACCTGGCAAGGGGCGTTGGTCGGCCACCAGGCATTCCTGGCAGGTATGACCAGAGCCTTTGGCTGGGTGGTGGGTGATGGCAGGCTTGATGCCATGCCGTTCAAGAAAGTCGGTCACCTCAGGCAAGGGGCGGCCAATAAAGTTGGGAAATAGAACCGATTGCTGTCTGCCGGCTGATATATAGAGGGTGATCATTTTCTGGTCGAGTGGTTGGTTAGGAGCTGGAATTTGGGCAAAGCAGCTGCCCTGCGGATGGGTGTGTTGGAACTCGTAGACGCGAGATTTGAGGCCTAACTTCTTAAGATTCGCCCGTATATCAGTGATTGATTGTCCTATATAAAGAGGGGCACTCATTATAGGGGGTTGCTTTGAAACTACCAGGAAAACAGACTGACGAGGTTTAATATCATTTCCTGCAGAGGGGTTTTGGCTAATAATGGTCCCATGGGGAAGATCTGGATCTTCCTTTTCATTAAGAATGCGGGCATTAAGGTCATAATTGGAAAGAATGGCTACCGCCTGATGAATATCAGTGCCAACAAGGGCTGGGGTAGGGATTGAATCTGCTTGAAGGAGTGAGCGGACTGCTATATAGCCGCTGGCGAATGCCAAAAATGGTACGATCCAGAGAAATTTATATAGTTGCATTGATCGGCATCCAGGCTAGGGTGTTGATTGGAGGATGCAATTAGTCATAGGAATTGACTGCACCTTTGAGTGAATCGATAAGCCGGCTTCTGTTTGACCTGTCTGCTGGTGCAGCTAAACAGATCATGACAACCATTTATCTATGCGGCATACCCGCATGTTTATATGGCACGAACGACCAAACACGCCTATTTTGCCTTGCTCCCGGTGAGGTTTACCCTATGCATGTATTGCTACATACGTACGTGCGCTCTTACCGCACATTTTCACCCTTACCACATGTTTCCATATGGCGGTTATTCTCTGTGGCACTTTCTGTGAGCGGTTTTTAAATGCGCTCCCCTGAGTTGGACTAGTCCTCCGCAGGCACCGTGTTCATGAGGAGGCCGGACTTTCCTCTCATAGGGTCACCCACAAGGGGTTACCTACAAGCGATTGTCTTGTTCACTCAACGTATTGAATTTCAAAGAGCCAATTCCTATTATTATTAGATTAACACAGAGACTGCCAATTGTGTAGAGGATTGGGGGAATGGTCCAGGTTGCCAAGGACGTGACAATAAGAGAGATGACGATTGCCGCCGCCGATAGGAGGACTGGAAATGTTCTGCCACCATCGAGCCTCTGCTTTGCAAAATGAATCCCAATGATAATGGGGGGCAAATAGATGAGTGGCAGCCAACTGATTCCGGCAAAAAATAAGGATTCTGCGCAGAGTAGGAAGGTGAGAAAAATAATTTTTAAAAAATTCTCATGTGTAACCATGTTCCAAATAGCGCACATTAGAACACAATATAAAAATTGTTTTTCAAAAAAAATTTGCATTGAAACATCAATTGTAAAGGCAAAAATGGCCGCGGCGATAAAAATACCGATATTAAAGCCACTTTTTTTGTTTTTCATAAAATTCCCCTGTTGTTTCTATATTATTATCACGATTATTTTATTTTTTACTAACACAAAAATTTAGATAATGGAAAGTTGACACGCGGGGATAATTCGATAGAATTGTCGCTGACGTGTGGTCAAAAAAAATATTTGTTTTACAGGAGTTCCGATTATGATGAAACGTATGTTAACTCTCGCATTGTTGGTAACAATGTTTGCAGCAAATCCTATCTTGGCAGTATGGGATGCTAAAGACGGTTATTCAAAAAAAGTTGACGAGTTGAAAGATCAAGCGAAAACTGATGCTTCTGCAGAGCTCCAAGCAGCGTGCAATGCATGGGATGACTTGGAAGCGGCACAAGCTGCAGATAAAGCTGGTAGCACTGCTGCTACGAAGAAAGACGTAGCTGATGCACAAAAAGCATTTAATGATGCAGTTGCAAAATTGGATGCGCGTTTCCCATCAACTCTTTGCAAAGTTGAAGGCTTCGTAACATGGCCTGCTCGCAAAGCTGGTGAGTTGCTTTCAAGCAAATGGGGCGCTCGTGGCGCAACAGCTGTAGGTCTTGCTGCTGTAGCATACTGCGTGTACAACATTGTTAACGACAATGCTGATGAAGAAGACGACGTACGTACTTGGGCATAAGCTCGATTAACGTCGAATAACATCGAAAAAATGAAAGACCGCTCGAAAGAGCGGTCTTTTTTTGTGTATACTTATCTGCATGCGCAATTATCTTTATTCACTTATCATTATTTTATTCTTGGCGAGTGCGATAGCATGCGGTGCATTATTTGCACTCTTTCACAATGCATGGATTGATTTTACGCCGCTCGAACAGTACCGACCTGGAACTCCATCGGTGTTGCTTGATGATGCGGGCAATGAGTGGGCGCGATTTGAATTGGATAAACGCAAGCCAATTGAACTTGATTCTCTTCCTCAACATTTGATCGATGCATTTATTGCTGCTGAAGATTGGCAATTTTTTTCACACCCAGGTATTTCATTCAAAGGCATTGCGCGCTCCCTTCTGATTAATATGTATCATGGCCGACGCGTGCAGGGCGCGAGTACTATCACGCAGCAGCTTGTGAAGTTACTTTTCTTTGATGCGCGCAAAACGTTTTCTCGAAAAATTAAAGAGCAGCTCTACGCGCTCATCATTGAACGTCAATTTACCAAGCAGCAAATTTTGCAAGCATACTTGAATCACATTTATTTCGGGTGTGGTATTTATGGCGTTGAGGCAGCAAGTCAGCGCTTCTGGAACAAGTCTGCAGCAGAACTGACAGTGGATGAAGCGGCAATGCTTGCGGCGGTTGTTAAATCGCCCGGCCTTTATTGTCCGCTTTTGTGTCCCTTATCGGGTGAACGTCGGCGTAATGTGGTGCTCAACTCAATGCGCAAATGTGGTTTCATTTCTCGTGCAACACATGATGAGGCAAAAAAAATCCCACTGACATTGATTGATGCCGATCGTAATCAATGTGCTCCTCATCTGAAAGAAACTTTACGTCAATTATTAGAGGAACTCTTTGGCAATGACCAATTGTATCGTGGTGGTTTGGTTATCCAAACCACACTGAATATTCATGCGCAAAAAGAAGCGGAGAAAATGTTTAATGCGCAATGTGTTCAATTGAGAAAAACATTGGTTTCCGATATTGATGGTGGATTGATCGCCATTGAGAGCAACACGGGTGCAATCAAAGCGATAGTTGGTGGGTTTGATTTTGTATCATCCAAATTTAATCGCGCCTTGCAGGCACGTCGCCAAATTGGTTCAACGATTAAGCCACTGATCTATACCGCAGCATTGCAGCAGGGCAAGAGCTTTGCCGATACGATGATTGATGAGCCATTCGAATTGGTCGAATCGAATGGTACGGTGTGGCACCCAAATAATTTTAATAAGCGTTTTAATGGTGAAGAGACACTTGCCTACGCATTATCACATTCAAATAATATTGTGACGATCAAATTATTGTTGGAAATCGGTGCAGCACCAGTGATTGATTTGGCGAAAAAGTGTCATTTGCCTGGACCATTCCATTCCTATCCATCGCTGGCATTGGGAACTATTGATGCAACACTGTTTGAATTAGTGGGTATGTTTAATGTGTTTGCCAATAATGGTACGTATGTTGAACCACACTTTATTCGATGGGTAAAAGATGCGTGGGGAACAAAAATTTATAAAAAAGAAGTTGTGCAAGAGAGTGTAATTGATCAGCGTACCGTAGGACAGGTGACGCAAGTGCTCAAGCATGGATTATATCGTGTGAGAAAATCTTTCCCTGATAAATGGATCAATAGTGAAGGCATTTGCAAAACGGGGACTACGAATGATTCTCGTACCTGTTGGTTTGTTGGCTCAACACCAGAACTGACAACGGCTGTCTATATTGGATGCGATGATAATCGATCGATCGGTCAGGATGTTTACCCATTGCGTACAGCGTTTCCTATTTGGCTGAACTTTAACTGTGCAGTGCCAAGCACGACACGAATGCGCTTTACGTTTGATCCATCACTTCGTGAATATTGCATGGATGAAAAAACAGGGCAACGAGTTTATGATATTCGTGATCCTGATGCAGTCACTATCTTAGTGTGAAATTAATCGAATGAGAGTTGCACTTTGCTCTTATCAAGTTCTTCCACAAGAGCTTGATCTCGGTCATAACGAACACGGTAAGCGGCTCGATCTTTGATTGGCACAGGGAGAGTGACACCTCCAACTCCATTTTTGTTGGGTACGCATACAGAGCAAGAAGTGCCTTGGCTTATGTGCAAAAAACTTTCAGCCCATCGGCCTCCAGAGCCATCGATATCAGCAAAGCTTATTTTTTTCGGTTGTCCATTAGTGGGAATAGCAAATCCCCAATCAATGAAAGATTCTTCGGTATGTGCACCCTGCGTGAGAGTGAGAGGCACTTTGTGGATAATAAACTGAATTGGTTTGCCACAATTGTTAACGATCCACATAATGAGTGGTTCATCAGCTGTGAGAGAGAGTGGAAGAATGATCAACGCTAAAAATAATTTTTTCATACCTAACTCCTTATTTCCAATTTTTCCATGATTGCAGCATATAAATGTTGCGGGCTTCGTTCAATTTCTTCTTGCAGTATAACGGTACATAAATTTGGATACATGGTTTCAACAGCGCGTGCGTTATCAACTTGATGAGATGTTGTGTGTGCTTCAAGAGGGATGGTGATGAATGGTTTATTGAAAAAAATTGTTTCATGCAAGGTGCCAGATCCCGCACGGCAAATAACAAAATTTGCTGCTGCATAGTGGAGTGACAAGTCACTTGTGAATGGAAATACCACCGCATCTATTTTTTGGTGTTTATAAAACTGTTCCCAATTGCGCGTATCATAAGAACCGGTTTGATGAATAATTTGCAGATTCTCTTTGAGAGCAGTGTGTTGCCTGAGCATGGTTTGTATTGCGCTATTTAAGAAAAATGAACCTTGCGATCCGCCTAGAATCAGAACTGTTTTTTTGTTTGGATCAAGTCCAAGTTGTTTGCGGCTTGTCTGCGCATCAGGCAGTTCACTCGTCTCATATTGCACCGGATACGGTTTGAGTATGCACTTTGAGGGGGAGAAATATTTTTGTGCATCAGCAACATTTATTATAACTTTGGAAGCGAATGGTGAACACCAAGAAATGGCGCCTCCCGGCACCGCATTGAGTTCCCAGAGTTCAACCGGAATATTTTGCATCCAGGCAGCAAATGCCAATGGCAGCGCAATGAGGCCACCAGTGCTCACTACCTTTTCAACGTTGTGTTTGCGTAATGTCCAAAAGCTTTTCCATGTTGCATGCACGAGTTGCCAGACCAAGCGTGGATAATCAAAAAAGCGGCGGGTGGTTGTCAGGGGTAACACAATGTGCTTATCAATTGTGCTACTGTCGCCAATCAATTTGTGATCAAGCGGGGTGTCTGTTGAAAAGAAAAGTGTTTGTGCACAATTTTTTTCCTGCGAAGCGAGTGTTAGGCAAGGAATGATGTGGCCGCCGGAAGTGCCGGCGGCATAGGCTATAGTTTTTATCTGCATAGTTGGTTGTGTGTCATCGTTGTATGAGTTTGATATATTCCTGGCGTTCGCGCGGGCTACAGGCTCCCTCCTTGATGCAGGCCATTTCTGCGTCCGCTTTTTCGTTCAGTCCAAGTTTACGATATGTTTTTGCCAGGTGCAGGTGAATAGTTGCGTCGTCAGGATTTTCGTGCGCGATTGATTCAAGAAGTGTTCGTGCTTTCTCGTAGGAATTCTTTTCATAGAAAATTACCGCTTGCGTGTCGATATAATGTGGGTTGCGAGCATCTTGTTTTAATGCTAACTCAACCAGTGAGGTAGCTTTTTCAAGATCTTTTTCTTCCGTTGCATAATAGTATGCAAGAAGATTGAGTGTAGGTGCAAATTTGTTATCAAGATCTTTCGCCTGCTGCAAATGTTTTTTCATCGCATCGAAGTTGCGATTTTCATATTCTATCAAACTAATTTGAAAGAGCACCTTTGCACGAATATCGCTATTTTCTACGATGCGTTCAGCTTTGTGCAAATAGGAAAGTGATTGTGCTTTATTATGTGCGCGTATGTGCGCATCTGCCAAGTAGAGAACAACCAGGGGGCATTCAGGGTGTTTCAGGTGAGTGCGTTCAAGGGAAGCAATTACTTTTTGGAGGGGGATGCCGGCACGTGGTAAAATGTGCATTACGCGATACCAAATAGGATCATTTGGATCTTTCTCAATCCACTGTGCAACGAGAGCAACTGCTTCATCATATTTTTGCATTGAGGAGAGAATTTGCACTTTGAGTAGTTGTCCTTTTGGATCATTTGGATTTTGTTCCAGGCATCTATCAATCTGCTCGAGCGCTTCCTTATATTGACGACGATTGAGAAAAATCATTGCACGTTCCATGCAGGGGCGATTGAAGAGGAGTACCTGCTTGTTGCTTGCAAGCATATTTTGCCGCATAACTAGCTCGATCAAATGTTTTTCGATGCGCTTATCAGGTTGTGAACTGACTTCTAAAAATGCAGTGTAACCTTTAATAGCTTCTTGCAATTTACCCGCCTGTTCTTCGATTGCTGCAAGTAATAGCCATCCTTGGCTGAAGGTTGGATGCATGCCAATACTTTTGCGCACGCTTTCCAAAGCTTCTTGTGGCTTGTTCATTTGAACGTAAATTTGGCTTTTCAAATAATGGAAAATAAAATTGTTACCGCGCCGTGGCGAACGATTAAGATAGTCGTCAATTAAGCTCAACGCATTTTCTGGTTCTTTTTGTTGCAGATATGCTTCGGCTGCACGCATTACGATGTCAGGATTCTGTTGAAATTTTTGGCTCAGTTCAATTAATCGTGTGTTGCCTTCAACAGCTTTATCGGCCTTTTTTAGAGATACCGCAACAATCAGTTGTAGGTGTGGATCATCGGAAAAGATTTTATCGATTTTAGAAGCAAGCTGTGCAACTTCGGCAAAACGTTGTTCGCTGTATAAAAAGTGTACATAACCTTGGAGGGAATAGAGAGAACCATTGTTCTGTAAAATATCCTGGTATCGAGCAACGGCAGCAGTGCGATTACCATCGAATTCATTATAGTTAGCCCACAAATATTTATGCAGGTTGTTTGCATTCACCGCATTGAGTAGATTGGCGGTGAATAAAAAAGTTATAAGGAGTTGCTTCATGATCTCTCCTGATGACAACGAATTAAAAATTGTTTGAGTACGTTGCGTAGCTCAGAATCTTGTATCTTGTTTAGGGTCTCTAGCTCTTTATTTGAAAGTGTAACAGGTTTATTTTTTTTGTGCGGTATCAATGTTGGTTGCTGTATATCTTTAGATTTAAATGTAACATTTTTGAAGCGAATATCTTTTATACGCGGTTTATCAAGATGTTTATTAATAATATCGCGTAGCATGGGTGAGAGCAGATACAATTCCTGCATCCAACTTGAATTGTTAACGCCAAGAGTTATGCTCGTTTCGTCAACATGCTCGAGTGTGACTTTATCATTGAGAGTACCGATGATTGTTGGCCACTTGGCAATGAGGTCAAGCTTCCAATCAGATTTTGATACAAATTGTTTTAGAAAGTTTTTTATATGTTGGGTCATAGCAAAGAGCGCTTTGTTTGTTTCGTGTTATTTGCTACTTTAACATAGCGTTTATGAGATGTATTTGTAAATAAGATATGTGGTGATAGTGTCTTAAAAACAATCGGAGTTGGTTGTATGAAAAAATATGTCTTGAATCTCGCATTATTAATCTCAGCTCATTCTATTTACTCTATGGATCCTGAAGATACAAAAAAAGAGGATCCATTCTTACAAAAACGACTTGCATTTGTCGTCGCGCTAGCGGAGGGTGGTGCTTCCCTTGCGACAATAAAAGGTAACAAGAATCAGCCTCGCAAACGATTCATTCAGTTTCATGAGTTGCGTGGATTTTCTAATGTAAGTGTGCCATTAAATGAGGTTCCCACTTTTCTAAAAAGTTCGCTGGATAATCTCAAGGTTGCTGATACAAAAGAAGCAGCTCAAAATGCCTTCCCATTTCTTTCACAAGAACACGTATACCGTCTTACTGCTGCGTATAAAGTTCTGATAACAAAAAAAGATCTCACTGTTTTTGGCGACGAACGATTTGCTGCCGATGTGATACATACGGCAGGAAAATATACTGTTGAGCATATACAAAAAGCTTATGGTGAGAGGCGGGAGGCCTTATTGAAAGTACTAACAACAATGGATCCTCACAATGTTAAAGTTGTTAAAAATGTTGAAACAATGCTTGGATTACCAATGCAACCATGGGTAAAGCCGTTACATCTTTTAGTTCTTGAAAAAATAGAAGCTGGACAACTTAAGAAAGCAGAATAATTAAAACGATATTATTTATGATTAAATGCCCTGGCATATGCCGGGGCTCTTTTTTTGATTATTTAATTGTCTATACTACTCAAAGCATTTTGCATTTCCTTGTGCATTTGCTAGCTTCCTGGTTGGTGCTGGTGCAACACTTTGAAAATGAATTATTGCAGTTACAAAACGAGGAGTAAGAAAATGAAAAAACGTTTAATTTTTGGAACATTGGTGTGTGTGGTATCTGCGCAGGCTATGGATGATAGTTTGAAAGAAGAGGTTGCTTTTTTTAGAGCAGTTGCAGCAGGGCAGTTGGTAGTTGTTGCGGGAAATAAGGTTGCTTTTCCAGGATATGAGAGCGGCAGTCATGTTAAAACAGCAGATGAAATTAAGGCATTATATGCGATCGGAGTCTATGACTATATGGCCGTCTGTGAGCGAATGAATGTGTTTGAACTAACTCGAGAAGATCAGGTTGCCAACTGGATTTTCAGAATGTTTGGGGATTTTATTACCGATACAGATGTTGATCTGTCGCTCAGTGTTTTAGAGACTAAAGAACCAGAAATGGTTTCTTTTTTGGCAGAAATATTTAGAGATAGGTTGAATGGTGCTGATGATATAGATGCGGAGTTCGGTAGTATTATTCGTGATGTTAAAACACAAAGAAGTAATTACAGAAAGGCTCTTGGGTCAGCGGATATCCAACTGTTGAAAGAGTCGCTTAGTTCGCCTATTAATCTTTTCAGAAACCCATTGCGAGCGATTGCTTTTGATGAAAAAAATAAAGAAAGTGGTGAGACGTTGATTCCAAAAGAATGGTCGGCCCCAACTGAATCTATTGTGGCCATATTAGCTCAGGCACAACAAGCAGAATAATCAAAAGTACCGTTGCTTTAGAATATGAGAAAACTTGAACATAGAGATCCGCCTTTTAATCAGTTTTAATGATTAGAGGCGGATTACTATTTATCCAGGAGTTGAATTTGAATAGTATGCGCCCGTGTGTGCTACCCACTCCATAGTTTCTGGCGGGTGAGGAAATTTGACACTCAGGTGCAATGTCAGTTCTTTAAAATCATCTTGCGTGCTGAGCGCAATTTTGAGTCTTCTTAATTGATTGGCCGTTCTTGTGCGCCATTGTTCCGTATTTTGTGATCCCCGTTTGCATTCAATGACACGGGAGTTGGTAATGATATCACATTCAATTTCTTGGCCACCATATTGAATACGGTAATTGAGAGCTTTAACGTGTTCGCCCGTTTTACCTTCTTCTATTTCGAGTGCCTTTTCAAGTTCATAGATACGACCTGCAATATTTTCATATGCACAGCCAACGATAATTGTATGAATCAAGTCGATGAACCCTTCTCGAGGATGCAGTGTATGAATTGCTCGTGCAAATAATGCACTATGCCGGACAATAAATAAGCGCGTCTTTTCAGCGCGCTTATGTTTTCCTTTAATGAGATTTACAAAATTGGAACCAACATGTTCCGGAGATGCTTTCTGTTCTGCCAGATCGGTGATTGCTTTTTTCACCGCCTCTTTTTTGACATTGAGCTTGTGATAGCCGCCGGAGGGTTTTATCGGAATGAGAGCACAGAAAAAGATGCACAAGATGCGATAGATCTCGGAACTTTCGTAACCCATCACAGTCCCCTCCCCGGGATTGTTTTTCTTTTTAGATTAGGCGGGCAGGAGGTGGTAAGGCAAGATAACGTATTCTAAGAGGAAGGGTGCAGCTGCAGGAAAAGATTTTTCCAAAATAATTTACTACTACCCGGCATTGGCAATTCTTTGCTTGCATGGTTGAGAGTTTTAATTATTTTATCAGCGCGAGCAATATTCAATAGATTTTGCTGTTGAGCTGCATTTTTGTAGCGGGCCATCCAGTGATTCAGAAGCGTATCAAACAACTCAATAGATTCACGTTCAGTGATTTTTGATTGATCAATTATTTTCATGAAATCGATTGGAGATTTTTGGCTGCCAGTAAAAAATGCAAATAAGGGATGGGATTTATATTCATCATCATCATGCGAGAATGATGAAACAACACAGCGAGAGCGTATGGTAGGTAATATTTGTTTGAGTCGCTGAGCGAGTAAAATAAAGTGATAACCGGTTGGCGGTTCTTCGATTGATTTCAGTAGAGCATTGGCGCATGTTGTGGTTAAGAAGTCAACGCCATAAAGAATGAAAAAAAATTGTTCTGCTGATTCGAGCTGGAATGCAATTTGTTTGAATAGTGGTTCGAGATCATCGACCGAGTATTGCTTTTCCGGTTTGATCCAGACAATTGCATGATGTTGTTCATCTCGAATGCGTGTGCAGGTTGTGCAGACATTGCATCCTTTATGAGAGCATAGTTTTTTTTGCAGATACTCTTTCACTAAATCAGAAAGATGTGGCGCTGGTCCGATCCAGAGCTGTGCAGGCGGAATGAAAATGAGAGATGATGGATGGGGTTGAGTGATTTGTGTCATCGTGCCTGTTGTGCTTTTGTGATATGGGCAAGAGCTTCCTGAACTAACGCGTCTGGGCTCTGTGTACCATCCAATATAATGCCGCCAGATTTATGTGCAAAGATTTCATCAAATCCGGTAACAAGTTTTTTTAGAAAATCATCCCGTTCTCGTTCAAATGCGGTTAATTGGTTGCCCCGTTGAGCAATTCGTTTTTTTGATTCTTCAACGGTGATGCGAACATAGAAGGTAATATCTGGTTGCATATTACTCATTGCCCATGCATTTGCTTTCTTGATCATATCCACATCAAGACCGCGGCCATATCCTTGGTAGGCTACCGATGAATCTGCCATGCGATCAGAAATGATTATGCACTCTTCGCGTAATTTCGGAATAATGAGATCTTCAAAATGTTGTGCACGATCAGCTGCAAACAACAAATATTCTGCCTTAGAGCAAACGGGAGATGTTTGAGTTTGCAAAATAGTGCGTAGCTCTTTTCCAAGTTCAGTATCGCCAGGTTCTTTGGTGAGTATTGTTTTGTGGCCGGCCTGCGCAAGTGCTGCATGCAAACTCCGTGCGAGTGTGCTTTTGCCCGAGCCATCGATGCCCTCAATAACGACGAGTAATCCGCGAGTTCTAGCGCTCATTGCAGCCCCTGAGTGATTATTGTAGGTATTTATGGTACTAATTATAATGATCTGTTTATATTTTGTCTTTCGAGCATGTATGAAAAAAGTTACGATTGAACCCGGATGCATTACCTGTGGCTTGTGTGAGTTTGTAGCGCCGGATGTTTTTGAGGTTACCGATGTTTCGCGCGTCAAGGACGGTGCAGATATTGAAAAGAATCATGATGCTGTACAAGAAGCGGTACGCTCATGCCCAGTGCAGGTGATTGTCTGTTCGGAACAAAAAAAGAAGTAGGATTACTGCGATGGCAAGGATGCATGATAAAGTCCAGAAAGAGCGTATTCATTTTGATCAGATGATAGATGAGCTGACTCAAGATGGAAAATTGTTTTATCCAGGATGGCTGCTTTTTCGTGCAGCACAACTATTTCCCGATAAGATAGCGGTCATTTTTGGGGACGAGTCTATTACTTATCGTGATTTATTTGCCAGAGCATCGGTTTTTTCTGACGTTCTGAAGAAACAGGGCGTGATGCGTCGAGATCGCATACTGCTCTTTATAGAAAATTCTCCCCATTTTTATATTTCCTATTTTGCAGCATGGCAAATTGGTGCCATTGTTGTTCCAACCAATATTTTTTTGGGCAAGCGAGAGCTTACGCATATTATTGAAGATGCAAAACCGAAGCTTGTCATCACGCAGGTAGATAAAAAAACATTGGTCATTCATGACCACATTCTCACTGAAGAGCATGTACCGCCATGTCCGAGCGGCTATACCGGCTACACAAAAGATCAGCTCGTGCGCTTGGAGCAAGATGAGCTGTGCGCACTGCTCTATACATCTGGCACTACCGGTGTCCCTAAGGGTGTTATGCTGAGCGCAGAAAATATTATCTACAATATGGCGCAGGGTATTTCCCGTATACCGATTTCTAACAATGAACGTACGCTTGCATTATTGCCACTGTTTCACACGTTGGTGCAAAATACGTGTGTCTGGGCGGCGATACTTGTTGGATGTACCGTTATTCTTATTTCAAAAATTACGCGAAAACATATCTTGGATGGACTGAATCACAAACCAACAATTTTTCTCGGAGTTCCTGCGATTTTTGGTTTGTTGTGTTTGCTCAAAACGGCATCGCTTGATTCTATTAATTTTTTTATTTCTGGTGGCGATGCATTGCCTGACAAA
Organism: Candidatus Babeliales bacterium; assembly: GCA_020050795.1. Taxonomy (GTDB): domain Bacteria; phylum Babelota; class Babeliae; order Babelales; family Vermiphilaceae; genus JAGVKD01. The sequence continues at coordinate 86,175 of JAGVKD010000021.1, forward strand.
CTGCGGATTTTTTTTGCGATGTTATATCGACGAAAAATTTGCAATGGATATGGTTTGACCGAGGCATCACCATTTGTCAGTTTGGATATGGATGATGATTTAGTACCAACATCAACGGTTGGGCGGCCATTTGTGGGTATTGATGTGCAAATTCGTAGTGAAGATGGCGCTCTTCGTTCTCAGGGAGAAATAGGGCGATTATGGGTACGCGGCAAGAACGTCATGCTTGGCTACTATAATGCAAAAGATGAAACTGAAAAAATGATTAAAAATGGGTGGCTCGATACGGGTGACATGGCCTATTTGGACAAACAGGGGCGTATTGTTATTGCGGGTCGCTTGAAAGATTTAATCATTAATAAAGGTTTTAATATTTATCCACAGGAAATAGAAAACGTCTTAATGTCTCATCCGAATGTTATGCGTGCAGCAGTGATTGGCAGAAAAGTTGATTCTGAGGGAGAAGTGCCTGTTGCATTTGTGCAACTCAAAGAACCAGATTCAGATGCTGCGCGAGTGCTGGAATTGTGGTGTGAGCAAAATTTAGCAACCTACAAAATCCCCAAAGAGTTCATTTGCACAAGTGAAGACTTGCCTATGACCCCAACAGGCAAAGTGGATAAAAAAGCATTACGGGTCAAACTCTAATGTCCAAGAAAAAAATTCTGCACATTACCAGCTCACTAAAAATGGGTGGCGCTGAAACGGTGCTCTATACGATTATTACTAATTTGAAAGACTACGATCATGAAGTGCTCTATGTGCATGATGGGCCATTTGTGCAGAAACTGCGCGATGCCCATATTCCTTTGCACCATGTACGCGGGTTGGTGAGCAGTTATGATCCTATTTTTCTGCTTCGTGTTATCAAGCAGGTCAAGAAAATAAAACCTGATTATATTCATTCTTTGTTGTGGCTTGGTAACTGTGCGGGAATTATAGCCGGGCGGTTATTAAAGATTCCAATTGTTTCAAGTTTTCACAATAATGTTGATCAAAATGGTGGTATTCGAAATGGGATTGATCGGTTATTGTTGCCCTATGCGCAACAGCTTATTGCCGTCTCTGACCAAGTGAAGCAATCGGTCTATCAACAGCATCCAAAATTACGAAAAGATATTACTGTTATTCGCAATGGCATTTCGTGTGATGTGTTGCAGCGCGATGCACACACATCACAAAAAACGCGAGCAGCTTTGGGCATTCCCGATACTGCATTTTTGTTTGGTTCAGTTGGTCGTTTTGAATCGGTTAAACGTTACGATTATTTGATCAAGGTTTTTGCGCAGCTGCGTGCTCGACATACAGATATTTATTTAGCGCTTGTTGGTGTCGGTTCTCAATCTGAATATCTAAAAAAATGTGCACGAGAAAGTGGTGTGGGAGCCCATATAATTTTCATCGAAGGGCAACAAGCGATCGGCTATTATTCTCTTTTTGATTGCTTCATACAAAGTACGGCCAAAGAGGGTGTCTCGATGGCGTTACTTGAGGCGATGGGATTGGGAATTCCTTGTGTGGTGACGAATGAGGGAAGGCAACACGAAGTTGTCCTCAATGGGGACAATGGTCTTGTTGTTGATGCATATGATGCAGCTGCCTTTGAAAAAGCGCTTGAATGCATCATACTCAATAAAGATCTTGCGCGAGTGTTTTCTGAAAATGGGCGCAAGAGAATCTATGAAGATTTTGATCTCAATTTCACACTGAAATCATACGATTCTTTGTTCGTCTAGTACCTGCTTTTTGCCCTAAATCAAAAAACTTAAAATGTTGCCATGGGCATGTGGGATAGGTATACTGGATAGCGGAATCTGATTCAGATAAGTTTGCTCGGTACAAGGTTGGATAACCTCCATTTCCCCTATCCGTGACGTTCTGTCTGGATGGGGGAAAATTATGTCTAAAAACTTTTGCTCAATTCTGGGGCCGAAAATCCGTGAAGAAGCGCTTATTTCCACATAAAGCAGACGGACGTTTTTATACGTTTAAAGGTGAAAAGCCAGAATCTCTCATGCTGGCCACTATTCCTGCTTTCATCCACTCGCTTTTCAATCGGCACGAACGTATGGCATGCCGTGTTAAGGAATGGGTTTCGCGCAACAAGCCTCTTCATTCAAGCATTGAGCCCGTTATTACCTGGATAGGACATGCTACCTTTTTGATTCAGTTGGGTGGATTGAATATTTTAACGGATCCTATTTTTGGTAGTCCTTCCTTTTTATATCCCCGTGTTTTGCCGCCAGGCATTGAGATGCACGAGCTTCCGCCAATTGATTTGGTACTCCTATCGCACAATCATCCTGATCACATGGATTCATCAACTTTACTTGAGTTGAAAAAAAGAAACCCCAATATGAGCGTCTTGGTTCCTAAAGGGGATAAGGCTTGGTTTGATGCCCGCAGATTCGATAACGTGAAAGAATGTATGTGGTGGGATCAAGAAATTATTCGGCGCGATGGTCTTGCAGTTGATGCAATTTTTCTTCCATCATGCCATTGGTCTCGCAGAGGCATATTTGATTTGAACAAATCGCTCTGGGGAAGTTGGATGATTCGTTCGCAGAATTATGTCGTCTACTTTGCGGGTGATACTGCCTATTACAAGCATTTCCGTGAAATTGGTGATGAATTTCCCAACATAAACACCGCGTTAATGCCGATTGGTCCTTGTGAGCCAGAAAATCATATGCTGCACTTGCACATCAATGCAGAGCAGGCGGGCGAAGGTTTTCTTGAATTAGGTGCTCAACATTTTATTCCAATGCATTGGGGAACTTTTGCATTTGGTCGAGATTTCTTTTCAATGCCAGTCGAACGGATTAAAACGTGGTGGCGTAACAATGACCATATTATTGGGCCTAAATTGTTGCATGTTGTCAAAGCTGGACAGGCTCTAGCGATGCGCACCTTTGAAGAGATTGGTCTTCCGCAGACAGTTCCTGCTCAAACACAACGTTAGTTATTTACGCAGTGCAGTAATGCAAATTATGCCATTGGACGTTTTGAGTGATATCTGCGGCATAATGCGAGCTTCGCCATCTATATTTTCTCCATCATCTATTGTGTATGTTGCCGGTACAACGACGTTCTCTGCTTTTACCCATTTTTTTTTCTTTTGATCATAATCGGGCATAAAAGTTTGCTTGCCATGTGCAATGATATTGCCACGTGGTGAGGTAAAATTAATATTCCCATTACTTGCGACATCGAGGTGGATGTTAGGTGGTATTGTGACAGTGCAATGATATGCCTCAACACCTGGATTTCGTTCTATTGTTATATTTCCTTCTTCATCTTGCCCATGGTTGAATGGCACGGTTCCATTCAATGTGTAGATATATATGATTTGCACATTTGATTTTCTTTTTTTTTCTTTTTCCAACAAACGTGGGATGAGACCAGCTACCTTATTCAGGCGGGGCCAGTGTGCAAAACGAGAAGCGGTAGTAGATCCCGGTTCGGCTGCTTTCTCTGGAAGAACAGTAACGGTAATATTTTCCTTGAGGCCTTTAATTTCTAAATTCGATCCAGGTGGAATGAAGAAAGATTTAAATGTTCGCATGGATTCTCGTGTGCCAAAGTCGGATTGATCCATGGCCTGCGATGGGGCGGAGAAAATAATGCAGAGAAGAGTGAGTGTTTTTAGCTTCATCACATCCCCATGTTAGTGATTTATCTTTTTATTTTTCAGCTTGAGTACGTCCTTAAAGGTGAGAAACAGAACAAGAATAATGAGCATGATAAGAAAGAATCGTGACATGACAGAGCTTAACATTGGCGGAATTGGTCCAAAGAGCGCGATAAATGTAAGCGCCACAATCTGTCCACCATCGAAGAATGGAATGGGAAGTAGATTAAAAAATCCGATATTAAGACTCAATATTGCGAGCATTAAAAAGAAAAAACTCACACCATATGAAAGACTTTTTCCTGCAATAGTAATAATGCCAACTGGCCCAACAATGCCTGACGAATTACCTTCTTCCTGAAAGAGTTTTTTCAAAGTTTGTTGAATGTTTTGTGTGTTCTCTTTTATGCCCTTCACGCCGCCGTGTAGCACTTCTTTTTTTGATCTAGGCTTTATTTGTTTTGTACCAAACAGCACACCGATCCACCCGCTATTGGTGCCTAACGTTGGATGATCCATGGTGGGTGTGATTGTGATCTCTATTGTTTTACCATGACGATCAACAACCATGTCTAATTGTTTGCCGGGAGAATCTAAAATGATTTGCAATAATTTCTTGGGATCATCTTTGACGGATTCACCGTTCAAGGACAGGACGGTATCACCCACGTGCAAGCCCGCTTTTGTTGCAGGAGAATGTTCAACAATAGAATCTATAGTGGTGGTAGCTTCATAGCGACCACGAGCAGACAAGAATAAAAAAACAAGGAAGGCGAACAAAAAATTAAATGCGATGCCAGCAAGCATAATAATAAGTTGATGAAGATATGGCTGTGCAGCAAGATCGGTTGTCGACAATGCAACATAGCCGCCAAGAGGAAGTGCTGCTATTTGGAAAATTGTTTGACCAATTTTGTGTTGTAAAAGTGCTGGCCCAAAGCCAATTGAAAAGACAGGTGTGCCAACGCCGAATGCTTTGCATGCTACAAAATGACCAAGTTCATGAACGAGAATAACAAGACTTAATCCAGCAAGGCCAACAATAATTTGAATACTTTTTCTCATAACAAAGTGCCCCTTTCGCAGCAAACGATACCACGCTCGGTTTCCATAGGGCAACAGAAAGAAAAAAGTATTAGTAGAAGTTTTTAGTCAAATAGGCACGGCCAGAATCGCCAAAGATCATGACAGCAAGATCACCTTCTTTGAGCCGAGGAAGGTATGCTTGCACTGCATATGCAACTGCTCCACTGCTCAACCCAACAAGGAGCCCGTGCTTTCGCGCAAGCGTTTTGAGCATTGGTAGCGCATCATCATCAGCCACTTCTAGGACTTCATCGATGACTGAATAGTTCATGACGGGTGAATCAAAATCAATTCCCATACCTTCAATTTTGTATGGCTTTGGATGGCCACCTGTTGCACGGTATGAGTTATTGGAGTCAACAGCAAAAACTTTGATATTGGGATTCTTTTCTTTCAGATAGCGCCCTACACCGCTTACCGTTCCTCCGGTTCCCGCTACGGCAAAGAAATGAGTGATTTTTCCCTCAGTTTGTTTCCAGAGTTCAGTCCCCAAAGAGTGATAGTGGGCATCCGCATTTTCGGTATTAAAATACTGATTTGGCATAAAGGAGTTTGGAGTTTCTTTATGAATTCTGATGGCTTGGCTGTGGTAACTTCGGGGGTCTTCAAGAAAAGGCACCGCCGGGCACATGACTGTTGTTGCGCCATAGGCCTGAATGGTTCGGAGCTTTTCTTCGCTTATTTTTTCGGAAACAGTAATGATGACCTTATATCCCTTGACTGCGCCAATCATTGCTGTGGTTATACCCTGATTTCCGGAAGAGGCATCAACCAATGTGCCGCCCGGTTTGAGTTCGCCACGCTTTTCTGCTTGTTCAATCATATAGTGTGCAGATCGATCTTTTACGCTGCCGCCTGGGTTGAGATATTCAGGTTTGGCACATATGATTGCGGGTGAATCAAAGTCTATGGTGATGAGAGGGGTGTTTCCGATAGCGTCTAGCAAAGTTGTATACATCTAAAATCTCCAATAGGACCATTCAGTAGCTCTTTAGGTCGTCAACGGGTTCACTATAACGCAATGGGATTGATCTGTCACGACTTTATTGTGATATTTTCTATTTGACAAATTGAATGATTTTGACAGACTCAGAATAAGGGCTATTCTCGAGAGATAAATGGGGATAATTAGGGTTATGTTGCGTTCACGTCTTGTTAGATTTTCAATTTTTTTTACTTTCTTCTTTGTGCTTACCAGTGCTTTCGATGGAGTGATCCATTCGGCAGTGCGTAAGAAGCCAGCGGTTTTTTTTGGTGAACAGCTCTATTTGAGCCATGTCACTGGGCGCACTTTTGCGTACTCGCAGGTTTTTCATGTGAAAAGCAGGGCTGAAGTTCCTAATAAAGAAGATTGGAGCTGCGGTTTGCATGCTCTTTATAATATGTGTCTGATTGAACGCAAGCTCGGGGTATCGATTATTCCAGATGAAAAATTCATTCGAATATGCCGCAATAATGTGCTTGATCCAGTAAGTTATTCTACGTCTCGTGAGCTTCTTACGATTAGCAAAGCACTCGATCTATCACCGACATACTTTTTGGCAGACAATAATTGGTTTATTGAGCCACGTTTTGTAAAGGGTGATTGCCCAACAACACGTGTTCCTTTGATAGTACGTTTTGGAGATGCTTATTATTCAGCTCCAATTTGGAAGAATATTAATGACCATCTTGCTCAGCCAGGCCCTCAATGTGTGCACTTTGCATGCAACTTTAGATTTGGTCCAGAGCCGCATACGCTTCTCATGACAGTCGTAAAGACTGGTGATAATTATCGAGAACTATACATCTTCGATAATATCAATGAGGGTGAGTCGCGAAAGACTCAAATAGCTATGCGTGCCTATGCGAGCTATATTTGTCAGAAAACGCTTATTCCCTAAACCTTTCTATACAAATTCTGATGGGATCGTACCATAGATTCTGTTTTAAAATCTTCTAGATTTTCAAGGTGAGTGCGCAAGTAATTGCGCACTTCTTTATTTTGCGCAACCAGTAACATTTTATCGGTAAGACCGGTAACATCTTTTTGGGGTACCAAAAAGCCATTACTGCCGTGCATAATCACATCATGAATCCCGCCGGTATTATATGCAATCACAGGTAGGCCCATAAGGCGTGCTTCCACAACTGAGCATGGCAATCCTTCCCACAAAGAACTGAGCATGAATGTATCCCAATGTGCCATGATTGGACCCACTTTGTCCTGCCATCCATGCAGTATTATGGCTGTGTCCAATTCATAATAATTGATCCATTCTTCTATAGCTATTCGCTGTTCTCCATCACCAATTATTTCAAGACGAGCATGTGAAACCTGAGCATAGACATCTTTGAAGGCATTCAACAAATCGAAAAGATTTTTTTGTGGTTTAAAACATGAGATGGTACCAAAAACAAATGGCGCATCTTCTTCTCTTTCAAATGCGATTGCTTTGGCAGGTTTATAAAATTGATGCCAATCGACAGCCGCCCGAATGATGGAATGCTTTTTGCCAAATCGCGGGAAGAGACGAATGCCCGCCTTTACATCAGCTGAGGAAACACATACAAAGTGTGTAGTAATAAAGCTGGTGAATAATTCAACAAGATAGATCGCCCACCACACTAAACGCCGTTGATGATTATGAAACGCATATCCATGAATTGTGTGAATGCGGGTTTTGATACCCACAAAAAAAGCGGCCCATCGTCCAATAATGCCTGCTTTTGTACTGTGAGTGTGGACAATCGTGTTTGGATGCTTATTTTTTATTTTTCGTAATTCGCGGGTTAATTGAATAAAGTTTTTTATTTCAAGCCATACTTGCTTTAATGAGACTGAGTGCTTGAATGAACCCAGCAGTAGGACTTGGGGATTGTGGGCAACTTTATCTTTTAAAATGCCTTCATTGCCAGAGATAAGATACGTATCAATATTTTGTTTTTGTAATCCTTCAAATAAAGAGAGGCACACCTTCTGTGCGCCTCCAAGTTCCAATTTGGTGATTATATAAACAACATGCAAATCTTTTGTGTGCTTCATAATACTCTACCGTATATTTTTACCGTAAAAATACAAGTGCAAAGGATATCGTAATCGGGTAAATGGCGCTTGTTTCAATGAGCCCTTGAGCAAACATACTTGTTCGTGCAAGAAGCGAGTTAATTTCTGGTGTGTGTGCTATGCGAGTGCAGGCGGCAGCGGCAGTACGTCCAGAGCTGATTCCTGCACCGATTGTGCCAAATCCAGCGCAAAGACCTGCAGCCATAAGTTCAATACCATCAATCAGATTTTCTTCTGCGATTGATGGGACCACGAACAAGAGCAAAATGCTCACAACAAGTGCAAAAATAATTGGGGTTTCAATAATTGCTTGGCTAATTAAGGTGAAAGAAAGAATCTTGTCATATGCCCGCCTGTTAATTCCCAATCCTCGGCATGCAGAGCGTGCAAATAAGCCGAGTCCAATTGCAGGGCCAACACTTCCTAATCCAATACTGATTCCACTTGCGATGAGTCGCAAACAATCGCGCATGGTGGTGACATCTTGTGCTTGAGCACTAATGGCGAGAGAAATAATAAAACCAAAAATGATTGGTGTTTGAATCAGCGAAAGCGTGAGAACCATGAAGCGTAATATTTTTTGCGTGAAAAAAGGTTGTCGTGCCACGGCAAAGCAGGCTGCACCAGCCGGAAGCGAAGAAACAAGTCCTAGAACGAAGCCAGGAATACTTATTGCGGCTGCGATGCCAATAGTTGAGAGGCTTGCGTAATATGAGAGAGGGGTATCCCAGTTGTTATATAAAATTAACATAGAAACGAATGCTCCCATGACGGCAGCAGTTTCTATTAATGCCATGCCAAAAATGGCAACTCTAACAATATCATTTTTTGCGCTTGGTTGACGATTAATCGCATCGAGTGCAGCGGTGCTTGTCCAACCTTGTCCAATACCGACACCAACAGCAGGAATGCCAACAGCGAAAGCGACAGTAATATAGTGAGCGAGTCCTGTTATTTCGGTCATATATTTTTTCTAATTTAGTGACCACCTTCACCTTGCACTGCAAGGGATAGGTAGGTCAAGGTGAGCATAGTGAAAACGAAGGCTTGTAAGAATCCTTCGAATAAACCAAAAAACACCACAATGATTAAATTAATTCCAGAAAGTACTCCAACCAATTCAAGCAATAAAGAACCTGAAATAAAGCCTGTCCACAATTTTGAAATTATGGCACCACCAAAAATATTGCCAAACAAACGGAATGAAATTGATATTACCGATGCAAGTTTACCAACTAGATTGAGTGGCATCATAATGAAAAAAGGTGAAAAGTAACTTTTTATATAGGCCCAGAGACCTTCAGCTTTTATTCCCGCAATTTGCGTATAGATAAACGCAATAATGCCGAGAGATAATGTTGTATTCAAATCAGTTGTGGGTTCTTCGGCCCAAGGAATGATGGATATAATATTACAGAGCAAAATAAAGACAAAAATGCTTGCGATAAAACAAAAATGCGTCATAGAAAAACTGGTAAATGATTGATTATAAAGATCGAGAAAAAAACGAGTGAATGAAAGATATATATAGCGAATAATGCCATTTCGTTCGAGTGCCCAGCGAGTTGATAGGGCAAGCAATAGTATTATTCCTAGAACGATCCATGTGTTGATGACCGTATGAGCACTAATGTTAAAAAAAGGATGTTGTGAATTGAACAGGTATCCTACTGACCACTGTTTATCGGTGATGAGTTCTAGTCCGTTCATGCCGTATAACCTTCATGCTCATTATGACAAGCCAAAACGCTATTAAAAAAGGAGATACGATCAGTATAGAACTGATCTTTGGCATCCGCAACAGATAGCGGAAAAGGAGCGCAAGTGTTGCAATTCGCACAATAAAAAACAGGAGAGATTGCAGCTGGGCTGACATTTTTGAATTGGGAGAAGAAAAAATACTCCCTTGCTGTGACACAAAGGAGTATCCGTATATAATTCCAGCAACAGCGCTAATGATGATTTGTTGTATCATGATTAGAGTTTCTTCAAGCCTCTGTCGCGCCAATATTCACTTATGATCGACGATGATCCTGTTATCACCACAAGACCATGGCGTTCATCAACCGTTTTCACGGCAGCATCAAATGCTTCAGTAAATGATTGAGCAGATCGTGCTTTTATTTTCATGCTTTTAATATCATTGGTTATTGTTTCAACATTCCAAGAAGCTGAACTTTGTCCGCTCGATATGTTTTTGGTTGGACATACAATAACTTGACCAGATGTTTTTTTGAAAAAATAACGAAGCAGTTTAAGAAACTCTGCGACATCTAATTCTGGATTATCACATCCAAGAACAAGTGTGAGTCCCTTCAATGGGCGTTGATAATGAAGCAATCTGATACCAAGAAGCAAATTTTTGAAAGCATCAAGATTCGATGCATTATCCAACAGAACGCTTGGCTTTTCTTTATCAAGTAATTGGAAATGACCAGGAAGTGTGTTTTGGGTTTCTTTCCAAAATTGCTCAACAGTTTTACGTGGATTCAATTCTGATTCACGTTTTGCTTCAAGAGTTGGGCGACCGCGTTGTCCTTTGCGCTTTGTCAAAAGACTATTCGTTGCAAATATGGTTTCTCTTTTTAGAATTTCATTGATGTAGATGTACGCTATCCGTTCAGCTAACGCGGCACAACGTCCGTGCAGTTGCTCGAATGGATAGTTAAGAGGAGCCAATTTACGAATTGGCATTGCCCAGGTGCCGCCAAGTTCTTGCGTGATGCTTTGCATAACTTGCAAATTGAGTTTGCTTTGATCGGCAGATACTGTGTGCGTACCTTTTTTCACAATTACTAACGCGCGACGAATTATTGCTTCATCTGCTTGAGCAGCCGCATTCTCTTCTGTTACACGTGTTATGGCTGCAATTTTTGGAGCGCAAATTATCGCGGGGTGAAGCGCGCTCGGTTCTTCGATTTCTATGAGAGCGACATCCACTTTGTTTCGTTCAAAATAAAGTAGCGCCATGGTGGTAAGAATATCGAGCGTATTTGGCGACAGATTTAATGTTTCTGCCGTGTTGATTACTTCATTGGCAAGTTCAGCGAAAGTTTTATTGTTGATAGTTTCATTGCCGATAGAGAAACGTTCATTATATGTCAGCAAATGTGGACTCAAGAAAGTGCCAACGCTGAGGCCTTCTTGCAGAAAAAGTTTTGTTGTGAAATGTGCGGTTAAGCTTTTGCCATTGGTACCGCTGATGAGAATAGTATTTAATTTTTGTGATAGAGAGTCGAATGCTTGATCAAGTTTTTTGATACATGAAAGAGCTTTGTCACCGAGATTTGTTTGCCAATGAGAATCTAGAAAATCGATAATTTCACTGTAGCTGCGTTGTTTTCCAGGAACGACGCGTTCTTTTTGAGATTGCTTCGTTGGATTTATTTGTTCCATTGCTTTCCCCAGGTTTATGATTCGATTTCACGGTCAAGAGTGCAAGGCATCTTGGATGCCAGAAAAATGTATAGGTTTCGATTTTATACATTTTTAAAATAGATGCTTTACGACCCGAATATCAGGCTATATATTTAACCTAAAATGTCAAACAAGCAATTTTTAAACAGATAAGTAACATTTATTTACAAAAGAGCAAATCATATGAGTGGCAGGCTTTATTGGAGCGATCGAAATTCCATACAAACGATTGGCAAGTTGTTGGCAGAAGGCAATCTTGTGGCCGGTACGACTGACACGGTCATAGGGCTTTTTGCGCCCGCAACTAGGCAGGGTCGTGCGCTTCTTGATGTAGCAAAAATAAGAAATGAAAAACCGTATTTAATTTTGGCAGATGATGTTAAAAGGGTGTTGAATTATGTGCATCCAGATCAAAAATCTTTGATAGAAAAAATTGGTGCGATCTGTTGGCCTGGTCCAGTGACTCTTATTGCAAAAGCAGCTCAGAATGCTCCCGACTATTTTGTTTCGGCAGAAAATACCATCGCATTTCGCGTTCCCTTACATCCAGGCATGCAGGAACTGCTTGAAAAATGTGGTTTGCTTTTTTCAACAAGTGCGAACGTTTCGGGTGAACCGATTCCAGAATCGGTGACAGCAATAAGTCCGACTATTTTTAAATCTGTTTCGGCTATCATTGAAAACTCTAAGGACAAAAAAAATAATACGGCACCATCAACCATTATCGATTGTTCCGTTGATCCAGTACGGGTGGTTCGTGCGGGAAATTTTGATCTGAAATTATTAAATCCTATTCTTGGCTACACTCCACGGTAAAAAGTTTTTTGTTGTTACCTTTCTTGTGCCAGTAATTATTTTTGTCCTACCTTGAAAACGAATATACGTTTTAATTAAAAGGGGGATTAGAATGAAAAGATCAGGATTTACACTCATCGAGTTGATGATAGTGGTTGCTATTATCGCCTTCCTTGCAGTTATTTCTGTGCCGAGTTTTAATCGCTTTTTGGCAAAAGCAAAACGTGCGGAAGTTTATATGAACCTTCATTCAATTTATACAGCGGAAAAAGCATATTGGGCTGAGCATGGAAGCTATACGACAGTATTGAATGGACCAGGTGGTTTGGGATGGAAGCCGGAGGGATACAAGGGTGGTGGCAAAAATGAATCTTTTTACTACACCTATGGATTCCCGAATGGCTCAGAGGGACAAAATTATTTCACAGGAAAACTTGAAGCATCAGCTTCACATTTGAGTTCTGCACGTGCCGATAAGAATGGTTTTGTGGCAGCAGCAGCTGCTGATATCGATGGTGATGGAGAGATGGATATCGTGACGATTGACCAGGATAATAACATTCAGATTCTAAAGGATGATTTGCAGAATTAATTCTCGATAAATCACAAAGATCATTGCGCCAATGGCAAGGAACGGTCCGAAGGGAATTCGGACCGATTTTTTTTGGCCGGTTATGAGTATATAGCCAACGCCAAAAATAGAACCGGTGATTGATCCGATCATAATGCTTACCCAGATACCCAAGGGGCCAGTAAAAGCACCAATAAAGGCAATGAGGTCGATGTCGCCTTGGCCCATTCCCTCATGACCACGTATTTTTTTAAAGAGATATGCAAAAAGGGAGAAGCCGGCAAAGCTAACGACTGCACTCAGCAGGCTTGTTGTGGGGCCAATAGGCAAGAATCCAAAGCAGCTTAATAAAAATCCCACGGGGATCAGATAGAGGGTGACCAGTCGTGATATGAGCATCGTCTCAAGATCTGAGCGTATGGTCACAATCAGCGCTGAGAAAAAGATGAAGTATGCAATGAAGTTTTTTGTGAGTTCTTCCGGTGGCATGCTCTGATAGAGAAGCCAAAGGGATCCCATTGTTGCCAATTCAATACATGGATAGAGCGGAGAAATGGGGCGATGGCATGTTCTGCATCGACCAAGAAGGAAGCAATAGGAAAGGATAGGAATAAGCTCGAACCAACGGAGAGTCGTTCTGCAGTTAATGCATTTTGACCTAGGGATGATGTTTTCTCCAGAAATGAACCGGTACCCCAGAACATTCAGGAAAGACCCCCAGATGGCAAAAATGATCAAGATGGCGATAGGAATGAGAATGACTATAGCCGTCCACTTTCTTTCAGTTTATCGATGAGGTCATCAACTTTACGTGATTTTTCCATAGACAAATCGTACTTGAAGGTAAGGTCTGGAGTGTAGCGTGATTGGAGTGCTGCAGCCAGAACCGAACGAAGGGAGGGTTTATAGAGAATCAATAAGCCAAGCTTTTCGTCAAAATCAGCTTCGCCTTTCGAAGAGACAAAGAAAATAGTAACCCGGCCCTTATCAGGAGAAAGTTTTACCCTGGTTGGAGTCAGGGTTTTGAATTCATCTTTCTCTGCAAAAAGACGCATTAAATTAGCAGAGACCTCCCTAAAAAGGAAGGACTCTTTTTGTGCTCTTTTAATATCTTGTGCTCGTCGACTTGTCATCGTTACTTAATTAAACCTTGTGATATCATGCGCATCATGTTCAGTTTAATTGCGCGAACCAAGCGTTTGCGACGTTTTTGGGTCTTTGGTTCAAAATAGACGGTGCGCTTCATGTCACGGACAACGCCTTCGCGTTCAATTTTTTTCTTCAGTTGGCGTAGCGCGCGGTCAACATGGCTTGTGACCGATACCTGGATATTTGGCTTTTTCTTTGCCATAGGTTCAATCAACCTTTCTAATTGACTAGTTTTATTAATGAACTTTTTATTACTTATTATACAAGCCTTGTTTTAAAGTTTACCCATTTTCGCTCTTTTGTCCAATATGGTTCTTAACATTACCCTTCTATTTGGGGGAATATCGCAATAAAAACGAAAGAATCTGTTGATATTTCCAATAGAAAACTTTTATTATGAGAGTGAAGAAGGTTTTGTGTTAAATATTCCTATTAAAGGAGGGATGCTCATGATGACTAATAATCAAAAGGCGCTTGCTGCCCTAACAGGGTTTGTGGCGATCCTTATTTTCCTAACAGTTTCAAGCGGTTCATCTGCGATAACTGGTAACCAAAATATGGTTACGATTGAGAACAAATCAAGCCGTATTATGTATGCTGCTTTTTTCAAGGATTCAAACTTGAGAAAGATGGACGGTGATATTCATGCAGTGCAAAGCAATAGTAACTTAGTGCTTCCAAATTCAGCTAAAAAAAGCACGAGTAGAATTGTTGCTGTATCAGCAGATCGTGCAGATTTGACTAATGCAAAAGGCTCAAAAGCTTTTAAAGCAACAATCAAATCTCAAAATACTGTTGTATTGATTAGCACACCATGCTGTGGTCCAACTCAGCAGCCTGTTGTGACTGTTCGGTAAGCCAGCTTAGTACGTTCCATAGATAGAGAAGAGCACCGTTGTTGATTGGAATGTGTTACGGGAAGAGAACGGTGTCTGCCAGACAAAGCCAAGGCCTACGTTTGGTGAAATATCATACGTAAAACCGATATTGGCAAACTTGGTTTTCCATCGGGAGCGCTCTTCTAAGACTTCGGGAAGAAATGCAGGATCGGGTTCATTAAGTTTAATCCGATCCTCTTTGTGTTCTTCAATTACATATTGGAACCATATTGATAGCCTGTCTAGGAAATGATAAGCGAACATTTTTGCAGCAAAATACCAGTTCTGGCCGGGCTCATAACACACATTCGTTGTGAATGGAAAGAAGCCAGTTTGGCATGGATTGTTTGGCACTCTAAAATTGCAAATATTGCGACTGAAGAAATGGGTGATTCCCACCTCGCCGCCAATCTCGATAGATTCAAGAAAATTCAAGTCTAAACCAGCTTTGAAAAATACGGCTGGATGGCTATTATTCCCGAATGGCAAAGCAAAGAATTCATTTGGGTTTCTATGACCAGAAGGCGAAACGCTGCCTCCCAGTGTCAAATAGGGAATGAATAATACGTCGGGCCAGTTCTGATTGTCTGCGTTCATATCATAAATATGGCGCCAATAAAGACTGACTCTCAATTCTTCGAATTCAGTTTTTTGGAAGTTGTCGAGATTGAGATTAATTTCTGCGGCGATAGCCTTGAGTTGTTCCATGAGGAAAAATTGCACATTCGTTTGTTCTAGCGGAGTAAAGCTGAAAGGACAGTCTGGTTGCGCGATGCATGTCAAATTCATTGGAGTGCAAGTCATTGTTTGCGAGAGAGATGCAACGCCACCTTCAATTTTAAGTCCAAATCCATGATAGATGTTGGTCGAGAGGTCAAACCGAATACCTTTTTTACGATATTTGGTTGGGAATGAAAAGTAACCAAAGAGCTGATCAGGATCAACCAAGGTTGGATCATTGATTGGTCCAACAACGCCGGGGAAAAGAGCATTTCGTGCCGCTAGCAATGTTGGTGGCAACGTTGCGCCTGCTGGCAGTGGTCCATAAAGTAGAGTGATCATGTTGGGTCGGCCTTCCAGATCAGTTAAGTTCAGAGGAACTCCACCGAGTATTCCTTTGCCGCCATACATTCTGCCGCGATTGGCATTTTGTCCAAAAACGCCCACAGAAAGACCGATAAACTGAGGTTTACCATCATAGCCTTCTGGGTCAAGATAGGATTCTATCTCTTTTGTTAACAAGAAGTTTGTTGGGTCATACGTATTGAATACGGGAAATGGATCATTTTTAGCTAAAGTGGTGAGTGCGTAGACATATGTCGGTATGACATACCATCCAAACAGTGCGATCCAAAATAATCGAATAAATTTTTTATTCTGATTCATCATTACTTGCCCTCGTAGCTTCAGAACATCTCCAATATATAGCACTACTGTGAATGGTACGTCAATCGTTATATCGCGCTTGTTAATTCTTCCACAAGTCCTTCAAGGGCAAAATAGAGAATTGTGAGCGCTGTAGCCATTCCTATAACCGTTTTTATATTTTGGCCGGATTTCCACTCTTCTTTTATGAAAAGCAATGTGATCATTGAAAGAAGGAATGCCGTAATAATAAATGTTGCTGTTAACATGAAAAATAAATCCATATTTTTTAGCAGGGCAAAGGTAATAAAAATGGCAGTTCCTACAATTAACACACTTAATTTTGAATTGAGTTTAGTGCGAGAAAAGGCTTTATCTGCTAAAGCTACAAGCAGCATGCTCGATCCCCAAATCATCGAATGGATTGTACCAAGAATTGCTGAAAGTATCGAAAGGCGAATCGCGATCACGAACCATGCTTTTCCTGGAAAACGCATATTCAAAATGTCAGGTAATTGCATGCCAGTTGCAAAGTAGCCCATTGGGGTGGCAAAAATAAGTGACCCAATAAACAGGGTATATAAAATACCGACAATAATTATCGAGTAGGTCAAAGCGCGCGGTACGTTTCTTTCTGGATTTGCTACCACATTAAAAAGTGATGCAGCAGATTCAAAACCAAAAAAACCGAAGATAACAATGCGCGTTGCTCGTATGACATGACTCATGCCAAAGGGTGCAAATGGTGTGAGGTTTTCAACACTTCCATTCATCAAGCAAATGATAATAGTCGCAATAATCGGAAATACAGTGCACACGATTAAAATGTGTTGTCCAATTTCTGATAGGACAACTCCGATCATGTTGAGGCCCACAAGGCTCATGAGGGTAATGATGCCCAATGTTTCAGCGGGCATGTTCGGAAAGAATGCGTGCAAGTATGATCCTGCCATTTGGCATAAAAGGCCCATCGCGATGACGAGACCTATTAAATAGCAGCTGCTTGCAATGAGTCCGACGGTGTGGCCCCCCCATTGTTTGGCATAAGCATAAAACGAGCCTTCTTGCGGAATAAGTTTTGCAAGACGGGCAAGTGAGAGCGCCATAAACCAGACTGCAACCACAACAAATCCGTAGGCAAGGATGCCTGCGGGTCCAACGTTACGCGCGATTGTTTCTGGGGCTGAAAAGATTCCAGAACCAATCATTGCATTCATTCCAACTATTGTTGCTGTTGCTACGCCGATTTTGATGGCGTCTTGCTGAGCCATTTGGGCTCCTTTGCAAAAAAGGACACACTGTCGTACAATAAAACTGCTGTACAAATGCAGTAAACACAGACGTGTTTATCTCAACATTTTCCCATATTGGACATAACTTGACAAGTAGAAATGCAGAATGTGGAGCTTATTATCAAGCTCACGTTGTTCGTAAAGATTGTAATTATCTCGTTGCCTTACTCAAAAGCTTTGACCACATGGCGTTCGATCGCACGATAGATGTGGAGAATAGTATTTTTGAGTTTTTTGTTCCAGATGCTATGGTTCCCATGTTTTTGGATCTCATGAAGCATATGGAAGATATCGGTGCGGTTTCGGGTTTAGTTCAAAAACCCAATCGCTTAGCCGATCCTTCTGAGCAACTCTAATCCATTTTCCAACCGTTCTTTTGTTTTAACTTCCCCGAGCATAGAAGCCAAGTCATGAATGGATGGGCCGGTTGCCTTTCCAGTCAGCGCGAGTCGTATAAAAGAAAAAAGTGGTTTTAATGGCAGATTTTTTTCCTGCGCAGCTTTTTTAACAGCAGCGGCGAATTGTTCCGGGTTGTTGGTCATGCCAAGGCAATCAGATACAATTGCTGCAAGAATAGGGGCCTGCTTTTCATCGACATAATTTGCAATGTCATGAGTAGTGACTGTCGGTTGTTCAAAATAAAAATGCAAAGCAGGAACTGCATCTTTGAGTGTTACCAAATCTGTTTTTATTACTTTCAACAAATGAGACAGGCGCTCATTTGGAATGTTTTTGGCCTCTACAAATGCTTCATCTAGGAATGGGCGGCAAGCAAGGGCCAACTGTTCTGGTGTGTATCTATCAATCCACTTATGATTGAGCCATTGCAGCTTTTCAACATCATATTTGATGTGACCAGCAGATGGTGGATTATCAAAATTAAGTTTTGTGGCTAGCTCTTCCAAAGACATTATTTCCTCTTCAAAGGAAGAACCAATAATAGCCAGATAATTGCAAATCGCTTCAGGAGTGAATCCTGCTTTTTGCAAGTCACGAAGTGAGAACCCGAAGTCTCGTTTTGATAATTTTTTGCCTTCTTTATTACACAAAATAGGCATGTGCCAAAAAGTGGGTAGCTCTTTTTGAAATATTTTGTAGAGACCCGCTTGATTAGCAGTGTTGGTTAGATGGTCATCACCACGAAAAACGTGAGTGATATCCATTGTCATGTCATCGACAAAATTGGCAAATATGAAGGTGAAAGAGTTATCTTTTCGTGTAATAGGGAAATCGGAAAAGTTTTTAAAATCAAAGGTGATTGTCCCATGTGCCAAGTCATGAATGGAGACTAGTCCCTCATGATCAAGCTTAACGCGCCATATGAATGGCACATCATTGCTAAGCCTTCTGGCTACTTCTTGCTCAGACAGATTGAGGCAGTTTCGATCATAGCGAGGGGGTTGTTTGAGCGCGGTTTGGCGTTCCCGTTTTTTTTCGAGCTCTTGTGTGGTGCAAAAACAACGATAAGCTCCATCTTTTTCAATGAGAGCATCGAGGTATTTTTGATAGATCGGAGTTCTTTGCGATTGGAAGTATGGCTCATGTGGGCCATTTGTGTACGGTCCCTCATCATAATCTAGACCGAGCCATCGCAAATCATGAATGATTTCTTTTGCTTCTGGATCATAGTTACGTTCTGAATCTGTATCCTCAATGCGCAAAACAAAGGTGCCGCCTTTTCTTTTGGCAAATAGGTAGTTCAAAAGGGCGGTACGGACATTGCCAAGATGCATCATGCCTGTTGGGGCAGGTGCAAACCGAACTCGAATAGAATTTTTACTCATAGTATTATATCGCTTGGAGACAAAAATTTTTCACAACCACACCTTAACAGTGTAGCGTCAGCTGTGTGCAAGTCCACTTTCTTACATGATTTATATGTGGGTTTATATATAAATTTCACTGAGTATTTTGACAGTTGGTATGACGGTCTGCTAAGTTCTGGGGCGAGTTAATTATTTACAAATAAAAAAGGAGAGCGTGGTGAACAAGTGTCTTAAAATCACCCTTGGTAGTGGGGTGCCGGGTGCTTTTCTCCGCTCGTTTGTGCTGAAACATGCACGTCAGCTAGGTTTAGAGGGAGTAGCGCAGGCGATTGCCGGAGAAGGGTCGGTACGCATCATCGTATGCGGCGACAAAGATAGAGTAGAGGATTTTCTCGATGCACTTCATAAAGGAACGGGAAGTTTTGTTCCCGATGACATAGAAGTGGAGCCCTTTTTGAAGGATAAAGATTATCGAGGAGTCTTTCGCGTTATAGAGTAGTCGATAAAAAGATTTCTGTTACACTGGGGCAATACCACGTTCGACCTATATAAACTGCAGCCCTGAAGATTGTTGCGCATGGTGATTAAGTTCCCTAGATTGATGTATCGATTACTTTTTCTATTGATGACAACGAATGGCGCGTTGTCTCATGAGCAGCGCAATGACATGCGCATAACAGTGCAATCGGCTGCCGATATTGTATCAGCATCTGATTTTGCATTGTTGTTTGCATCTGCTCGTAAAATAGAACAGATCACCTATGCCTCAGACATTAAATTCGATGTGGATGAGTTTTATCACTTGTTGGGCTTCCAAGCGGGTGAGCTTGTTTCGTTTTCAACACTGTGTTCGGGTGTTAATTCTTTTTTCAAAAAACAAAAATTCTCTTCTATAGATATTTCCATAACCAATTCAGCCGAAGACACGGCATCTCTTCATTTTGAGTTTTCTAGTTTTTGGACCTTTGCACGATTAAAGATTAGTGGCTTTCTTGTTGGTAAGGATGTTTATCGTCAGTACTACATGATGGATACGGGAGATGTTTTTGATGAAGACAAGCATCTGGAATCAATCGAGAAAATAAAAAGAGCACTGGCGCAGGAAGGTTATTTAAATGCCCGGGTCCTGAGTTCTTCAGTGAAAGATTATGATGCAAAAAAAATTACCATTCAGTTAGAGCTGCTTCGCAATCAAAAGTATGTGATCTCGCATGAGCAGTGTCATATTACAGGTGATATCCCTTCTGATGAAAAAAACGAACTTTCAAAAGAAATAAACAGAGCATATTTGCGCCGTTTACATAGTGCCTATTATGGCAAAGAAAAAATAAATAAAACGGCGCAAGAAGTTAAGCTCTTTTTGGCCGATAAAGGTTTTTTGCATGTCTCTATTAATTTGGACGAAAAGGTGGATCATGCGGCGCGAGGCGTTGGCCTCACGTGGGAAATTAATGTGCATAAAAAGCGGGAGCTTGTTTTTTTTGGTAACGCATTTTTCACACGCTATCAGTTGTGCGAAAAGATTAGTGAATTTGGAAGATCTGCGTGGTTGTTGCCAGCCGGTATTTTAGCCGAAGAGATAGCCCAGGCCTATCGGCAGAACGGTTTTTGGAAAGTTGAGATAGAAACGAGAGAGGAAGAAGGGCGATCATTTTTCATAATCAAGGAAAAAGATCGTTTTTATATTGACCGTATTGAGCTAAGGAATGTTGAGCATTTCGATACCGATCAGTTGATTCGCAAATTTTTCAAAAAAATAAAGCGACGTCGTTTTTTTGATCACGGATTATTGCAACTCTGTTTATCTGAGCTGATGAGTTTTTATTGTGAGCATGGTTTTTTGGATGCACGGGTTCTGGGTGAAGAATGCGTGCAGGGCGATGAGGGGATCGGTTCTTTGATCATCTCTATCGAGGAAGGTTCGCAATATGTTTTGGGGAATGTGCGATTGGAAGGCATAGCGGATGTACCGACGAATCAATTATTTTTGCCCTATGTACCCAATGATGTTCCGGTTCCTTTTAATCCTACGATCGTTGCTCAGCAGCGACAGCATTTAATGAGCCACCTTCGTAAAAAAGGATATCTCAATAGTATTCCCCGCTCTGAAGTGCTCAAAAAGGGAAACAGTGTTGATATCTCATGGCGAATTGAACATGAAGATGTGCCTGCTCAATTTGGTAAGTCTATCGTTTTAGGTACGAGTCCTATTCCATTTAGCCGTCTTCAAAAAATGCTTCTGCATCAAACAGGCAATACATGGAATCAAGCAGCATTACGCACGACATTTAATTTTTTGCGCGGGCTTAATGTATTTGAAGGAATACAATTAGTGCCAGATGTGTCCATTGAAAATGGCAGAAGAGATGTTCTAGTTCGCCTTCAGGAAGATGATCCAATTGAAGTACGTGTGCGTGCTGGTGCTGAGTTAGAAAATGTGCAGCGCTACCAAACTCTAGAGGGTATAACGTACCGCTTAGGAGGTAGCTTTATGGTTAAGAATCCGCTCAAGTGCGCGGATCATTTCCGATTTGATGTTGATCTAACCCGTGTGCACCGAGAAATTGTTGCGAATTATATTCTTCCATGGTCTTTGAAAATTCCTGCAAAAACGATTACGAAGATTTATAGCATAAAGCATGAGCATCCTGCCTATCTTGGCGGTAACGGTAATATTTATACCGCACTGCAAAACGGTGGGTTGGTTAGCTTTCAGGCCGAGACAGACTGGCTTGATGTTACATGTAACGTTGGTTTTGAGTGGATGAAAACATCTATAAAAGATGATCCGATTAGTATCAAAGTATTGGCCGATGAGCTTGCATTGGCCATCAATTTTGACCGGCGCTTATTTGGTGAATCAATCCCCTATATTTTTGGTGAACCAACATTACTCATTGATCGCCTTGATAATAAATTAGATCCAACGACAGGAACTCTGACTTTGATTTCTATGAAAGGAATGTTTCCGATCGGGGGTCCCAAGCAGAATTCTTTTTTTGTGAAGATGTTATTAGAGCAGTCTTTGTTTGTTCCATTAAAACAGGTCGTTTTGGCTATCCGGGGCCGCGTAGGGCATATTTTCCATCGAGATTTTTCGGCGATTTCTCCTATTGAGCGATTCTATTTGGGAGGGTCACACTCATTGAGAGGTTACGATTCAGACCTTGCCCCACCTGTGAGCGTATTTGTTGATGCGCGTGGCCAACGATATTTAGTTCCCCGTGGTGGCAAAAGTATGCTGAATGTGAATCTTGAATTGCGCATTCCTTTTGCAAATAAATTTGGGTTTACTCTGTTTCAGGATGCGGGAATGTTGAGTAAAGATAACTTTGCTGACTTTTCTGCGAACAATTTATTGGCGGCAACGGGTTTTGGTCTTCGCTATAATACCCCCCTTGGACCATTGCGTTTTGATATTGGTTGGAAGTGGGGAAGGCGAATTCCGCTTGAAAGATCATTTGCTTGGTTTTTGTCTTTAGGCAACGCATTTTAGCAAAAATCTTCATTTATTCAGCTACTGTGTTATATTGACCAAGAAGTGGAGGTTTTTTCCGCCCCAAAACCCTTGATTTTTTGGGGTATAAAGGATTTTAAATGCACGATAATCATTCACACTCAGATCATTTGCATAGCCATAGTCTTTTTGACGAATTAGTTTGTCATCTGCCCTATGCGGTTTTTGCGGTCGCTTTTGGCCTTGGGCTATTGAGTTTCATGTCTTTTTTGACATTTTGCTCGGAAGACCAAAGGCTTTTGTGTCGAAGTGCCCATGTCTTATTTCACAGTTTCCATTTTATGCATATTGTGTTTGCAGCAACGGGTACGCTGATCACATTTTTGCGTTTCTCAAAAAGTACTTTTCAGGCTCTCCTGGTGGGTATCTTTTCTCCGGTAATTTTCTGTTCTCTTTCTGATAATATCTTGCCATATATTGGTGGTAGGATGCTTGGTGTCAACATGCATTTTCATATGTGTTTTTTCACTGAGCTGCATAATGTATTACCATTCCTTTTTGTCGGGATCATAAACGGATTCATTCTTGGCAAGTATCATGCGGGCGATAAGGGTCTTTACTCCCTTTTCTCACATGCAGTACACATTCTTATCAGTTCATTGGCATCAATTTTTTATTTGGTGTCGCATGGTTTTACCGACTGGTATACCCAAATTGGTTTTGTATTTTTATTCTTGATAGGCGCGGTTGTAGTACCGTGTACACTTTCTGATGTAGTTATTCCGATGGTCTTAGCTAGGGCTGGCGGTGGCAATGAGAAGCATTGAGCTAAAAAATATTACAAAATCGTTCGACGGCGAAACGATTCTTGAGAACATTAATCTCACTATTCCGAGCGGCAAGTTTTTTGCCATTCTCGGACCAAGTGGCAGCGGTAAGACAACGTTGCTTCGTCTGATCGCTGGTTTTGAAAAGCCAGACTCGGGCTCGGTTTTTCTGGGGACTCAGGATATTACCAACGTTCCTATTAACAAGCGGCGTGTGAACACTGTCTTTCAGAATTATGCATTATTTCCACATATGAATGTGTTTGATAATGTGGGATATAGTTTGCGTATCCGTGGGATTGCATCGCAAATAATTGAAGAAAAAGTGATCAAAGTTTTGCAAGCGGTTCGTTTGGAAAAACAAATCTATAAATCAGTCACTCAACTTTCTGGTGGGCAGCAACAACGAGTTGCTCTTGCCCGTGCAATTATAAATGAGCCGGATGTTCTACTGCTTGATGAACCTCTTGCGGCGCTTGATTTGAAATTGCGCGAACAAATGTTGATTGAGCTTATTGATTTGCAAGCAAACTTACAGACAACATTTGTGTATATTACCCACGATCAATTTGAAGCGCTGACCGTTGCTGATTATATGGCCATCATGAATCGTGATGGTGAAATAGAGCAGGTTGGCACCCCAAAAGAAATTTATGAGTTTCCTAAAACAACATTTGTTGCGAAATTTGTTGGAACTACCAACATTTTTGAAGGTGTTTTGCGCGAAGAGGTTGGCAGCTTTAAAATTGAGCTAAAAGATCTTGGCTCATTTGCGGTGGCCATTCCTAAAGATGCGCCGTGGATCCAGGATGGACGAGCATTGAGCATGAGCTTGCGTCCAGAAAAGATATTTATTAGCAAACAACCAATGCACAATTTTGACAATGTTATTGAGGGAACGATCGTTGCGATTGTATATCATGGACGATCGACTCAATATAATGTGAAGTTGCCTAATGGTTTTGTGGTGCATGTCTTCGAACAGAATGAAGAACACTTTCCGCACCAGCAAATAGATTATGATGATATGGTGTATTTATATTGGCAAAAAGAAAACGTGGTGATGCTTGAACGATGAAACGTATTCCACTTAATCCAGAAAAAGATGTTCCTTTCATGCTTTATTTGCCTGCTCTAACTTGGCAGGTTCTTTTTCTTTTTGTGCCACTCATGGTGGTTTTCTTTTTTAGTTTTTTTCGGGTAGGGAATGTCTTTCAGTTCTCATTAGCAAATTACAAAGCATTATTGGACATTGCGCATTTGAGAATTATTGTTCGCTCAATGGCATTATCGCTTGGCACAATGATTTCAACATTCTTGCTCGCCTATCCAGTTGCCTATTTTCTTGCCTTGCTAGCAAAGCGATGGAAAAATTTCGCCCTTTTTTTTGTAACACTTCCCTTTTGGTCCAATTTTCTTGTTTTGATTTATTCATGGTTTTTCTTGCTTGAAAATAATGGCATTATAAATTCTTTTTTAATTTGGGCGGGAGTTCTTCGAACCCCTCTGGATATTTCCCACAACATGATCTCGGTATTTATTTTGATGCTCTACTGCTATTTGCCATTTATGATTATGCCTATCTTTACAAGTTTAAGCAGGATTGATCATCGCATTTTTGAAGCATCGGCAGATTTGGGTGCACGACCATGGCAGACTTTTACTCGCATTACCTTTCCATTATCGCTACCAGGTATTCGTACGGGTGCATTGCTGGTTATGGTTCCTGCATTTGGAGAGCTTGCAATTCCAGCCTTGATGGGCAAAAAATGGATGGTGAGTTCGCTTATTACCCATTATTTCTTTGTAGTGCAAGATGATGGAATTGGTTCTGCACTGACAATCGTCAGTGGACTTGTTTTATTCCTTATGATTTTATCTATTTATTATTTGCTTGGGTTACCAATGCGTCGCAGCGCAAGGGGGAATGCATGATAGCTTCTGGTGTTTTTGAAAAATATATTGTCCCTTTTGTTGTTACCTTAGTTTTTCTTTTTTTATATCTCCCTATTGTTTTTTTGATTATTTCTTCATTTAACAGTGGTGCCTTAAATTATGAATGGGGTTCCTTTACCACCAGTTGGTATAGGGAACTGTTTACTTCTGTTGAAGTGTGGGGAGCTGTTAAAAATTCTTTAATAGTAGCAACTACCTCAGTTTTTTTGAGCGTTTCGATGGGTTCAATGCTGGTATTTTTTTTGCCACGATATTGGCTTGATCGATTCTCTGCACTTTTTTATGCAAATTTGGCGGTTCCAGAGGTTGTTCTTTCAGTTGGCTTGCTCAGTTTTTTTTACTTTTTTTCAGTACCGCTTGGTCTTGTGACCTTGATTGTCGGACACACGCTGCTTGGGTTAGGTTATGTTGTTCCTGTAGTTTACAATCGATTTGTTGATCTTGATTCAAGCATCATGGAAGCATCGCTTGATCTTGGTGCGACACCATTGCAGACATTTCTGAAAGTGGTTTTACCTTTAATGATGCCAGCACTCGTTGTTTCTGGTTTACTGGTTTTTACCATCTCTTTTGATGATTTTATTTTTGCGTTTTTTTGTTCAGGCGCTTCGTCACAAACCTTGCCAATATACATATATTCAATGATTCGATCTGGAGCCACTCCCGAAATAACAGCCCTATCGGCACTGTTGCTTGGTATGAGTAGCATATTGGTTCTTGCGTTTTTATCCTTGCAGATACGCAAAATGGGTGGGGTGCGATGACGCGAATTATAACACGATTCATGCTTTTTCTTTGTTTTTTGGGTATAGTTGCAACTTTTCTTTATGCACCAAAATTTTTCGAACGGGTCAAAGAGAGTCGGAGTATTAGTGTCCTTGCATGGCCAAATATTTTGGATGCAGAGTATTTACAAGATTTTGAGAAAGAAACGGGGATCAAAGTTTATTTGTCCTATTTTGAATCGTATGAAGAACTTTTTGCAAAATTGTATCGTGGTGGTGGAGTTGGCTACGATCTTGTTATGGGCTCAGATTATGTAGTGCCTAAATTGATTGCACATGATCTGCTTAAGGAACTTGATCACTCAAGGATTGCATCTTTTAATGATATTCATCCTTTTTTACTTAATCATTCGTTTGATCCGGGAAATAAGTTTGATATACCGATTGGATGGAGTGCGTATGGTATCGGTGTGGATACGGACTACTTTGGTGGCAAGATTCCTGAAGGAGGCTGGTCACTCTTGTTTGATCGTAAGCATGGCGATTATAAAGTTGGCATGATTGATGATGCGAGGGAAACTGTTTTGCCAGCTTCTTATTATTTATTTGGTCCATTAGATGTTCTTGAAGGCGACAAAGTAGATCAGGTAGAAGATCTTTTGGTCAAGCAACGAGAATGGGTGGCGCTCTATACTGATCAACGTTCAGACCAGTTACTCTTATCCAAAGCAGCTCCGGTGGTCTTTGCCATGAATCCTGATTTATCTCGTGCCATCAAAGAGAACAAAAATATTGTTTTCATTATTCCTGAAGAAGGTAGCTTTGTTGTGATCGATTCCTTGGTGATTCCTAAGGCAACAATGCGAGAGGATTTTGTATACCAGTTCATTAATTATTTGTATCGCCCCGAAGTTTTACAAAAATATGTTGATCGCTATGGATTCTTTTCTCCGATAAAAGGGGTGTCGTTTGATCGTGAACATCTAAACATTCCCATGTCTTTAGAGGAATTGTTTAAGAAGTTACATTTTTTTGATACGGTCATATCAAATGAAGTTTTAAGTCGTCTGTGGATAGCAGTTCGATCATAATTTTTTTTTATATTTGACTTCCGTATACAAATTGTTATTTATGTAAGGATGTCTAAATATTTTAGATTGACACCAGAGTAGTAAGCGCGGTATACGTTAATTTTGAAGACGTACTTATAAAAAAGGGTGAGAGTATGAAAACGCGTTTTCTAAGCGTCTTGTTCAAGCGCACAATTTTTCTTTTAATAGCAATTTCTTCATTTTCATTACATGCGGCTGTCTGGATTGGAGCCAGTACTTCTGATGTAATAGACCAGGATCTTTTTATAGATGGCTCCGGCGGTGATATTCTTTTACCTCCTGGGCCGCGTCTCATTCAGGCCCTAACCACGAACGTGACCGTAACACTGGCAGCAGACCCTGTTATTGTTGGTAGCGATCTTGTTCCAGGATCACAACTTCTTATTTGTGCTCAAAATGGAAACACGGTCACCGTTATTTTGGGTGATGCTGCAGATCAAGATCTAGTCTTTCATGGTGGGGCAACCCGTCGCTTGGTTGTAACTATCGATACAGATAGTTCAGCCGGATCGGAAGTTATTTTCCGAATAGCAGGTGATCGCATACTAGAATTCACGAGCAGTGGTGCCGGCGCTGGTACCGATGTGTACGTACTCATGAATGGGCCAGCTGGAGGAATTCCAACATTGACATTCGAACGGGCAAGTACTACAGACACGCGCAATGTAGAAATCGTGGTAGGTAACAGATCTCGCTTAGCGGGTCTTAACCTTACAGCAACAACGCTCCCTGGTGCCAACGGTGCGGCAGCTCTAGCGGGAACCCGCGAAGGTATCGTTCTATTTGAACCAGGCAATACAAGCACTGGTCGTATGGTTCTGCGAGTGCAAAATGGTGGCGCCTATGTTATTGAAGGTACGGATCTTCCTGGTGTAATCACAAAAAATAACGTAAATGATCTCACACTCCTTACATTAGCAACCGGGCAGCCAGCAGGGCATTTGATGACAACACGAGTTATCAACAATGTTGGGCCAGCTGCAAATGCAAGTCTTTTGGTTTTGAGTGAAAATAGCGTTCTTGGTGCTATTCAAGCTGATCCATTCTGTCAAAGCAATTTTAATTTCTTTAATCGCCGTGGTGTAGTTTTAGGGGGCCTAGGTCTTCTTGATATCACTAATAATACGTTTTTTGATTATGTTGGCCTTGCGCTCAATGCATGTCCAACAGTTACGACGCTTCCATGCTTGCCCGGTATTGATCCAACAACAGTAGTCAAAGCTCGTAATGGTTCAGCATTCTTAATCGATGGTGACACAACTTCAACTGGGCAACATGCGCAAGTGAACTTGGCAGCACCAGCTGCGTGGTTCTTCCGTTCTGGCGTTGCAAATGATGGCACAATCACTTCAACTGGATCGTTCCCATTTACGATTGATCCAGCATCAGAAACGCCAGGTGCAGGTAACTATGTATTGGATGTGGAAGCACCAGTACAAGTGACTGGCAGTTCACAAAATACAAAAATTGAAATTCTATCGTTGTTTGTAGAGCCGACTGGGGGCCCTGTTTTCCCAGGCGGAGCAGAAACAACATTCCCAATCCGAACATTTGCTACGGATGCTAATGGTGATTTACGTCAATATAATGCAGCTGCATTCTTCATTAACAGCGATCTAACTTTGTTTAATACCGTGCTGGAACATACTGATGAAAATCACGAAATATTCCAGAAAAACGATGTTTTATCTGAACCATCATATGTTGGTGGTGAAGCCTTTGTACTAAATGGCGGAGACCGTTCGTGCATTAACTTTGTGAACAGTGTTTTCCAAATACGCACTTCAGTAGCAGTAACGGGTGTTGATCTATGTGTGCCAACATTCTTTAATGGTACAGTATGCATCAACAACACAAGTCACTTTGTGTTCTACACTAACGGTAAACGCGTAGATAATGGAACTGGTCGTTCACTTATTTTGGGTACACTGATTGGTTCTAAAGCATGCGATGGATGCACAATTATTTCTGGTGATGCGCATCTAGATGTGCTACAGACAACATCCTGTGATACGAATGCTGCTAATGAACTACAAGTTCTTGAGTTTGATACAGCTCTTAATAGTCCACAAGTAAACAATAACATTACTACTGATATCACGGGACAAACATCAATCCAAACTGTTTATCTTGGTAATGCAAGTAACATTTCAGTTGGAGCACAATCAAATCCATTTGCTAATCAAACAAACCCAACTATCTGTATCAATGGTAATTACTTCTCGTTTGAAACCCGTGGCGGTTTAACGGATACACCTGAAGCAAGTAACGTGACTGGTCAGGGTGGTATCTTTGTTGATCGAAATGGTTTGTTCAAAATTAATCCTGACTTCCTTGCAAGTGTTGCTACCATGGTGACAAAAAGCCTTAATGGTATCATCGACTTGCCAAAAGAGCAGGTTCTCTTCAGATATGCTATCGGTGTAGCTGATTGGCAGCCAAACTTCTCAGTGACTACAACGCTAATTGCAGCAGGCGAATGTATCTCTGACTATACATTGAACTGGATTGATTCGACAAAAGATTATAATGTCTTCTGTCCATACGAAGTGGGTAACGTCAACATGTGTGGATGCCCAGTGGTAACCACATCCAACGTAAGCGGTATTCCAATTATCGCGGGTGAAGTTAACCAGCTCCAAGTTCAAGGTTCACGAATTGGTGACCCAGTGCACTTGAAAGTGAATGGTGGTTGGATACGCGAACTTGTATTCATCTATGAAGGCTACTCAGCAGAAGCGCCAACAGGTGTGCTTGTTCTTGAAAATAATGGACGCGTTGGTCTTAATACTGCACATCGCAATGTTGATTCAACGTTGGCACAAGTAGTACTTGGCACAAACGGTATTAATGTCATCGCAAATGGTGAAGGCCAAATAGATCTTAATGAAGATATTTTGGTAAATAACGTATGTGCATTCCTCAGAGGTCCGAACTTTGACAACAATGTATTGCGTATCAATGCAGATGTGGAACGCGAATTCAGGGTCAAACCAACCGGGGTCCTCGATTTCCGTAGTTTCGAGGCAGGAGACGTTGTTGAGTTTGGCGGTCAAGTAAAAGTGATTCTCGAAGCAGGGGCTACTATCTTGATGGGTGATGCAACAGTTCGTTTCACTGATGATGCGCAACTTTATGTAGAACCATATTTCAAATCACAAAACATATTTAATGCAATTGTGGAAGGTCCTATTAATAACACTCTTGATCCAATTGCAACAGTGACTAATCCAGCACTTCCGCATAATCAATTTGCTCCACTTGCAAACTTTGGTGCCGGATTGCAAAACACTGACAGTTTCCGCGTGAGACTGATCGGTAGTGCTGGGAACCTTGAGTTTGATGGTGATTCGAGATTTGTAATTCCAGAATTTGCGTACGTTGGTGTCGAAACACTTCTCGAAGTGCAGGGCACAACAACCTGCGTAATCGCAACCACTGATTTATCAATTCTACTCAGGGGTGCTTCGCAGTTTATCGTTGGTGGTCTCAATGAACTACCTGGTGGTTCATTCCAAGTGGGTAATACCGTTAATCGTCCCGGACACACAGTAGAGTTCCAACTGTCTCACTTGAATCGTGATATACAAGCCCGAGTCAACGCTCAAGGGTTCTTGGGTCTTGGTGTGGGTATTGTAGATAAACGAAGCCCTATTCCAAATGATTGGCTCGTTGACACTCTATTCAACGTGACTGGCATTATATTAAGAGTTGATGACGGCTTATTTATTCATGATCGCACATTTACTGGATCAGTAGCCAATGCATCGCTTCTTGCTATCGCTGAATATGATACGCTCAATCCAGGATACACATTAATTATTGAAAGTGATCAAACTGTGGAGCAAGATCGCGCAAATACTGCGGGAATACATGGCGGTGGTAATATGGTGCTCATACAGCAATCAGGCAATCCAGGTGCATTACATCCGGTAGTTCTGAATTCTGATGGCAATGTGCCTACCCCACCGGCTGGTGTTATCTCTCCACGTTTACAAACAGCCCTATTCTCATCGCGTCCACTTATGGAAGATGGCCCTGTGGTGGGTGTTGGAGCGCCAACATTCTTCGCATTCGTGAAAGTGAAGGATCATCTGATTGATGTGGGTCGTAATGCAGGTCGCGGTACAGCAGCCTTATTTGAAGACAACTCAGTGTTGTTCCAAAATCCATTGCGTGTTGGCTGGGTTGATACTCTCACACTTGGTCGTCAAGATGTATTTGATGTGGCAGATGCTTTAGGTGGTAGTCAAAAAGATCGTCGTATACAAGCGGCGGACCGAGGTGCTGTTTCTATACAAGTTAATGGTTCTGCGCCAGGCCAAGTAACATTTACACAACAACTACCGTAATAATTGATGGGTAATGAACATGGTTAAAAACAGAATTTAAAAGGAAAAGGAGAGCAATGAAGAGAGTATTTTCGCGCATTGTGCTTATCTCCGCATTATGCTGCGGTTTAGCCAATGCAACGAGCGAATTTAGAACTCCGCTCAGCATATTTCGTGGTTACCATCATTACCCACTTGCACAAGTTGGCAACACATGGTGGTATGATCAAACATGTGATTTGTTAAAAACAGCAGAGGGACATTTATATTGTCCTATAGATGAGAAAGATTCACGCAAAGATTCGCCATGGATTTTTGATACATGGGGTACGGGATATTATCGCGGGGCCAATAAGGCATTTATTTGCAATGATGATGATGAATGTTTTGTTTGTGCTCCAGATCCATGTCATGATGATTGCAATGCAAATCCATTCGCCCCTCAGTTAGCGGTTAATCTTTGTGAAAAATGTCCGGACGGTAAAAAGCGCGGTACGCTTTCAACACTCTGGTTTGGCAAAGAGACATTCAGAGGTGAACAAGCCTTTGCAGATAGTATACTTTCTCCAACTATACCTAATATTAATCCATTTTTGCTCTTTTCAAATATTGCACCCAACTTTGATTATAATGAGTGGGGTGTTTATTTTGGCGGACATGTTGAACGTCGTCTTGGTGAAAAGCGCCGTTGGCGTGTTGGTGGTCGTGTGAGTTTGCCGTTCAAAGTGATTGAAATAGAGCAAAATCTAAATTGCGAAGGCAATGGGATTGAACAAGGACTGGAAGCTGTTATTGCAGAAGCGCCATTCAACTTAGACGCAGATGGTTCGGGTAATGCTGTTGATTATGCATTCCGTTTAGATTTTTTAAGTGCTTTGGTTCGTCCTGGTCTTCCAACGACACAAAATTCACCGCTTGTTCAATATGGTACCGGTGCTGCGCCAAATCAAACCAAAATAGCCGGCATCCCTGTTGGGTTTAATGCAATAAATGCATCTAACCCACCAATATTTTTAGTTAAAAGCGTGGGTGGTACTATTCCGCCTAAAACTTTAGTGCCAAACTTGGTCCCAGATAAGTTTTCTTATGCTAAAGTTGCGGCAGGAACAGTTGTTCTACCAGCTAGCGGTGCAGGAGCCGAGGCATCAGTTAATTATTTTGATGCAACTCAAAACTATGCGGCCGCTTTGGGTATAGACCGCACTGCACAAGGTACATTATTTGTTGTGGGACGTATCGATACAACAAATCCGGATGGTACTGGCACTCCAACACAATTAAATTCGAATGCTGTTGCAATTTATAATGCAGTGCAGGAGTTGATTGAATCACTTGAGCTGTCGGGCAACGCCTCTGCGGTAGCATTCTTTGATACTACTTGTTGTATTGATCTTTGTCGCTATGAACGCATTGTGGGACTTGGTGACCTTGAAGCGGAAATCTATGGTGGTTACGGATCAGAAAATAACAGATGGTTTAGCAACTTTGTATTTGGTGTGAGATTCCCAACAGGCAAAAATCAAAAAGATCCGCGTCGTGTGTACTACCAATCAACAGGCCATAACGGTCACTACGAAATCAAACTTGGCTATGAAGGTGGTTGGAAGCCATGCAAATATTTTGCATTCTATGGTGATTTGAGCTTCCATCATGCATTCAAGCACAAAATGAACAAAGCGGCGCCATTCACAGGAGCAGCGGTCAGAAATATTGGTCCGTGTGTAGAGGCTGAGGTTTCTTGGGATTACTGGATGTTGCATGCAGATCTAAACTTCTTCCATCCGCGCAACCAAGATCTTGGTTTTGTTATAGGATATGAATTATTTGCGAAACGAAATGACAAAGTTGAGTTGTGTTCAAAAACGGCAGTCGATTGCCTCGGCAGAACAGAACCAATTAGTCCCTGCTTGCTCGAAGCGTGTACTAACTCGTTGGCTAATAAAATTCGTTTAGAAGCATTCAATCGCTGGAACTTTGGAGAGCTCTATGCCGGTATGTCGCAAGTGGTTGCTGGTCGCAATGTGATGCAGGAATCGGAAGTACATATTGGTATGGCAATTCATTTCTAGTAGTGAAGAAGGTGCAACAATGCCAAAAAAGGAAAAAGGTATGAATAAAACAAGAACAAGCAGATTATGGTCTGCATTTGTGTGCGCGGGACTACTTTTTGGTGTTGTGCACACAATTCGATCGGTTGAGTATGAAGGTGCGATGATACATCTTCCAATGGAGCATGCAGAAATGCTTCTGAATGCGCTTGAGTATGCGCTGGAAACTCGTGCTCCACGACCAGGGGTTGGTCCCGCCAGTCCTGCATATCCGGTTTCAACATCTGATTCTGCTGAGTTGGCATCAATTGCAGAATGTGTGTGCTTGATCAAACGTCAACTCGCGGCATGTTGTTCAGTGATTGAAGATATCGATTCAAAGATCGATATTCTGATTACAAGTACCAACTCAGTGACAATAACGACAATAATCTCTGCGATAGATACATGCTGTGCAACAATCAATTCGAATTTAGATTCGTGTTGTTCGACAATAGAATCGCAGTTGGGTTCATGCTGTTCAGTGATTGATGTTATTGAGTCAATCGTTGAGACTATTGATAATAGAATTGTACCGTGTTGTTCAGTTGTTGATAATATCAATTCATTAGTTGATATTTTAATTACAAGTACTAGCTCAACAATAATAACGGTAATAACCTCGCAGATAGAGACATGCTGTGCATCAATCAATTCGAATTTAGATGTGTGCTGTTCGACAATTGAGTCGCAGTTGACTTCATGTTGTTCAGTGATTGAGGATATTGATTCAAAAATTGATATTCTGCTTACAGCTACTGTTAATTTAACGCCAATAACATCGCAGTTAGATGAATGCTGTTCAATAATCGAGTCACAGTTGGCTTCATGCTGCTCAGTGATTGAGGATATTGATTCAAAAATTGATATTCTGCTTACAACAACTGTTGATTTATCGCCAATAACATCGCAATTAGATGAATGTTGTTCGATAATCGAGCAGACTCTCGGTAATCTATCAGATACCGGTAGTTGCTTCCCTGTGATTACAACAATAGCAGATATTGATAATGCGAACTTGGACGTGATTCAGTGGCTCAAAACACTCATGTTTGAACTACGTGGTGTATGTTAATGAATTGATACGATAATCAATTAAAAAAAGGCTCCGAATATTTCGGAGCCTTTTTTTGTGCTCTGCATCTATTTGTTTTATGCTAACACTATACCGTTTTTAATCGATTTCACGTGTAGAACAGACTATGGCACAGAAA
This sequence comes from Candidatus Babeliales bacterium, assembly GCA_020050795.1. Lineage (GTDB taxonomy): Bacteria > Babelota > Babeliae > Babelales > Vermiphilaceae > JAGVKD01. The sequence continues at coordinate 120,880 of JAGVKD010000021.1, forward strand.
AAATTTTATGTTACGACCCCTATTTATTATGTAACGGCAAAGCCGCATCTTGGCTCGCTGTATTCCACACTCTTGGCAGATGTGCTCAAGCGATGGCATCGTCTCAAGGGAGAAAAAACTTTCTTCCTGACCGGGACTGATGAACATGGCCAGAAGATTGCCCAGGCTGCGCAACAGGTTGGGAAAGAACCCAAGGCATTTGTAGATAGTTTTGTCCCCGCGTATAAAAGTGCGTGGCAGATGTTTGATATCAACTATGACTATTTTGTGCGTACCACTGACGACTACCACAAAAAAGGTGCTCAGTATCTTGTGCAACAGTTGCTCGATAAAGGGGATATCTACAAAGATTCCTATGAAGGGTGGTATTGCGTATCATGTGAAACATTTGTAACTGAAAAAGATGCGCAAAAAGGAACTGTAGCACCGCCATGTCCATCATGTGGTCGTCCTACCATCGAAGTTTCGGAAGAGACTTACTTTTTCAAATTATCCGCGTACCAAGAAAAATTGCTTGAGTTCTATCGAGAAAATCCAAACTTTGTTGCACCAAAAGAACGCATGAATGAAATGCTGAGTTTTGTGCAAGCGGGCCTCAAAGATTTGAGCATTTCGCGTACTACTGTTCAATGGGGCATTCCATTTCCTAATGATCCAAAGCACATTATCTATGTGTGGGTTGAAGCGCTCACCAACTACATTACTGCCATTGGCTACGGTCAACCCAACAAACAAAAAGAGTTTGATCTTTGGTGGCCGGCAGATGTGCAAATTTTGGGCAAAGATATCATTCGTTTTCACGGCGTATTCTGGCCCGCATTCTTAATGGCCGCAGGATTAGAGTTGCCAAAACGATTGCTCGTGCATGGCTGGATCAAAATTGATAAACAAAAAATGTCTAAATCATTAGGCAATGTGGTCGATCCTGTTGAGTTGCATGCGCGTTATGGCACTGATGCCGTTCGTTATTATCTCTGCCGCCAAATGGCAATCAATCAAGATGGTGATTTTAGCATCGGTGACTTAGAGCAGCGTATCTCTTCTGATCTGGCCAACGATTTGGGCAACTTGCTCAATCGCGTTGTAACACTCGCGCTCAAGAACAATCTTGTGGCTGTTGATGCGCCAAAAACCTGGTCTGAAGCATCCATTAACCTGCGAGATGAATCGTGGAATGTGGTAGAAGATTTTGCTAATCACATGGATGATTGCATGTTCCATTTGGCTCTCACGCGCTTGTGGGAATTTATTCACAAGGTGAATGCTTATTTCCATGCGCACGAACCATGGAAATTGGCGCAGAAGGATCAGAAGTTGTTCTTGGAGGTTATATCTGCAACGTGTCATAGCTTGCGTGATATTGCCCATTTATTGTGGCCAGTGATGCCAAAAAAAATGGAGCAGCTCCTTTTTAGCTTGGGACAAAATTTAGAATTCAATCATGACACGATTGAAGATCTTGATTTGTGCACATGGCACCATCAGTTCAAGCTCACTCAAATTCCTGCATTGTTTGAAAAACCAGAACCAACAAAAGAAGAAATTATGGAAGAAAAAGTAACCGTACCAGAATCTCATATCACGATTGATGATGTGACCAAAGTGGAACTTCGCATTGGCACTATTACCGAATGTGAAACGGTTGAAAAATCAAACAAGCTGCTGCGCATGCAGGTTGATTTTGGTGATCTTGGAGTGCGTCAGATTTTGGCTGGCGTTCGTGAGTATTATCAACCGGCAGATCTTGCTGGCAAGCAGGCGGTGTTTGTGACCAATCTTAAGCCGCGCAAAATGATGGGCATGGAATCCCAAGGCATGATGCTGGTGACCGATAGTGAGGGTGGTAAAAAACGTGTTGTTCAACCTTCTGAAAAAGCGCCAAACGGGTCTCGTCTTAGCTGATATCAGATTGGTACATTGTTTGAGTGTGTAACGCTCAACCAGATGTAATAAAGTGGTTTAAAATAAGCGAAAGCCTCGTGGTCGAGTTTTTATCGACCATGAGGCTTTATTGCTTGAGTGTCTCTATGTAGATGATCTCTATATCTTTTCATACGGTAAGGCAACGCGCTAGCCTGAAGGCATACCGTATGGGGGGTGTATGTTTCCAGAGACTATTTTTGGCTCGAGAGTCACGCTTAAGTGCATGTCTGAGTATCTACTGATTCCTTATCTGAGTGCATTCTCATCTCAAGTTCGATTGCTGCTTCATGTAACCTCAGCATTTGAGGAGGAGTGTTATGTACGCGATCGGATTGAAAAAATAAAAAAGTGTGAAACTTTTTTTTATGCGATCTACATAAAAAAAGAACGCCAGGTGATTGGCGCTCTTGAAATTCGGGATGATCAAAAATTACGTGGACAGTTATATTGCTGGCTCAATGAGCATTTTTGGAAAAATGGTTATTTGCATGAGGCGCTTGCAGTTGCGGCGCCTGTTTATTTTTCATGCACAAAAAATAATTTTTTCACTGCGCATGTTGATGCGGGCAATGAACAAAGTTATCGTTCGCTCAAACGTTTTGGTTTTGCTGATGCGGGATTTGTTAAAGGGCCGTATGGCGTGCAATACGAGCTTATTTTGAGGCAGCGAGATCAACAGTCGAACGTTCTTTAAAAATATTTGCAACGAGGGTATCAATGGTGTGTTGCATCATTGTTAATTTGTTTGGCTCGAGACTATGGACATGAATTCTCAGGCCATGAGTTGTATCAGGTGCCTGAGGGTTGAGCCATAAATCATCAGTCAGAATTGCGCAGCAAAGTATCAGATGTGGATTACGTATACTAAATGGTTTGTTTTTTAATGCATCAAACACGATCGCTGAATCGATTATTTTTTGTTTGTTTATTCTAACCGATGTTCTTCCACCGCCTGTTGCAGATGGGTAGACCGTTTTGAGCAAAAGATTCGGAGAGATCTCACACTGCAGCATAATATTTCCGTAGATTTTCTGATTGAGACATGCTTCTATTTCTGCTTTATGAGTGGCGTATGCATCTTGCAAGCCATGCTTGGTAAATAGATCTTTGATTGGATCTTCTTCTGGTTGCCCATGAATAACACGTCTGAGGCCCGATGCCATTTCCTTAAAGCCAAAAACATGGGATTCATGACCAAGAAAAAAGCTGAGTGCCGATTCGCCACCAAAAGGGCGCCCATACAAATTGGCCGTCAGCGCATTGTTAGTAAATAGAAGATGATAACGGTCTTGTTCGCCCAACCAAAATTGAAGCTCATGATAAAAAGAAGACCCGCGTGGTCGCGTGAGATATTCTTCTCGTAGTGCGACTGGATCGCCTATCGGTGTATATGTTTTTGTTGGTTGGCGTAGAGGCAGAAAGTTGGGATGCACGTTGATTTTTGCTTCAAGCAATTTTTTATCAAAGTAAGCAAGTGCATAGCGCCATGGTGAGGTGCCATGGTACACAACATAATTTCCACGTTCATTAATTTGCTGTTCTATCGTGAGTATGCGATCGAATGCGGCAGGCAGTGTGGGTATTTGAGTAGCGAGATTTTTAAGATAGGGTTTAACAATTGCACCCTGTGCAAGCAAAAGGCCTTGCGATTGGCTCACTCTAAGAGGAATATTCATTTCTTGAAGTGTGAGAGCGAGACTTTGTTTTTGCTCGGTTACTGAGTCTGATTCATTCACGAACTGATCAAATGAAGTATAGGCAAGATAACGTCTGAGTTCTGAACGTTCACCTTGAAAGAGGGGCTCAACTGCTATTTTATTGGCAGAGAGTATTAATGAGAAGAAAAGGAGAGAGCGCATAAAAGATTGAGTCATAGTAAAGCCCCCATTTATAGGCTTTGATCAAAAAACTGGCTTTATACTGAAGATGCCAAAGGGAGTTTCTTTGTCAATTATTTGTCGACAATTCACGCATGAAAATTGTTAACGCACGGATATACAGGCAGACCAGAAGTCCTTATTAGCGATGGCGTCTTTTTTAATTTGAGCCACAATCGCATCTATTTTTTTGTGAAATTCAGTAAGCTTTTTTGGTTCCAAGCTATGAGCAAATACTTTGAAATCCCCACGAATCACTTCTAGTGAATTTGGATTGAGCAGAATATCATCAGTCAGAATCACACGCCATTGGAGATAATTTGGTGTTTCAGAATCCGCTAACATAATATTAAATGGTCTTTGCATAAGGGCATCTAGAATTGAGGAAACTTTTTCTATTTTTTCTTCAGGATGGGAACGGTTGAAGATCTCTCTCTTTGGTCCGCAGGCACGTGCTGGATAGACTGTTTTATCAATAAGATCAGGTGTGAAGACAAGTTGTAACAGTACTCCACCTTCCATTTCAAAGGTTTGTGCAGCCTCTATTTCTGCTTTATATTTTTCATAATACTTTGCGAGATTATATTGTTCGAATATCTTGTCCAAATCAATGCTTGGTGTTGTGATATTGCTATTATCCGCAAAAAAGTAGGCAGTGCATTCTCCCCAGTTGCCCAAATTTCCAGTCAATGCATGATTGGCACAAAGTAGATGATAGCGATCGTACGAATGATGATCACACTCTGAACCATTTTTCAAAAAGTGATTTCTTGTGTGAACAGGATTTTCTGTCGGGATATAGGTATCTGTTGGTTGTCTTAATTTGAGATAGTTAGCTCTAGTGCCATGAACAAGTTCCATCAATTTAGTATCAAGGTAGATCTTGAAATAGATTGATTTTTGGCACGCGTGATAAAGGCTGAGATACCCATTTTGTTTTAATTTTTTCTCTTGTAAAAGCACCGATTCAAAGGTCTGTTGAGCCTTTGGGTAATCTTTGAAATATGTTTCAATGCGTGGCTTTTGTCTAGATGCTTCTCTGAGCATAAGCGCATCTGTTTGATCTAGATTTAAATCAATTCCAAGGTCATTAAGAGCATGAGCGCAATCTTTGCATGTATCGGTTACTATAGTGGATTCCGCTACAAATGCAGTAAAGGTATTTGGTCGTATTCTTTCAAGAAGAGGGATGCGAATATCGCCATTGCCACGGATAATTGCGGCAGCTTCTGCCTTTGAACCAGGCAAGTTGAGTTGTTCGATTATAGCACGCAAAGCAGCGGCCCGTTCTTCAGAGGTTTGGGCCTTCATAAGGCGAGTAACGAGATCTTTTAAGTTGAGCTCAAGGACAAGATTTGCATGAAGTGCGGATACCAAGATGAGTGTCGAAAGCCCCAACCATAGTCTTTTCAAAACCATGGATTTCCCCCATTTTGCAAAAAAATATAATAAGGCAGAACCTTTGCAAGTTCCACCTTATTAATATATTCAATTTGAAAATATACTCAAGGGGTATATGAGGAGAATGGGCACAAAATTGAGATCTTAGGCTTCTTTTTTATAGCCACACTCTTTATTGGCACATAGGATCTCGGTGGCTTCCTTGGTGGATTTTTCGGTCAAAAATGGCCACTTACACTTAGGACACGGCTTGTCGATTATAGTATCAAAGACAGCGAACTTGCATTTAGGGTAGTTATCACAACCCCAGAATTTGCCGCCACGCCATACCTTTTGAACCACTTCACCACCGCATTGAGGACAATCGAAATTGGCCTTTTCGCGATGAATATACTTGCATTCTGGGTAACCAGAGCAGGCCTTGAATGGCCCAAACTTACCCTGAATTTCTCGCAGAGGCTTGCCGCATTGTGGACATTTTTCATCCAGCAGCTCAACTTTTTTAGGTTCGACGAGCTTGATTTGGCCCGCTTCATCCCGTTCAAAATTAGAGGTGAATGAACATTCTGGGTAGCCCATGCAACCAAGAAACTCACCACTTTTGCCAAATCGAATTGCCAATTTTTCTTTACCGCATTCTGGGCATTTCAATCCCGTTGCGATGGCTTCTTTTTTGGCTTTTTTATCGCCGCCAAATTTTTTAACATCTTCTTTGAAGGTGCTATAAAAATTCTTCAGAAGCTCATCACGCTCCATTTCTCCATTGGCTATCTTATCGAGATCTTCTTCCATATGAGCGGTGAATTTTACATTCATAATATGGGGAAGATTTTCCACCAACATTCTCACAATCGTCATACCAAGCTCAGTCGGAACAAATCGCTTGCGCTCATCGAGAGTGGTATACGATCGTTCACGGATGGTGTTCAAAATAGCAGCGTAGGTACTCGGTCTGCCGATGCCTTCTTTTTCGAGTGCCTTAACGAGCGATGCCTCGGTGAAACGAGCAGGCGGTTGGGTGAAATGTTGCTTAGGATCAATCTTGTTGAGATTAACCGGATCTTTTGCTTTGAGATCTTTTGGCAAATTAATTTTTTGTTCTTTTTCATCATCATCAGCAGTATACACTTTCAAAAACCCATCAAAGATGAGGGTTGACCCAGTCACTTTGAAAATGTATTTGCCACCGGTAAGAGTAACTTGGCGCTGAGCATATTCAGCTGAAGTCATCTGGCCAGCAATGAATCGCTTCCAAATGAGATCATATAATTTTGCCGCGTCGGCAGGCAAAAAGCGCTTAATTTTTTCTGGCGCTAGGCTCACATCAATAGGACGAATGGCTTCATGAGCGTCTTGTGTATTGCCTTTGCCTTTCTTTGCAAACACATTCGCTTTTGAAGGCAGATAATTTTTAGTGAAATTGCCTTCAATATAACTACGCGCCTGTTTTAATGCAGTATCTGATAGGCGTAGCGAGTCGGTACGCATATAGGTAATGAGTGCAACTGGTGAACTTTCATCACCAAGTGGCATACCTTCATATAGTTTCTGTGCAACCTGCATCGTTTTTTTAACAGAAAAGCCAAGTGTGTTGTAGGCTGCTTGCTGCAACGTACTGGTCATAAAAGGAGGCGGTGCATTTTTTTTGCGTGTTTTGTCTTCAACTGAATCAATAATATATGATTCTTTTTTGAGATCGCTAACAATTGCATCAGCAGTTTTTTGATCACTAATATCAGCTTTTTTTGTGCCTATATGGCTTAGTTGTGCAACAAACTCTTCTTTATTATGTTTGAAGGTTCCGTCGACAGTCCAATATTCTTCAGGTTTAAAGTTACGAATTTCTTGTTCGCGTTCGCAAATTTGGCGCAGCGCAACTGATTGCACACGGCCAGCCGATAGGCCAGGCGCAATTTTTCTCCATAAAATAGGAGAAACTTCATAACCTACCCAGCGATCAAGAACGCGACGAGCTTGTTGAGCGCCAACTTTTTTCTGATCAATTTCTGAAGGATTTTCTATAGCTTCTTCAATTGCCGTTTGGGTGATTTCGTTAAAGGCAATGCGGTGTATTTTGGCACCTTTTTTTATTACCTTCACAAGATCTTCGTTGACGTTCCAGGCAATGATTTCACCCTCTCGATCAGGATCGGGTGCCAGATAGATAGCATCAGACGTGCTTGCTGCTTTGCATATATCAGCCAGCGTTTTATCTTTGCCTTCTAGGACTTCATATTCTATATCAACCGTGCCATTAATAGTTACACCAAGGCGTTTTTTAGGCAGGTCTTTCACATGTCCCATAGTGGACATGATCTGAAATTCGTTACCTAAAAACTTTTTGATAGTTTTAATTTTTGCGGGTGATTCTACAATGAGCAGTTTCTTCATGCCAACCTTTTTTGCCTATCAATGACAGCTTTTGCATCGATAGAATGGGCAGAGTTTCGATTATACATACGTTTTTATAATAGCGGTGGAAATTTCAAAGTGTCAAATTTAATTATTGAACAACCCCCTACTGCCGCTCGGTAAATAGGTTGCATTACCTACCTCTCATCCCTATTTTCAGAACCCTGAGTATAAGGTTTCAGAAAAATCATGCAATACGGGCTGATCTTGTTTCTATGAACAGGCTATAGTAGGCTGTGCCATGACATTACGTTCGGAAATCAGGGAGAGTTGCCCATGACTATCATGCAATCGTGGAAAGAGGGTCTTGGATTATTGCAGCCCAAAAATCTTAGGCTCTTGTTGTTGGTCACCATGAAAAATACGGGGGATGCCTATAAATTATTGCTTCCCTATTGGGTATTCATGCTGATCGGTAAGTTTTTGCTCTATTGGATACTTCCTTACCCACTTGACCCTACGGTTGTTCCATTTATGTCGGGCGGGTCATTCTCTTGGATGTTCGGTAGATTCTACGATTTTATTTTTTTATATATTGTGTGTCTGGCGTGTCGGCCGTCATTGGGACGAAAAACCATTCGCTACTTTGTCGATAGAATGCCTGACATCATTCGGGTTCTGATTGCGCAATTATTCTTAGGTATCATTTTTTTAAGTTGCATCACGTTGCCAATTTTTCTCATCTCGAGAATAGTGCCATCATTGTCAGAGATTATTTTGAAGAGTGCTTATTTTTTGACGGGCAATATGTTGAGCCCGTCATTATGGATCATGATCAATATATTTTTCCTTGCTGATGCAAATAAGATATGGCAATCGGTTAGAAATACAATGTGGTTTTTTGTCTATAATTACCCGCTCATTCTGCTTACCAGTATTTGGTGTTTTGGATTGCTTTGGTTGCAGTATCAATTAGAAGCGGGAATTGGATCATTGGTGAATTATAATTCATTTATACTTCTTCTTGTCAGTTGGATAGGATATTTTATTTTTTGGCCATTTGTTGTTTCTTTATTTGCTAATGTCTATATAAAGCGTGCATATGAATATGCGGATATATATAGCGCATAGAAAATGGAGTTTGTAATGCAAGTAGTCGCGATAGCTAGAACAATTATTTCACGTATTATCTTAGTCGTTATCATTCTTTTGTTTTTGCCGGTTCTTCTTATTTTTATGTTACTGCCTGAGCGAATAAAATATCGTTCACGGTTGTTGTATTGCATAATACATGTTTATTACTGGGCAGTTTTTAAGTGTTCTTTCTTGCCCATTACTTTTGTTGGTATAGAAAATATTCCTAATGATGAGCCGGTTGTGTTTGTTGCGAATCATCAATCATCATTAGATATTCCACTTGTTGGTTGGCTTTCAAAAGGCAAGCCGCATATTTGGTTGGCGCGGAGTGAGTTGCTCGAATCGCATCTTCTTCGATGGCTTGTTCCTTATTTGGCGGTTGTTGTGAATGTTAATGACGTCCAAAAAGCTTTTGGATCAATGCTCAAAATTTTACGATTAGCACGGCAAACGGACGCAAATATAGTTCTTTTTCCCGAAGGGTCTCGATTTGATGATGGAGAGATACATGAATTTTTTGCTGGCTTTGCTATACTAGCCCAGCAAAGCGATCGGAAAGTGATTCCGGTTCGCATATTTGGAGCAAATAAGGTGTACCCGGTTAATTCATTTTTAGTTCACTGGCATCCGATCAAGGTAGTTATAGGTAAACCGATGACGAGTGGAGAGGGTGAGAGTGAAAAACAATTTGCTAATCGAGTGCGCCAATGGTTCGTAGAGCAAAAAGAGGAATAACTCGTGGAGTATTTTCTCCGCCTTGCCAATCCATCAGTCTTGTATGTATTGGTACCATTGGTTTTTCTTATCCCGTTTCTTCGTAATCGGTTTGGTAGATCTGTCCACTATCGATTTTCTTTAGCAAGCTGGACACTTCGTGCCGGCGCTAAAAGCAAACATATCCATCAAAAAGTTTTTTGGTGGTTCCATTTTCTCACACTCGCATTACTCGCATTTTTTTGTGCAAAACCGCAGTTGGTCGATTCCCGTTCGAAAAAACAAGTGCAGGGTGTTGATATTGTTCTCGTGCTTGATGCTTCAGGCAGTATGCAGTTTAAAGATTATGACGATAAACATCGATCTCGCTTTGATGTAGCAAAAGATGAAGCCGTTCGTTTTGTTGAAAAACGTGATCATGATGCGATTGGGCTTGTGATCTTTGGTAATGATGCACTTTCTCGTTGCCCCATCACGCATGATAAAAAAATTGTAAAAAACATGATTAATGAATTGAAGCTCGGCGATATTGATCCAGACGGGACCAAACTCGCAACCGCGATGGTGACTGCAATTAACCGTCTCAAACGATCAAAAGCAAAAAGTAAAATTATGATTTTGCTCACCGATGGTGAACCATCAGAGGGCGATATGGATCCGGGAGCAGCAATTACTATCGCTCAAAAATTAGGTGTGAAAGTGTACACCGTTGGTATTGGTTCTGAAGAACCGGAAGTCTTTATGCACCCACTCTATGGCATGGTACGCAAGCCGTCGGTGAACAAAACGCTTCTTGATAAAATTGCGCAAGGAACGGGTGGAAAATCTTTCATGGCGCACAATGCACATGATATGCGAGCTATCTATGACACCATTGATGGGCTCGAAAGAACAGAATACGAAACGCCTATCTTTACTCGGTATTATGACCTATTTGGGTATGGTGTTGCAGCAATCCTAGCCTTGATATTTACAGAGTTATTTCTTTCAACTTTTGTGTGGTTTGGCATATGAACTCCTGGTTTCCAATTACATGGGGCGCAAAGCACAATAGCATTTGGCTCCTGCTTTTTTTTGTAGCGCTCGTGTTGTTGATCTATCGCTTGATTAAAAAACAGCGTGCAGTTAAAAAACTGACCGGCCTGCATTTGCCTCAATTGGTGAGAAATTTTTCTGTTCCGCGCAATATGATCAGACTTATTTGTATGTCGCTTGGAATTTTGAGTCTGTTGATTTCTTTGTTGCATCCACAATGGAATAGGAAAGAGGAAGTGGTTTCTCAGCAAGGCCGCGATGTCTTTATTGCACTCGATGTTTCTCGCAGTATGTTAGCAACCGATTGCAAACCAAATCGGCTTGCATGCGCAAAAGAAAAAATTAAAAATCTGGTCCGATCGCTTTCTTGTGAGCGCGTGGGACTTATTTTATTTTCTGGATCAGCGTTTGTGCAATGTCCGCTCACCGATGATTATGGTGCATTCTTTATGTTTTTAGATCAGGTGGATGTTGAAACGATTTCTTCTGGTACCACTGCACTCGATCAGGCATTAAAAATCGCGCTTGATGCATTTGCGAGCATGGCGAAAAAGAAAAACAAATTGCTTATAATCTTTACCGATGGAGAAGATTTTTCGAGCAATTTGCGAGGTCTCAAGCAACAGGCGCAAGAGGCTAATTTACGCATCTTTGCATTTGGGGTTGGGACTGCTGAAGGAGCACCGATTCCTGTGTTTGATGAGCATGGCAAAAGCACTGGACATCAAAAGGATGAATATGGCAAAATAGTTATATCGCGCCTTAATGATGGTATTCTACGTACGCTTGCTCAAGATGCTGGCGGAAAATATTTATCGGTGGCGCCTGATTCTTCCGACGTGTATCAGTTAGTTTCTTCTATCGAAAGTTTTGAAAAAGAACATTTAGATGATAAATCAGTATCGGATTTAGAAGAGCAATATCAATACTTTCTGCTCGCAAGCTTTTTTCTTTTTGCGATTGAGTGGTTGTTATGAATTATATATTTCTTGCACTTATGTTTTTCTCGTGTTCGAGTTATGCAATGACTGGACTCAAATATGGCCGTGCAATTACATCAGCACAAAAAGAAGATTGGCAAGGTGCACAACAGCAACTTAATAACTTAGTTGTTAACGCACCCAATCGCGCAGACGTGTTATATGATTCGGGTGTTGCCTCATATAAAACCGGAAAATTTGATGAAGCGTATGCCTATTTCGATCAGGCGGCACAGAATTCTCTGAATAATAAACCGTTGCAAGAAAAAGCCTATTTCAATTTGGGTAACGTTGCCGTTGAATTGAAGAAGCTGGAAGATGCGATAGAGCATTATGAAAAAACTCTCGAGCTTAATCCAGAGAATCAATACGCGAAGCATAATCTTGAAGTGGTCAAAAAAATGCTCGAGCAGCAGCAACAGCAAGATCAACAGAATGACCAACAAGATGATAAACAAGACAAACAAGACCAGAACAAAGATCAGCAACAAGATCAAAATAAAGATAATAAAAATGATGATTCATCTAAAAAAGATGATAAATCATCACAAGATCAAAAAGACGACAAGAGCCAGGACTCCAAAGGGGATAACAATTCCGGAGACGAGGGCAAGCAAGAGCAGGACAATAAATCCGGAAAAGACCAAGACCGGGATCGAGATGAGAAGTCTGAGGGAAAACCTGAGCAAGAAAAATCCAAAGATGATGGAAAACAAAAAGAAGAAAAACGCGATCAAAAGCCCGATCAACAAAAGAATGGGGATAAGGGTGAAAAACAAAAACAAGATAGGCAACAAGATAAAACTCCAGAAAAGCAACGGGATACCGGTTCTGAAGACAACAATAAGAATGAAGCCGAAAAAATGCAAGGAAATCCAGCAGCATTAGCGGCGGAGAATGATGAAGATTTGTTTGGAGAGAATGAGCAATGGATGGCGCGCTTATTGCGTGATCGTGAAGATGCAGATCAAGATTCAAATAAAAAAATGATTAAGGCGATGGTTGATGATAAATTGGCAGGTCATGAAGGACAACGTTGTTGGTAAATTAATCTATTTGTTTCTTATGTTCAGTGTGTATACCTCTGTATATGCCGGAGTTGTGCTGCGTGCAGTCGATGATGATGGAGAAACAATTGAACAAGTGCAAATTGGGCACCCATTCACATTAGAAGTAATAATCACTGATCTTGGACAAACGGTACCACCAGCAATTGAGGGAGTGAGTCAACTTGTGATTCGTCGCACTGGTTATCAAATGCACACGATCAATGGTGTCTCTTCCTTAAAATATTCGTATCTTGCGCGTATAGATCAGCCTGGTTCATATACAGTTGGACCTGCACGAGTTACTGCGCAGGCAGGTCAGTATTCTTCCAATCAGCTCACTCTAGAAGCAACTGAATATGACCCTCTAGCGGTACAACAAAATCAAAGTGATCCAATATTTTTACGTTGTATAGTTGATAAAGATTCTGTTGTTGTTGGCGAACGTATTAATTGTTCTCTTCGTTTTTATTACGATCGTTCAATGCTTGGCCTCAAAGATATTGGGCAACAAAACATTTCTGGTTTTGATCGAAAAAATATTCAAGGACCGCGCCAGGGGACAGAAGTTGTCGATGGCAAACAGTACCAGATTGCCGAGTGGACATGGCAGTGGTATCCACGTACACCCGGTGCTTATACCATTCCTGCGCATTATGCTGATTTTGAAATCACAGATCGTCGTAATACAGCCCGTACATGGGGTGGGTTTTTTAATGCAGGAAAAACAACAAAGCGTGCCTATTCAAATGCGCTTAATATCAATGTGGGAGCGCTGCCTGCCTATCCGCATGAAGTAACGGCGGTTGGTCGGTTTGAGCATGTGAAAGCATCGATTAGTCCCGCGCTTGCAAAGCAAGGTGAAGGAATGGTGCTCACCATTGAGTTTGAAGGAGATGGTGATCTTGAGGCATTACGAGTTCCGATTGTTCGTGGCATGCCACAAGAATTAAAATATTACGATTCAAAAACTACGATAGAACCCGCATCAGGTTCTAATTTGCCGACCAAGAAATTTGAGTTTATTGTGCAGGGTTTGAAGGCAGGTAATTTCGAAATACCACAACAGAAGTTTGTGGTATTTGATACAGAAAGCCGTCTTTATAAAGAGTTGCAGACTGTTCCGCTTTTTGTAACCATCGCGCCATCAAATGCATTTGCACAAGTTGATCATGAAGAACCGACCTCGATGGCAACGGAACAAAAACAACAAGGAAAACATTCGGTTCTCCCTCTGCACGAAGAAGGCCCCTGGACGCAGCGCCCAGAGCGCAAAGCAATGACGGTGTCATTCTTCATAATCTTTTTATTGTTGCCGGTAGTAGCTTCTTTTTCCCGTCGCGCTGGACATTGGTTCCTCGCAATCCAATCGCGTCGTAATCCAGCTGCGGTACAGAAAAAAGCTTTTGTTATTGCTCGATCAGAATTGCAGATTGCGCGTAAGAAGATGGACATCGCAGAACTCAATCGGTTGTTTGTGCGATTGTATGCCCACAGAAAACAAAAAGAAATTCCGCAAGTTTCACTCGATGATATTACGCGTGAAATTGATGAAGTCTTTCGTGGTGCGTGGCTAACTTTTGCCACAAAAATTGCAGCAACATCATTTGGTGGTCATGTGCTCAATGCGCAAGAAAAAGAGCGATTGTTTGATGAAGCAGCAGGATGGATCAAAAAGCTGGAGGGGATTTTATGAAGAAGTTACTTTTTTTCATCATGCTAATGGCGCCATTGTTTGCACATGCTAACAAACAGGAAATATTTTTACGCGCTAACAAAAGTTATCACGATGGTGATTTTCAACAAGCGCTCGTGATCTATGAATCGATCGAGAAAAAGGGAAGAGCTGTGTGGTATAACATGGGCAACTGCTACTACGAATTAGCAGATTATTCACGTGCTCTTGTCTGTTGGAAGCGTGCACAAAGAGGTGCGCCACGGAAGGAATCTGTTGAGATCGAAGGCAACATGCGGCGTGCATTGAAAAAATTGGGCAAACCAACTGATGAACGGTTTGTGACACGGACCTATAATCTTGTTACACGTTCAACCGAATTTGGATCATTATTCTTTTTTCAAATCCTTTTTTTTATCTTTTGGTATTCTCTTTTCCTAGTGGGTTTAATAAGAAGATTTGGCTTTGCACGATTTGCAGTTAAAAGTGTAGGTAGTTTGTGCGTAGCAATTCTTGGTGTTGTCGTTATTGTAAAAACAATGGAATATGGATCATTTCAAGCCATTGTAGTTGAACAAACGCCGTTGTTTGTGGGTCCCAATGAACGCTATCAACGCATTGCAACATTGACACATGCTGATCGCGTGGTGATTGCAGAACGTGCCCACGAATGGTGTAAAGTACGGACACATGATGCCGTTGGTTGGATTCCCGAAAAGGCTTTAGAGGTAATCTGACGCGGCAATTTTTTTTGGAGTACGATAATTAAACAGTTCTATCATTCATACGTTGCCCTCATTTTGGGGTGCTTCACGTTAGCCATGGGCGCGCTTGCGTTGCTGATGATATTAGAATATCGCAGTCTTAGTTCCCATGTTGATCGCGTCATCACCATGCAGCGACAATATCAATCTTATTTTCCTGGAGAAACATGTGAGGAAAATAATAATGAAAAATCTGAGGAAGAGACGTGTGCCAGTTTTATTGTTGTAAATCGTTCTCCAGAGCATTTGAAAGAGTCGACGATGTCCTATTTCAAGGATCAAAATCTTGGTCGACTTGCAGCTCGCATAGAAGAGAGTGAATGGGAAGATTATAGTGATCTTGTGCTTTCGAGTGCACAGCGCAAAAAAGCAGTTATTAAAAAACAACCGCGCAGAGCAGCGCAGCCGCGTAGAAGAAGAGCTGCGGTAAGAAAAACATCCGGCATATTTTCGTGGCCGATTGATGAATCAAATTTTTGGTTGAGTTCTTTTTTTGGTCCACGAAGGAAACCAAATGGTAGTTGGGGTTTCCACTATGGCGTTGATATGGCAGCGATACGCGGAACGCCCGTGCGCGCTGCAGCAGATGGTGTAGTAGAAGAGGCACGCTATGCAACAGGATATGGCAACACCGTTGTAGTCAGACACAATGGCGTTTATAAAACGCGTTATGCTCATTTAGATACTATTCGTACTAGGAATGGTGCACATGTTAAAAAAGGGGACCGGTTGGGGACGGTCGGCGATACTGGCTTTACGAGAAAAACGGGAAGAGATGCATCCCATTTACATTTTGAAGTATATGAGCGCGGTGAGCAGGTTAATCCACTCAACTTTTTATCTCTCAACTAACTTGGTATACTAGACGTTATCTACATACTAATTTTTAAGGGTTTTCATCATGTTTGGAATGAAAAAAAAGAAACGAGTGCAGCAGTCATGGATGAGTTCGACAATCGAATTTATTTTTTTGCTGACATTAGTTTTTTTAATTCGCACATTTGTTTTTGGATTGTACCAAGTTCCAACAGGTTCGATGGAAACCACGATGTTGGTTGGGGAACGTTTCCTTGCAGATAAATTTTCATATTGGGTACGTGATCCGCGTGTTGGTGAAATTATCGCCTTCAATGCGCCAGGCTTTAAATATTCTGCAAATCCAGCAGTAAAACTTTTCCAACGTTTTGCATGGGGACCATCTAATTGGACAAAGCGTATTATTGCCGGTCCTGGCGATCATGTGCGTGGCGTGATAGAAGATGGCAAGCCTGTTGTGTATGTGAACGACAAAAAAATTGATGAACCATATTTGAATCATTTCCCGCTTATTCATACGTATTTGGAAGACCCTGCTCGATTGAATGCGCAAATCGATCGTGATTTGCAAGAGCGTGGTATTTCTCTTACTGCCTATAATGATGTTGTTCAATATTATCGTGAGCAGCGTTTGCATGAACGCAGCGAGTTTCGCTCGTATGATGCGGCATATCCATATGATAGGCAACCATACTATTTACTTCATTCTGATTGGATTATTCGTGATGGCGATGGCAAACCTCAAATGAGATTGGCTGGCCAACCAACGTATGCGCATGATAGAAAAATGCGCGGTGAACCAAATCGTGAATGGAACGGATCGGATGAGTTTAATGTGCAACTGGCCGAAGATGAATTTTGGGGTATGGGTGATAATCGTCATGGCAGTGCGGATTGTCGTGTCTTTGGGCCGATAAAACGTGACTGGATTCATGGACGTATTATTTTCCGTATCTGGTCCATAGACAGCAGGTATTCATGGTGGATTCTTGATTTACTGCGCCATCCAATTGATTTTTGGCATCGTGTGCGATGGTCCCGTTTTTTGGAAGTGATCAGATAGCCTGAATCCTTGCAATACGGGCTATTTATGGTACATTTATTTGCGTGATTGACTCATTGGAATTTGTGGGTGATGAACTATGAAAAACATGAAGAATCGTTTCCTTGTATTTTTACCTTTATTAGCTTTATTGCTAGTAGGGTGCGGTAAGGAAAAACAACAGCCGAAGAAAACCGGCTTGGTTGTAGTCAATGTGCTTGACCGAGAGCTTTATGATGATTGTCATATCAAAGATTCGATTCACATTCCATTTGAGTCTATCGAGCAGTGTGCTCGTGACATTGATAAGAATGCAGAAGTAGTTCTTTATTGCTCCAATTATATGTGCTCAACCAGTGAGTATGCGGGCAAAAAGCTACGCGAGCTTGGTTTTGCCAATGTTCGTGTCTATGAAGGGGGTACCGCTGAGTGGTTCCAAAAAGGACTGCCAGTAGAGGGCCCGTGTCAAAAGTCCTATCTATCAAGAGTAGGAAATTTTGGTACAGATTCTGCCAATTCGATACCCAATATCAGCGCATATGAGCTTGCTGAAAAAATGGGCTTGAAGCCTGACAGCGTTAGTACCTAAGTGTGCGGCGGCATAGCCAAGTGGTAAGGCAAGGGTCTGCAAAACCCTCACCCCCGGTTCAAATCCGGGTGCCGCCTCCAATTATTCAAATAATGATATACTAGGTTAGAGAGCATTGCGTATTGCCGGGGTGGCGGAATAGGTAGACGCAAAGGACTTAAAATCCTTCGGGCATATTTGCCTGTGCCGGTTCGAGTCCGGCCCTCGGTACCAAAAGATCTCTCTGGACGCTTGTTTGAGCGTGTTGAGCTTGACAAATCTTATTCCGTAGATAGTGTACAATGGTAAGTACTAGTTTGTTTGCTTTGGCGTAGGCGTTAATCGACGAGGAACTGTATGAACAAGGCTGAATTAGTTGAAAAAATGGCGAAGGGCACCAAGCTCTCTAAAGCTACATGCAAAGAGTGTTTGGAATCTTTCATCAGTGCGGTGAGTAACGCTTTGAAGCAAAACAAACAAGTTGTGTTGACAGGCTTTGGTACTTTCGGTGTGATGCAACGTAAGGCACGTACCGGAATTAATCCAATGACTAAAAAAGCGATGAAAATTCCTGCTAAACGTGTCCCACGATTTAAACCAGGAAAAGCTCTCAAAGCAATGATCAAGTAGTTTTTTTAGAGCATAACGCCTAGAAAAAAATTGCAGTACTTGGGCTCCGCGTAACAGCGGAGCTTTTTTTGTGTCCAATTACCTCTTTTCTTTTATTGCGTGTCATGGGATTCTCTTTCTATAATGTAGGTCATTGGTTGTAATGTATGGGTTTTATGAAAAAGGATTTCATGATGGAGAATACAGGGAATGGACAAGCTGGTTTTGTTGACACCGTTAAAGAAAAATTAGGTGTTGATTCTATCAGCAGTTATATGCGCACTTCGCGTGAACGCATAGTTGATATTTGTTTGGCGGGTGGCATTGGTTTTCTTTTTGGTTTTTTCTTAAGAAAATATAGTACCTATGTAGCACTGCTCATACTTATTGGTGTTGCAGTTTGTTTTCTTAATTATTACGGTGTCTTGAATATTGCAATTGACTGGACTCGTGCACAAGAAGTCTTGGGTGTGCAACAAATTCAATTCGATGGCGGCATCTTGTCTTTCGTATTTGAATGGATAAAGGCAAATATCGCTATTTCAATTAGCGCCGCTGTTGGCTTTTTGATTGGGTTACGTGTTGGATAGCGTTGTAAGCGTGTAAAAAAAGGGCATAGTATGATGCGTGAAGAAACAATCACTGAATCGCTCATCGCATTGCTCCTCGAGCGAAGTCTGATTACGCAGGATGATGCAAATAAGCTCAGACAGGATTTCGCACGATCAGATGAAACGGCATTCATCTCATTCCTGAAAGATGAAGGCGTTGTCGAGCGCGATGATTTGCTCGATGTCTTGAGCGAATTATACCAACGACCATCATTTGATGTTGTTGGTCATTTTTTTGATCATCAACAACTTCTCAAATTTCCAAAAGGATTTTTATTACGTCACGGTATCATTCCACTTGAAGTGGATGAGAATATGCTCATTGTTGTTGCAGCAGATCCGGAAGATCCAAATCTACTCAAGGATATTGGTGAGCATGTTTCATATGATATTCATTTTTATGTTAGCTTTCGCGATGACATTTGCGATGCCGTAAAAGAATATTATGATACGGCGATCACTGAAGTCACTGAAGATGGTGAGCCTCTGGATGATAAAGAGGTTGATGAAGTTGAAATGGAAATTTTGAGTGAGCAGGAAGACGAATAGGTTGCTCGCTCTTTCAAAAAGGGAGGCGCCATGGAAAGAAATCCAGACACACGAGCGGATGCATCAGTAGTCCAATTGGTTGATTCGCTTGTGCAGGCAGCAGTTTCCTCCCGTGCATCAGATATCCACCTTGAACCGAATGCGGACGCCATGCGCGTCCGTTTTCGCATTGATGGTGTCCTCTATGATCAAAAACCTATCGAGAAAGATTTGGCATCTCAGGTGGCATCGCGCCTGAAAGTTCTTGGCAATATGAACATTGCTGAAAAAAGAATTCCGCAAGATGGAAAATTTAACAGCACAATCAATGGACAGTTTGTTGATTTCCGTGTTTCAACATTTCCATCTCTTTTTGGCGAAAAGGTGGTAGTCCGCATTCTTGATCGAGGTGTGCACACCATGCAGCTTGAACAGCTTGGTCTTTCACCTGAAATGTGTGCAAGATTTAACGAGCTCGTTCAACAACCGAATGGTTTTTTTCTGGCCACTGGACCAACCGGTTCGGGAAAAACAACTTCTCTCTATGCAGCGCTGGCAAAACTTAATTCTCCCGATAAAAATATTGTCACGCTAGAAGATCCGGTGGAATACAATCTCGATGGAATCACACAAGGGCGCATTAATCCTGATGCTGGGTTTACGTTTGAAAAGGGAATTCGTGCATTGTTACGGCAAGATCCCGATGTGTTGATGATTGGTGAAATTCGAGATAAGCAAACAGCAGCAGTTGCCATTGAAGCAGCGCTGACAGGTCATGTGGTTCTCAGCACGTTGCATACCAATGATGCGCCAAGTGCAATTATGCGTTTGATGGATATGGGCATTGAACCATTTTTGATTAACGCATCATTATCTGGTGTGTTAGCGCAACGTTTAGTGCGCGCTATCTGTTCCGGGTGCAAACAAGAAAAACAACCAACTGAGCAAGAACAGCAGTTGATGAAAAAATTTAAACTCGAAGATGCAAAACTTTTCCATGGGGTTGGTTGCCAAGGATGTAACAAGCTTGGCTATAAAGGCCGTACGGGCATTTTTGAATTACTAACCGTCACAGCACCGCTTCGATCGCTTATCATTAAACAACCGATTTTTGATGATGTGTATTCTTGTTGTCTGAGCAATGGCATGACAACATTGGCGCACGATGGTGCGGACAAAGTGAGGCGCGGAATTATCACCATCGAAGAGCTTGCGCGCACGATTGTTTAATTTGCAACACATCGTTTTTTTTGCAAGACTACTCTCCGTTATATTTCATATACATCATTAACTTCCGGGAGTGTTTTATGCAAAAATCAATGACACGCTTACTTCTTGTAGCATGTGCATCAGTTTCTGTTGCAGGAGGTTTGCAGGCGATGAGCCCTAAAAGTTCCACCGAGACATTGAAAGAAAAAGTGCGTGCAGCAGAAGCCGCTAAATCGGAAGCCGCGAAACAGTCGCAAGTTGAACAGTTGAAAGAAAATGCGCCTGTTACGGATGAGTCCTGTCAAAAAACAGACGTAGGCGCTCTTTTAGAAAAAAATCCAGAATACATTCGCTATGCCATCTATGCTAGTGGTGTGGTAGTTACTGCTGTGATAGGCGCGGAAGTTGCCATTGTTCCAGCAATAACGTATATACTTCTTGAGCTAGCAGCGCGTGCAAAACGAGATGCAGCGAGTCAAGATGCAGAAAGTGCAACGCAAAAAATTGCTGAAAAAGAAAAAATAGTGGTAGCAAACTAGTTTCGGCAAGTAGATAATTTCGTAATTTAATTTTCGCAAAAAAAAAGAAAGGGTGCCGTAAGGTGCCCTCTTTCCATTCATATAATATTAGCGACCGTTATGAAAAAAATGTTTTTGTTATTAGCGTTATGTTCATTAAGTGACATCGCTGCGCATGAAGAGAATGATATTCAACTGAATAGTGTGGTGAAAGGTCTCAAAGAACAGAAACAGGAGGACGAAGGTGTTGGACAAGATCTGCAAGATCTAAGGTATTTGGCTAACAAGAGGTTAGAAACCCACTTGTCCACCGTGGATGAATGGGTAAAAGAACATCCACGCACAGGGCTCGCGCTCGCTTTTGTTGCGGGTGGCGCTTTAGTAGGTGTCGGTTGCCTAATTGAAACTCTCTATTCTTAAATACAGGAATTTTTTATGTTTATGAAAAAATTAGTGTTAATCACAGCGCTGTTTTCATTGAGCTCTATTTGCGCAATCGGAGAGGATAAGCCAGAGAATGATGCGGTAAAATATTTCAAAGAGCTAGCGCCAAAAGCGCAAAGCGCTGTGCAGAATTTTGCTAATTGGGCTGACGTACAATTGAAACAGGTAGATGAGCTGGTAAAAAATAATCCACGCAAAGCGTTGGTAATCTCAGCGGTTACGGGTGCCATTTTGAGAAAAACAACATTGGTAGCTGGCGCGGGCTATGGATTGTATCAATTGACGCAAAGATCACCGCAAAATCCGGAAGAAGAAAAGAACTCTAATAACTAAAAGAAAGGGGCCCGAAAAAAGGGCCCCTTCTATTTTGTAACGTGTTTTATTTAGTATGCGTAACGAGTTTCAAGATCATCTTCTGGTTGTTTGGTGTCTTGAAACCATTCGATAGTTTTGACAATGCCCAATCCAGCAAAAACAGTTCCAATGCCGACAGTTATTTTGCCACCCAACGTGAGGCGTGCAAATTGGCCAAAGAACGTTCGTTGGCTATCAGCAGCTTGGTGGAATGTGTCATATATGGCGTCTGCGATGTCAGTTGCTTCTTGTGGTGCCGCACCTTTTGGTAATGCGCTCAAGAAGGAGCAACCTTTTTTTGCCAAAAATTCAAAGCATTCGAGAATTTCGAGAGGCAGTTGTTTGAGCCCATCAGCTATCGAACTTTTAATACCCCCATCTTTTATAAGGGTAAAAAGTGGGATTCGGTTTTGTGTGTCGGGCTGAATCATATAAAATTTGCTTAAAGCGGGAATAATAACCATTGGGTCATCGAATGACATGTCTAGAAGAGAGTGGTCAAATCCAAAGCCTTTTTGTTCTAAATCAGCGCGGTTTTCGCGTAACATTTCTTTTATGGCATCGCCTGCTCTTTGTGTAACGCGTGAGCCAATCCCTGGCGAGCTTTTTGTTTCCAAGGGAGCTTCTTCTTCGGAATCGGAATCCCAAGCTGAGCCTCGTGCTTTCTCCATGCACAAACTCATTGCGGGTGTGATGCATGCAAT
Organism: Candidatus Babeliales bacterium; assembly: GCA_020050795.1. Taxonomy (GTDB): domain Bacteria; phylum Babelota; class Babeliae; order Babelales; family Vermiphilaceae; genus JAGVKD01. Next base: position 143,187 of record JAGVKD010000021.1, read on the forward strand.
GCCAATCACGAGTGCGAATAATTTTTTATGTAACATGAGTATCCTTTTTTAGTGAGCAGGTTTAAGAGACTGTTTTTTATTTTGATTTTCTTTCCACCATTGGTATCCCCGGTAGATACCATAACAAGCAGCAGCCACAGCCACAACTGCTAGCACTTTGCGTGCGGTGCGGGGCGCGCTCAATCCCGGTGCTGAAGATGAATCCAGAATGTTACGCAACTATGTCGCACCTTCCTGGATCTCTTGGGCAAATTTTCCTTGCACTCCAATTTTTTTATTAACGTCTTCTATTTGACGTATTAACTTTAAAGCCTCTTCTTTTTCTGCGGCATCGAGGCCACGGAGCCATTTTTCCGTCTCATCGCGAATTTCGGGGTTGTCCCAAGCTGCTTTGATCTTTCTTAACTCGTTCATGTAGGCGAGTTGTACGGCAACATAATCTTGATTGGGACTTTCTCCTGTTGCGGGAGAATTGTGTTCTATTTGCCACTTCATCGCCTTCATTGCTTCAACAAGGACCTCGAATGTGACATCGCCATAGTCTTTGCTGTCATGGCTCCCGAATGGTTCGTCGAATGAGTCCCTATCCATGCCGTAGCTTGTGAATGAAGTGGCTGCAAAAAGTAAGATCAATAATTTTTTCATGAGCCTCCTTGTGATACATGATTTTTTTCCGTGTCCGCAAAGTATAGAATGCCTATAATTTGTGTCAAACCTTGTTTGAGAACAAGTGGCTAAAAGTAGCCATTTTTGATACAATGATAAGCATTAGATGCGGGGTTACGAAGGTTGGAGGTTTTGTTTGATGTCTCAGGCGATACTATCTTTTGATAAAGTGCATATTAGTGTTGGTAAAAAGCCAGTGATTGAGCAACTTGCTCTGCATGTTGGTCCTGGTGAAGTCCATGCAATTATGGGGCCCAATGGGTCTGGTAAAAGCACGCTAGCTCATGCGCTCGCGGGCCATCCTGCCTACACAATTCAAGAGGGCGATGTGCTTTTTGAAGGGCAGAGTATTCTGACTTGGTCTGCAGACAAACGTGCGCGTGCGGGCATCTTTTTGGCCTTCCAGCAACCACCATCGATTCCTGGATTATCAGTGTTCACTTTTTTGCACGAAGCTCATGCCGCAGTTACCGGGCAGCGGGTATCGGTCACTGACTTCGAACGACGTTTGCGCGAGACCATGGCGGAACTTTCTATTGATCCGGCATTCGTCTATCGTGATTTGAATGATGGTTTTTCCGGTGGCGAAAAAAAGCGCTTTGAATTGCTCCAAATGGTTTTGCTAGAACCTAAACTCGTTATTCTCGATGAAATCGATTCAGGTCTTGATATTGATGCGCTCAAATTAGTGGCCAACGGCATCAAGCATGCGCAGCAAAAAAATCCTAATCTAGCATTAGTGATTATCACACACTACCAACGCATCCTCCATTATCTCACGCCCGATTACGTGCACATTCTGTGCAAGGGGCGCATTGTCCGCTCTGGTGATGCAACGCTTGTTGATGAACTTGAAAAGCAGGGATACGATGACTATCGTTAATCGTGCCCAAAAACCCAAGGGATTTTTTCAAACACCTAAGGGATTGAATCGAGAAATTGTCACACGCATTTCGCAAGAAAAAAATGAACCAGGTTGGATGACCGATTTCCGTTTGCGTGCGCTCGACGTTTTTGAAAAACTGCCATTGCCATCATGGGGTGCAGATCTTTCTGAGCTTGATATCAATGATATCTACTACTATGTCAAACCGCTGGAAAATCAGCATACTTCTTGGAATGAGATTCCTGATCAAATAAAAAATACATTCGATAAACTTGGCATACCGCAAGCAGAACAAAAATTTTTAGCGGGTGTTGGTGCGCAATATGAATCAGAGGTGGTTTATAAAAAACTCAAAAAAGAGTGGCAAGATAAAGGTGTCGTCTTTTCTGATTTGAGCACTGGGTTGCGTGATTATCCTGAGCTATTTAAAAAATATTTTTCTACCGTGATTCCGCCCCATGATAATAAATTTGCTGCACTCAATGCTGCGGTGTGGAGTGGTGGAAGTTTTGTGTATGTGCCGCGTGGTGTGCATATTGATATGCCATTGCAAGCATATTTTCGCATCAATGCAGCAAGCATGGGTCAATTTGAACGCACATTGATTATCGCCGAACCGGGCAGCTTTGTGCATTATGTGGAAGGGTGCAGCGCGCCACTCTATCGTAAATCTTCCTTGCACAGCGCAGTGGTTGAATTGATCGCTTTAGAAGGTGCACATATTCGTTACACCACCATTCAAAACTGGTCGAACAATGTGTATAACCTAGTGACCAAGCGTGCCGTTGCGCATAAAAATGCCACTGTTGAATGGATCGATGGAAACTTTGGTAGCAAGGTTACTATGAAATATCCGTGCATTATTCTGAAGGAAGAGGGCGCGCACGGACAAATAATTTCGATTGCAGTTGCGGGTAAGAACCAGCATCAAGATGCTGGTGCAAAAATTATTCACCTAGCACCGCATACCACCTCGAACGTGCTTTCAAAATCAATTTCTAAAGATGGTGGTCGTTCTTCATATCGCGGTTTGTTAAAAGTTTCCAAGAACGCACATCATGTGAAAGCAAAAGTGCAGTGTGATGCATTGTTGCTTGATGCGGCATCACGTTCAGACACCTATCCAACGGTGGATGTGAACAATGAAAAAGTGGACATTGGACACGAGGCATCGGTCAGCAAGGTGAGCGAAGAGCAACTCTTTTATTTGCAAAGTCGTGGACTGAGTGAGCAAACGGCGCGTGCTATGATTGTGAACGGTTTCATTGATGCATTTGTGAAAGAATTACCGATGGAATACGCGGTTGAGATTAACCGTTTGATCGCCATGGAAATGGAAGGTTCAATTGGATAAACAGCTTCAAAAAGCACAACACATTTTCGCTCAGCTTCCATTGCCAACACGCGCAACTCACGCATGGCGTTTTGGCGTGCAACCACAAGAAGTTGTTCTTCAACCAACCGACAAGCAGCCATTTTTTAAAAAATTATCCAATGGAATCATAGCGTGTGATCTGCATACCTTTGCGCAGCAGTTCCCTGAAAAAATGCATCATGTGCTCCATAATAATTTTTGGCAGAAAGAAAAATATGCTGCATTGGTGGAAGGCTTTTGGCAGCGTTCACTTGTGGTGCTTGTTCCCGCAAGCGTGCAATCTGAAGAGCCAATCGTGCTGCAAGAATTGTTGCAAGATCATATGGGAGATCAGCTGATTGAAAAAATCAGTGTGATTGTTGAACCGGCAGCATCTGTTATTGTTCACGATCTTCTTTCTTATCAGCATCAGCAGGTTTTTCGTGCGATTGATTATATCGTGCAAGATAGTGCGCAGTGCGCTGTAGTCTATCATCAGAATGTATCGCGCAGTACTCTCTTGTTTGAATATGCCACGGTGTTTGCCCAAGCAAATGCACACATTTCTTTTGAATGTGTGATAAGTGGCGCTCAGCAATCAAAATGGTGGCCATCATTTTATCTGGTAGCACAGGGGTCACGTATTGATGTTTCTGGTGCCTATGTGCTTGGTGGCAATCAGCAGTGCGATATCATTTCATTGCAGCATCATGAGGCGCAGAATGCCGTATCCCATGTGAGCATTAATGGAGTGGTCGCAGATCACGCCCATGCGGTGTATCAGGGGATTGTGCATATTGCAAAAAATGCATCAGGTACTGAAGCTTGCCAGCAAAATAAAAATATCTTATTGCATGAAACGGCAAAAGTGCATTCGGTTCCAAGCCTGGAAGCATTGAATAATGATGTGCAATGTGGGCATGGCAGTGCGATTGGGCACTTTGATCAAGAGCAGCTTTTTTATCTCATGGCCCGGGGACTGCCTGAACCGGGAGCCAAAAAGCTGGTATTGGAATCCTTCCTGTTGGGTGGGATCTCCGTAGCGAAGCTCAGGTCTGTTATCTTGCAATTAGTTACTGACTTGGCCTAATTTCGCTATTTTTTTATTTTTCATTATCCTAAAAATTAGCACTAAATACCGTAGAACACGAAGGAATCGCATTATGAAACAGTTATTGATTGTTTCGGGTTTAGTAATGAGCATTACCATAAACGCTATGAATGATGAGCAAGGGGCACAACCTTCCTATCTAAAGCCTGCCGAAGGGGCAACTCCGCTTGTAATCTCTGACGAGGTTCAAGGCATGCCGGAGAGGTATAGTTTGAAGAGAAAGCCCAAGGCTTCTAAAGGATGGCGGACAGCAGTTGATCATTCTTTAGAAAAATTTCATGAGGCGCGTTGGAATAGAGACGTTAAAGCTCTAGAAACTTTTATGGCGGAATCAGAAAAAGAAGCTCGGGCTCTAGCAGCTTTGGCGGCAAGCAAAAAAAAATAAGTAATAAAGAGTTATGAAAAGCGTACGAAATGATTTTCCTATTCTTGCTCAAAGAGTGAATGGCAACCGGTTGGCCTACGTGGATAATGCATCTACGAGTCAAAAGCCACAGGTTGTTTTGGATGCCGTTCGTACGTTTGAAACTGCCTTTAATGCAAACATCTATCGGGGTGTGCATTCGTTTGGTGAAGAAACAACTCAGCAGTATGAAAATGTCCGTGCCCAGGTTGCACGCTTTATTGGCGCGGCTGATGCTAGTGAAATTATCTTTACCAAAGGCACCACTGAAAGTATCAATTTTATTGCCACCGCATGGGCTCTCAAAAACCTGCAACAGGGTGATGAAATTGTACTGACACAGTTGGAACATCATGCCAATTTGATTCCGTGGCAACAGGTTGCACAAAAAACTGGCGCCAAACTCCTTTTCATTCCCGTTAATAGTGACGGATCTCTTGATTATTCTACTCTCGACCAACTCATTACTCCGCACACTAAACTCGTGGCAATAAGCCATGTTTCGAACGCGCTCGGTACACATGTTGACGTTGTGCGTATTGGCACACATGCCAAAAAAGTGGGGGCAAAAATGCTGATCGATGCGGCGCAATCAGTGCCACATCAACGTATTAATGTCCAGCAACTAGGCTGTGATTTTCTCGCATTCTCAGGGCACAAAATGCTTGCGCCAACAGGCGTGGGTATTCTCTATATCAAAAAAGAATTGCATAATGCCGTTGAGCCCTATCAGTTTGGTGGCGGCATGGTATTCAATGTTGGTTGGCAGGAATCCACATGGGCCCAAGCGCCTCAAAAATTTGAAGCGGGGACACCGCCAATTGCGCAAGTAATTGGTTTGGGTGCTGCGATTGACTATCTTGAAAAGCAGGTTGATTTTGATGCCCTACAAAGGCACGAGGCGCAATTATGTGCCCAACTCATTGATGGCTTGCAAAAGATCGCCCACATTCGAATTTTGGGGCCCATAGACGAGCTCAGACAGCAGGGTCACCTGGTGAGTTTTGTGGTTGACGGGGTGCATGCCCATGATGTTGCAGCATACCTTGATCAACAGGGGGTTGCCGTGCGTGCGGGGCATCATTGTGCTCAACCATTGGCACAAAAGCTCGGTTATGACACATCGGTACGCGCAAGTTTTTATCTCTATAACTCTGCGCAGGATGTGCAGCAATTACTTGATGCATTGCATTCTCTTTCGAAACACCTGTAGTGTTTTTATGCATGATTATGCATGCATAAAAGGGAGAGAAGCATGGCACAATTTGATTATGATGTAATTGTTATCGGTAGCGGAGCGGCAGGATTAACCGCAGCAAAAACGGCCGCAGGTCTTGGCAAGAAAGTTGCCCTCATAGAAAAAAATAATGTTCTTGGTGGTGAATGTACCTGGGGTGGGTGCGTGCCAAGCAAAACATTAATCAAGTCTGCCCTTGTTGGGCATCATATCAAACATGCAACTAAATTTGGATTAACGACTGATTGTTCATTTGGCACAGAGAATCTGATGCCCTATGTTCGTTCTGTTATTAAAGAAGTCTATAAATCCCATACGCCTGAAATGATCAAAGCATTGGGCATTGATGTTCTCTCAGGAGCAGAGGCACAGTTTGTTGATGCGCATACGCTGCGTCTTGATACTCGTCCTGAAAATCGCACGGTTACTGCAAAAAAAATTATTATCGCCACCGGTTCTCGGCCATTAATTCCAACTATTGAGGGGCTTAATTCTGTTCCCTTTTTGACCAACCGCAATCTTTTTCTTCTTGAAACGTTGCCGAAATCAATCTTTATTTTGGGTGGTGGCGTTATTGGTACAGAAATGGCCTCAGCAATGGGCAGGCTGGGGGTTGCCGTAACGGTCCTTGAAATGCAAAAGCGAATTCTGCCTAAAGATGATTCCGAGCTTGTTGAAATGCTTGTCCAAGCCATGAGAGCTGATGGCGTGGTTATTCGCACTGGATTTCGCGTAACGAAAGTTGCGCGAGAAAATGGCGATGTAGTAGTGACCGGTTTGGATAATAATGAACAAGAATTCACATTGCGAGCAGAAAAATTATTAGTTGCAGTTGGTAGAGCGCCAAACGTGGAATCTCTGAATCTTGAGGCGGCAGGAATAAAAGTTGTAGCCAAAGGTATTGAAGTAGATTCTCAGTTACGTACTGCTGCAAAAAATGTCTATGCCTGTGGTGATGTGGCTGGTCCATATAAATTCAGTCACATGGCATGGTATCAAGCGGTGACAGCCGCACGAAATGCGTGCATACCGTTTTTCAAAAAGCATGTTGATTATTCACAAGTGATTTGGGCTACCTTTGCTGCACCAGAATTGGCAGCAGCGGGACTCACAGAACAAGAAGCGCGAGCGAAATATGGTGATATCATTAAAGTGTATTCACGTTCATATGGTGAATTAGATCGCGGGATTACTGATCGTATGGTTGATGGTACACTGAAGGTTATATGTGATGCGAAGGGATATATTATCGGTGCACACATGCTTGGCGAACGTGCAGGGGATGTGATTCACGAACTGCAAGTTGCAAAAGTGAAGGGCATAAAACTTGCTGCATTGCACGATGTTATTCATGCATATCCAACGTATGCTGAATTAGTGTGGCATGTTTCGCGAAAAGCATATCTTGAGCAATTGGAAAATACATGGTATGTAAAACTGGCAAAAAGATTATTTTTGCGTAATAAATAAGGCATATATGAAGAAATATAAAAAGTTATTATTCTTTCTGGTGATAGTGGTTATTCCAATTACCGCGTATTTTCTTGGTCTGAAATCTTTTCTGACACTTGCCTATCTCAAACAAGCAAGCATCAAGTTGCATCAATCTGTTGAAGAGCATTATTGGTGGGTGGTTTTTTCATATATTGTTTCCTACTCATTATTTGTTGCAACGGCGATGCCGGGTGTATTGCTCCTGACATTATTGGGTGGCTTTTTGTTTGGTACAATCGGTGGCACATTATATTCTGTTGTTGGTGCTTTATGCGGCTCGTTAATTTTTTTCATTCTGATTCGTTATCTGTTGGTAGATTACGTCAAAAGCTGGAAGAGTGCGCGAATTGAACGTATGTGCCAACATGTCAAAGAAGATGGTGCAAGTTATCTTTTGTTACTCCAATTTCTTACCTTTGTTCCCTACTTAGTGATTAATACTGTTGCAGCAGTTGCCCACGTTCCAATCTTTACCTTTATTTGGACAACCGTTGTTGGTGCTTTTCCGCTCTTGTTTGTGTATGCTTTTGCCGGGCGCAGATTGAGTACTATACAGTCATTAGGAGACATTCTGAGTCCCGGAGTACTTATTATGTTTCTTCTGCTTGCGCTCATGGCGCTTGTGCCGGTTATTATCAAGCGGATCAAGCGAGAAGCATTGGATTGGTAGAAATGTGCTCAGCAATTAGTAGGAAAAATAATGTGGTTGAAAAATAAGAAACTTTGGTTCGGCCTCGCATTGCTGGCAATTCTTGTGCTAGTGCGCATGGGCGGTTTTAGTGACTATTTCTCACTCGAATATATCAAAATGCAGCGTGACTGGTTGCAAGGTTCCGTTGAATATAATTATGTTATTTCTGCTATTGCCTTTATTGTGCTCTATCTGACATGCGTTGCCTTTTCGCTTCCTGTTGGTGCGATGTTGAGCATGGTAGGCGGTTTTTTATTTGGCACAGTCCCGGGATTTCTTTTTGCACTAACGGGGGCAACCATCGGTGCTATAATTCTTTTTTGTGTGGTGCGCTATATAATCGGCAACACGGTACAACAAAAGTATGCGCACCAATTAGAAAGTTTTAATGCTGCCATGGAAAAAGAAGGCGCAAGCTATCTTTTGTTTGTACGTTTCATCGTAGTGATCCCATTTTTTGTGGTCACTCTTTTGGCAGCACTCACAAAAGTGCCGCTATCGACATTTATATGGACCACGCTAGTCGGGGTTGCACCGGCAACATTTATTTTTGCTTTTGCTGGCCAGCAACTTTTGGACATAAGTTCTGTGTATGATGTTTTTTCTTTTCAAGTTATTCTGGCATTTGTGCTGCTTGCAATGCTTGCCTTGCTTCCTTTGCTTATCAAGTGGTATCGCAAAAAATAGTAAAAAAAAGAGCCTCGAATTCGAGGCTCTTTTAATTTTAAATTGCGTATCAAGATTTATGCACGGACTGTTGCTGTTTCTTCAGTAGTTAACAATCGCTGTTCAACATGTGCAAAATGCTTACGTGTTGTTTTCCAATCGCCGGCACCAGTAAGACCTTGTGGCATACAGTGGATCGCATACATACCAGATTCGGCTGCTGCCTTCACGTTTGCAACTTGGTCATCAATAAACACACATTTTTCCGCGCCGAAGGAGCTAGTAAATATCTGATAAATTTCAGGCTGTGGTTTAACCAATCCAACCTCTGCAGAAATAACGATGCCGTCAAAGAGTTCAAACAACTCAGGATACATATCCTTCACAAGCGTGATTGAGTCAGCATCCCAGTTTGACATGACGTAGACGCCATACCCTTTTTTCTTACAGGCACGAACGAATTTCAATCCACTTTCGATGACTTTCACGTTGCTTGCATGTTTTTCTGGTGTAAATATCATACGTGCAAGGTTATACACAATACGCTGCTCATAATGGCTCGAGAACCATGTACTATTTTTCTTGATGGCTGGCAACACAAGTGCGCGAATTTCAGCTGCAGTTTTTTGACCGTTCATCCAATCACACATCAAGCCAGGCAAAACATCGCCATCTGGGTCATCAAGACCCCAATCATTACCTGAATCCTGAATAGTATTCAGTACTTTATAAAGCTTCTTTTTAACCTTTTTTTGCTTAGCTGCTAACACGGCAAAATTGACTACTCGATCAGCCAAGGCTTTAACGAAGAAGTTTGAATGGGACTCAGTAATCTGGCCCATAGCAGACGCCTTACTCGTGGTGAGCAATACGCCATTAAGGTCAAAAATAACGTGTAGCGGCTTAGTATTATCAGGCATAAAATGATTAGTCTTTGTTATTGAAACAGATGAAAAAAGCACCAAAAGTGCCCCCAAATACGAATTTCTATTCATTACTAGTTTCATAGAGAAAACCTCCATTAACCCACTTTTTAGTTACTTTTAGAATACCTTAAACCACCCATATTGCAACCGCCCCACCCCCGCTTTCACGGGTATAATTGACTATTTGAAATTGGATTGTTTAGTATAAAAGGGAGAAATGATTATAAAATATGCCCGGTTTGAGGGGGGATTATGAAGAAGTTACTATTAATTTTGGCTATTTCCGGTGTGCCACTCTGGGGAATGCATGGGGGGGATCCGGTTAAGGCCTTTTGTGCCGAAATGCAGGCTATTAATTTTAATAGTCTCGTTAAAGTAGAGGATTTAACAAAAGCGTCGGCTGCGGTAGGCAGGTTACTTGCAACGAATAACTCGCGGGCTTTATTTATTGTTCCTTCTGGTTCAAAGCTGATAGGATTGGGCCTATCATTTATAGAAGGGGAGGTTTGTGCCAAGAAAGAACCGGCACAAGGAATGTGGGGAGTTGGGGCGCTGCGCTCGTCCTATTACGAGTTGCTTAAATTTAGAAAAGACATCATCGATTTGTTAGAAGATAGGCAGACATTGAATTGGCAAGAGCGATTTACGGGCCATCAAAATCAGGTTAGCGATTTGCTCAATAGGATTAATAATTTAAAGATCCCAGAGCATACATGGGGGGCTTGGGCAAAGTCGTTTTTGACTACCTCAGGGCAACCTTATGCGCAATGGAGTAAAGATTATGTGGGAACCGGGGCGGCAGGTGAAAAAGTATCTCCGTTTGATAATTATCTAGCCGATATCTATTCTTTTGCAGCCGATCCAAACAATGATGTTGTATTGCGATCTATAGCCCATATTTATCGATTGAATACTCAGTTGCTTCAATATATGATCCGGGAAAAGTATGGATTTAAGGGTCCATTGATAACAAAGACACAAATCGCCGTTGCGGCAGGTCTTGTTGGGACGGGTGTTGGGTTAACAATTGCCACTGGTTATGTATGTGGACGATATGGTGGCGCGCAACCAGCTCAGTAATAGCTCTTAAAGTATGAAATATTGAGGGGTCCAGTTCTTGGGCCCCTCTTCTTTTGAATTTTTCTCAATTGATATACACTGAAATTACTATGAATCTTTATGAAAATGTTCTCATGGATCATTATCGCCGGCCACGTAATCGCGGTATTCTCGAGGATGCAGATTTCACCTCAGGTACCTTTAACCCGTCTTGCGGGGATAGCGTGTCATTGCAGGGACACATCAAAAAAGATGTGGTAATCAAACTAGCCTTCGAAGGTTTTGGATGCGTGATTAGTCAGGCAACCGCTTCGATGCTCACTGAATTTGCGGTTGATAAATCAATTATCCGGCTTGAAAATCTGGATAAGGAAGACATTCTAAAAATGATTCATGTTCCTCTTGGGCCAACGCGTCTAAAATGCGCCCTATTGGCATTGCAGGCTTTGCACCGCGGGCTTGCGCGCTATCAGGAGGAGTAATCGGTGCTCAATCGATCGAAACTTCTCAAAGAACTTGAACTCGTTGCTTCAACACTTTTTATTGACCGTTCGCATGAATACGAAATCATTCGTAATGTGTGGCGCGAGATCGTAGCTGATCCAACCTTTCTCCATAAAGTCCGCGAAGTTAATGCCCCATGGCCAGTACCATTCTGGCAGGGGGATCTGGGACTTACCGTTCCCGTCTCTCAAGAGGTTGAGCCCTATCATGCGCTATCAGTTGATGGTTCTCAAATCTATCCCGATCGGCACCAGAGTGTGCCCTGTTTTTTGATCAACATTGGCATGGTTGGTGTGCGCTATGATGGTGTGCAGCCGCCAGTGCATTTTGATTCCAATCCCTATATTTTTTCTAACGCTGAACCTGATATGAAACTTGAGCTTTCGGCAGAAATAGTCAATTGCAAAAGGCAAGAGATTGAGCTGCGTGATGGCATGCAGTTTGCGCTGCGTATGCGTGATCAGGTATCGCCCTCAATTTTGTTTTTTGATGGATCGCTTATTTTTTGGCACCTTGAAGCGAAAGATCCTATGTTGCGCGACCTCTTTTTACCACGGTATTTGGCGATACTGTGCCAATTGGCCAAAGAGAAAATCATAACGGTGGGCTACATTAGTTCCCCCAAAAGCCGAGAGCTGGTGAATTTAGTCCGCCTTCAGTTGTGCAAGTTTGATACGAGCAATGAAGAGCTCTTTCATTTAGTGGACGGAATGGTTGATGCCACCATTGCTGGCTTTTATCTCAAGCCATTTGAACGATCTACCGTGTTTCAAAATAATTCGAGTGTGAGCGATTCCTATCCGGACCATGTGCGCCCTCATTTTTTTTATCTACACGTGGGTGAAGAAATCGGCCGTGTGGAGATTCCTGCATGGATTGCACAGGATCAAAAATTAGTTGATTTTGTTGCCCAAGCAATTCTTGATCAAAGCATCAAGGGGCGAGGCTACCCGGTGGTACTTGCTGAGGCTCATGAACAGGCTGTGGTCAAGGGACCAGACCGAGATTTTTTTTACCATCTGCTGCAAAAGATCGGGATTGACCGTAATTATCGTACCACATCTTCCCATAAAGCCATGCGTAAGCGGAGCATGGGAATATAAATCTCTTCCATTTTTTCCTCCCATCATGCAATGCTAAAAGCCACAATGAGGTGTCATAAAAATTTTTAGGGAGGGAATTCCTATGAGCGATAAATGCACAGTTCACAACATTGGTCGCAAGATCAAAAAATTCTTCGCTGCGCCAAAGTCTTTTTCAAGAAAGCAGTGGGCCTGCATAGCAATCATTGGCCTTGCTATACTTGCCTATCTTGGTTACCGTCGTGACCAAGCGATCAAGGATGGAATGGTAAGAGAGAAGAAAGAGAATGGTGGCATTGCTGGGTGTTATGAAGCAGTGAAACGTAGAAATGGTACATTCAAATGCGTTGAATGCGAAGATGGCTATCGCATGAGCAAAGGTAAATGCGTTAAGCATACGGACTAACGCAGGAACTTTTTGAATAACCAGCTGATGGTGCCTTCATCCTTGGCATCATTTCCGATGAGATCTGAGTACGCGGAGAGCAACTTTTTAGCCTCCGCGTCTATTTTTTTAGGAACGTGGCATTGAGTAATGACTACCAAATTACCGCGTACATTGCTTTTGAGCTTTGCAAATCCCTTGCCTGGAACTACCAGCTCTTCTCCCACAGCACAGCCTTTAGGTACCTTCACAGGAATTTTGGTACCGTCTAGGCTCTCAATTTCCACTTCACAGCCAAGAACTAGCTGTGGGTAGGCGAGCATTAGGTTGCAAACCAGATCGTCGTTTACACGCTTAAATTTCTTGTCTGGCGTGATACTAATTTTGACAAACAAGTCCCCAGTGCTGCCTCCATAGATCCCCGCGTCTCCTTTGCCGGTGACACGTAGTTCAGCATTCTGGAAAATGCCTTTTGGAATAGTGAGGCTAAATTTATCATATTTTTGAGTGCGCGATTGACCATTACAGCTTGGGCAGGGTGATGGAATTGTGTAGCCTTGACCGCGGCACGTCCGACAGCTTTGGGCATACATGAAAAAGCCTTGCTGGATATGAGTCTGGCCAGAGCCGCCACATTCCCCGCAAGTTTTAACCGAGGTCCCTTGTTTGGTTCCCTTACCAGAGCATGTGTCGCAGGTGAAGAAATGATAGAGATTCAAATCAACCTTGGTACCGATATAGGCATCCTTGAGACTGATTTCTAGCTCTTTATAAAGATCATGCCCTCTTTTTGGCTGCGGTTTTCCTGTGGGGCGTTGTTGACCACCGCCAAACATCGATCCAAAAATATCGCCAAAATTACGGAAAATATCATCCATATCCATGCCGCCGGGGCCACCTTGTGGTCCGCCGCCATGAGAAAAACCGGCGTGTCCAAACTGATCGTATTTCTGACGCTTGTCCTCATCGGAAAGCACCTCATACGCCTCTGAGGCTTCTTTGAATTTTTCTTCAGCCTCTTTGTTGTTTGGATTGCGGTCTGGATGGTATTGGAGCGCCATTTTACGGTAAGCCGCTTTAATATCTGCAGCAGATGCCGTTTTTGCTACGCCCAATATTTCGTAATAATCGCGTTTTTGCATGATTGGTAGATCCTCAAAATATGCAATTAGTATAGCAAAAAAATGCTTACTTCCAAACCTCTCTGTGTGCAATTCTTACTATCAACTTCATATTTCCTCTCCCAAACCATTGATTTTAGGGGGTCCCCCCGTGCTAAATTACAAATAGAAAGCTTTCATTGGGAGGCTTCAAAAAAAGGAGAGTGTATGAAGCGTTTTATGTTGGGTATGACCCTTGCTGTTGCACTGGGGGTAACAGTGCAAACACATGCGATGGATAGCTTGGCAGCAGTGACTAAAAGAATAGGTGATGCAGCGCCAAAAGTGCCCGTTGTTTTTAATCAAACAAAAGAAGCGGTACTTGATGTAAAGAACATGGTGCAGCGACTCAAAGATATGCCTGAGCTTGTAAAAGCCGGTATGCCTATTGATCAGTTTGTTCGTGTGCTCGGTGGTAACCTGTCTGATTTAGAAAATGGCTTGGTGAAGCGTCTGCAACAAGTGGTAAATATATCGCTTGTTGATTTTGTGGGTATTTTTAGTGATAAATCAGTTCAATTGGGCGGGCAATGGAACGATATGTTGATGCAAGCTCGTGGTGCGATGCAAACATTGTCTGATATTTTGGTATCGACTCGTTTGCCCCAAGGGACACAGGCTTCAATGCAGTCGTTTTCGCAAATGCCTATTATTGAAAATACGCAAGATTTAGCATCGGCAACTGCAAAACAGCCGAGTACGCTTGCCCGGTTGAAAATGATTCCTGCAGCAGCTAAAAAGTTGCCTGTAGTTATCGACACGGTTCAAAATACAATTAATGGCGTTAAAGTTGTGGTTTCAAATGTGCAAGCATTGAGTCGAAACTTGCCATCATTGTCTGAAGTTCAAAGAGTGAATGAAGTTGGTCGTCTAATGGCCCAACTGCAATCAGCTCTTTTGAATAACGCGGGTGTCGTTGTGAGTATAGCCATTACTGATTTTGGTGGAATTTTTAGTGATGATGTTGCACTTGCTGGTCGTAAGTTCACTGCAGTTATGGGTAACTTTAACAATATGATCAATGCAATTGCGCTTATGCTTCAGTCAGTGCGTGCACCAGGAGCAGCAGCGCCAACAACGCAAGTACCACCATCAACAACTTCAATGCAACAGCCAGCGCAGCAACCAATGAGGCAACCAATGCCGCAAACAGCACCACCTTCTTCATATCCGCAATCTCAGTATTACCAACCGCCAGTGGCAAACACAGTTCCACGTCCTGGGGAAGTTGCTCCATCAGCACCTCCAGCGCCAGTGCAACAATATGATGCATCGCGTGGATATGAACAATTTAGAGTGCCACAACAACGGTAGGTCTAGCGCATCTAGTTAGATTGAAAAATTAAAAGCGGGAGTGTTTGCTCCCGCTTTTTGTTATTTAATAATGAGTTGCTGATATTTTGAACAGTCAGCGCTTGTATGTTTCACATCGCCTGCGCGTGCCGGTGCGATGATCGTTTCGGCTGAGTATGTTGGAAAATCTTTTTTCAGTACTTGAATCAATTGCAAGAGATTGATGCTAGTCCCCGTTGCAATATTGAACACCTGCCCAGCAATTTCTGGTGCATTCATAGCAGCAAATAAATTTGCTTCCGCAACTTGGCTGACATGCACGAAATCGCGTGTCTGCAATCCATCGCCAAAAATAGTGATCGGTTTATTGTCTCTCATTTGATCACTAAATTTTGCCACCACAGCCGCATAGGCCGCATTTGCATCTTGTCGTGGACCATAGACATTAAAATACCGCAGACTCACCGCGCTGATGCCAAAGCAGTCGGTGTATTGTTTGCAGTAAAGTTCGCCAATCAATTTTGAGGTTCCGTAGGGAGAAATAGGATTGCAAGGATCATTCTCAGAGCACGTTTGATCCACTGGTCCATACACGGCTGATGATGAGGAAAAAACCAGTCGCTTGACGCCATTAATCCGTGCCGCTTCAAGGATATTAAAAGTGCCCACTACATTTGATTGATTGCAGGTGACAGGATCCTCTGTTGATTTTGGCACGGAGACAAATGCTGCCAGATGAAAAATAGCATCCACGCCTTTCGTGGCATTCACACAAGTTTGCATATCCGCAACATTGCCATGCAAGAACGTGACATGATCTTTGATTGGTTCGATATTTTTTTCATATCCCGTGGCTAAATTATCGAGGATAACGACATTCGCATCAAGTGCGACTAATTTTTCCGCAATGTGCGAACCGATAAAGCCACATCCACCGGTGACAAGCACTCGCTTGCCACTATAGAAACTATGCAATTCATCCCATTGTTTTTGATTTAATCGATTAGGATCTGGTTGATCGATTGCCTGTGCGCATAACGTTGCAGACAATGCTAAAAGCGAGCCTCTTTGATTAACCATTTTGTATCTCCTTTTGGGGCCGCGTGCGCGGAATATATGATTTTGTTTCAATAATTTTCTGTGCAGGGCGAATTAGAAGTGTTTGTGCAGTTGCTTTGCCATCAAGTACTGCCTCTTGCATGCTTGAATATTTCCATTCACCGTATCGTCCGACTGAATAGATACTATGTTCATGCAAGCGCTGATGAATTTTGGGTAGATTTTTATCTCGCCATGCATCATAAATAACATAGGCGTGGCTAATGTTGAGCACTTTTTTCGTTACAATTTCTGCATCAGAAATATCAAATAATTCTTGTGCATGTGCGATGCTTGCTTGTGTAGTCTGCTCAATCCAATTGCGTGATTTGCCTATATGAGAAAATTCACCATAGAGCGAACTGCATCCGGCAGGGGCCATAGTTTCTGAAAAATTATGCCAAAAGCCTATGCGATAAAATGGATACTTATTTTCTGGAAAATAGACCCAATGTTTATCAGAAACATTGGGTCGTTTGATGCCAAGATTAAAATTAATTACCGAGTTGCAGCGTAAGTTAGGTCCCGCTTGCTTTAAGTTCGTGCGGGATGTTTCATGCACCGTATCAATCAAACGATCGAGTGGCATAGTCGTGACTAATATTTTATACGGTTCGATATGCCCATTGGTGAAATGAACTAATTTTTTGCGCATGTCGATTCGTTCAACAGTCATATTTGTGCGGATTGGATTGTGGAGTTGATCGGCTAATTTTTTTACCCAAGAAAAAATGCCGTCTTTCTTTGGGTATAGAAATCTCGCATTGTATCCCACATTGCCGCTATTGTGACCCAGGACGCCATCAATAATTTGTGGCAATGAAGTGCTTGGTACAAATCTGCCGGTCCAGCTCGGTGTAATTCTGCGCAGATCATATGCAAAAATTTTTCTTTGATAGGGCATGAAGAAATGTTTGGCAAATCCGGGGCCGAAATTTTTAAGTACCCATTGAATGAAGGTATTTGGCTTTTGTATATGAGTGTGCCGTTTTACAAACCCTTCGATGCATTCAGCAATGATGCTTGTTGGCAATCCGTTTAGATTAATTTGGTAAGGATATTCTGTGTAGGTATCGTGTGAATAGATGAATGAGCGGCGGGTGATCACATTGAGTGTATCGAGTCCAACGATATCCTTGATGAGAGAATAAAAATAATCATCACTTGCGTGTAAAAGGTGTCCGGTGAAATCAAAGGTAAATCCATCTTGCTGCACTGATCCACATAAACCGCCAATGGTCGCTTCTTTTTCAAAAATTACATAATCGGAAAAAATTTGTTGTTCAAGATGGTAGGCGGTTGAGATGCCAGTCAGACCTGCGCCTATGATGACAATGTGTGCCACTCGAATCCTTTTTGTTGCTTCACGATGTCGCTTTTTATTTTGCGGTGCAGAATATCGAGGTTACAACAAAATGTCCATAGAATTTCTGGGCAGGTAGAGTGTTAATAGACCAAATGTTGTTGGTTTGTGGCATCAGGCAATGGTTCTGGCGGAATGTGCACCGCGAGGGTTAGTTCATCATGGCGAGCGCATGGTTTAAACTGCTCGGGTAAACATTCCTCTTCGATAGTAAAGGCCCCGTCTCTCAATTTTTTTTCAACATTGTGCGGCACTGTTAATACCAAATAAAAGACATCAACTGCGCCCAGACGATGCTTTTTATTAAAATTGAGTACCAATGTTTGTGTCTTCTTATTCCAACAACTATCGCAGATCAAATTTTCTTCGATAGGCAGGAATTTTTTATCAAGACTCTTTCTGTACAGAGATGCATTCAAATGTTTGATGTGTTGGCCATTCCATTTGAGGCACATGTTTTGCAGCCGAATATCTTCTTTCGATTTTTTCTTGAAGGTGATGCTGCCAAGCAAAATCCATTTGCCACCAAATTCTTTTGCTCGTTGAGAATCATCTTGTAAGTTTTCCCACATCGGCTCGAGTATTACTTGAAAGTCGCTGAAGTTTGTTGCGCACTCGACTGTGCCTAAACTCATCAGGATAACTAAGGAGACATTTATCCGCTTCATTTCATACTCCAAAACAGACAAAGACTAAATCGCTCCTTACCGTACCATACGTTTTTCAAGGACGTGAAGTTTTTCTCATCTAATCGTTAGCGAATTGGTGACCAATAGCCTGCGCTTGGATTTTTTATGGACGCAATTGCATGAGAAAACGTGCGAATTGTTTTGAATGTCTCTTCCTTAAAATAAGTTGGCAATGGTGGGAACGAACTTGCCGCATCACGAAACACAAACAGCATGAATTTATCCACATAGGGAATGCCAGTTCCAGAAACGACTTCGAGGGTTTTAATGGAACCATCTCTTGCGATTTCTAAAAGAAGAGCCATTTTTGTTTTGGTATTTTCTGTCAGATAAAATTTGTCTTTATGGATATGCAGGGAGTTAGTCAGACACTCACTAATTTTATCGTTGTACTGTGCAAACATGATTTGTTCTGCAGTAACTTTTCCATCACGTTTACCTGCCGATGAAAAGGCATCAGTCCCTTCATTGGCGAGATGTTGGGCAAAACCGCGAGCAAGTTGGGCCAGGGAGATATTTTTTTGCGCAGCTTGTCCTGCTTG
>JAGVKD010000014.1 GCA_020050795.1 Candidatus Babeliales bacterium
AAGAAATTAACATGCCCAAGGAAAACTCCGATCGCGCGATCAAGCGCGGTACGGGTGAACTTCCTGGAGTGCACTATGAAGCAATGCGCTATGAAGGCTACGGCCCTCACGGAGTTGCCATCATTGTGGATGCGCTGACTGATAATAAAAATCGTACCGTTGCCAATTTTCGCCGTATGTTTTCTGAAAACAACGGATCACTGGGCGACACAGGAACAGTCAGTTGGATGTTCAAGCAATGCGGCGTCCTGCGTGTGCCACAAAACGGCTTGAGCGAAGATGATCTTCTTGAAAAACTACTTGATTTTGATGTGCAAGATATCAGCTTGCAAGATGGCACCTTCTCCATTATCTGCGATGCAAAATCTCTTGATGCAGTGAAAAAAGCTCTTGAGGCAGAAAAACTCAAAGTGGAAAGCGCTGAGCTCGAATGGGTCGCAAAAGATAAAATGGAACTGTCTGAATCTGATACCGAAAGTGTAATTAACCTTCTCACGGCGCTTGATGATCATGATGATGTACAGCACGTGTATACAAACTTAGCGTAATTAGGAATCTCCGTATGATACAAAGCATGACCGGATTTGCATCAAAGACTTTTGTCCTTCAGATGGACAAAGAAAACAAAACAAATGTGACGATGTCTATTAAGGCATTGAATTCCCGCTTTTTCGAAGCAAACTGCAAACTGCCGCATGCTATCTCTCATCTGGAAACCGAATTCGTTAAAGTTATGAAAAATAAACTGCGCCGTGGCTATGTGCACCTCGTGGCACATATTGAGAACAAAAGTTTGTTCAAGGGCCCCGTTGAAGTTGCGCTTTCGACTGTGCAAAGCTATGTGGATGGCATCAACGCAATCAAAGAAAAATTTGGCATCAAAGATGAAATCCGACTTGATCACATCGTACTGCAACAAAATATTTTCAGCGTTGCCGATCAACCGATTGATGACTCCATTGCACAAACACTCATCGAAGCAGTAGAAGATCTTTGCGATACGGTTATCGAGGCACGCCACGTTGAAGGCGCTACACTGCTCAAAGATTTTGAACTGCGTATCGCGGCGATGGACAAAGAAATTGATTTGATCACAAGTCGCGCGAAAGATTTGATTGAAGAGCATAAACAAAAAATACATGCTGCGATCAAAGAAATTGGCGAAGATGAAAATGCGATGGCTGATGCACGCAAAAGCGCACTATTCACCATGCTTGATAAAATGGACATCCACGAAGAAATCGTGCGATTCAAAAGCCACTTGCACAATTTGAGCACGTATCTAAATAATGATGCTGTGGAAAAAGGTAAGCAACTTGATTTCACGCTGCAGGAACTTGCACGGGAAATTAATACCATTGCTGCAAAATGTTCCGATGCAACGATCAGTGCTCATGCTATCAATATTAAAGTGGAAGTGGAAAAAACTCGCGAGCAAGCGCAAAATATTGTTTAGAGTTTTGACTGTGGTTGCACACATCCTCTGAGCATATGGCATACTATGCGCTCATGCTCATATCTGGGCATAGTTGCCTCAAGAAATCTACGCGTATATGCACGAGCCGATTCATTCATTTCTCCATAGCAATAATAAATCGTATCAATGCATCCTGCTCCTACTTGTTCAGGTCCATGATTACCAAATGCTTTTTGTAGTGCGACAAGCATACTCGTTCTCGTGACAGGCTGTCTTTCTGGTTTCTTTTCCCCATTAAGAATTGCCTCGAGCTCTTTTTTAAGCGCTGCTGCAATCGCCTTTTCGGTTTTAAAATCCATACAAAAAATCGTAGGCGATGCTAAAAAAACTGCTAACAATAACCGCTTCATCATCATGCTCCTCATCCATTACAATTAAAATCTGACTGAAAAATTATTGATAGTTACAATCAATGCAAGTTTTTACTCAACGTTTTCTCTATTTTTTTTTACACTAGTGATATAACCCTTTTTTAAATCCTCACACACGGATTTTTGAACCGTGATTGTGGGGCCCCCGTCATACAATGATGAGGACGAAATAAAAAGAACTGAATGAGCAAACACTTTACCCATTTGCACCTACACACCGAATATTCACTCTTAGACGGTGCTATTTCACTCGATCGTCTGATCAATTTTGGCAAGGAGAACAACTTTAAATCCCTTGCTATCACCGATCATGGAAATGTGTTTGGTGCTGTGAAGTTTTTTCAAAAAGCAAAAAAAGCTGGCATCAAACCAATCCTTGGAATGGAAGCATATCTGACAGAAGATGCACAAGTCAAAAGCGTCGACAATAAATATTATCACTTGGTGCTTCTTGTGCAGAATAAAGTTGGTTATCGCAATCTCTGCAAGTTAATTGCGCTTTCCTATCAAGAAGGTTTTTATTTTAAACCGCGCATCGATTATCGCATGTTGGCAAAACATTCAGAAGGATTAATCGCGACAACTGCTTGCTTGGGTGGCCACATTCCAAAACTATTGATGAACAATCAACCGCAACTTGTCGATGAACGAGTTGATTGGTACTTAAACACATTTGGCAAAGAACGTTTTTATCTTGAAATCCAGCCAGAAGATCAAACTGAACAAAAAATACTCAATCAAAAAATATATGAATTAAGTGCCGCTCGTGATCTCTCTCTGATTGCAACGGGTGATTGCCACTATGTGAATGCGGAAGATCGTCTGGCACATGAAGCAATGCTTTCTTTGCAAACGCACGACACACTCGATAATCCCGATCGCTATTCATTTGGTGATTGTCGTGTGCACATTCGCACTGCTGATGACATGCTTGCACTCTTTCCTGAGCATGAAGATGCCATTTGGAACACCGGCAAAATTGCCGACATGTGCGAATTCGATTTCGAAACAGACAAATTATTTTTCCCCAAATTCGAGATCCCGGACAGCCACACACCAGAAACATTTTTCAAAGAGCTGTGTCAGCAAGGGTTGCAGCAACTCAAAGACAAACAGCTGATCATGGCTGATCGAGAAGCTGAGTATGATGCGCGGCTCGAAGAAGAAGTGCTGCTTATTAGCAAGATGGGGTTTGTTGGTTATTTTCTCATCGTGAGTGATTTTATTCGCTGGGCACGCGCACAGGGAATTCCCGTTGGCCCTGGTCGCGGTTCTGCTGCCGGATCACTTGCCTCATGGGCACTGCAAATTACCAACATTGATCCGCTCAGATACAATCTCCTTTTTGAACGATTTTTGAATCCTGAACGTGTGTCGATGCCCGATATAGATATCGATTTTTGCATTGAGGGACGCGACACGGTTATCAACTATGTCCGCGATAAATATGGCCACGACAAAGTGTGCCACATCATCACCTTTGGTACGATGCTTGCAAAGGGCGTGATCAAAGATGTTGCACGTGTGATGGGTTTTTCATTCGAAGATTCAAATGCGATTACCAACTTTATTCCTGACCAATTAAAAATCACGCTCAAAGAAGCGCTTGAGCAAGAACCGCGCTTGCAAGAGATGATTGATAATAATCCGAAGGTCAAAGAACTTTTTGATTTTGCCTTCAAGTTAGAAGGTCTCACACGCCACGCATCAAAACATGCAGCCGGTATTGTTATTTCGCCAGAACCAATCGATGAAGTGTTGCCTGTCTATGTACCACCAAAAAGTGATGAGCTTGTTGCGCAATATGCAATGACAGAGCTTGAAAGTATCGGTTTTTTGAAAATCGACTTTTTGGGCCTGAAAAACTTAACGCTGATTGATCGCGCGGTGAAAATGATTGAAAAAAATCATGGCGTGAAATTGGACATGGATAAACTGCCACTCGATGATCCAAAAGCATTCGAGCTCATTTGCGCGGGAGACACATCAGGTGTGTTCCAGCTGGAATCTGATGGACTGAAAGATGTTTTATGCAAACTGCAGCCAGACAAATTTGAAGATATTATCGCCGTGAACGCGCTCTACCGACCAGGACCACTTGGATCAGGGATGGTAGATGATTTTATTGAACGGCGACATGGACGGCAACCGATCAATTATTTGTTGCCAGAATTAGAACCGATTTTGAACGAAACCTATGGCGTTATTGTCTACCAAGAGCAGGTAATTAAAATTGCGTCTGCCGTGGGTGGCTACTCGCTCGGCGAATCAGATATTTTACGCCGCGCGATGGGTAAGAAAAAAGCAGAAGAGATGGCAAAGCAGCGCGACATTTTCTTATCGCGTTCAAAAGATCGTGGCTTTGATGAGAAAAAATCTGCCGAGCTGTTTGACCTCATGGCCTATTTTGCTGGCTATGGTTTTAACAAATCACACTCTGCTGCCTATGCATTGATCGCCTATCAAACGGCATATTTGAAAGCAAATTATGCTGCAGAATTTATGGCCTGCTTATTATCGCTTGAGGCAACTCATGCAGACAAGCTTGCATTCTATCTGCAAGAAACACGCGATATGGGAATGGAATTATTACCACCCAATATTAATCAGTCGGAGATTGATTTTACCGCGATAGATGGAAAAATTTTATTTGGCCTACAGGGAATTAAAAATGTTGGCCTTGCTGCGCTGGAAAATATTATTGCTGAACGGCGCAAAAGTGGCCCCTTTTTAGATTTGCTGAATCTTTGCACGCGCATTGATCTGCGCACGGCAAATAAACGTGTGATGGAAAATTTAGTATGCGCGGGAGCCTTCGACACATTGCCGGGCAATCGCGCACAACAATTTGAAGAAGTTGCCACGATTATCGATCGTGCAATTGCCTTTAAAAAAGATAAAGCAACGGGACAGATTGGTCTTTTTGCAACTGAAGAAGAGAAAAAAGGCAAACTTGAAATCTATGAATTTACACCACTTGCTGAATGGCCAGATCGAGACAAATTGGAAAAAGAAAAAGAAGTCGTTGGATTCTATTTGAGTTCACATCCACTGACCACCTATCAAAAACAGTTAAAATGTTTTTCTCTTGAATCATTTAATGACATTTTCCAACGCACGCAAACGTATAAAGGCGAACAAGAATTTGTTGCAGTGGCCTGCGGGCTGCTCAAAAGCAAAAAAGAAATAGTCACCAAAAAAGGTGACCGTATGTGTTTTATGCAATTGGAAGATTTGAGTGGCTCATGTGAAGTTGTGGTGTTCCCACGCACGTACCAAAAAATTGCACAGTGGCTGAATGAGTTCCATGTGTTTTTGGTCAAGGGCAATGCGGATTTGACTGCCACAAAAGGATGCAAGCTCAAAGCAATCGAGGTGGTTCCGATTGATCTCGTGCTCAAAGAGTGGAGCAGTATGGCAAAGGCATCTTTCACCCTACCGCCAACCGTAAACGATGCACTCTTGGCAGAATTCCAAAAAGTGTTAGTCAGCGGTGCAATTCCACTTGAATGTATTTTTCACGAGAACGGAAAAAAATTACGCCTCACCAGCAAGAAACGCGTTGCGCTCGATAAAGAGACGGTGAGTACCATTGAGCAGATGAATATTGATGTGCAAATAACGCTTTAGCCTTTTTGCTTCATCTTGTGCGCTGCCATTTTTTCAAGTTGGCCAAGCTGTGAATAAAGATCAATCACGCTTGCGCGATAAAATTCAGAATCAGCATCTAGGGTCAGCAAATGTTCAAAAACTGCTGCCGCCTCAAAAAGACGTCCTGTCTGTTGATATAGATGTGCAGCATCGCGATATTTTTGTTGGGCCACTTCTTTATCGTTGAACGATAAATAAAGATCAGCTTCAAGTTGTTTTGAAAAAGCACGATCATCAATTGAATGGGCTAACAAACGGTAGACACCCAATGCACGCTCTTTTTCTCCACGGGACACACATTCAGCAAGCCGAAACCACGCAATATTATATGTTTCTGATGACATCTGCTTCATAATCATCTACCTCTTTTCAAACGTTCACGCATTCACCTCTGCTAGCTAGGGTAATACAATTAGGTGCCGATTGAAAAGAGCAGATTTAAAGTTCTACTTTTTCGCTTCTGTTTTTTCGCCCGCAAGTGTCATAGATTTTCTTCTTTCAAGCAACGATCCCCTACTTTTCTTCTCGAATTCTTCGTCACTCAGTCGTCCCAAAGCCAATTCACCGCTAATTTTCAAAAATTTCGGATCTTTTGGTGATAGTTCTCCATCGGATGGAATCTTTTTGCGCACATCCCCCTGGGTAATCTCGGCTGTCGGTTCTTGCTTCTGAACACGCAGCAATAACAGACTTTTGCGAAGCTCCGTCATGTTGGGCGTAGACACTTTTGTGGTTTGCTGTTGCAAATCTTCTTCTTCACTCTCCGATTTTTCAGCTGCTATCTCGCTTTCCATTGAGATAGAAATCATTGGAACAAATAGGAAGAACAATAAAGCTTTTTTCATAAAAACTCCTTCTTTTTTTTAAACAATGAAACTGATTCTAGATAAAAAAAATGATAAACATCAACAACTTGGAGACCATAGGTCCTTGATGCACCAGATGATCCTAATTGATCATAATTTTGAAACGAATAAAATTGTTTTGTTTTATGGCACTCGTTCTCCGTATGAAGACTGGCCTGCCAGACGAAGCTCCCTATGGAGCGAAGACTGGTGCCGGGGATCGGAATCGAACCAACGACGCGAAGCTCTTCAGGCTTCCGCTCTACCACTGAGCTACCCCGGCACAAATAGATATGTTCTAAAATCGAAGATTAAAGACGTTATGTAGCCTACCTGTATAGGCGATTTTGTCAAGTAAAAATGGACCCTTTGAACCTGAAACCTCCTGGTCAAACGCCGAACTTAATTGCCAATCAAAGCCCTCTTTGATACGCTATTTTCGTGTTTTACCGTTCGAGCGTTCAAAACGGATAGGTTCCATGGCGCAATTAATCGAAAAGATTTCACAGATTCAAGCAGCCCTAAAATCAGAGCTCAAACAGGCCTCCACTCTAGAAAATCTAGAACAGGTACGTATCGCCTTTTTGGGAAGAAATGGTTCGATTGCTGACCTGATGACTGAACTCAAAGCTCTCTCGGTGGAAGAAAAGCGGGTTGCTGGACCAAAACTCAATGAACTCAAACAATGGGCCCAGCAGGCGTATGACGAGCAAAAATATGCTCTCGAGCGAGAAGCCGCTCGTGCAGAACAGCGCAGCAATAAATATTTTGATGTGACCGCCTATAAACACAATCAATTCCAAGGTAGGCTCCATCTCTATACTCAATTCATCGCACACCTACAAGATATTTTCATATCCATGGGATACGAAATTGTTGATGGACCAGAACTTGAGACCGATTACCACAATTTCAAAGCACTCAATATTCCCGATAATCACCCTGCCCGCGATATGCATGACACTTTTTGGGTCGATGTTCCTGGCATGCTTTTACGCACACACACCTCAAATGTGCAAGTTCGTGAAATGGAAAAACGCAAACCACCATTTGCCCTTGCATCATGTGGCCGCGTTTATCGCAATGAAGCACTCGATGCTTCACACGCATTTTTGTTCAATCAACTTGAACTCATATTTGTGGACAAAGATGTTTCGCTGAGCAACTTAATTGCGACTGCCAAAACATTCTTGCAAGCTCTTTTTGAAAAAGAAATAAAAGTGCGCGTGCGCCCTGGCTACTTTCCATTTGTAGAACCTGGCGTGGAAATTGATGCATCATGCCCATTCTGCAAGCATGGCTGCTCAATTTGCAAAAAAACAGGATGGATCGAATTATTGGGCGCTGGACTTGTCCACCCGAATGTTTTAAAATGCTCTGGCATCGATCCAGACATCTATTCTGGTTTTGCACTAGGCACTGGACTCGAGCGCATTGCCATGATCAAATATGGCATAACTGACATCCGTTTCTTTCACAGTTATAAAAATGAATTTTTGTCGCAGTTCTAAACTGCATACTGCGCACAAGAAAATCGAGGAGTTCTTGTGGAAATAACTAAGGCAGTTATTCCTGCTGCGGGATTGGGTACGCGTTTTCTACCATTCACCAAGGCTGTACCAAAAGAAATGTTGCCGGTTTTAAACAAACCAGCAATTCAGTACATCGTTGAAGAAGGCATAAACTCCGGCATTTCCAACTT
This sequence comes from Candidatus Babeliales bacterium, assembly GCA_020050795.1. Taxonomy (GTDB): domain Bacteria; phylum Babelota; class Babeliae; order Babelales; family Vermiphilaceae; genus JAGVKD01. The sequence goes on from JAGVKD010000014.1 coordinate 8,047, forward strand.
CTTCATGATCACAAGCAAATCGAAAGAAGCCTTAGCTAATTATCTTGATTCTTCACCTTGTCTTGATATGTTTCTGCAAGAGCGCGGCAAAGACAAATTACTCGATAAACTCAATCGCATTATTCGCCAAGCAAATTTCACCTATGTTCGCCAATCAGAACCATTAGGATTAGGCCATGCAATCAGCATGGCTCGGCACTCAATCGGTAAAGAATATTTCGGCATACTGTTGCCCGACGATCTCATCTTTGGCAAACAACCTGGCCTTGATCAATTAATCAAAATTGCACGTCAGGAAAAAGCGAGTGTTATCGCCGTGCAAGAAGTGCCACGCGAAGCTGTTTCATCCTATGGCATCATAGCGATCAAAAAACAGATCACACCAAACTTGTATCAAGTTGGTCAGTTGGTTGAAAAACCTTCGCAAAAAGATGCCCCATCCACCTTGGCCATTATTGGCCGCTATGTGCTCTCGCACAAAATTTTTGAATCAATTGATGAAATCAGCGGCAGCGCAACTGATGAGATTCAATTAACTGATGCCATTTCCAATATGATGAACAACAGTGAAAAAGTGCTGGCCTACAAAATTCAGGGGCAACGGTTCGACACTGGTACCCCACTTGGATGGCTCAAAGCCAACATCCACATGGCGCTCCAAGATCCTGATTATGCCCCCGCAATCAAAGAAATGCTCAATGATTTAGGGTCAATCAATATTAATGCGCACGTGGTCAAACCTAAGCGTTAATTTCCTTCCCATTCAGCCCTACTTCACAGCCAAAAGATAAAAGCCCGACTCTCGGGCCTTTTTCATTTAAAAAACATAAATCCCACACCATATTTATTGCTATTTGAATTTCGACATTGCTAATATTAATAGTGAAAAGGCCAAAAAAACAAAAAAACATAACTTAATACTTTAAAAAGGAAATGCGATGAACGGGCGTATTAAGAAAATCCTTTTTTTATCATGCCTTCTAGCCTCATCGAAAGGCCTGGGTTGTCCAACCTGTGTTGGGCGATTTGAGAAAGATACACCAGTTTTTTTTAGTGATGAATTTTATCGTTCAAGCACAGAAAAAATAGGCCAGGCTAATCAGGACGATACAAAAGAAAATCAAGATGGTGATGACGAGGAATAAAAGTCACAATAAAGGGTAGGGGGAATGATGAAAAACTATTCTATTATTTTAGCACTGAGTGTGTTCATGCTCTGCGCCACTTCGCTCAATGCAAAGTACGGTTGCATGGATACAAGCATGCACCTCTCACAACGGTTTGATACCAAAACAGAACATTTTGTCAGCTGCGATTGTCCCTGTGATGAATATGCACAAGTACCCGGCAAACAAAATCAATGCATGAAGTGTAGCCATCTGCACCATGCACCACGCATGGAATTCATGAAGACATCTGCAAAAGGGAATCCTGAAGCGGCACGCTGGATGTCTTTGTATCAACCCGCAACAATAGCCACTCGAAAGTAAAATTCAGGCGCCTTTAAAAAGCGCTTATTTATGCTATATTTATACGGATGCATCATCTCAAAATAGGGGCTATAAATATGCATAAGAAGATATTACACACTTTCGCAATCTCATTGGCATTCGCTGCATCCACAACTGTTTCTATGGATAGACAGTACGATGAGCCTTATTCTATTGGGCGGTTTGTTGAACAAACGCCCATCGTTCCCGATTTTACTTTTGGCAGTTTGGACCATGTAACGTATTCTGTTGATTGGCAGAATGAAGAGACAGATTCTATGAGCCGTCAGAGGACCAAAATGAATTCGATTGGTCGGCAAAACGATGAAGTTTATTCCAATGATGGATGGCTCATTGAACAGACACCCTATGTCCCTGCTATTTTTGCTCTTGGCAGCTTTGCAGCCGACTCATTGAAAATGCGTGATACGGCTAATTTTTGTCGAGTAGCAACACTCTTTAGCACCTTGTTTATTCAATAAAATTAGAACCAAAATAAATAAGAAAAGGGCGCCCTTCTATGAGCGCCCTTTTCTTATTTATATCGCATCAAAAATGGAATCACCGAATCTGAGTTGAGCGACAATGAACTGACGCCCTTCTCAATTAAAAATTCCGCTATCTCTGGATAATCAGATGGGGCTTGACCGCAGATGCCAATTGGTTTTTTATTCCGCTTTGCACCCTCAATGGCCATGCACATCATCATTTTAACCGCCTCATCTCGCTCATCAAACATTTCATTCAAGACCGCAGAATCCCGATCGACTGCTAAGGTGAGCTGGGTCAGATCATTTGAACCAATAGAAAAACCATCAAATATCTTGCTGAACTCATCAATCAAAATCACATTTGATGGCACTTCCACCATCATAACTATTTCAAGCCCATCCTTACCACGCTTAAGCCCATTTTTTCCCAATGATTCAATCACACACAGCGCTTCGCTAAGACGTCGCACAAATGGAATCATAATTTTAATATTATCCAATCCCATATCTTCACGAACCTTTTTGAATGCGGCACATTCAAGCGCAAATGCATCTGTATAATCTGGATGGCAATAGCGGGAGGCCCCGCGCCACCCGATCATAGGATTTTCTTCATTAGGCTCAAAATATTTGCCACCAATCAAATTTCTATATTCATTGGTTTTGAAATCGGACATACGCACAATCACCGGTCGCGGATAAAAAGCTGCAGCAATAGTGGCAATACCTTGGGCCAAGCTATCGATAAAGAATGCTCGTGGGTTAGGATATGCGGCAGCTAGCAGCTTGATCTGTTCTCGATCTGCTTTGTTGGTTACCTTGCCAATCTGCGTAATTGCTTTGGGATGCACTTTTATAGCACCGGAAATAATAAATTCGATCCGCGCAAGCCCAACACCATCCACCGGAAGCATCGAGGTAACGAAAGCAGAATCAGGATCGCCTATGTTCACCATAATCGGAACCGGGGCTGTTGGTATGTTCTCCAAACGCACCTCGTGTGCCTCAAACGGAATTTCGCCACGATAGACGTATGCTAGATTGCCGCGCGAGCAGTCAATCGTGATCATCTCACCATCTTTGATTTGTTTCATCACGTCCGTCGCACCCACCACTGCCGGAATACCCAATTCGCGACTCACAATCGCAGCGTGGCAGGTACGCCCACCCTGCTGTGTGATAATACCTGCTGCCTTTTTCATCGCTGGCACCCAATCTGGATCCGTCATCTTGGTGACAATAATTTCACCCTTCTTGATTGATCCTATTTTGCTCGCATTGGCAACCACCCGCGCTGGCCCGGAAACAATCTTTTGCCCAATACTTTGACCAGTGCAAATCAGATTTTTTTTCTGACTTTCGGCATCGCCATCGATCAATCTATAGGTGGTTATCTGTGATTGTTTTTGGGATGCATGCACCGTTTCTGGACGAGCCTGCACGATGTACAATTTATTGTCTATGCCATCTTTTGCCCATTCGATATCCATCGGTGACCAGCGCTTATAAAGCGATTCATAATAATCTTCTATCACAACCACTGCTTTTGCCAGGCGCACAATTTCAGCATCGGTCAAAGAGAACACTATTTGTTCTTCCTTGGGCACACGAACCTGAACAACCGCTTTACCCTTTTTCCCGCTGTATACTAATTTTACCGCCTTGTGGCCACGACTTTTTTTAATGATCGGATCAAATCCCTTTTTCAATGTCGGCTTATAGACGGTAAAAGAATCAGGCGTTACAATCCCCTGCACAATTGTCTCGCCAAGCCCGTAGGATGAATCGATGATAATCGCATCACGAAAGCCACTTTCTGTGTCCAACGAAAATGCAATGCCAGAGCAGGCCAAATCTGAACGCACCATTTTTTGGACACCTACGGACAAACCCACCTTCATGTGCTCAAAATTATTTTCCACACGATAGGCAATCGCACGATCGGTGAACAATGATGCCATACATTTTTTAACCGCCTCAATCAGCGCCTTGTCACCAGAAATATTCAAATAAGTTTCCTGCTGCCCAGCAAATGATGCCGTTGGTAAATCTTCTGCACTTGCCGATGAACGAACCGCAACATCACAGTCTGACTGTTTATAATGCTTGCTCAGCTCTTTGTATGCAGCTTTAATTTCATCACTCAAATCCTTCGGCATCGGGCACCTGGTGATGAGTTCGCGCACCTTTTTGCCAACTGCCTGGAGCTTCTTACTATCTTTATAATCTTTGAGTGTTTTAAGCGTCGCCGTTATTCGATCACGAATGCCGTTCTTATCAAGAAAATACCAATAAGCGTCGGTCGTAATGGCAAACCCCGTCGGGATTAAAATCTCCTTGGCAGAACTCAGGTTTGTAATCATCTGCCCAAGCGAAGCATTTTTACCCCCCACCAAGGCAACATCAGCCACTCCAATCTCTTCAAATTTCTTTATAAATTGCATGCTATACCACCCATAAGATAATCAAGCCAAAATATACAGCGGCCCTAGCATACCACGCAGGTTTGCTCGGATTAACAAACTTGACGATAATTCGCAAATATCGCAGACTGGAAGCATGCGTGTTTATTTTAATAAATTTAAAAAACTTCTTTATGGAGTAACCATGGGTTCTGATAAGACCTCATTTCACTCAGGTTATACCCCTTCACTTCTCTCATTCAGTTCCTGCTTTATTGCACGAATGCCACACGCTGTCTTAATTATTGTGGCCACCAGCCACACATCTTTATTATTTATCTAAATTTCCTATTTCTATTTTCTTTATTTGATTATGATATCGTGATTCGTTATTTTCCGGATCGCGGAAAAGTATAAAAGGTTTTTATCATGCAACACATATCAAGACGACATATCCTCTCAATTGGTCTTGCAATATTTTCTATGTTTTTCGGTGCCGGTAATCTCATGTATCCAATTTTTGTTGGCATGACTTCCGGCTCAAATAATATTTTTGGGATGCTTGGGTTTTTGATCACCGCAGTTCTATTGCCGGTGATGGGACTTCTCGCCATGATTTTATTTGATGGTAACTATGAAGCCTTCTTCAATCGACTCGGCAAAGTTCCCGGCAATTTTTTCATTTTTGCCTGCATGATGATCATTGGTCCGATCATAGCGATACCGCGCATTGTAACACTTTCGCACACTATGATCGCTCCATTCATGCCCTTTGGAATATTGCGCGATACCACAAGTTTGTTTGGCTCATTTTTCTTTGCCATCATTTTTCTTGGCGTAACTTTTTTGGCAACGTTCAGAGAAAATCGCATCGTGAATGTTTTGGGAAATGTCATCAGCCCATTGCTCCTTTTGTCTCTCTTTGTGATTATCATTAAGGGCATTTTTTCTGCTGAATATATTGTTCCCACACTCACAATGCCCCTTGAATCATTCAAAACAAGTTTGGTTGTTGGTTATGAAACACTCGACTTGCTTGGCGCAATATTTTTCTCTTCCATCATGTTGCACATTTTGCACAACACATTGGGCGGAAATGTTGGCCACAATAAACGAACGTTGGCAATCATCGGCCTCAAGGCTGGTGGTATTGGTTTGTCTCTCCTGGCAATCGTCTATATCGGAATGAGTATTTTGGGAATGTATCACGGCCACGGCTTGATGGATGCCAATGCTGGCGAACTCTTTAGAGAAATTGCATTCAAAGTACTTGGCTCTGGTGGCGCGCTCGTGATCGCAACGGCAGTATTGATGGCTTGTTTGTCCACATCAATTGCACTTGCAGCAGTGGTTGGTGAATTTACTCAACGCACAGTTTTGCGCAATAAAATTGGTTATGTTCCTGCACTCCTTATCACCCTTGCAGCATGCTTGCCGCTTTCTATTTTTGGTCTCGGACAAGTACTCGCACTCACTGCAGGCCCAGTGGTCTATATTGGGTATCCACTCATCATTACCATCACCTTGTGCAATCTTGCCTACAAAGCTGTTGGATTTACGTGGATAAAACTTCCCGTATTTCTCACCTTCTTGTTGGCTCTTGTTAGTTATTTAATGTAATAATTGAACATAATCAGAAATATAATTGTAAGAGCGGATCTATTTCCGCTCTTTCTTTTTATTGACAACTTCTTGCACTCCACCTACAATTTCTCCGTTATTAAAAACATATATTTACAAACAAAGGTGTTGGGTATGAACTCTCTACGATCAAAATCACTATCGATACTCTGTCTGCTTACTATCACTGGGACAGCTACAAACAGTTATGCAGATGGCATTGCGGATATTACTGGTTGGTTCACCACTAAAAGAATTGCCTCATTAGCAGTCGTTGCAGCGGTTGGTCGCCTGGTGACAAAAGATGTTAACGGAGTGGAAAGAACATTTACTGACGAATTGAATAAACTACGCTCAAAACCACTCAGCACAGCTTGGTTTCAGCAAGTATGGTCTGTTTTTGATGACTATGTAATCGGTTACCCTGGAAAAGGCCGTGGTCTCAAAGTTGCTGGCAGCACGGTTGTTGTTGAGGGACAAGAAGCAGCTCTTGGCTCATTCCTCAAAGAAGGCGACCTTAAATTAGACCTTTATGGTTACAAACGCGTTGATGCATCAGGCATACTCGGTACCACCTGGTCATATCTACAAGACATCGTGAAAGGTCTCAAGTTCGTTAAAGAAGTTGATGATATAGGCACCAGTTTCGGTATAATCGACGGTCGTCTTTTCTCAACAAAATAAGCATTCATAATTACCAAAAAAAAAGCCTCGGAAAATTTCCGGGGCTTTTTTTATTACAGAAAATATCCTGCCTGACTAATATATTGCAATGAGAAATGATCGATTGATAAGGTCAAAGCAATCCGTTGCTCACGTGTGAAATATTATTCGGGGAAGTATTTCAATGAAAAAAATTATTCTTATATGCACTGTTCTCGTTGCACATGCAAACCTAGTTGCGGTCGATGAAGATGTAACAGTAAAAAATTGGATACAAGGTATTGAGAAAAAGGTAACCGATCTAACATCTCTCGGAGTAGTAATCAATGGCCTCACGCTCACTACTCAAGCAGCTATTGCTCAATACGAATATGACATCAAACTGAATATCTATAATATTCTGGTCGATCTTCAACAAATGATAAATCCCTATTCTGCGATACATAAAAAATTCCAAGGTCCCGATTCCGGTTTGGCTTGGTATCAACGGTGGTTTGGTTTTGCATTTGGACCAAAAAATATCTATCAATATTTTGAAAAATATATTTTCCCACTCATTCAAGATGCGCCGCTCTATCAAGAGCTTGCAGATCAAGGTGTGCAAATATTAGTCAGCACATACAGAAAAGAAATTCATAAGCAGATCGATAGTATCAAAAAGCAATTCAAACCCGCTTCCAATAATCCTTTTGTGCAAGCAGTCGTACAATTAGAAAAAGCATTCGAAGTCTACGATACCTTTCTGTTTAAGAATAACATGCTGCTTCCGGTGGGCTCTTACAACAAAATTGCATCCTCTCCACTCATCAGAAGTTTTGCATTCGGCGCTGGAGGACTTGGCGCTGGCTATGGAGCGGCCTCTAAACTGGGATTAGATTATAAGAAAATCATGGCTGAAAAAGCAGAAATGACCGCACGATTTGCCCGATTGGTACCCGTTTCATCAAAAATTCAGGTTGCAGGATCTATTGCAAAAGAGGGTATGAAGACAACCGTTGAAGGTGTGAAAAAAGGTCTTCAGGATGAAAACGTCAGCGGAAGCAAAGTCTGGGCATCGGTCAAACAGTCGGCACAATCAGCATATGAAGGCGGAGTAGCAAGAGTACAAAATTTGCAAAAAGGCTTGGGACTCAAAGGAACAAAAGGATTAGAAGATATCGCTGCAACATCAGACTACACGTATCAGCAAGCTAAATATGCGATATATGGAAAAATATTAGCCACCGTGGTTGCCACATACGTTGGATACAAAACGGTGCAATGGTTGCTAAAAGATTGGCCACGTAAAAAATTCACTCCGAGTGGTCAGTCACATTGAGCCACAAAAAAAAGAGGGACTTTCGAGTCCCTCTTTTTTATATCTGCAGATTTTTTGTGTTATTTTTTTTCTTCTGCGTAAAAATAACATTCTGTCCAAGTTGGATCGCTGCCGCTACGAACCCTGCAAACATTGGATTCGGTTTGGCAAATCGGCTCGTGAACTCTGGATGTGCTTGCGTTGCTGCAAAAAATGGATGCTGCGCAATTTCTGCAAATTCCATGAGCATCGTACCATCAATCCGTTTGTGCTTGCCGGAAAATAGAAATCCATTTCTCTCAAGCTCATCAATGTAGAGTGGGTTGACTTCATAGCGATGGCGATGGCGTTCAATGACCACATTGCCTTCAAGCATCTTGCCCGCATCTTTATACAACCGGTGAATCAAAGTTCCTTCACGAATTGTGGCTGCATAGGAGCCCAAGCGCATAGTACCGCCATATTGATGCTCTTCAAGCAGCTGTTTTTGCAATGGCAAAATATCAATGATCGGATGTGGCGTTTCTTGATTCACTTCTGTGGTGTGTGCATCTTTCAAACCGCACACATTGCGGCCATATTCAACGGCAGCAAGTTGCATTCCATAACACAATCCAAGAAACGGCACATTATGTTTACGTGCATATTCGATTGCCAACATTTTGCCTTCAACACCCGTTGGGCCAAAACCACCGGGAACCACAATTCCTTGGAACTGTGAAAGTTGTTCCACTTTTTTTGCATCTTTTTCAAATGTTTTTGCATCGATCCACACAATCTCAATGCCAACATCGTGATAGGCACCAGCATGTTTGAGCGCATGGCAAATACTCAAATAACTGTCGCTCAAACTGTAGTCGCCAATATCCAAATATTTTCCAACAATCCCAATTTTCACACGTGTTGATGGTTTTATCGCACAGGCGACTCGCTGCTGCCATGTGCGCCAATCAGGTTCTTTTTTGATCGACAACTGTAAATGTTCAAGTAATTTTTTTCCCAACTGCTGCTGCTCAAAAACCAGCGGCATTTCATACACCGATGCAAGATCAGGCGCAGCAATAATATTCTCTAATGGTATGTGTGCAAAGGATTCAATCTTCTTGCGCCGCACATCGTCCAATGCTCTTTGTGATCGACAGATAATAAAATCTGGCATGATGCCCTGTTCGCCGAGCATGCGAATCGCTTGCTGCGTTGGCTTTGTTTTCATCTCTTCAATGTGACCGGGTACAGGTAAATAAGTCACCAACACATACGCCACTTGATGCGGCTCAATTTCCCGTTCAAGCCCTTTGAGTGCCATCAAAAATGGTACGTTCTCATAATCTCCAACTGTACCGCCAATTTCTATAACGGCAACATCAAATCCCTCTGATGCCTCAAGAAGCCGGTCAATAATTTCATCAGTTAAGTGCGGAATAAATTGCACTGTCTGGCCAAGATAAGCGCCTGCACGTTCCCGATCGATGACATGTTTGTAGATTTGTCCGGTTGTGATGTTATTTTTTTTGGGAATATCTTGATCGATAAACCGCTCATAGGTTCCCAAATCTTGATCAATTTCACCACCATCACCAGTAACCCACACTTCACCATGTTCCGTGGGGCGTAATGTACCGGCATCATAGTTGATGTATGGATCAATTTTAATGAGCGTTGTTCTCAGTCCATGCTCTTTAAAAATTTTACCAATGGAAGCAGTAGCAACTCCCTTACCAACACCTGAGATAACACCGCCAGCTACCACTACAAATTTTGTTTTTACTTGTCGTTTCATAAAAATCTCCACACATGCTTCTGTTACTCTCTCAACAAGAAAAGGCATGAGACAATCATGCCTTCTTTTTGTATCAAATAATATAAAACTAAAAAACTACAGCAAGAGGCTCGCAATCATCGCAGATAGCAAGTTGGATAACGCGCCCCCAAGCACTGCATAAAGCCCCAGTTGTGTTAGCCACTCGCGCCTTTCTGGCACAAGCGCACCGATGCCACCGATTTGAATTCCGATGCATGAAAAGTTTGAAAACCCACACAATGCGTAGGTCAAAATATCCACTGCGCGGGGCGACAAATGCATAGATATTAATTCACTATAGGCGATCAATTCATTCACTGCCACCTTTGTGCCAAGCAAGTGTCCTGCTGCAAAAATTTCTGAGCCAGAGAATCCAAGCAAGAAACCAAATGGTGCAAAAAGATACGAGAAAATAAGGCCGATGCTCAAATTAATTTTACCTGCAAATAAGAGATTGCCGGTATAGAACAAAATAGCATTCACTAACGCAAGAAGTGCTAGAAAGGCAATAAGCATCGCTGCAACGTTCAGCGCCAACTGCAACCCATCACTCGTACCGGTTGCAATCGCATCAAACACATTTGATGTTTTCGCTTTAACGTCCACAGAAGCGTTGCCACCCATGGTTTTTGATTTTTCTGTTTCTGGTAATAATATTTTCGCAATCACTAATGATGCAGGAATAGCCATCACACTCGCAGTGAGCAAATGTTTTGCAGGAACGCCCATCGCAGCAAACACTGCTAAAATTGCACCACTAATAGTCGCCATACCGCTGACCATCACCACCAACATTTCTGACTTGGTCATATCTTTCAAATAATGGCGTATAAGCAATGGCGCTTCTGTTTGTCCCAAGAAACTATTGGAAACAGCACACAATGTTTCAGCACCTGAGGTGCCCAATAATGGCTGAACCACCATATTCATGAGCGCAACAACACGCTGAATAATTCCAAGGTGAAAAAGTAAAGACATCAGCGCACCGAAAAAGATGATCACTGATAACACTTTGAATGCAAAGACAAATCCCCATGGTCCCGATTGATCAACTAACGCACCAAAAACAAAACCTGATCCGCTATCGGCAAATTGGTAAAGGGCTGTCACACCTGCTGCAATGCCACCAACAACATATTGCCCTACTGATAAGCGCAGCATGCAAAATCCAATTGCCAACTGCAGCAACAATCCATTCACCACTAAGCGATAATTAATATGTGCACGCTTTTGAGAAAACAGCCAGGCAATGCCCAAAATAACAATAATGCCAACAATATTGAGATAACGATTGTACGTCAGAAAATAATCAAGAAACATGAAACGCTCCCAATGATGTATATGGTTGTATAAAAAATGTATGTATAAACAAAAAAAGATATGGAGCTTAGTGTAGTCTGATATTAGAAACGAGACAAGAACTCTCGCTTACGTCGCTCAAGATCTTCAGCGCGTAATGCGTCAACTATTTCACTCAAATTGCCAGTCATGACAAAATCAAGATTTTTGAGTGTGAGATCCACTCGATGATCAGTGATGCGATTTTGTGGATAGTTGTAGGTACGTACCTTCTCAGAACGGGTAGCGCCACCAACTTGTTCCTTGCGTGCTTTTCGCTGCTCTTCTTCTTGTCTTTCAACTTGAGCAAGGAGCAAACGAGATTGCAGCATCTTCATCGCTTTAGCTTTATTTTTATGCTGTGAGCGTTCATCCTGGCAGGTTGCCACAACACCCGTTGGAATATGAGTGATACGCACCGCAGAATCGGTGGTATTCACATGTTGGCCGCCAGCACCACTTGCGCGATACACGTCAATACGCAAATCGGCAGGGTTGATCTGAACGTCCACTTCTTTTGCCTCTGGCAACACCGCAACGGTTGCAGTGGAAGTGTGAACACGGCCTTGGGTTTCTGTTGAAGGAACTCGTTGCACTCGGTGAACGCCTGACTCATATTTTAAATGGCCATAAACATTCTTACCTTGAATGTGCAAAACTGCCTCGCGATATCCCCCAAGATCTGTATGACTTTCCGTCTCAAAGTCGGCACGCCAGCCCATTTGTGCGGCATAGCCGGTATACATTTTGAGCAAGTCACCCGCAAACAATGCAGCCTCTTGGCCCCCGGTACCAGCACGAATCTCAAGATAGACCGAACGGTTATCAAGATCAGACTGCTCGACCAAAAGCTCATTTAACTGCTTTTCCAAAAGAGGAAGCTGCTTCGTGAGATTTGAAATTTCCTCACGAAACAGCTCTTGCATTTCTGGATCAGATGTATCACGGAGTTGTTCCTCAGCATCCCGAATCGCGGCATTACATGCTTCAAGCTCATCCGCTTGGGCTATGATATCCCTCAGCTGATTGATCTCTCGTTGCAGGGTAGGGCGCTGCTTGGCATCCAAGTTTGGCGCTGCAACCTTTTCAGTCAGGTCGGCGTGACGCGCACGAATGGCGTCAAGATACTTAGGCTCTATGACCATGTTGGCTTCTTAAGCCTTGTTATTCGCGTATTTTTTCTTAAACTTCTCGATACGACCAGCAGTATCAACATACTTTTGATCGCCCGTGTAGAAAGGGTGACATTTTGAACAAATAGTCACATGCAAATCGTTCACGGTTGAACGTGTTGAGAAGCTAGCACCGCAGGCGCAGCGAGCAGTTACATCGTTCAATGTTGGATGAATGTCCTTTTTCATCGAAAACCTCTGATTGGCAAGCAAATAAAGTGTAAGATTTTGTTTACAGTATGGCTGAAAAAAGGCTTATTGTAAAGCTGAGAGCGGACCGGGAAAAGAGGATCCTTAGGGGAATCCCTACTCTGGAAACGAAGGATTAGGAAAGCCTCCTGGTAATGGGACGAACCTTATATTCAAACAGGTATGCGACTGTCTTCAAGTATCATAAATTCTTTTCTAAAAACTTTTTAGAAAATGGATAATTTTTAATAATTTTTTGAATATTCTCATTCAAATTTTGAAAATACCATTCCATATTACTTGTTAATACATGAAGGTCTATAATTTGGTCACAGAATAAATTTTCGTCATTTAGGGGGCATTTTTTAATTTTTTCTAAGGTGTCCTTAAGCCTTTCTTGTGTTTCAACCAAATCTTTTAAATTTTCTTCTTCCTCGGCTATTTCTTTATCGGATAACGCTTTTTTAGCAAGAAATTCATTTAATCTGTAAATTTCATCTGTTAATTGTCTAAGCAACTTTTGCATAGTATTGCCTTATAGTGTTATTGATCGCCCTTCTAGCAGAGCGACAGCTGTTTTAGCTTTGTTTAAAGACCCATCAAAATTTAACACATATTTCACACTTCCATGCTTGCCGAATACTTCTAAATGGTCATAATGTGAGGTATCAAGGTAAAAGTAATAACCCTTTTTAATGTAATCACCAACCTTGTTACTTGCTTTATAAATTTGAGCCCCTTTATAAGTTTGCCTTAATTTTATGGATTGCTGCTTTAATAGACTTCCAAACCTAAATTTTTCAAAAAATTCTCCTATATTTGCCACTTTTTGAATAACCGACCCCGTTCCAGTTCCTTCCTTGACCGTATTAAGTAAAACCGACGCTTCACTCAAATCTGGCGGCACATTCAATACTATGCCATCAATAGTTACAACCTGCTCGCCACGGACAGCGGCAGCCGCAAGCTTATCTTCCATGTATCTGCCAACTTTAATACCAGCTTGGGATACTTTTTGCTCTAGTACCTGGGCAAGCTTTGTGCATTGTCCTGATGCTTTGCCTAATGCATCAATCTCTTTTAGGAACGCAACTGTTTTTCCAATCCCCGCTCCAAATGTGAAATCTGCTGCTATAGTTGCAAGTAAATCAACCCAATGTTCTGATGGAATTTGCGATAAATTTTCAAACGAAAGTGCAGATAATGCTTCTCTCAGTTGCTGCCGACGCTCAATTATAACGTCTTCACCTAAATACAGGCCCCCTAGGGTAATATCTGAAATAAAACAGGTAGCATTAACCAGAAAACAAACCTGATCTTTCACTATTCCTACGGGATCAACAAGACGTCCGAAATAGATTTTTATGCCCTTAGCCAAAAGATTTTTTTTCTCTACAGGAGTTAATTCACCGCTCTGTTGCATACTCTCAAGAATGGCGCCAACTGCTTGAGCTTGCTTCTCGGATGTTTCAAAATTAACACCCTGCAATTGCGCAAGCTGCTCTTGCACCAATATATCAATTTCAGGTGATATATTTATAACTTCTGCCGCCTTTGTCAGCGTAAAATCTTGTCCCAAACTACGTGGCGATATAGGACGGGAATTTGATGATTGAACCGTGCTGCCACTTATTACAACAGGAGCTACAAAAGCACATGGCACTTCACCAGGCTCTAGATGCGTGCGAACTTGAACTCCCTGAGCACTTTTCAACAAAGCTTCATAATCTGCTTGCGCTTTAACTTTCGCCTCATGATGTCGCAACAACCTCCCTATAAACGAAAGTCTACGAAAATTTGCCCCCCTACTAGGACTCAGATAACGTACAACCTCAATCCAGCTACCACTAGTACTCAATTTTCTTTGCAAATAATTTTTTTTCACTTGCAAAGAATCAACATTACCTTGTTGATACCATTCCAAATATGTTCTCATATCTGAGTCAGACAAATAGTTTGCGGCTTCCGGAGAATCCAAAGGCATTTTACGATACGCATATTCTCCAGAACAATATTTGCCCGAAAGTGCCTCTGTAACTGAAAGATTAGTCTCTGACGCCGCTGGACCCAATTGAGGTCTTATGACCGGTTCTAGTGGCTGTACAGTAACATTGTTACTAAAAGTGGTTTCTTCTACTGCATAAAATAGGCTTTGTGGTGATGTGCAGTCACATAGATCTAAAGGCAATGAAGAACTGAACTCATATGATTTTTCATACTGAGAATCATAACTCTTATCCATAGATACGATCGAATTGAATAACAACCCAATCGCTATACCGCATATGCGAAATATTTTCATGAATAACCTTTGAATTTTATTGAATCGAACAAGTCCATCCGTCTTCTTTTGGTTTGCCTGCTTTATTTTTCCATTGTATGTAATCAATTTCGCTGCGCTGCTCAGCTGTGAAAAGATTATCTCTTATATCCCGAAGACTACCAACATGAAATTTTTCAGAAGAATAATAAGCTGTTGCAGTTTGAACTGCTAATTGTTGCGCAAATTGCGTTTTCTGTAACACCATATTTTCTCTATGGAGGCGCTCCTGTCTTTCGGCATCAGACTCTACTTTTTTACCTACTTGCATTTCTTGTCTGTCCTTAATAATAGTGGCAACTGCTTCATCAATTATTTTTTTGGTAATAATTGACGATTGGTTATGTGCCAGTAAATCATTAATTACGGTATAAAGATTTCGATAACTACGAATAGGAGCATCACCAAGTTTTTTTATACAAGTATTGAAAAAGGCATCATCACAATCCTTTGCTAATGCCATTCCCCCTTCTTCAAGGATATCACGCAAAATAGCCTTTTTTTTCACCGGCTCAATCGGGTCAAATACAAATCGCCTACCGTCCATCCTGCTTTTCAGTTGCTCTTGAATTTCAGTATCACGATTCATAATTCCTATGAAAAAGAAATTTTGGTTGCCAGCCTGCCTATCAAGGAAGGTCCAAAGCGCACAACCATTTGAAGCTGTATCATACTTATCACTTTGATGGTGCTCTAAAAGCTCTTCTAATTCATCAACAATCACAACTGTCTTTTTATTAATTTTTACAACCGCTTTTAAAAGAGACAGCAGGTGCTGTGAAGCCTGATTGCGAATCGTTCCTTGAAATTCTGAGCTTGGAACATACTGACAAAACCAATTAGCAACGTGTGGAACAGCTAGAGCAGCTGTTGTTTTACCTACGCCTGGTGCACCGATAAAAAAAGCTGCTCTATAATTATCTCCTTTAAATTTCTCTGGATGATTAAGACGATTTACAAGATTTTTAACTCGCCATGGTGCCGATTCGTATGACTGCATCATCTGCTTCCATGTATGCCCATGAAAAATATAATCTTCCTGTTTTTCCAGCGAAATCAATGGAGGTCGCACTATCAATCTATCTTGAATATCTAAAGGCAATGTATTGGATTCATGAAAAAACTCATTCTCCTCCATCGATAGAATATGTGCACAACAAGATAAGAGAAAAATAAAAGAAAGAAGGACTTTGCTGTTTTGACGCCATAATTGTTTTTTGATCATCGCAAAACCCCTCTGCATATGTGGAAAAGACGTGTTATTCTATTTCTGATTATGAAACTCGATTAAAAAAAAGCAAGTAGCATGCG
Organism: Candidatus Babeliales bacterium; assembly: GCA_020050795.1. Lineage (GTDB taxonomy): Bacteria > Babelota > Babeliae > Babelales > Vermiphilaceae > JAGVKD01. Next base: position 24,141 of record JAGVKD010000014.1, read on the forward strand.
ATTCTTTTTGTAAAAATTTTGGTTGATCTTCCTCCTATGCCAATAAAAAACCCGATGCCTAATTTTTTACCAAAAACATTTTTTGTAAAACCCAATCAAGGCTTTCGGCCACCAATGTTTAAGTATTTATGGTTTTATGGTACATTGCACAATAAGGTCATAAAAAAATAAAGGATCCATATGGCAAAGAAAACCAATACTCGAGTAACGATGGATATTCCAACTGTAGATCACAAAAAGCTCAAAATGCTTGCCGCTTTTCACGGTAAAAGCATGCGAGAAATTGTTATAGAACTGATTGAGCATGGCTTAGAACACTATCAAGAATGCCCTGAAGATCATACGCCCAATGATATAACCAAAAAAGCACTCGAAAATGTGAAAACCGGAAAGGGTTTAAAAAAAGCCGCAACCGTAGAAGAGCTCTTTAAAAAATTAGGCCAGTAGTATGCTCACGATTGTATGGCAATCTCAATTTAAAAAAGATTTTAAGGTTGTTAGCAAACGCAATAACAAATTGGAAAAATTAGCTTTTATTATTAACGAGCTTCAACATAATCGAGCACTTCCACCTAAGAATAAAAATCATAAACTCAAGGGGAATTATGTCGATTGCTGGGAGTGCCATATTGAACCCGATTGGCTTCTAATATATAAACTAACCCCTGATGAATTAATTCTAATAAGAACGGGATCTCATTCTGACCTATTTTGATCCAAAAACGGTTGCTGAAGCGTAGCGCTTTGGCTCTTGCTCGATCTATCTATAATGAATTGAATTCTTTCTGCATACTTTTCACCAAGATCGACCTGATAATAGTTTGCGATCTGCAAAGCATGAATGAGCAAATCGGGCAACACTTCATTCACGAGCGCAGATGTATCCGGCTCTATTTTTCCATGCTCTTTGATTTCGCAGTATGTTGCCATTTTGCCCGTCGTTTTTACCAGATGCAATAAGATATGTCTTATTTTTTCAAAATCATGATTGATTTCAAAATATTGTGCATCAAAGTCATCTTGAAATAATTGAGCATCAACGGTATTTATGACATCTATTTCAGTTGCATAGGTACCAGAAGCTGCGCACGTCAAAATAAGAAGTAATTTTTTCATAAATTATCCATTAAGCCCCAAAAAATTCCCGTGAGCGATCGATCAAGAGGTCCCATTCTTTCTCATGCGGCACACTCCGTGTTGCCCCCTCTATAAACGTTCCCCCCATAACCCCGATGCTCTTAGTGGGCGAACCAGGCACGCGTTTTGGAAACAGATATATAGAACGCTTTATCGAATGGCCAGATTCCGTTTTGTTCTCTGAATCAACATAGAAAGAAATCATATAATTCATGTCAGCGGGATTTTGTTCTTCGAGCAAGATCAAATGGCCTTGCACAGAAACCATCGCATCATCATTATTGATATGTTTCGCGCCAAGGCCTGCACAATTAAAAATGCATGGCGCATCAAGCTCTTCAAAAGAGGTTACCTTTTTTTGCACCCAGCGCACTTTATTGTGTAAAAATACCGTTAGGGAATTCATCATGAATCCAGTGTCTATGAAAATACCATCGTCATATACTTTCATTTCATACTGCTTTCCATTGCCAAAATCTATGAGAACATCCTGAGGTTTGCGCATAACCACATCTTCGTATGCCTCCAAACGAGTGTCATGTCGCTTCAAATATACGGGCAAAATTAATGCGCCCGGCGCGGGAAAATCCTTATTCTCTCCCCGTGCTATTTCCGCATAGAAACGATAGGCATCAAAACAAATAGCATCAATAATCGGCTGCATACCCTGATCAATATCCATACTTGATGGCGCTAAAAACCCACCCGCTTTGTGTGAAGTCAGGTCATCAAATTGCTCTGCAATAACAGTGATGTCCGAGTAGCCATGGAGCACAAGTTCATATGCGGTGAACAAGCCAATAACTCCTGCGCCTATAATTTGTATTGGCGTGTTATGAGAATAACCCGCATCTTGTGCCGTTTGTTGAAAGAGATCAACAAGATATTTTGCACAGCCAGGCGCAAGTGTCCATCCGCTGCCACCTTGACCATAATTGTGCGCAATTATTTTTGCACCCACCGTGTCGATACCGATTCGCGGTGCGCCATAGCGCATTGGTCGATGGCATAGGATTTTTTCGCCTATGTTTTCTTCTTCTAATTCGGGCGCCTTGAGATACCGTATTTGAATCTGATTTTGTTGCCCAAGAATAACGTTGGGTGATGTGAATCCTAAAAAAGTCAGAAGGAGCAATGTATGTTGAAACATAGAAATTAATCCAATTTTTAAAATCTCAGAATGCACAGAGCTAACTTGGAGACGAACTGTTACCATTTCCGTTGCCATTGCCATTCACGGCCTTCTTCTTGCCTGAACGCTGCAGACGCGCAATGTGAAGGAAGTAATCTTCCAAGCGAGGACTCGTAATAGAGATACTTGTGAATTTTAATGACGCACGCGCAAGGCCATAGAGCAATGTGGCAACTTTTGCTTCATCAATTTCTATATCAATAATATGACCACGAATAACCGCCTTCAAACCACGCTGCGTTGCATACTCTGCCATTTGCTGCAAATTCTCCGGCGTTTCTGCCATCAAAGAGACACGTGTTGTTGCAATGCTACGTGCCAAATTCTCTGGAGTATCATTCGCGATAATCGTGCCCGAAGTGAGCACCAAAATGCGATCACAAATTTCTGCAACCTCTTCCATATTGTGGGAAGTAAAGAGTACCGAGATGCCCTCTTCTCGCTGTTGATGCAAAATAAATTTACGCACCTCCAGCGCAATATCAGGATCGAGTGATGCGGTTGGCTCATCGAGCAACACAATTTTCGGGCGCGGCAAAAAGGCTTTTGCCAGCATCACCCGCGTTGTTTGCCCTGCAGACAATTCATTGGCAGCCTGATTGCGCCTGTCCCACATAGAAAAATATTTCAAAAGATCTTTTGATCGGTCCTGAATTTCTGATGGCGAAAGGCCGTAGAGTGCACCAAAAAAACTCAAGTTATCGAGAATTGATAAGCGTCCTAATAATTTTGCATACGCACTTGCATAGGTGACATGCTGCAAAGATTCTGAACGATGTTCTGCGAAATTTCTACCAAAATAAGTAATCGATCCTGATGTGGGAGTCATAGTACCGAGAAGCATTTGAATGGTGGTAGTTTTTCCTGAACCATTGGCACCAAGAAAGCCAAGAACTTCGCCTTGCTTTAATTCAAACGAAATAGCATTCACAGCAGTGATCTCTGATCGCGAACGGCGCCAAAATGATCCAACACTAAATTTTTTAACTAAACGATCAACGATTAATACCGGTTTCATGCCACATTCCCTAATCAACTTGTAACCGAGCAAGTCCGTTTGTTTTACTTCCTTGGAAAAGATAGAGATACACTATGAGCGCCAACACGGTATAGCCACTGGCGAGTGTGAGAGCTTTGATCCAATATTCCATCGGCATTTCTCCCGTGGTCATGCGGAGTCGCATCCCTTCAAACACATAGGTCATAGGTAGGATTGACGAAATCGCCTTCGCCCAAAAAGGCAAAATTTCTATCGGATAGAAAACACCACAAAATGGGGCAAACACCCAACAGATAATCCAGACGAGTGATTGCGCTCGCTGCCCAGCCGTGACCAAAATAGAGAGACTGACAAATCCAAATCCCCATCCACAGAGAATTAATAAACAAAAAACTGGCACAAGAAAAAGTCCAGTCGACAAAATAAAAATGTCATAAAGAAGCCAGACCATGAATGTGCCAAAGAGAAGTGTTAGACAACTTTTTATAACACTGAGAAGCACGACTGCAACAACCCATTCAGAAATTCGTACCGGTGTTGCAAAAAGATTGATAAGATTTTGTGCCCACAATTCTTCGAGAAAGCTCAACGCAATTTCCATGAGAGAACGCATCACCACTTGCCAAAACACAAGTCCTGTCAGGAGCACTATCGGTTGCGTTTCTGCAGATCCTGCTTGTTGGATCCACAATCCTGCAAAACCCCACAAGATAATATCAAACGTTGGCCAATAAAAAACATCGACAAGCCGCAGTGGCTCTCTGCTTGAAAGAAGAAAATAACGCTTGAAAATTGCAACAATTCTATAGATTTGCATAGGCATTAATTCGATAAGAAATTTTAAAGTTCCCAGTGCAAGGCTAACAAAATGATTTTTTTTACGCAATCAGTCGTAACTATCAAACAAAAAAGCGCTGTTGTATAATTTTTTATCGATAATTTTCTGTATGCTTTTGTTTTGACACAAAGAGGTAATCATTTTAAAAAATAGGAGGCTCAGTGAAACAATTATTTTTTCTTGCACTCATGCTTCCCCTCGCCACTGTTTGTATGGAAAATGAGGAGGAATCATATTTCATGGAGGATAACAAACGAGTAATATCGTTTCGGCAAAAATTCGGCGCGCGTGGCAAAATTACTGAACTCGAAGATCGCGCACTCTCTATCCTCAATCACTACGAAGACCCAGCAATTGTTAGACCACTATTACAACGCTTAAAACTGAAACCCGAGGCGAACTGGCGATCACTTTTTGCAGAGTGGGCTGTTATCTATATGAGAGAATCGCGGAAATTGGGTCACGATAATAGGAATGTCCCCTTACTCATAGAAATGGGCGCAAATTTTCATTATCAAGGTCCCCATACACTATACCACTTACTTCACCATGCTATCGGTTTTAATGCTCTTCTTTCTACAGAAGCAATTCTTACGCGAATTAAAAAACCATATTATCCGGTCAGAAAACTTGCACGGGGTAGAAAAAATATTTTCACTTTATTCTGTTGTGTGCATAAAAGCGGTATCCGGGTGCCCAAAGACATTAAAGGACTTCTTATTGATACGTGCGCTGCACAATTGTTAGCACCACCACAAGAACGAATCGCTCAACTTGAAGATGTTTTGGGGCCCGACATAAATGGAGTGTATGGAACACCATATAATTTAGCAAAGGTTTGCAATCCTGACGGGCTTGATCCTGAATTGCTCAATCCAGAAAAAGTTCGTGCGCAGTATGAGCAAACATATCGTGATAACTGCGCTCGATTTAGAAAAACAATTTTTAAGAAAGAAGAAGAACTGCCATGAAAAAATTATTTTTTATTGGCATACTATGCATATTTTCACGCCCATATGCCATGGAAGAAGAGCCGGTACCACAAACTAACATACAACAATTAACTGCTCTCGATAATAATGCGCAAGACACAATCCCTGCGCAAACATGCGGTGACTGTCTTCTCAATTGTTTTGTTTCATCTTTGATCTGTTTATTCGAAGGTTGCGCCGGGCGCCAAGATTAAATTGTTTTTCATTCATGAGGATGAATAATGAAAGGGGAAAATAATGGCAACTCACAAACATGGTAATGTGCAAGAACTTATTTCGCTCTGGGAAAACTTCTTAAAAACTGTTACGTGGCAACAGCTTGCTAGTCCATGCACACCGTTATTCAATGGCAATGGCATCATCTATGAATTGCCCGTGAATTTTCTCGATCGCTCAAATGAGAGTTGCGCTATTGTGGATATGAGAAATATCGAATTCTCAGAACCTCACTATCACTACAACATAGAAGTTTATTTTATCATGCAAGGATCAGGGATTGTCGTTCTTGGCAACAGGGAACACCGTGTCAGCGCTGGTGATGTTCTTATTATTCCACCCAACACGGCACACTTTACGATTCCGAACAATGATTTGGTGATGGCTGTGGTCAACACACCGCCGTATAGCCCAGATGATTATTTTCCGCTCACTGCATCGAATAGCGATGTACAATTTGAGCGGGAAAATTTTGAGCGCCTCACGCAAACTTGATTAAGACCGATTACTCAAATAATCAAAAAGCAGCGACAATTAATCGCTGCTTTTTTTTCTAATCACCCATCGCTCAAGATCGACAGCTGCGCCTTTTATATATTCCTGCTTGGTGCCACCAGGATCTTTATGCATGCCAGATTTTTCACACACTCGTTGCGATTGTGGATTATCAGTGCGCACAAATGCAGAAATTTCGAATATGTCCGTTTCTGCAAAAAGATAATCTAAAACGCATTTGATTGCCTCAACCATCAATCCCCTGCCCCAATAGCCTTGTGATAGGCAATATCCGATTTCTGCGGTGTGGTGATCAACATCATGATTACGCACATCAATCGTGCCAATCACCTTGTTTGAATCTTTATCGACAATGCCCCATGGCGCCTGCCTATTTTCTTCATAATGTGTGAGCCACCTCTCGATTGTTTCTTTCACCTGCTCGATTGAGGTGCTCGGTTCCCATGATAAAAACCGACTCACTTTGGGATCCTGTGCATAGGCAAAAATAGCTGCCGCATCATCCATAGTGATCGGACGCAAGATAAGATGTTCAGTTTCCAAAATGGGTAACGGACTATAGTTCATGAGGATTGTACCACCCATTTTTCATGATTAATCAACCACTGCTTACGCGCTAATCCGCTATTATATCCACACAAATCTCCATTACTTTTGATAATGCGATGGCACGGAGTAATAATGGCTAGCCGATTGCTCCCATTTGCATTCGCTACCGCACGAAATGCTGTCGGCATGCCAATTGCGCGAGCAACCTGCCCATAGGAACCCGTTTGGCCGAATGGAATTTTTTGTAACATTGTCCACACTGCATTTTGAAATGGTGTACCCAAAAACGCGACTGGTGTTTTGAATTCTTGCAATGTGCCATCAAAATAATGCTGGAGCTCTCGCTCGATGGAACTGATAATCACCGTTCTACCAAGAACAATTTCCGCATGCGCTTTTTCTTTTAATCGTTCAATCTCACGCTCGAAATCGCGAGAGTCAGTAAATTCCAAAAGATACAATGCCTGCTCATCTGCTATCGCCAACATAGCACCAAGCGGCGTATCAATGTGTGATGAATGCAATGTCATATGTGGAGAATGCGTGCGAAACGTTTTTTGTTTTTCAGTGATCATCTCTCCCCCATACATTATTTATAGAAATGCGTAGCGCCAACTATCACGGACAATTTTTTCAATGTCCTTAAATTCCAGCGTACCTGAATTTAAGAGCTTGAGCAGCTCTTGCGTTAAGGTGATCCTGAAAATAAGCGGATCATCGGTGCAAATCACAATCGGATGATTATTTTTATAATATTCGATCCCTGGATGGGATGCATGATGATCAACCATCATGGCCAACTCACTGCTTGTCAGACACACTTCTACCGGCGTTTTGTGCGCGCGAATCCACGCATATGCTTTTGGTGTTAGATGCACACCGTGCCCAATCCGATCGGGCTTTAATGTTTGCAGCAAGAGCAGTTGATCTTTTTCAAGCGGCGATTCGCCAATATGCAGCGCAATGGCAAGTCCATGTTTTTTTGCGCGCAAAATTATGGGCAAAATTGGCGTGATATCGCCAATGGTTGAATCGCCAGAAATATCAATGCCCACAACACCATGATTACGATATTTGATTGCAAGATCCACTGTTGCATTCGCATGTTCGGGTGTGGAACTTCGTTGCACACTCAAAAGCACTCGCGCTTTAAAATCGGGTTGCTGCGCCCGCTCAATACCATGCAATACTGCTTTGAGATCTGCCTCATAACCGCTACCAAAATCTTTGAGGCCCGTACGAATTTCCACATAGGCCACGCCATCGGCCTGGAGTGCTCTGCATAATGCGAAAGTTCCCTGCTCAACCTTTTCTAATGAATTGACAATCTGGCTGACCAACCCGAACACAAAAAATGCTTTTTGATATTCGATACCACCCGCCAACTGATCAATGCCAGCTTGCAACGCAGCAAATTGTTCTGGTGTTGCGATAGTGCGTAAATATTCGATCGGATAAGAACCACCAAGATGCAGATGCAATTCTGCCTTTGACATCTGTCTGATCTTCTCATACATCGCATCCGCAGTACCAGTTGCCGACAGCCTGTTAACACTGCTGAGTGCCATAAAAAATAACCCTCCCCATAATAGTTTCATGTCCACAATTCCTATTTGAGTGATTTGCGCTGCCCTGGCGTTAATTCCTGCAATTCACGGCTCAAGAAGAAACTCAACACAGTTCTGATCACCACGATAATTGCCAACAATCCCAAGTTATAATAATCGGGAGCAACGAGCGAACCAACAATGTCTGCGCCCACCATGAATTCGAGGCCCAAAATAACAGCATCACCAAACTGTAACCGGATGTAGTTGGTATCAAACCGGCTATACGCAAAAAACATAAAAAGTTGATAGAGCCCTCGCAGAGCCCCCCAACAAATAACTATTACTCCAATAGCACCTATTAAACCTCGAATTGTGTGGAGCATTTCATCAGTAAAAAGCATTGTCATAGTATTCCTTTTTGATCTATTTGTTACACTAGCAAAGTTAAAATTTATACCAATTTTTAGCCTTACGCTATATTTATTGCTGTTAATGTTGGGAATAAAAAATGAATAAACTATACACTGCTCTTGCAATCACACTCGCAACTTCTTGTGCCTATGGAGCCCCAGAATTTCTTGACCAGGTCAATTATGTCAGAGGCAAAGCAGGATTCAGTGATGCATTTCTGTCGGCAGATGGATGGTCTCGAGAACCACTTGCTGCCTATTTTAATTTCCCCACAAAGATGCTTTTGGATCTCTTTCCAGAACCAGTTGCCGAATTATCCGTAACGGCAGAACTAGACGGTGTTGCAATCGGATGTCGCAATATTAATTGGTGGAAAAAGGATTTGCTCGAGGAATTCCCTGCAAAAATAAAAACTGCTCTCGAGCTGCACGGCCATGATCCACGTTTTGCAAAATATGTTGCTACCATTGAAACCGTCTGCTACAAAGGAACTCTTCCATTAATCGATCTTTTTGAGAATATGAATATTCCTCTCGAATCAATAGCTCATCATCTTGGACTTATGGTACTCAAACAATATGCAGGCCATGGCATTGCAACGAGAATGCAAGTCGAAACGATTCAGATGCTACGAGAAAAAGGAATCCGAGCAATTGTCACCACAACAACCAATCGTCTTTCTGCGAGAGTGATGGAAAAAAATGGCTTTGTTCGTTTTAAAGATTTTTCATACGCAGATCTTGGGATTCCAGAAATATCAGACACTTTTTCTATTTGGTATCTGATTTTAAGTTAACAAAAAGTCCGGCATTACAGCCGGACTTTTTTATGCTCGTACTAATAAATACGTCCTCTCCACATGCGATACGGTATCGAGAATGAATTGCGCCCGCTCGCTGGGTGTTCCAAATGGCACGTCGACCAACTGATAACTTTTGTAACCTCTTTGTCGATACGCATCTTTAACCAAATTATGAAGCACTAACGCTTCTTCAGGCGTTTCTCTACGCACATCGCTGTTTTGAAACAAATGTGCAGGAAGCGGTTCAAGGAAAAAAATAATATCGTATTGCCGTACCTGATTGGCCAAACTTTCTAACACAGGCACATTGTGGTAACGATTGTAGGCCATAATATCTTCTGCCGATCTATCAAGAAATGCAGTGTGTGTCGCCGGTAGCAATGATTCTAATCTCAATTGTTCAATCAATAAATTTGTTTGCAATTGTGTCATATCTTCAAAAAATGCATCCAACGCATTATTCTTTTCCGCTTGTTTGAAAAGCGTTGTGAACACTTCGGGAATTGTGTGGTAGCCCCGTTTGGCAAGTTCGGCGAGTGTGGTTGATTTTCCAACGCATGGACCACCGGTTAAGACACAACGCCATGAAGCCTGCGCTGCAAAATTCACAGAGAGCAATGCACTCATACAAATATATAAAAGCAATTTTCGATGCATATGAAATCCCATAGTTTTTTGTAAATTTAATTATTTATACAAGATGGGAGAAAATTGTATAGCTAAAAATGCAAGCCACCAAAAATAATTTTTAAAGATTGACGTATCATTCCCGACAATGCTATTAAGATAAAAATATTTTATCCCCTAAAAGAAAGGCCCTTATGAAGTACATCAAATATCTTCTGGCGCTCATAATCTGGAGCACAACCGCATTCGGATTCACCGGAAAATCTTTTATGACGTATCGCTCGCAAGGATTCAATCTTGCACGCAGCGTTTCTGGTTGGGAAAAATCTGAAACTGAACACAATGCATCAGTCGCCGTTGAATACACACGATCATTTGATCCAAGTGCAATCAATAAATATTTTTTTGGATGCAATGAATGCAATCAACTTATCTTTTCTGGTAGCCGATTCGAAAATCGTGGGAAAAATGACATTCTTGCTGATTATTTTGGCTTGCCAACTGATTTCAAAAGTGTCGTAAATTTTTCTCCACGCGTACAAAACGTGATAACTGATTTTGATTTTTATTGGAATCTGAGCGGCAGGCCAACTGGATTTAATCTGCGCATTGATGTTCCGCTCGCCTATAGCAAGTGGACATTAGACCCGTGCGAAACGGTGATCAGCTCGGGAACATTGGCATACCCAGCCGGATACATGAGCAATGCGCGCATCGAACATGATCAATTGAAAAAAGGTGCCCTTGATGTATTAAGTGGTTGCCAGACATTTGGTGATCTGACATATCCACTTCAATATGGTCGCATTGTGGATTCGCAACATGCTACAAAATTTGCAGATGTACTCGTTGCATTGGGCTACACATTCATCTCTCAGCCGCACGGGCGCTTTGGCGCTGATGTGCATGTCGTGATTCCAACAGGAACACGCTCACATGCTAGGAATCTTTTTGAACCACAAATTGGTAATGGGCATCACTGGGCTCTCGGAGTTAGTCTCACTGGTTGCTATAATTTTATCGGTGATGAAGATAGCGATTGGAGCGTGTCAGCAAGCATTGATGCCTACATTCAACATTTATTCAAAACAACACAACTACGTTCTTATGATCTTAAGAAAAGTGGCTGCGGGAGCCGATATGTGCTCCTTGAAGATATGATCAGTCGAGTCTCCATCACACAAGGATTTTCTCCAGTACCACTAGAAAGTCTGCTTGATAATCAATACATCACGCGCCTACTCTATGCCATTGATGCAACAACCCTTGCTTCAACCATTAAAATTGATGTGCAAGCGGATATTGTAGCGAAATTCACTGCGCATTATCACAACTGGAATTTCGATCTTGGCTATAATTTCTGGGCGCGGTCAAAAGAAAAATTGGTATCGCGCGAATGCCTCAACCACAAATTTTATGGCGTGAAAGGTGACGCACAAATATATGGCTATCTTATACTTGGTCCTGGCTTTGAAATCCCGCTCCCATTAAATGCAACGCAATCACATGCTACGCTCCATGCAGGCCAGGGCAACGGTAACACCACCGACAATTTTGTGAATAACAATGCAGATAATGCAGCGCTGACATATAACGTTGGAGCTCCGGTTGCACAAACTACTCCAGCAAGTCTCTCTGGAACTGGCGCAACATCTCTTGAACAAGTGAATGGTTCAAACCAAGCAATCATTCTATCGGACAACGATATTAATAATTGCTCGGGCCTTTCACCACGCGCACTATCAAACAAAGTATTTGGCTCAGTGGGCCGCACAGTGGATTATTGGCCACGCGTTACATGCTTCTTTTCCCTCGGCGCCGAAGGTGAATTTGGCATGAAAACAGACGGCGTTAAAACCGCCATCTCCCAATGGGGCGTTTGGGCAAAAGGTAGTGTTAATTATTAATTTTGCTTGAAAGATCCTAATTTTGCTTGAAAGATATAGTATGTATAAAAAAATAATATGCGTTGGATTACTCACGGTTGCCGCAACGGCACATGGCATTGTTTTTGGACCCAATATCATTGCCAATAGTCCCTCTGATTACTTAGTGAATCTTGGGACAATGATGAATAATCCAGAGATCACCAAACAAATTGGCAATGAACTTTTTATCCGGGACTATACAACAACCGTGTCCACACACGATCAAATAGTAGCATGCTTTAACCAACGGCCTGTGGCCCCTGGAGCAGGCTCATCATTTGATGATGGAAATTGGGTATGGATTCCCGATTCACTTGATGCTAATACTGGCATATGGTTCTGGGTCCTCAAAAATATGCACTCCTTATTTGAAATGCTCTATCATATGACCACGGTGGTTTAATTTCCAAAATATAACCAGGATCTTTATGTAATAGAAACCCGGCTTTCACAGCCGGGTTTCTACTTGCACAATAACAACTACTCTTTCACGTTATTTCCGTACTATCTGACTAGGGTAGGCAGAAGATGACTCTTGGCCTGTTGTAGGCTGCGTCTGAATAGCCTGAGCGCCATTATTTGTTGCTGGCAGATCATAGCATACTGTTCTTTTTAAAAATCTCGAAAACCAAATGCTCCTACAATCCTGAGGTGGTTGCACATTACCTTTTTGATTATTCATCGCTGCAAGATTAAAACTAGTCAGCACTATCAATATCATGAATACATAATTCATAGCAGTTTTCTTTCATGTGTTATATCGGCATTTCAACATTATGAATGCCACAAAAATGGGTAATTATACGAATGAAAATCTCCGCTCTAAAAAAGCGAAAACAATAAGGGGAGAGTTAGTAAGGAATAAATATATTAGCGCGAGCTGCGCTTAATGAATGAAGAGACAAAAGAGAAGGTGATTGTATTGATCACGCAATTGAGAAAATATATGGATCGAATATTCATAAATAAACCTTGTCTTAAAGAGACGTGTCTTTATCGTATCATCGCGCTTTAAAATTTGCAAATAGAAAAAAGCCCGACTTTAAAACACCCGGCTTTTGTTTTTCTGGGCATGTATTAATTATGCAGCAGCAAGTATTTTACAAATCGCATTCTCAACATCAGTCTTGCATGGCGGATTATAGAGCGATTTTGAAACAAAACCGTTAACCAATATTGAAAATGCAAAAAGATCATCCTCGGTTTCTAGGTAGCCCGACAAGGCTGAAATCCCTAGAAGCGTTCCCGTTTTGGCTTTCAGCTGCAATTTGAGGTCAAGCAAACGGTCTTTAAGCGACCCTTCACACCCACACATCGCCAAGCTATTTCTGAAAGAATCAAAATAGGGCTGATCATACGCCCACTGCAGCAAAGAAACAATGTGGTGCGGTGAAATTAAATTGTAGCGCGATATTCCTGAACCATCTTTGATCACCAAATCCCCCTCAATGCATTGTGTTATTTCGAGAAAAGAGATCTGCGCATCAATCCCTTTTGCCCACGTGCCGGGGCACCCATAGCGATTGGCACCAATTTTTTTGAATAAACAATCGGCATAGATATTATCGGATACTTGCAACATACGGCTGAGCAACACCGAATTTTTTTCTGAAAAATGGGAATTCATCCTCGAATAATTTTTTGGACAGGTGCCAAATACTACCTTCCCTTGCAGTTCAATACCATATTTGCGCAAGAGTGTTTGCAAAAATGATGCACCATCGAAATACATGTCTTTCAGCGGAGCATTATTTGCAAAAGTAACCGTGTTGACTGGATTGAGCCCGAATGGCTTTCTATCAATCATGAAAGAATTTATAGGGCTGTTCCAGGATGCGCCGATATTATCCAGAAATGATCCGAGCGCAAAACCTTCTTGATCAAACTCATCATGATCAATGCACAAGTTTCCCGTAATGGCGGTAATTCCTTTTTCCTGCAGAATCTTGATTAAATTTCCCACATCCTTGCTCGTCAGCGATGGATCACCAGAACTTTTGATATAGATGTTGCCTTTAATACTGCTGCCGTCTCGAGATCCATCGGTGGCTAACACCGTTTCGAATCTATAATCAGCACCAAGTGTTTCTAGTGCAAGCAGCGCGGTAAATATTTTGGTGTTGCTCGCGGGAGTGAACAACTTCTTTTCGTTGTGGCAATAAACACGCTGATCATGTTTGAGCGAATAAATTTCGCAGCCAATATGCATGTGGGGATGATTATCGATAATGGCATCCACCTGTGTTGCGATAGTATGATATTTTCGCTGGAGCGCTTTTTTTGATGACGGCTCTAATTGGAGATGAACAAAAAGACAGAGCACCAGACCTATGATACGCTTCATTAATCATCTCCATTATTTAAAATCTATATTTTCTGGTTTTTGCACAATCATTCGATAGTGAGTGCTTATGAATTCTCGATTGAGCTTAAACGCTTTTTTAGTAATCTCTCGCAATGAAAGTAGCGTGAACTCGCTATAAAATTCTTTCAACTCGTGCTCATCATAATTTTTTTGAAATTTACCATTTTGCGGCCATAGAGAACTGTGCAATTCGCCACCGGGATATGCACTCATTAGTTCTTTTTCAAATTCATCGTGCGCGGCTACCACACATATCAAAGCATACCCACCCGGCTTGAGTGTACGGAACAACTCTTTTTTGCATATCTCTCTACCCTGCTTTGTTTCAATATCAATCGATGAAAAACTATCAACCGCTATATCAAAATAATTGTCAGGAAAATTCCAACGTTCATCCATAGCACCAACAGAAAAATGAATTTTATCGGCAAGATTATTAATTTGTGCTTGTTGTTGCGCATGTTCAATTGCCAGCTCTATATAATCAAATCCAAAAACCTCACAGCCCTGCTGAGCCAGATAAATGCTGTTGCGTCCTTTACCACACCCAATATCAACCACTCTTTTATTGCAATCAATCTGATTTTCTTTGAGAAATTCAATGAGTGCAACCACATTGTCTGCCGGCTTTTGTCCACCAACAGATGGAATCGTTGAACTCGTACGATGCTCTTGCAACCAAATATCTTTCTGTATTCTAGGTTTCTGCATTGATAATCCACTCATTAAGGGAAAACAACCTGTATCTAATACTAAGGATTCAGTCAAAACTCGCAAGAATTGTGATCCCAGGTCCAATCCCTTTAAGGCGACCTATTGCATTCAATTTTACGAGTTTGCTATCTTCCATGTGAGAAAAGCCTCGAAAGCCTAAACTGAAAATTTATATGTGGGATAGTATGAAAAGATTTCTATTTTTTTCAATATTAATTCCTGTAGCCCTCTCGGGGATGAAAAAAAATGTACGCCCCAATCCCGGAGATGAGGCTCCTATAATCCCTCATGCTTCTTACCTGGTCTATGAGGATGACGATGGCGTAACCGAGAGGGTGTCTCGGCGATCACACCTGGTAGACTTTTATACTGCAAACGGAGATCATCTAGAAACTATAGAACATGGTGGCGCATTAGCATCAATGAAATATCTGCTTGACCCCAATGCACCGTTGCCACAACCAGTGAAATGCGGCCCCTCATATTGGCCAGGTGATCCAAGAAACCCAGCAGGCTACTTTGCTGTTTTTTATGACAAGTATGGCAACCGGATTAAAAGCTATCGTTTTGATCTAGAGTCACGGCAACTCATCATTTCTGAAACCCCCGGTGGGAAAAATATTTGTCCTCTCGGTAAGGTCGGAACTCTTGATCTGAGTCGTATTTCAGATGAAGAAAAAATAGCCACGATTCAAGCGCTTATGAAGTTAGAGAAAGAACGGCTGGCAGCAGAGGCTGAACCAAAAGAAAAGTGCTCGCTACAATAGAATAATGTACGCCATCTTGATACGAATCATCGACTTTTCTCTTGCACAACCCTTTTTATTTTGTGTATGAATATCGAGTATAGTTTTTTAGTGTTCTAAATTAAGGAGCGGGTTATGTTTTTACAACTTGCTGTCGTTTTTTTGATCATCGCACTTGTTGCAGGCTTTTTTGGTTTTTACAATGTTGAACACACCTCTGTTGGCTTTGCAAAAATAGCATTTTTCATTTTCCTAGTGCTCTTCCTTCTCAGTCTCTTGGGCATATACGTTTTATAGCCCAACGGCCTATAAGATTTAGCTCCTTATAGGCACAAACTACCCTTCGAATAAAAAACCCGGCTGTGAAAGCCGGGTTCATTGTTTCTGCAATCAAAAATAAATCTAAAGCTTTGAACCGTTTTTATTTCTCATTTCAAAAAGATTAAGCTTCTTGATCTCTGCCAATTCACATAAAGCCTGCGGATGTTTCTCTAACAAATCATACATTAAGGCAGGATCAAAGACTTTTGCTAATGTGGTGTAGCATCTTGAAGGCTCTACCACTGGCGATGCTGTGTAATCAGATACGGCATCTTGCAAAGCTCCCAAAACACCCATAATAGTCATTTTTTGTTCAGCAAGTTTTTGAACAATACCCGTTCGTTCTGCAAAATCACTCAAATCATTTTTGCTAAAAACATGTTGCACAATTATCTTCGGTGGCATAGTGATACTCGACCATTCCATACCAAAGCTTGCAGTCGAACCGCCCAAGCAAGTAAGGAGTGCCATCACTTTGAAGTTATTCATAGGTTGATCCTTAAAAAGAGTTAAAAAAAATTCCTTAATCAAAAAATCTTTGAAATGGTTTTGGCAACCGTGCAATCGCGCCATTATCAACAGGCGCATCAGCACAAAATGTATTCCAGAACAAAACCACCGAACCATCCACCGTACCCGAAATCACATCGTGCAGCATCCCTGCTGCTGCCTTGGCCGAATACGTAGTATCAAGCCGCACATTTTCCAGAGTTTGAAATAATGCTTTCGCTTCCTGCGCCTCTGGCGATGGAACACCATATGCAGATCCACCAAAATTAAGCCGAATCTCGACGTCTCTTGCATCCCATTCAAAAAGTGGAAATGAGGCACCCTTATCGGCCAGAAATGTATTTGTCTTATTAAGGAGTGAAACTATTTGTGGCACAAAATATGGGTCTAATGGATCATTATCGGGAAACACGCCCACACCAACTACTTTGCTTTTCAAACCTGCCGCACGCACGCCAAGCATGAGTCCCGCTATTGTGCCGCAACTACCAACTGGCACATAGATATAATCTGGTTCTGGCAGATCACCGCGCGCTATTTGCTCTCTCAGCTCAAATGCGGCATTAACAAATCCAATAGCACCAATCGGACATGATCCGCCCGTTGGAATCAGGTAAGGCATCTGCCCACAATGATATTTGCTTTGCACAAAAGAACATGCCGTTTGCACATTGCGGATCGCACGATTCGGATTCAATATAATCTCGATATCATATGCGCGCATTAAGAGCAGATTTCGACAAACAATCTCACCAAGTGGCTGCGGCGTGAGCAATGCGGTGCACTGCAAGCCAAGCTGTTTGCAACAAGCGCCGGTTGCCACCACATGATTGGAACCAAGAGCGCCATAGGTCATCACAGAATGCGCATTGTGCATCACGGCATCGGCAAGCAAAAATTCTAATTTGCGCACTTTGTTGCCGCCAAAAGAACGTGCTCCATTCACTATGCGGCCAGTAAGTCCATCATTTTTATGAAACAGATGCACACGATTTCCAAAATAAGCAGAAAGATTAAGCAGCGGAGAGACCGGTGTTGGTAAATCGCCTAATTCGATGCAAACAATTTCCTGCGCCAATTGTGGATAGCTTACAAAGAGTGGCCGATCATAGGTGTTGTTTGCCAATTCAACCTGCGCATCTTGATTGACTGCCAGCGCATATAATGATTCTTTAATCGCCTCAGGCAGCGCAACATACTGCAGCATCACATCAATGCGATCGCGCTCAAAGGTTGATTTCGAAAGTGAAACATATGCGTGTGCAGAAGCACAGCTCACTGCAAACAACAAACATGCAATCGTGCGATGGGTTATCATTCTGTTCCTTAAGCTCAACCTAATTTTGCCGCAACGCCAATAACGAACGGACATTCAAACACAACGGCCCCAATGCCGTTATAGTTGATGCGTGTTAAAAACTCTTCTAACACTTCACGGAACAATTCATATCGTTTTTGCCGTGGGACATATTCAAAATGGGCCGCATTGAAGAACCAATTTTTCATAAAAGCTAAAAACTCATCTCTTGATGCGAAATAATATTTTTTATACCAGACTGAAATGCTCAATGGACGGAGTCCTGCTTGCTTAAATGATTTGCGAACCGAAGCAACCGTTTGCCAATTCCATGGTTCAAGCTTGTCTGGGATAAAACTCTGCCAACGTGGTCGTTGTACCACATCCATCAATGGTGCATAGAAAATATTCTGTTGATCAGAAACAAGAACAAGACACACGCCACCCGGCACTAGCATGTCCGCCATGCGGGTAAAAGCGCGCGGTTGATCCGCTGCAGGAATCCATTGGATTGGATGAAACGCAGTCACTAAATCGAATTGCTGATCAATCCCATTCAACTCGCGGATGTCACCCACCTGGAATGATAAATCATCTGAATTTCCATAGAGATCTTGCGCTTTGAGGATCATGCTTTCTGAATAATCAACACCAAGAACATAGGATGCATGCTTGGCTAATTCTTTAGTGAACTCTCCTGAACCGCAGCCAATATCGAGAATCGCTTCATACTTTTTCTTCGGCAGCGTATTGAATGCCCATTCCGCCATCTCAAATTGCGGACGACTCGTTGCTTGATAGTGCTCTCCATCCCAATTTTCCACTGCACTTGCTGAAGCATACACACTCAAACAAAAAACAATCAGCCTTTTCATATTCATACTCTTATCCTGATTTTACTAAGAAATTATGAAATAAAATAATTGGCAAAAAATATTACATTATTACTGTATTTAAGCAATACACACTCTATTCCTGCTGAGCGCTTTCGAACGCGCAACGCAGCTCCAAGAAAGTGCATACCAATTGGCGAAAGTTATCAAACTTAAAATCATATTTGGTGCAGATGCCAAATCCATACTCAACAAATGCGAATGGTATTTTCGCATGAGAAGCGGCAACTTGATCTCCCATAGTATCACCGACAAATATGGCTTTTTTGATATTATTTCTCTTCATGAGGTTCACAATATTTTCACCCTTGCTCAAACGAGTCGCGCCGTGACATTCCCAATCTTTGAAATAACTCTTGAGCCCAGACGTCGATAAAAAAGCTTCCATATAGGGAACTTCACAGTTACTCACCACAAAAAGTTTGAAATGTTGTGAGAGCTCTTTGATCCCTTCCTCAACATAGGGATATAATGTGCCGCCATCTTTTTTTAAAAATATCACTTCATTATCAAAGCAACGATTCAAAATGCGATCGCCTTCCGCCTTGCTCAAATCAGTGAAAAATTTTTGACGTACTTGCTCAATGGTCAGGCCCATAATACTCGCCAAATCTGCGACGGTTACTTGCTTGGTTATTTTTTTCTCAGATTTCAGGACCTCATTCCATGCGGCGGTACACACCTGCACCGTGCTCCACAGTGTGCCATCAAGATCAAAAATGAGTGCATCATAGATATTCATTGATTTATCCTCTTATTACATAATTTGAATCTCAGCTTAGCTCATTAATACATTTACGCATCTGATTGCAATGGTGTTATTACTCACCTTTGGGCTCGCGCAACGGCACGCATAATGATCTGAATTTTATTAAGGGACGGTTCCTACTATTGACAAGATTAATTACCATTCGGTAGGTTACGTTTTAGATTTGTGGCAATAGGGTCATAAAAAAATTATCAAAAAGGAATGTGTATGGAAACGCCTAGATTAATGATGATTGTTGTTGTAATTGTAGTCGTAGTCGCCGCTGTATTCGCCTTTCGTAGCTGCTCAGTAAAGCAAAAAAGCGACGACAATAAATCAAGCCTCAAGTTCGAGCTTGAAAAAAATAAAGATAGATAATTCGACGATTTGAAGAGTAAGAAAAAACCCGGCTTTTTTAGCCGGGTTAATTTTTTATGAGAAAATGCTATTAATTACCTCCCAAAAGCAATCATTGCTATCGTCAGTTTCTTTTTCTTAATCTATGGAATATAAAATAGATTAAACTTTCAATGTGGAGGCATATAATGCACTTCAATCGGCACTTATTTCAGCTCTTGGTATTCTTATCGATAGGCATCTCATCACTTGAAGCAGGCACCGCGCAAGAAAGTCGCACCTTGATGGCAACACCAAAAGATACGGTGCTCAAATCTCTCGCCAACGATATTCACTCGGCTGCAACCAATGATTATATTGGCATTGAAAGTCCACACCTATCGCATAAACTCATCAAAGATGAACTGCTCCAAGCGGCTCATCGTGGCGCTCAAGTTCAAATCGTTACCGACACCGATTCGGTGCTCAAGTTAAAAAAATATTTTGGGCGCACGCCGACAAATATGAAAATTATCCCGATGGATAAACAACACACCAAACGCGCCGTGATTAACAATGGCTCAGAAAACATTGTGTGGTTTGGATCTATGAACATGTCCGATGATGCTGGCCAAAATCATGACATTAGTATCCGCTCCACAGATCCTAATTTTTATACGCTCCATTATGCAAACCAACAACAACTCGATAAGCCGTCCACATCACAAAGTGAACTTAATTTCACATCGCCACAAATCATACGCAGTGCCACCAAAGAAGCACAGGCCGCTAAGAAAAAAGTTATCAGTGAATTTCCAACATGTGCCACAAAGCCCGATGATTATTTTTATTTTGTTGCATACAGCTTTGATGATCAAGAAATAGAAAAAGCTATTCTTGAAATACAAAAAACATCTAATAAACAGATGACCCTTATTCTCGACAACAAAAGCTGGAAAAATCATCGCCTCCGCTTTGCGTTTTTAAAACCATTCGTTGCCAATGGTGGAACCGTCTATGTTTTCAATAAAGATCAAACTAAAAAAACAACCTCCGGCAAAACTAAATCAATGCACATCAAAGCAATTCTGCGAAAATGTGGCGAGACTGCGATACTACTCATGTCCACCGGAAACTTTACCCCGCAAGGCAAACAAAATATTAATTATGATCTATGGCAATCAATCTCACCTAAACTAGCCGATCAATTCAAAGGCATCTTAGATAGTATCATCAGCGAATCTGTGAAACTGACTCCTGAGGCATTCCTATCTGATCCTGTGTTACAAGAAAAAACACACAAATTATTAGAATTGATGCAATATCCATCTCGAATCAAAGATAAGAAAGCTGAAATAATTGCGTTGATTCGAGATGGCGCTGATGTGAACGTAAAAGATGATAATGAGGAAACTCCCATCATTAAAGCCGTCACGAATAATTTCCCGGACATCACACGAGAATTAATAGATGCTGATGCAAACGTGAATGATACTGACAAACATCAAGCAACGGCTCTGCAAATCGCCGTGACCAAAGGATTTTTGCCAATAGTAAAAATGCTCGTAGCAGCAGAAGCTGACTTAGATCAATCTGATAAATTTGGGATAACTCCCCTCGGCGCTGCACTCACGGCAGGCAATACTGACATTGCACAATTGCTCGTAGATCATGAAGCTGACATCAATAAAGGCACTATCCCACCTATTGTAGTGGCAGTGATAAAAGGCAATGCAGATTTCGTACAAAAATTAATCACCGCTGGCGCTCGGATTGATGCAACAGATTCAGAAGGATTTACTGCCCTGCTGCGTGCATGCGAATCTAAAAATGTCGCCCTTATTGCGGTGCTTGCCAAAGCAAAAGCCAACTTAAATGTATTCAATCCCAAAACGGGAAACACGCCGCTCATGGATGCCTTTTTAAATAATAATTTTGACGTTTTTTCAGCGCTCCTTGCTGTAGGCGCAGATCTCGGTGCAAAAAATAAAAGTGGGCAAACAATAGTTGATTTTATAAAAATCAAAAAAGACCTTGATGCTAAAATGCGCGCCTTGCTCATGGGAACCCCATTCTTTAAAGCGCACCCAGATGTACTGAAATAAAAAATAGGATTTGTATGAAAAATATGTGGCCACCTCAAGATCAAGTATTTTGGTATTTAAACCGCGGTGCAGCGCAACCGTGTCGTGAAAATATCACTGCTGATGTTGCCATTATTGGTGGTGGCATGGCGGGACTTTCTGCCGCACAAGCATTTAACAAAAGAGGCAAAAAAGTTGTGCTGCTGGAACAATATTATTGCGGTTCAGGCGCCTCGGGAAAAAGTTCCGGCTTTATCACACCCAATGCTGAATTATCGTTAACCGATTTTTCAAAACGATATAACATCGATATTGCACACTCCATTTGGGATTTTATTACGAGTGGCGTTAATGATATACGCTCGAACATAGAGAAACATAACTTTCTTTGTGATTATACTCCGCAAGATACACTCGTTGTTGCCACGAGCAAGAGAGCACTCAAAACACTCGAGGTTGAACATCGGAATCTGAATAATCTTGGATACAAATCAGCATTCTATACTGCAGACTCAGTGCGCGAGCACATTGGCTCTCAAGGATATTTTGGTGGTGTTGGGTATGAAGACACATTTGGCATTAATGCCTATGCATACTGCCAAGAAATGAAAAAACATCTTCAATCACAAGGTGTTTTAATTTTCGAAGAAACGCCTGTCACGGCTCTCAACAAACACACACTCACCACCGTTCACGCGCAAATTACTGCTGATTATATTATTGTGTGTGGCGATCGCTTTTTGCCGGAATTGGGTTTATTAAAAAAAGAAATTTATCATGCACAAACATTTATCATGCTTTCACAGCAGTTAACTGATGCGCAAATTCATGCCATTTTCCCACGCACCAAGCTCCTAGTTTGGGACACTGATTTGATTTATAGTTACTTCCGCCTGACTGGCGATAACCGCCTTATCCTCGGTGGAGGCAGTATATTCACCACCTATTCATCCAAAGCAACTCATGAATGCACCTACATGATGAGAAAGCTCACAAACTATTTCAATGAAAAATTTCCTGGATTGAACATACAGTTCGAACAGATGTGGCCTGGATTAATTGGCTTATCAAAAGATATTGGACCTATTGCGGGCCCGGATAAAGATGAAAAGTATATCTACTACATTGCTGGCGCTGCGGGACTGCCAATAGCCGCTGCACTTGGACGATATAGCGCTGAACATCTGCTCGATGGCAAAACGGAGTTTGATTCGTACTTTTCACCCTACCGCTCATTTCCTATTGGCGGCATTGTGCAATCAGTATTGGGAACCAAGCTCTCTTTTGCGCTGTCCAATTTTTTCAAACACCACATTCCTTAAAATGAAAAACCCGGCTTTTATACCGGGTTTATTTTGTAAAATACATTATCTTTTCTAGAGACCAATATCTCTTCTTTTTGAAGATTCTGGTTGCCTTGACATAGGAGGTGTTGCTCGCCCGCGCTCAATGTCACCTATTAGTTGCAAAGCACGTTCATAAGACATCCCTTTAGTTCTATAGCCATGATCTTGTAAAAAGATTTCTTGCGATGGCGTAAGCGATTCTTCGCTACCGCTGCTCTCATCGCTCTCCTCACTGCTGCTAAAGCCTAGTTGTTCTTGCGCAGGTTGCCTTACTTCTTCAGGCAAATTAAAAAATATCCGAAGGCGCTCTTGCCCTGTTAGGTCATATGTTAGCATCAGAGCTCGCGCTGTTTGGCTTAATAACTCTTGTAACGGTAACCATCGAAATAAACGTTTTGCCCATTGTGGCAGCTGACCAGGTTCATTTTGCGCTACCATTGAAACATAAGAATCCAATGTATCATGTTCTATACTCTGAAAATTTGATACATATTTTTGAGCAATTTCAGGTGAATTAAAAATAACAACATTTTCATAATTACTAGTAAGAGCGGCCCCTGTAAGATTCGCCGATCCGGTAAATACCTCAAGGTTATCCACTACTAAAAATTTATTGTGCATTTTTTTCATTATTATTTTAGAAGGATATATAAAGAAAGTAATATTGCCCTTTAATAGTTTATTAATAAGAGCATCATATAATTGCGAATCTTCATCGATAATTACTCGAACATCAACGCCCTTTTGTCTCAGTGAAATCAATCTATCAATAACGGCATTATCCGTCAGCCAATACATAGCAACGAGAACCTGTTTCTTGGCTTTATCTAACAATGAAAATAGTTCACTCTTTATGACATCTTGATCTTGGGGCACAAACAATGTTTTGACCGTTAGGTTTTGAATTGGAGGAGACTCGGAACGCTCGCGCTTCATTCCATAGAAATTGGTAAAAGATAGTGATAACGAAAACACTAAAAGATATTTATGAAATTTCATCATAATCGGATCTCTCTTTTTTTAAATCTTCTTCTTCCCCTCAAGCATCGTAAATACGGCTGCCAAAAGTAAATAAAGAAAAACCCGGCCTGAAAGACCGGGTTTCTTAATCTTATTGATATCAATTAAAACTATTACGCACTTTCTGCAGACACTTTTGCTTCGTGCAAAAGATCGAACGCTCTCTGTTCATCTTCCGCAGTCAGATTATGCGCACAACCATGCTGTTTATAAAATGCATTCAGCGCAAGCTGATAATTTTTTAGTTTGCTAATTTTTCCATGCCACACTGATTCGCGGGCGGTAAATAGCCACACATTACTCTCATTACCCACCTGTTGCACATGGTGCACCATGCTACCAATATCATCTGCATTGGCGATTGTGTCAGTCGGTATGCGGCCAAAAAAGAGCGGGACATTGGGCATGGCTTTTGCATCTAAGATCGTATTACTTTTTGGATTGTAGTTAGGAAAAGCAAAACGCGCCAGTGCATGACTGAACGGATAATAGGACAGAGCTCTTTCGACCGAAAGTGGTGGCGATTCGAGCACCGCCGCTTTGATATTGCTGACATCTTCCCCACGTTCTGCTTTGTATGCAAGAAAGTGGAGCGTGTTGGCAGCACCTTTGCAGCCACCGCGCAAGAGCACGCGCACATCAGGATTTTTTTCCAACAATGCTTTATAGACCAAATCTAAGCAGACGCTATCTTGTTCCTGGCAAAAGTTAAAACGAGCACGAGAATAATCGGGAGCATAATTGAGCGTGATACACGCGCCATGCATACTGCCACGTGCGATCATCCGCATCACGGACGAAGCATGAGGCCTGCAGCTATTAGAAAAGCCACCCGAATAGATGCTCACCTGCTCATAATTTTTTAGTGCGTCTGGGATGCCATTTTGGACGCGATAGAGCTGTCCATCAACATCTATCAAGAGATCAAATTTCTTATTTTTAAGGATCGGACCTGCCTGATCGACAGTATAGATTTTCTGAGCGCAACCAGCCTGTTTTTCGACAGGAATGAGGGTCGTCACATGGAGTTCATCGAAAGTTGGGATAGAGGTATCTGGGGTTCTCCAATAGCGGTACCCATAATGACCAGCCACAGCCACCGATGCCGCTGCCACAAGAGATGGTGCGTAATCAGTTACCGTATCGGCCAAACCTGCAAATACAGATGGAGAAAGTAATAATAGAGAAGTGAGCACGAGGCTCTTTATCTGTTTATTCACAAAAACCACCCTTTTATCCCTAAATATCCACTCTTTCAGGATACTACCTGGGTGGAATTACGCAAAAGCCTCTGGCCCCTGGGCTTCCCCTTTGACAGCTTCTATGACAAATGACAAACTGAAAATAGGATTGTGGGATTATTTATAGGGGGTTTATGAGATTTTTAAAGAAATTAGTGTCAAATGTGCGTAAGTTGATAAATGTCATATTTTTTATTTGTGGAATACTATGGCCCATTGTATTGGGGTATTTAGTACTTGATTTATTGAAAGCAGACCTTATAGAAAGACTAATCATATGTTTGGGCCTCTGGACTTGGTTTAATGATAGGCTTCCATTGGATACTGATGATGATTCTATTGAAGCTGATTATGAGCCGTCTCTCAAGGAAACCATTGAATATAAGAATTGTGAACAATGCAATAAGTCGTTTGATCCCTCTTCTTCAAAATCAGGAGACGAGGACATAGAAAAGCAGTATTGTTCAATAGAGTGCTCAAATAGGGCCTTTAAGATTTGTTACTGGTGTAAGGAAGGCCCATTCGATTATTTTGGTTGGAAATCAGACTATGAAAATCTAGAGAAATACTGCTCCACGGAATGCTTCGATAAAGCAAAAAAGCGTGCAATGCAGTTCGACAATTGGATTGCATTAATTTTTTACGGCCTTATCGCATTAATAATTATAGTTGTTGTGTCTGCCATATTGTCCATCAGTAAGTAAAAGGTAGTATAAAAATAACAATGACATTAAAAAGCCCTGCCTATAAAATTCAATCTTCATTCGCTACGTTTGAATTTAGCAACAAAGAATTGATCTATATTCGTGACACTTATCCTTGGCAATTAATAATTCAACACTTCCCCGAACCTACTGGGAATTCAGTATCGCAGTATCATCAATTAATTGAACAAACACGTATTGCTGTTTTTAGCTATCACATAGAATTCTTACAAGAATCTCTTAGTGAATTTATTAAAAATCCAGTTGAAAATTGGTCACTCACAACAGAGAATAAAAATTCTTTAGATGAGTTGCAGACTTTCTTGTTTTGTCTTAGGAATGCATTATTACACGCAAAAGGTGAGCTCGTTCCCCAATGGAAATTTGACTTCACCAAGATATCTAAGACAAAAGCATCAAAAATTCGAACGCTAGAAAACAAAAACTTAACTATTAAGATCCCTGTTCAAAAACATGGTAATAACGTTAGATTCGATAAAAAATCAAATAGTTCTGAAATTTTAACATTTACTTTAAACCCAAACCAAGATAATTATCCATTCATAATTTTAAGTGAAACATTCTTCCAAGAAATACGGCTTCTTAGTTGGCATATCTTGACGATCACAAAGAAGAAAAAGGCTTCGACATTATCTCGCTACTTAGACCGTACAAGCTAAGTGTCATCAAAATTATAATATTTGCACAAAGAAAAACCCGGCTTTTTAGACCGGGTTTCTTTTTGCAACCATCGAATTATTTATTCATGCTCAATGAGATGAGTCAGTGATGTATTCGGATGATTATTAAGATGAGCGGCTGCAGTTTCGTAATCCCATCCAAAAGTATGCATCAGAACTGCAACCTTGATATTGTTATTGCTTGCAAGCAAGAGAGATTCCGCCTTCGGCTGATCAATATCCAAGACCGCTTGCAAAATACGCTGTGCACGATTAACCAATTTTTTGTTTATAGGGCGTACATCAATCATGAAATTTTTGTATACTTTCCCCAGCAAAATATATGATCCCGTCGTGAGCATATTCAATACCATTTTGGTAGCGGTACCTGCTTTTAATCTCGTTGATCCCGCAATAATTTCGGGACCCACTTCTGGCGCAATAAAATAATCAACAAGATCCTTCATCTTATTTTCAGGATTGCAGGTAACGGCAATCGTTACGCATCCACATTCTTTTGCATAGGTGAGCCCATCAAAAACATAGCTCGCCATGCCCGATGCAGAAACACCACACACCACATCTTTATTGGTGATATTAATTTGTTTTAAATCCTGCACCCCAAGCGGACCATTATCCTCAATTGCTTCAATTGCTTTGCGAAGCGCAGTATCACCACCTGCAATGATTCCAACAATTTGTCCTTCTGGCGCAGAGAATGTTGGTATACACTCGCTGGCATCCAACACTGCAAGCCGCCCCGACGTGCCTGCGCCGATATAAATCAGTCGCCCGCCAGATCGAATTCGATCAGCAATAGCTTCAATGGCCCTACTTATCACGGGAAGGCATTCTGCCACTGCAGGAATAATCTGCGCATCCTGACTATTCATGAGCCGAGTAATTTCAAACGCACTCATCCCATCTAAGTTGGCTGATTTGGGATTAGAGTGCTCAGTCACTGAAAGATTTTGTGAAAAGATACTAGCTGGTTGAAGAACCAAAGCCGTTACTATGAATATTTTTTTAAACATCATGATGTTTATACCTTAGTTGTTAGGTTCATTTTTATCAGAACAACACTCAATTACATTTTTAAGACGTATATGAACAACAATACATTGCAGTAAGTATCGCTCCAGCCATCCCGCCCATACCTAGGGTCACCGTCACGCCTAGGGCCACGTTATTACAACAATCAGGGTTGCTACAACACGCAGAATTTCTACGCTCAGACGCTGGCCGACTGCGTTCACATCGACGCCGTAAACGCGTAGCTATTGATACTGGTGCTTCATCACTCACGGATAATGCTGGAACTCCTATTGGCACCACGACCTCATCCTTCTGTGGGCTATAATTCATAGCCTGGCACGCCATAGAAAAAGTCAGCAGCGCAACAACATATTTTTTCATATGATGTCCCTTTTTTAATATCTTTGACTCACAAGTGCCACCACAGGATGTTCGAGAGAAATATTCCTAATGTTCCAACCATGCAATCCAGCTTTATCAACTATCATCTGAATAAATCGATCTTTATTATTATTTTTAAAGATTCCACCCACTAGATAGATCGAACTCGGTTCCATCTTTAGCTTGCGCACCACAATCTGTAGCATCTTTGCCAATTCATCTGCTGCCGATTCTATAATTTTTTTTGCAACAGGATCTGAATCTTCATATTGAAAAACCAATGGAGCAAGCCCAGCTACTTCTTGCGGAGTTATAGTCCCCGCGTAATATGGCCGAACTATTTGACATATATTTTCTAGATTAAAATAATGACACACATTTTGCACAAGTACTGTATCTTGTCCGTAGCCATAGCCATTTTCAAGTGATGCTTTGATAGCCAACTTTCCTATAAAGTACCCACTGCCTTCATCACCGAGATATCTACCCAATCCGCCGACCCGAAGCGTTTCATCATTATACTTTCCAAAACATATCGATCCAGTACCCGCTATAAGCGCTATACCATTTTCTTGAATGAATTGAGAAATTATTCCAATATCACTCATCACTTCTACTGATTGAAAATTCCACTGGTTAATCAGAGTTTTAATACTCTCGATTGTCGATTGCGCTGAAGCCCCTGCAAAACCACCAATCACACTGCATACACCACTAATGGATTTGAGCGGAGAATCATGAATAACAATATCATCAAATAGTTCATGAAACAGCTGGTCTAACCCTTGCACTCCAACTGTATTAATATTTGATGATCCAGATCGCCATTCATTAACCACTATTCCATTTTTTTGAAATGCTATTTTTGTTCCTGAAGCATCAACGATTTGCAAGCTCGTCTTGGATCCGCCCCCATCAATACACAATGTATAAGAAGCTCCGTCGCTATGAGATGGTAAGGCAAGACTTTGTGTTGCAAAAAATATAAAAAGGTAGAGCAAACTACTTCTTACTATGCTCATCGTTACCCTTTATTTTTGCGCAGCAATCAGCTGATCAAGCATAAGTTCAAAATCGTGCGCGATTGTTGGATCGATAAAATTATCAGTGCTATCGAACGCTTTGCCCACTTTTGGAATTTTGATTGAGGTGCTCACCGGAACCATTTTGAGCCGTCTGACAACTTGATCTAATTGTGCAATCATAGGTGCACCGCCCGATAATCCACCAGAATAACCCACTAATCCAACTGGCTTGTTGTGCCATTCAACATACAATGTATCGAGTGCATTTTTGAGCACGCCGGTGTATCCCGCATTATATTCCGGACACACAATCACAAAGGCTGATGCTTCGCGCACTTTGTCTGACCAACGTTTCACATTCGGATCTAAAAACACCGTTCGTTTTGCAGGAATAATTTCTTCTTCAAAAAACGGAAGTGTGTATTCGCGCAAATCGATGATCTCAACATTAACGCCTTTTGCCTTGGCAATTTTTTCAAGATTTTTGCCAATTTTATCAGACGATCTGCCCAGGCGAGTACTGCCAAGAATGATTTCTATTTTCCCAGGAATTGCGGTGATTGGACTCTCGTGCAATGACACCGCTCTCAAGCACGAAATTGCACACAAGACAGCAACAACGGGCACCATCAGGAACATTACTTTTGATCTCTTCAACATGTACTATTCTCCACACAGTAATAGGTTTTTAAATCACGCAGATAAGATGAGCCATAATGGTATTATCAAGCCCGTTGTTTGTCAAAATATTGCATGGGCGTTTTTTAAAAGCGCATATCACCTATTGAACAAAATCTGCGACTGATTGCTAATTGACATAGTGCGTAGAGAATTTCTAGGATAGTGAGCGCCTGATTGTAATACCATTTTTTTGCGAAAGGATTGTGATGATAGAAAAAATTCAGAAGCATTCTTTTTTGAGTATTTTACTTTTATTGATGCCTATTCATGTCTATGCAGCGCCAGCCAATACCGTTGTTGCAACGATTAACACCGGAGTCACTCCAGCTGGCCTGGCAATCACTGCCAATAATAAATTTGCCTATGTGGCGAACAATAATAACTATACAATTCCTGATGGCGATAGCGTTAGCGTATTGAATTTAACCAACAATACTGTTGATCAAATAATTTCGAGTACCACCTTTAACCAGCCGTATACTATCACTATCAATGCAGCTGGCACACTCGCGTATGTGACCAATAGCAACAGCACAACAATAACTGTTATAGATTTAACAACCAATACCGTTACCAACCTGATTGGTGGTTTTGATGGTCCATCGGGTATGGTTATAATCCCGCCTGGCAATAAAGCGTATGTTAATAATTATGGCGGCCCTGAAGGCGTTGGTAGTGGATTTGGAACAACCCTGAGCATTCTTGATTTGAACACAAATATGATTATTGGGACAATTATCGTAGGGATGGCTCCTGCTGCAATGGCAATAACACCGGACGGCCAATTCGTGTACGTTATTAATTATGTTGATGGTAATACAGGTACTGGAACAACAAGCGTTGTCCGCACCAGTGATGATACGGTAGTCGATACTATTCCCGGCTTTTCTGGCCCGTTTGGCATTGCAATAACACCGAATGGTAAGTTTGCCTACGTAACTAATTTTGGTAGCAATAATTTTGCACCGATAGGCACCACCGTAAGCGTTATTGATTTAACCAGCAATATGATCACTGCAACGATTAATCTTTCGATTCAACCATCGGGAATTGCAATTACGCCTGATGGTCGCCTTGCCTACGCGAGCAATTATAATACGTTGTACATGAGTGGCGCTCCTGCTTTCACCGGTTTAACAGCTGGGGAAGGGACAGTGAATATTATTGATATTGCGAATAATACAGTCCTCCCTCCGACTATCGTGGTTGGAGAATCTCCTGATGCCATAGCAATATCACCCGATGGTAACTTTGCGTATGTGTCTAATTTCACTGCCAATACGGTGAGTGTGATCGCATTACAACCATTCCAAATTGTTCTACACGGTTGCAAACTTCAAAATAGATTTTTGACGCACATTGATTTGGTTAATAAGTTGACCTGGAGCGTATCAGGGACAACATTACCAGTCAGTTATTCTATTTATCGTGATGCAGCATTAACTGAATTAGTTGCGATAGTTCCCACGACCGGACCGCTCCAATTTTTCGATCATAATAGATTACCGAATGTGGTATACACCTATTATTTGGTGGGAACAAATGCGGTTGGCACAACCTCGGCACCGCTTGCAATAACTGTTACACAAAATTGTTAAAGAGTAGGAAGTAGGTCATGACATCATTAAAAACGACTTGCTATTTAATTGCCTTATTGATTGCTTGCCCCCTTATGGGAAGAAACGTTTTATTAGAATTTAAGGGAGCATATTTTTTGCCCACTAGTTGCGATTTCAAAAACATCTACCGTCATGGTGGTGCGTTATTTGGTCCGGAGCTAACGGTCCAATTATGCGAATGTAAGGATTGGTATGTGTTTACGAGTTTTGACTATTTTCAAAAAAAAGGACACTCAGTTGGGCTGTGTGATCCCACCACAGTGACACTGATTCCCGTGGCACTTGGGTTGAAATATTTTCTGCCCGCGTTTGATGATCGCGTTGATTTTTATGGCGGTCTGGGTTTTGAAGCAGTGAATGTTCGCACGAAAAGTTGTTCCGACAACGTTATCACCAAGCTATCGCAATGGGGCTTTGGCGGCATAGCAAAAGTGGGTGCTTATTATTATTTACCACACTGCTTCGTGATCGATTTCTTTATTGATTACAGTTTTGTCAGAGTTGGCAGCAATGATTGCAACTGCGGTGTGCAATCGGTAAAAGCGAATATCGGTGGCGCAATTTTTGGCGTGGGAATTGGTTATAATTTTTAAGCAGATTCTATAAACTTTGCTAAAAGAAAACCCGGCTTCCTCCTTCACCAAGGCTATGGCGGACAGGTAAAAGCCGGGTTTTTGTGTAGCACAAGCAATTCTCCATTATCAAATATCGCGTAAACTAGTATGCTTTTAATATGAAGAGATTCTCAAAAGCATTGCCCCTAAAGCTCGATGGGCCACTACTCGATACAGTAAAAACTAATTTTGCTGATACTACCAACTTTACTCAATATCCTTTTTCTTTAAGCCTCATTAAAAATCTCAACACTATTGAGTTCCCAACCCAGGTCACCTTTTTTATTGGTGAAAATGGTACGGGAAAATCAACCATTCTTGAGGCTATTGCCAATCATGCCGGCTTTGGCGCAGAAGGTGGCAGCAAAAATATTAATTTCAAAACGTCTGACCAAAAAACATATTCTGGCACCGAATCTCTGGCTGATCAGCTCACGCTCTCTTGGAGAATGAAACCCAAGGATGGCTATTTTTTTAGAGCAGAAAGTTTTTTTAATATCGCCAACTATATCGATTATCTTGCGCGCGAGTGCGGCGGCGGAGAAGTTGCGTATGCACCCTATGGTGGCAAATCGCTGCATGAGCAATCGCATGGGGAAAGCTTTCTCTCTTTCTTTAAAAATCGCGTGGGGATGGGCGGGTTTTTTATATTCGATGAACCTGAGGCAGCACTTTCTCCTCAGCGACAATTATCATTAATGGTCATCATCAATGAGATGTGCAAGCATCCCGGATCGCAATTTATTATTGCAACGCACTCACCAATCTTATTGGCATATCCCAATGCCACGATCTATTCGTGCAATTCAGATCGCTTGCAACCTATTGCATACGAAGATACCGAGCATTACCAAATTACAAAAAACTTTTTAAACAATCCCGACCGCTATCTGCGCCATTTATTTAATGATTCAATCTAGATCAAAAGATTCTAAATAGTGTGGAATATCGACAGACCAACCAAAGCGCTCTTCGATTTTCTTTTTTAATGATTGAGCAGCTTCTATTTCACCATGAGTGATAAACACTTTCTTCGGCGCACTTTCAAGATGACTGAGCCATTCCAATATTTCGTTATAATCAGCATGCGCTGAAATAGTTTCTATTGATTTTATTTCCGCACGAACGGGATACAATTTGCCGTGTAATTTTATTTCTTTTTCACCCTCGATTAAATCACGTCCACGCGTCCCTCGTGATTGAAAACCCACAAAAAGTATCGTGTTTTTAGGTTCAGAAATAAAATATTTCAAATGATCCACCACGCGTCCACCTTCTGCCATGCCACTTCCTGCGATAAGGATAAGAGGCTGCCCCATCTGATCGATGGCCTTTGATTCTTCCACGGTGCGTGTGTATGTCGCAATCTCAAAGGCATCCTGACAAATCTGTGGTGATAATTTATGTTCATTTGGAAACCGACAAAACAAATCAGTCACACTTATCGCCATCGGACTATCCAAAAAGATAGGAACATTTGGAATGGCATTCTTTTGCTTCAAGAGATAGAGACAATACAAAATTGTTTGCGTCCGCCCCACCGCAAAGGAAGGTATTACGACTGTACCTCCCCGTGCTATTGTTTTATTTATCATATCACCTAAGGCTTGTAGTGGATCGCCTTCTTTATGGAGCCTATCGCCATAGGTTGATTCAACAACTAGAAAATCTGTTTGTTTTAAAGCCGGAGGATTCTTCATTATAAGTTGATTAGGATGCCCAAGATCTCCAGAAAAGCTGAGCGTTTCTTTTCCATCCGATACAACAACAAATGATGCACCAAGAATATGGTACGAAGCAATCAGCGTTACCTTCAATGATCCCAGACTCACAACTTTATCGAAATCAACGACTTGAAAAAATTTTAAGGAATTCTCAGCATCTTTTTTGGTGTATAAAGGCAATGCAGGAGAGTGTCTCGAATAGCCATACTTATTCGCTTTCTTTGCATCCTCTTCCTGCAAAGATCCGCTATCGAGCAACATTATGGCACACAATTCATAGGTGCCTCGCGAACAATATATTTTGCCCTTAAAACCGCGTTTGATTAATGCAGGAATGTAACCAGTATGATCTATATGAGCATGCGTTAATACAATAGCGTGAATGCTACTCGGCTCGACAGGAAATGGATCCCAATTGCGCTCTCTCAGTTCTCTGTGCCCTTGAAAGAGCCCGCAATCAACTAAGATTTTTATATCTTGATTGTCGATAAGATATTTTGATCCGGTTACTTCTTCCACTCCACCCAAAAAAGTTATTTTCATTGTTATACCTATTTACAATTCAAGCTCAACTATAGCTGGTCGATGGTCACTTGAATAGGGTCTATCTTCTTGCACAACTTCATATTTTAATACTTTAATACCTGAATTTTTCTGAATCAAAATATGGTCTATCTGTTTTAGCTCTTCATCTGCCCATCCAGTGCGTGTTGTCTCTGGACCAACTACCAGCTTCGCTTGTGTTCGTGCATGATCAAAGTTATTAAATGTTGTCTGCAAATAATTGGTAAATCCTGCATTAAAATCTCCCATCAAAATAATAGGATGCCGATTGCCCATCTTTTTACGAATAACTTTAGCCCCGTGTTCTCGTGCAGAATCGTACTTATTATCTAAATGCGTGTTATACACATAAAACTCTTTGCCCGAATTTTTGTTCTTGAACTTTGCCCATGTGCAAATGCGTGGCAATGCACCGGTTTTGCGCCAATTAAACGGCGTCCAAATACCTTTTGTCGCATTGATATGAAACGTTCCACTCGCTAACTTTTGAAAAAAAGCAGGTTTATAAAAAATTGGATTGTATTCATTGGTTCCAGCGCCAAGCCAACTTGAACCACGCCCCAGCCCAATGGAGGTATAGGCTGGCAATAATTGTCTGAGATCTTCCATTTGTTTTTTGGTTGGTTCTTGCATACCAATGATATCTGGATTGGCAATTCTAATCCGCTCTGCAAGTCTTTCTTTACGATTATCCCACAAACTCTCTGGCAGCTTTTCTTTTCCTTTACGGCGCACATTATATGACATCACCTTCATATGAAATGAATCAGATGCGCCCTCTTGCCCAATCGCAAAAAAATTAAATACCAAACATGAGATCACACAGAAAAGTTTCTTCATTCTCGTTCTCCTTTTAACGACCAAGCTAAAGGAGAAGGCATTTCCAAGTCAATGTTACGACGCAGGCTGAGATACCGGGTTAATTTTTATTACATTCGGATTCAGTTCCCAACGCATTCAAACCACTTTCCCCGAGTTGGGAATTTAAAACCGGGGACTATTTCCCCGGCTATGTTAATTTCTTATAATCCACTCATATAAAAGTAAAGATGCACTGATGTTACGAATCCTATACCAATAGCTAACGCAGCTAATCCATCAAATATAGGATTATCCGTAGTCGGTGCAAACATCCCAATCGCCATTAAAGGTACAATCATGCTCGTGGATAATTTTATTGCTTCTACTATTTCATTCATAGCTTATTCCAGCCGGGGCACAAAGCCCCGGCATGATATTAATCGATTATATCTGATTCAGTTTACAACGCATTCAAACCGGTTTTTTCCGAATTGGAAATATAAAACCGGGGAGTTACCTCAGTTACGATTTTCTCAATAATGGTTCAATAATAAGAGCAATAGTTAATTGCAGTAACACTATTCCTATTAAGGTATGAAGTATTAGCGACATAGATATTTTCCTATTAGCCAACATGTGAGGTAAGTCATGAGGCCGAACACATACACTTCATACCAATACCAATAAAACCAAGTCATGATTAGACTGGACCAGTTGCTACAGCGGCTGCCACACCTGTTGCAGTTCCTACTGTCCAGGCAAGAGGTTGTATAAGTGGCATCACTACTTTGCTCATAGCAGCATGTACTGCAACCCCGGCCGCAGGAGTTGCGAAAAAGCTTACAGGGGCTGATACACACAGAATAATTCCTTGGCCCAAAAGGTTTACTGCAAAATATCCAGCTGCGCTTCCTAGATAAGCACCAACGAGACCCCCGCCATTAAGGCGATGCCCAACTTTAAGAGAATATTCCCCGTCATTCTCAAACTGATTTAGCTTTAAGTAGCCGCCAGCTTTGACTAAGCCAACAAGTTTTTCATTAGATAATCCACGGAGCTCTTTATCCATGAATGCCGGTTGCACTGCAACCGCATCTCCATCTTCTCGTAAAACCTTGAACCCACTATCATCATGATAGAGTGCGACATTGCCAAGTTTGTTTGGCACAAAAAGAGCTCTTTCTGTTTGCATGCTGTGTGCACTGCAAAACGACAGAAGAGCTATGACTGACATAATACGTTGTTTTGAATAAAACATGATGTAATCCCTACCCTAATAAAAACACTGCTGCTTACCGCTTCACTACAATGCTTCTATCAAGACTTCCCGCATGTACGTTTTTCGACCTCTCTTTCAGCATCTATAGTTATTGCTTAAATGCTAAATAGATAAATGAAAAATGTCTTATTCTATTTCTGATTATGAGACTCAATTGAAAAAAAGCAAGTGGTTGCGATTCTTTTTGTAAAAACTTAAAGTTGTTTTTTTGTATTGCGCAAAAAAACCCGGCCTTTCGACCGGGTTTGCAATAAAAATAATTATCGACGTTTTTTACCCATGAATCTGAGTAAATACAAAAATAAGTTGAGGAAATCCAGATACAAGGTAAGCGCACCGAGTATGGCAACCTTATTGGTTCTTTCACCCATATCCACAGATGGATCATATTCCATCTGAGAAGCGATCAGTTTTATTTTTTGCACATCATATGCCGTTAGCAATGTGAACACCACAACGCCAACAAATGAAATGATATATTCCATTTGGCTGCTTTGAAAGTACAAATTCACTAGCATCGCAATAATGAGACCATATAATCCCATCAATAAAATAGATCCCAACTTGCTCAGATCTGTATTGGTATAATAACCATATAAGGCCATAGAACCAAACATCCCTGCTGTTATTCCAAACGTCACACCAATTGATGACATTGTATAAATCAAAAAAATTGGTGTTAGCGTAATTCCAACAAGAACCGAATAAGCAAAAAAAGTAACTGCGGCTGTTACATAGCTTATGCGATTAATTGCTGAGGCTAGGAAAATAACCAGACCTATTTGCGCAAAAAACAATCCATACATAAGAAATGGTGCTTCCAACAAGCCGATGAGCAATTGCTCTTGTGCAAACAAAAAGTAGGCTGTGCAAGCTGTGGTGAGTAAACCAATACACATCAATGCATACACCTTGTGCATGAATTGCCCAACGGTATTTGTGTAGGTTGAATTTTGAATGAACATAGGGCATCCTCCCTCTGAAATAAAAAACTGGAAAAATACTAATTTTTGCTATGACCCTAGAAAACCAAAACCCATGGCGGTCCAAATAGCGTATCCTAATAATCCTGATGTTTGTTTTTTCTCTATAGACTGGATTTGCCAGAAAATGCTCCACGAGGAGCTATAAGATGGCGGCCCTTAGTGGACCTATTTCTTAACCAAAGTATCACATTCGGATTCAGTTTACAACGCATACAAACCGCTTTTTCCGAGCTGGGGATTCCTCAAAGCTAACGCATCAAATATTATTTAAAACTTTTTCTTTTGCCCAATCCCATGCGCGTTGATACCACCAAGAGGTTGATGGAGGGGTTGAGGGAAAAAGAAACTCAGTTGCATAGGGATTCAAATTTCGTTTTAGATATTCAGGAAGATCGACCAGATTTTTAATGTCATTCTTAATTATATAAACAACAATTTGGGCTGTTGCAAGATCGAGCCTATTAAGATCAATCAATTGCCATAGTTTCACGCCACCATATGCTGCAACCATAATCTTATCATCAGGAGTAAATGCAATAGCATCAACTAGCCCCTCATGCTTAATAAGCGGTTGAAGATTCATGTTTGGTTGATTTCTCCATAAACTTAATTCATGACGTGATCCAGTTGCAATTAGTTTACCATCAGGACTGAATGTTATAGCCGTGACCTCACCAGTCGCCTGACTCGTCTGAGTCTTGAACATAGTAAGTAGTTGAGGTTGCTGAATTTTTGTAATATCCCATAATTCAATGTACCCATAGGTCGATCCAAGCACAATCTGCCTGCCATCGGGGCTAAATGCGATAATGTTCCAAAGACCGGCATACATAAGTTTCTGAGCCCAAGTAGTTTGAAAAGTAGAAACTAGCTTAGGTTCTTTGTTTTCTATAATATTCCATATGCTTATCTTGCCAGCCATTCCTCCTCTTGTTGTTGTAACAATCATTTTGCTATCAGGACTAAATCTTATAGCGCAGGGATCATTATAATTTTGGTTTGGTAACGTGGCAAACAATGTTGGATGTTCAATATGTTCAATATTCCATAATGCCACCCTATCTCTTATTATAGCGGCAATCATTTTGCCATTGGGACTGAATATAATACGTTGGACCTGCTCGCCATGATTGAACCAAGCAATTGACTGGGGATGATTACTCGGTTCATTCTTCCATAATCTGATGCCTCCATAAGCAGCATCCGCTGTAGCGATACTCAAACCATCGGGACTAAATGCTACTCCTCCCTGCTGATCAAATGAAGCAAATGGCAACAAGAAGCCAAAAGGTTTATTCTCAAATAATCTGACCCTATAAACTGCTCGATTCGCAGTCGCAATTCTTTTGAGATCAGGACTAAATATGCAATCAAATTCATTAACCCCCGGGCTCCAAAGATATACATTTTTATCCAAATGATTGGTAATTAAAGTGCGATCAGTAATCAAATATGATGTCCCACCATTGATAATTGCTAGCTGACGATCTCTAGACAATCTATCGAGAAAGTCTCTTTTGTATTTTTCATAGCCGGACTCTGTTCTGAGCTTTGCAAGGTCGGTAGTAAATACATCATCTGACTCAGACACAGTTTCATATCTACCTTGTTCTTGACTAGCTGGCGTAATGACAGGAGCTTGTGCCTCGGCTTTAATTTTGACAGCGGGCATTTGTTCCCTTGCCGGATTATATTTTTGTTTCGTAAGTTGAACAGCAGATTTTGCAGCTTGGTTTTTTGCTGGGGTTAATATAAAAACAAGTGGCTCTAATTTAAGTTTTCTAGCCCAGTATAACGCTGTTTTTCCTTCCAAATCCTGCAGCATAGGATCCGCACCCTTTGAAAGGAGAAGCTTAATTAAGGCTGTAGCCTTTTTAACAGACATTTGTGGTCTTTTTTTCTTCACAGATCCTTGGGTCATCCGCACAGCCCACAGCAAAGGAGTTCTGCCTCGATACGAATCCTGGGCATTAACATCAGCTCCGCGATCAATAAGCAAGGTGACAACGTCAATATTTCCGCTCATCACAGCCACATGCAAAGAAGTTAGTCCATCCTTATTAGCCAAGCCAACTTGTGCCCCACTATCCAAAAGCATTTTGCAAATGATCGAATTTCCACGACTAGCTGCAACAGATAGCGCAGTGTTTCCAAGCCTATCCTGAGCATTAACATCAACATTCTCTGCTAGTAGTTTTTGTACTAATTCTTCTTGGTGACTCGCAGCAGCTTCTATTAAGGGGTTCTTCGGGCGCTCCTGCTCCATCCCATTGGAGCAGACAAAAAATAGCGAAAGCGAGAGCGCTAAAATGTATTTATGAAACTTCATTAATGGCCCACCTTCTCTTTTTTTGATTCTTCTCATTACTTTCTTCAGCATGGAGAAACAGGTCGCAAAAAGTAAAGAATGTGGTCACCCCAATTTGAACAACAAAAAAACCAGTCTAGATCCTGGTTTGGCAAATATTCGAGTTTGGTAGAAAGGAAAATGCCATAGTATAATTGCAGTTGAACAGTACTCACAACTCACTATGGCATTAATCATAAAAGCTATGAACAAGTTTAAATCAAGTTACGAAAATGCTCAAGAAGCGCCCACTCTAAAGTTGTTTTTACACAATGTCTTTGATTTTTTTTCTGCATGGGATGCGGATACCCAACTGGGGCCTATCAATCAAGCTATCATTGATAAAACAGTCAAAGATCACCAACCTTCCAAGGACGCAAAAGAAGCGGCGCTACACTACTTTGATGCGATTTGGACAGAACTCGGGGCATATCAAAACGAGCATGGGCTTGAAAAAATACCCCTAACTTTTTTCGAGCAAGCTTCCTATTTTGAAAAAGAAAATCCTGTATATAGTACAGGCGATATCGTACTTTCCACACACCAAGTATTAATTAGCAGACTCACTACATTAGTAGAAAAAAGCCCCAACCACATTCCCTTTGTCGCAAAATTTGCAACCATCGCATGCTCAGCTACACGCGAAATTTACACAATTGGAAATCGCAGCTGCTACGACAGGGCGCTACTAAACATCACTCTAAAAAACGATGTCATTTCTCCCTATCTGATAGCACAAGAAAAACTCAAAAATATCAACCCAACTGCTATCTGGAATCACTGGAGTACTCTAGCGTGGCTGCACAGAGCTCGCGTCGGGGACCACGACAACTTATCCCCTCTTGAAACAGGAGATGTCATTGTACTGGCCAAACAAATAAACGGCATTCTTGCGACAAATGAAAATACTACTCATCTGTTTGGATGTGACTTGAATGATCTGAAATATAGCCTCCGCAAGATCTTTGAGTATGTTTCAACATTCAGCAAAAACCCAAAATCAATAAGCAAAAATGCATATGTACGAGAATCTAAAACTCAAATAAGCGTGCACTACAACAACAAACCGCCCGTATCGTTTAGACTAGCCGACAGTACTGGAAAATATGTCCGAACATTCGCTAAAAATGCATTTCAGCACCTGACTGATCAGGCTCTTTGGGCAAAAATGCACAACACTACTGTTGAGATGCTGGGTGGAAAAGAAGAGGAACAATTAAATGAAACACGAAAATCGGTCAATAAAGGACTCAAAAAAATTGGTATGAATGACGCTTTCAAAAAAACCAAAAAATCATCGGACAAGCTATCGCCCCAAATCATAGAACATTGGCCTAACCAAAAATATAAATTCGCAAAACAACAATAGCTTCGATGCGCATTTCAGCCTTTAAATAGACACTTTTCACCTAACAATCTTTACCCCGCAGGGCGCTACATAGGCGCCCCGTTTCTTTTCCTACGCTTTCTACATGGAAAGCAAAAACGGCCCTTCAAAAATCATGCCTGAACAATCCCAGCGAGAATCGAGCGGGACCTTATCCGAACAAGAACGGGAAAGACTCGGCGCTTTTTTCGGATTGCTCATCCAAATTGATCGACGGTTAAAAAAACAAGCGGGAGTAAAACGTGAAAAATGATTATGTGTATTCTTCCTCACCAAAAAACGCGGGAGCGAATCTGATGCCAGCTATTGATAGCCTCATTTTCGATAACACAAGACACATTTACCAAGTGGAGCACCAGGGCACGATGCGCAAAGCTTCATACATAGCAAACTACGATGATTTTGGCAGCGATGACACGATCATCACCGTCTCATATGGATTATTGCTCGATGCAGAACCACAATACGAATTCACGATGACTATTAATTAACCCATAAAGCAATGAGGGTCATCTCTGGAAGAAGTTGATGACCCTCGATAAGGATTATTGCCATGCATAAAATCAATGATAAGA
Organism: Candidatus Babeliales bacterium; assembly: GCA_020050795.1. Taxonomy (GTDB): domain Bacteria; phylum Babelota; class Babeliae; order Babelales; family Vermiphilaceae; genus JAGVKD01. The sequence continues at coordinate 65,922 of JAGVKD010000014.1, forward strand.
ATAGCAAATTGCAGCTCAGCAAACAACGGCTGAATCGCTACCAACAAATTGAGAAAGCTCAAGCTCAATGGACTGAAGGGGCAGCGCTATTAGCAAATGAGAAAGCAGCACTGGGATATAAAGATTTCCCCTGGGATGCTTTTTTAGAAATTGTTCCTGATGACCCTTTAGATGCCGAGCAACAATCAAAAATCGTTGAACTACAAGATCGATATAATGAACTTCTGGATCGGGAAGAACTTCTCTGGGCCGAAGACAGAATTGTTAATGAGTTCAATAAAAACCACGCGATTGTTCGCGTTGATCAAACATACACGCTAACGGAAAAAGATAATTCTCTGGGTGGCCATGATTTTTCTCTGGAGAGCCGACAATCCTTCAAAGCCTTCTACGAAGAGGAAACCATACTGTGCTTCGACGGAGAATGGCGCAGTAAGGCTGATATCTGGCTAAAAAGTCCAAGGCGGAGAAAGTATAAAGGCATTATATTTAATCCAACAACTACAGAATTAACAAATGACTATTACAACCTCTGGAAAGGCTTTACGAAAAAGCCGCAGCAAGGTAACTGCGCCAAATTTTGGGCGCATGTAAAAGAGAATATCTGTAATGATGACGAAGATGCGTACATCTATCTGCGCAAATGGCTTGCTTGTGTTTTCCAACATCCAGATGTTGTGCACACTGCAATCGTGTTGTGCGGTTCTCAAGGCGTGGGAAAGAATAGCTTCGTAGAGCCATTGGGCGTGCTTCTAGGGTCTCACTATGCACCGCTCAGCAGCATACACGAACTCGTTTCCAACTTTAATTATCATCTCAAGAATGCCGTGCTCATTCACGCCAATGAAGCTTTATGGGGTGGTAATAAAAAAGAAATCGGCACCATAAAAGCAATGATCACGGAACAAACCTGTCTCATTGAAGGTAAAGGCAAGGATCGCATTATTGTGCGCAACTTCAAACACGTGATTTTGAGCAGTAATGAAGAGTGGCCGGTACATCTCGATCCAGATGACCGCCGGTTCTTTATATTGCGAGTTTCAGACAAACACAAAGAAGATCATGAATACTTCAAACTAATACAAGACGAACTCGATAATGGTGGCTATGAAGCATTATTGTATGACTTACTACATGAAGATCTCACCGACTTCAATCCTCGCCGATTCCCATCAAGCGCAGACTCTTTCGCCATAAAATTGCGCAGCGCCGATTCGTCTCTCCGCTATCTATATGAAGTACTGTGCGAGGGTGGATTTAGCATCGGAAATACAAAAGACGATCGGGGTACAGATAATCAGGTGTGGCAAGGCCCAATACCAAAGAGCACTGTTTATGAGGACTATGTTGCATGGTGTCGTGATAGTGGAGAAACAATATCAACCAGTGCACAATTCGGTAAAGCCATAAAGAGAATGATTCCTTCCGTGGAAGAATCACGTCCGGGAAAAGAATCTGCACAAGCAAGAATGCGCTGTTATAAATTTAAGTCGATTCAAATGACACGCGAGGATTTTGCCCATGCTTTTAAACAAGATCCTTATTCCATTTTTGAGTACGAGGATGTGCAAAGGTAGAAATACGTCCCACGCAGTCCAGGCATGCGTCCAGGATACACATTTAAAAAAACACCTTTAAATCCGCCCATGTCCGGGCTTCCCATGTAGTCCATGATAAGAAAGAGATAAAATTAAGCACACACTTTTGAAACCAAAAGTTTTCGCGCCAAAACATCGTGGACTGCATGGACGCTCGGACAGATCCCTTTAAATAAACCTTTTTTCCTGCATTCACCCTGGACACGAGCATGGACAGCCTGGACGCAAATGAAAGAAAAGCAACATGACAATACTCGAATTAGCACAACAAATTGGACTGAATCCAAAATGGACTAGTAGCACTCAAGGCGGAGAATATCATTCTCCCTGCCCACTCTGTGGCGGTAAAGATCGATTTTATGTTCAACCACACAGACAGATGAATAGCTGTTTAGGATCTTACCGCTGTCGCCAATGCGGCGCTCATGGTGATGCAATACAATTTGCGCGCCAGTTTATGAATTGCTCATTTCAGGAAGCTGTAGAGATGGTCAATGCGACTATGCGCGAAAATATACCGTTTGCAGCGCTAAAAATGTCGACATCTCGGCCTGTTACCTTAAAGAACCCACCAACATTATGGATGACTAATGCTGCTGAATACGTTGATCAAGCACACAAACAACTCTTGAAAAACAATCCTGCATTAAACTACTTAGCAGCCCGAGGATTACCTATTGATGCGATACGACAATATAAAATTGGGTGGTCCAGTAGAGAAAGTTTTTTCCCAAGGAAAGATTGGGGAATGGAGGAAGAGTCAGGCAGAGCGCAAATTTGGATGCCTAAGGGTATCGTTATACCTTCCATTGCAAATGGCGAGATTGTACGACTCAAGGTAAGACGTAATGATTGGCACAAAGATGACGAGCGACCAAAATATGTTGCCATCTCGGGAAGCATGAATGGGCTCAGCATAATTGGTAATCGTAACAATAAAATGATGGTGGTTGTTGAGTCTGAGCTTGATGCATATGCAATTCATTGGGCAACACAAGATTTTGCTATTGTTGTGGCCGTGGGTAGTAACATCAAAAATCCTGACAACCTCACTGATCGCTTTGCAAAAAATGTCGAATCGCTGCTTATCTGCCACGACAATGATGAGGCAGGCCAGAAAATGCTAGCCAAGTGGCAAGGCTTGTATTCTCATGCAAAAGCATATCCCACCCCCATAGGCAAGGATGTCGGCGAAGCAATTCAAAAAGGACTTAACATTCGTGACTGGTTTCTTGGCATCGTATCTGTTTATTGAAAAGCAGGTCTAAAAAAGTTCATACTCCCAGGAGATCGTGAAATAATTTTTTATTCGAGAGGGATCTACGATGAATAAGTATCTGTTTTTAGTATTATCTGCACTCACATGCAATGGGCTTACCCTGCAGGCAAGAGAAGTGGTTCCCACTGCTCAAGCGAGTGTAGCGCAGCCCAGTGATATAAATAAATCATTGGAATATGCATATATTTACAATGAAACCGCCGATCTAACAGCAAAGGTTGGTGCTAGCGTAACGTTTAATTCTAACGGCACCATGAGTCGTGGAATCAAGCATATTGAGAACTCTTCTGAGATTGTTTTCGAAAGGGCTGGCGTGTACCAGATTACTTTCTTGGGAATAACAAGAAATGAGACAACATATTCCTCACTAGCCCTATTTTTGAATGGAGTACTTGTTAAGGGAACTATGTATAGAATTGGGTCGTCAGGACAGACCTTAGAGCATAGGACTGTTCAAGCAATAATAACTATCAATGCGGGCGATAAGCTTACGGTTAGAAACGCAGGTCGTCGAGATGTTGAAAGAGTAGGGGAGCAAGTTGTCTATTTTGCGGATACAGGCACAAACGCCTCCATTATGATCACACAGCTTATTTAACGAGTTTCCTGGTTAATCTCTTTGGAATCGCATCCGCAAAACTTTTCATAAAGAAGTCTTTTTGTAGCTCCCTGTTGATTCCCATGTTTTAACCACCTCAGTCCCCTTATCTTCGCATCCGCAAAACTTTTCCATGACTACCGTTATATTCTTGTTCTGTTCCTCTTTGGTTTTGTCGATCTTATCAAGTATCAGAGATTTGTACTCTTGATTATAAAGAGGCAGCAATCGCAGAACATAGTCTTTATCCAGTCGCTTGCTTCGGAGATCTTTTTGCAGTCTTGAACTGATTGTGTACCGAGCAAGATCGAGCGCTTCAGCAAAATATTCATTCTGCATAGCGCATCTATAAAAGCGTGATGGAGCCATTGATTTTGATATAGGAAAGTCTTCAAGAGTATAAGATTCGTCTTGGTCTACCCAATCAAGCATCTCATTGGCTAGCTCGTTTTGAGCCTGTTCCTCTTGGGGCGGCTTGTTGATCAATCGCCTGCGCGCGCGTGCGCGAGATGTATTTCGTGACTTCTCTTTTTTTGGTTCTAAGTTCATATTTTCCCCTTATGCATTGGCTACTTTAAAAGGGTGGTTTTTAAGGGGTAGAACAAATGGCTCGCCATTGCAGCCACAGTTAATAATATTTTTATTCTCTATATTATCAAAGCAATCTGACTCGCAGGTATCTATTTTGTACAATACGTCTGTCAAAAATGTTATTCCACGTGCAACTTGTTCTTTTTCTTTCTGAGTGCCTTCTTTGCCTTGCTCAGCCATAGCTACAAATATTTCGCCAACTTCGTTTACACCGTATTTGTCATATACGCTTTTTAAGGATTGTATTACTTGTTTAGTAGTCATTGTCAAAATCGGAGATTCTTTTTGTTCCATGTGGTGGACTCCTTGTATGGGCCCTATCTTAACACAAAATGGGATTGCGGTGGAACATGCTATATCCCCGAAAATTGATAGGGCGCCAGGTTAAAAAGTGGAGATTGTGCCTTATATCAGGGCTTTTTCGGGTGGGGGCTTTTGACAGGTTGTCATTAATGATTCAAGCTTAAAATAGGGATAAATTAGGGGTTTTGGGGGTTATTATGTTTAAATCTATTTTCGGATACCTATGGGCGCTTATTGTGCTTCCATTCTATCTCATACTAGTAGCATACAGATTAAATAAGGTGCTCAGGCACTATATCGAAGAGAACGGATTATAAATTTCTGAGAGGGAATTATGAAATTGTTAGCATTAATCGCTCTATTGAGCACGTCTATACTGTGCGCTGAAATGCGTATAGATCCAATTAATGACAGATTCTATTCACTACCGGCATCGGCAGACATAAATCAATATGAATATCATGATCTTTGTATGAGTTTTTTACCCGATAGATTTGTATATGCGACACCAGAGCAAATGAAGCATGTGTCTTTTATGTTGGTCAAAATGATTGGGACGCCAACTGCACTTAGACTAGTGACTGATCTTGCGAAGCTTCATGCTGACCACCAAAGATTCATTGCTAAATAGAAGCTATAATTTGATTCAAAAGAGTGAGGCTTTATGAAGAAGATTTTATTGGCAATACTGCCGTTATTCTCGCTTATAACTCAAATGGCCCTTGCATATAACAAGGCAACATTTGAATATGTAAAAAAATATAAGAAGCTGCCAGGAGAAACGTTAGCTGACCGAGATTTATCATGTGCGAAGTTTGCTGGATTTGATCTATCAAATGCAAAACTTTCGGGCGCTGATCTTAGTGGTGCAGATTTATCAGGAGCAAATCTTTATGGGGCTGATCTCTCTAAATCAAAATGTGGAAGTTATGTTGGTGCTGATATGAGAAATGCAAATCTCACTAATTGTGATGCCAACCATGCCAATTTTTCAAGGGCAAATTTGTCTTATGCAAATCTTAGTGGAATGAAGGCTTCTCGAGCGATATTTGAAGATAGTATTTTGGATGATGCGGTGCTTTATAATGTAATATTAGATTATTCAATCTTGACGGGCGCGAGTTGTAAAAGAGCTGACATGGGTAACATTAAAATAAATTATTCAGATCTAAGAAATGTTAATTTTGAAAATGCTAATCTATCTAAAGCAGTTATTCAAGGTCCAACCAAGATTACAACAATGATTCAAGCAATACTGGGAACGGGTAAATTTCTTTCAAGAGAAGAATTCGAAACTATTAATTTTAATGGGGCAGACGTTTTAGGAGCTGCTTTTCTTACTGTTCCTCGTGGTATTTCCATGAGTGGCGCGATTGGGGCAGCCTCTATTTCTTGTTGTTATGGGTAATTCATTTATGCAAATTAAGTTTTGTGCTGACTCAAAAATTAAAGGGACCTTTCGGGGTCCCTTTTTCATTTCTGCACTGATCGTTTAAAAGCGGTCTTTTTTTGTTATAATTAGTTCTGAACAGATTTTAAATTTCCTTAACTCGAACGAATATCATGAAAGCAATCATCATCGCGCGCGTCAGCACCGAAGAACAAAAGGAAGCTGGCAATTCACTTCCCGCACAAATCGCTCGTCTCGAAAAATATTGTCAGAGCAAAGGCTTTGAAATTATACAAACATGTAGTTTTGATGAAAGTGCCTACAAAAATCAACGTGACGAATTTGATCGCATCATTGATTTTGTCCTCATGCAGTCAGACAAGATTGTGGTGTGCTGCGACAAAGTAGACCGTCTTTCGCGCAATGTATTCGATAAACGAGTAGCGCAACTTTACGACAAGGCACTCAATGATGAGGTGGAGTTACACTTCGCATCTGAGGGGCAAATCATTAATAGCCGCATTTCTGCGGTAGAAAAATTCCAATTCAGCATGAGCCTTGGCCTGGCAAAATACTATTCCGATGCCATAAGCGATAACGTCAAACGAGCACAAGAACAAAAATTACGCAAAGGCGAATGGCTTTCGAAGGCTCCCTTTGGATACAAAAATGTAACGCTCGCAAATGACAACACGGATATAATAGTCGATGAACATAATGCCCATATCGTTAAAAGGGTATTTGAGCTTTATGCGACGGGTGCCTTCTCCATGGAACTGCTGTGTCAAAAAGTGAAAACTGATTTTGATATTTTATGGCGCAAAAATGCTTTGAACAGGATTCTACGAAATCCCTTCTATCATGGAACTATGATTGTAAAAGGCAAATCATATGCCCACCGCTACCCACCAATCATTGCACAGTCTCTTTTTGAACAAGTGCAGCAAATGATAGATGGTTTCAAGAAAAAATCGTTTAAGTACGTGGGACTTCCTTTTATCTATCGAGGCCTCATCCGTTGTAGCGAATGTGGATGTTCAATATCGCCAGAACGACACAAAGGACATGCCTATTATCATTGCACTGAATACAAAGGAAAGCATGGGGCGAAATGGTTAAGGGAAGAAGAAATAACCAGGCAACTTGGACAGGTCTTTAAATCCCTGCAAATGCCTCCTAATGTTCAGGAACAGATTCTTCACACACTCAATAAAGTCCATCAAGGCAAAATGGAATTCCATAATAGCCAGCTCAATCGACTCATGAAAGAACAAACAGATCTCACCAAGATGATGGACAATCTTTATCTCGATAAGCTCAAGGGCGAAATCAACGAAGAGCGGTTTGATAAGTTTTCTCAACAATTCACTGCCCGAAAAGCCGATATTAGTCTTAGGCTAAGCGAACTGCAAGAAGCTGAGAACAACTATTACATCACTGCAAAGTACGTTCTAGAATTAACAAGCAAGGCGTATGATTTATTTATGAGTTCGGAAATGGAAGAAAGGCGACAATTGATCACTCTTGTACTTCAGAACCTGCGCCTAAGCGGCGAAAAGATCGTCGTAGACGCTATATCGCCGTTTAATATCGTGATAAATGAAAAGGATCGTATCGGATGGCGGGGCTGACGGGACTCGAACCCGCGACCTCTCGCGTGACAGGCGAACGCTCTAACCAACTGAGCTACAGCCCCCGACCATATTTCTAATAAAGTTTTGGCTCCTCGAGCAGGACTCGAACCTGCGACCTAACGATTAACAGTCGTTTGCTCTACCAACTGAGCTATCGAGGAACACAAAATTTCAATAACTCTTTAAGGACATATATTTGCTGATGCTTCACCTGAAATCGGACTTCGGATGGCGCAGCCAGGCGTAGCTTGCCGAGCCTGAAGGCCCGGATAAGCGAAGACTGGTGGGCGGTGCAGGATTCGAACCTGCGACCCCCAGTTTGTAAGACTGATGCTCTACCAACTGAGCTAACCGCCCAAATAATGTCATTCGATGGTTTAAATGTAATGGAAAACAGCTTCAAAGTCAAAGTGGTTTTCATAATTTTTTTCCTATTTTTGCGTTTTTGTCTAGGCTATTAACCAAGAGAAACAACTAAGACCCATAAATCAAGCTGCAAAGGCCTGCCTATGACCATACTCGAATATCTCAAAACCTTCTTTCTGCTCCTGATTCTCATCGCGATAACCCCACCCATTCTGCGCGGCGTTGTCAGCCAATTTCAGAACTACTCGTCACCAAAAGCCCAAGTTGGTGTTATCTGCCTCAAGGGCGTTATCTGTGATTCAGCGCCCTACACCAAGCAGCTGGCAACCTATTTTAAAGATAAAAATATTAAAGCGATCATGCTTAGAATGGAGTGTTCAGGCAGCGCTTCGGGCACCGGGGAAATTATTTTTAACGAAATAATGGAGCTCAAAAAGGAATATCCAAAACCGATCATCACCTTGGTGGAAAATGTGTGCGCATCTGGTGGCTATTGGATTGCGTCGGCAACTGATCACATCATCGCACCATCAACCGCATTGATTGGCAGCATCGGGATCAATATGCCCTATCTTTTCCAGCTGCCTGAATTTTTGGCGGAACACAAAGTTGGTTATGTTAATATGAAAGCCGGCACCTATAAAACCGCAACGGACCCTTTTGCAAGCATGTCTGATGGGGACAAAGCGATGTTGCAAGCAACGCTCGATGACTCCTATCAACAATTTGTTACCACCGTTGCGCATTGCCGCAAACTGAACTTGAACAATGCATCGCAGTGGGCAGATGGCAGATTATTCAACGGCCACCAAGCACAACTCTTGGGCCTGATTGATGAGATCGGTTCATTGCAAAATGCAATCCGCATCTTGAAAGAAAAAGCATTGATCGAAGGTGAGATCGAGTGGGTATCACCAACAGTACTGACAACCTGGTGGGATTTTATTGCGGGCAGCTCATCCGAGTCGCTTTCAGAAAGTGCAGCAAACGTTATGTGCTCCCATATTGAAAAGCGATACACGACTGCACGGACATTCTAAATTAAGCACACATAGTGAAAATAAAAGGGGCATGTTGCGGCATGCCTCTTTTTGCTTTGTCTCATCCCTTCCGATTCTGCAATCACACATGCTATTCATACGCTATAAGGAGTATGTGTATGAAAAAGAAATCGCTGCCATTGTCCAAAGTGTATCAGTTACTCGAGCCGGGACCGGTGATCATGGTCACCACATCGGCCAAAGGCAAACCAAATATCATGACTATGACCTGGCTCACGATGGTTGATTTTGTGCCACCAATTATTGCATGCGTGATGAGTGAGGATAATTATTCATTTAAAGCGCTGAAAGAAACAAAAGAGTGTGTGATCAATATTCCCACTGCTGATCTTGTGAAAATAGCGGTAGGCATTGGCGAATGTTCCGGATCGAAGGTGGATAAATTTAAGAAATTTAAACTCACACCAGAAAAAGCATCACTCGTAAAGGCGCCCATGATCGGCGAATGCTTTGCGAATCTAGAATGCAAAGTGATCGATATGAAAATGGCGGCAAAATATAACATCTTTATTTTGGAAGTGGTCAAAGCGTGGATCACAACCGCAAAGAAACGTCAGCTCACACTCCATCATTGTGGCAATGGCTTGTTCACCGTGGATGGCAAACAGATCAAGCTCGCTTTCAGCAAGAAATAACTATTTAAAACAAAAAAAGAGCGAGGCATGCAAAAACATGCCTCGCTCTTTTTTAATTACTAATCACTTACGCTTTGTTTAAAGCCATCAGTGTCATTCCCATCAAGCCGACAATAGGGAACACTACTTTGTTATATTTATTTCTATAATGAACGCGATGTTCCGCTTTTTCATATGCTTCATTAAAGCGCGCAGCTTCCGCTGCAAATTGAGAAACGTTAATCGCCGTTTCATCATGCATTCTGCTATATTTGTTTGTCCCAAACATCAAATGCAAAGCTTCTGCCCATGTATAGTCTGCTTTGAGCTTGAAAAGATCATTATATTCTTCTTTAGATTCATAGCATTCTTCGAAATGGCAGAATTTAGCCAGCGCGTCCGCGGGAATAGATTCGCGTAACGATGGCAACACACTGTCTCTCAACATGCCAAACTCATGCACCTTATCGAGCGCATTAATAATTTCGGCAATTTCTTTTTCACTCGCCCCTGATGATGAAAGACCAGCAAAATTGTGTGGCGAAAATGTTTCTGATAAAGAGACCAATGATCTTTGCTTGCTTGCATCGCGCTTCATTGTGTTGAAGTTTTTATGTGCAGCTTCAAAAAGATTTTGCATCGTCCATTTTGAGCTTGCCGCATAGAGATTCACGGCGCTTGCTTGAATCAAGATGAGACTCAAGAAGATTTTTGTTGATGTATGCATAGCACACTCCCAGTTGAAAAAAACTAATAGGTGATTATCAAATGGAAAGTGTAGCACTAGTTTTGTTGAAAGTCAGCGGGTTACATAATTTTAGCAATGTGCACGATCAAGCACTAAACAATAATCCAATGTCGCAAAATCACACAGTGGTTTGACTCGCACCTGATGATGCAGCCCTTCAGTGTGCACTTGCGCAACACTGCCGAGCGCAAAGCCTTGTGGAAACACAAGTCCCTTGCCACTGGAGATAATCAGATCACCCTCTTTGACCTCGCTCAAATGGCTCACATGCTCAAGTGTTGTGCACTCAGCATCACCACACCCAACATGAATTCCTTGCGCTTGCGTCTCTGGGCAATAAGAAGCAACTTTGCACGCCTTATCGCTCACGAGCTGCACACGAGAATACCACGGGAACACCTCGACAATTTTGCCCACCAGAATGTTATCAACAACGACTAACATGTCTTTTACAATATCATCACGAGCACCCAGATCGATCAATAGTGATTGTTCGTTAGCCTCGAATGTGCGGGAAATAACTTGCGCAACACGTGCATGCTCAGTTTGATATCGCTCTTTGAATTTGAGTGTTTCGGCAATATCGGCAGCATAATTTTTTGTCGATTGATGCACCACAAAACGGGAAAGTAATAATTTATTTTTGAATTGTTCACGTGCAAGATCACGTTTCAAATGTGCGACGGTACGATTATCGTGAGCCCAATCGATTGCCGGCTCAACAACTTTTTTGCGCATAGTCAGAATGGGATATATCAGACAGGAAGCTGCTCCATCTAAGACATTTTGAGCATAGCCGGTATAGAAAGCTGCCACCACCAACGCGCTTGATCCAATACCTAATCCAATGCTTCTTATTCCAACCGCCCACTTTTTTTTAGCTTACGCACTCTTCGGCTCCAAATAATCTATCAACTTTTTTTTCACTTCATCATGACACTCAGAAAGAACCAAATCTTGTCGCAGCAGCGATGCCCCTTGACCGCCTCGAATGTAGAATGGCAGGTGCTTACGAAAAGCATATAACCCGCGCACACCATAATAGGCAATCATAAGATCTAAATGCTTGATTGCATATTGGAGCATCAACTCATTGCTCACCACATAGGGCCGGCCTTGAGAATTTTCATACAATTCATGCAGCTTCCATGGCTTTGACCAAATACCGCGCCCGATCAAATAACCATCTGCGCCCGTTTGCTCATAGACCATTTTTGCTGTTGCCCAATTGACCACACCGCCAGAGACGATAATCGGAACCGAGACTGCCTTTTTGACTTGCGCCACAAGGGGGTAATCTGGACGACCATCAAACTTTTGGGTTTGCAGTCGAGGATGGACTGCGATAGCATCGACGCCGCAATCCTGGAGCAATTTTGCCACCTCTATGGCATTCTGCTCTTTGAACCCAGCACGAATTTTTACGGTGAAGGGAATATTGGGCACGCAGGCACGAATACGCCGCACCACAAATTCAAGACGAGGCAGGTCTGCCATGAGTGCAGAGCCAGATCCAGAGCCAACGACATTTTTTGCCGGGCAGCCCACATTCAGATCAAGCAGATCAACGCCACGTTCCAAAATTTTTTCGCAGGCTTTTTCTATGCACTCCAGTTTGTTGGCAGCAATTTGATAATTGAGTGGCCGTTCGAATTGTTCAAATCGAAGCGCTTTGTCCCCTACTTTATCATTGGCCACACACGCGACATGGCGCATTTCGGTATAGAGCAACTCATCTTTAGAGAAGTCGCGCACCAATTGCCGGAACGGCGAATCAGTGATCCCATCCAGTGGGCCACCTATAAAACGGGGAAACGATCGATTACCGATTTTTATCTGTTCTTGCCAAAAGCTCACAAAAGGCCTCCAATCCCAACAATTACTATGTTTTTAGTATACGGTATTATCATCGTGAGGTTAATACGAACGGTAATTTTTTTTGTCCCGCTGCCTTTTTCCAGTTCCTATTCTTGACACTCCGCGAATAAAAATCGTAATTTTACGGCATTAGATCCCTTCTAACGGTAGGCCGCGAATATGATACACATCATCATACTCCTGACACTATGCATGACATCCTCGCTCGTGAGCATGGACACCGGTAATCTACGGACTTGCCTGCTATCCTCCCAAAAATCTGAATGGCACTCATCACACAGTTCATCGTATGAAGACATCCAAGAGGCGCTCACGAACTGGTCCAACATTTCAGAAAAAGCATTTCAAGAAAGTCTCTGGCTAGAAAGACTGCAAGCCATACACAACGCGCTCCAATCTACTGATAATCATGTGGCGGCTGGCAGACTCCTTCCAGCGTTGATTCAAGATATCAAAAAAGAATCAGAGGAAGAATTGGCCACGCGATATCGCCAGCTTGCTGACCTTGAGACGACTAAAGAAACCTTACGGATTAGCCGAGATAAAAAACTGACAAGCACATTTAGAGAAACACCGCACCAACCGATTGTGGATATCATACGGCTCATTCAGAGAAAAAATAATAGCACACTACCACACATTGATTTTTGCACGAGCAGAAGAGTGGTGAAATTTTGTTTGTCCAAACAGGGAGACAAGCTTGCTATTGCCACACAGGACAATCAACTGAAAATATGGTCTCTCGATTTCAACCGTGGTGTTGCATGGTGTGTGGCACAAAAATCCCTTGCATATTCACCGCACATTATGCGTTTTAATTGGAACGAAACACAGTTGCTGACTGCACAAAATTCCGATGAATCCTTCGAGCAGACGCATGTGTGCCAACAAAGTTATTTTCACACACTGCTCGAGAAACTAATGCGGACAATACGCCCCACCTACGGCGTTTCGGCCGTGATTTCGGGGCCCCCGGAACAAGACGAATAACTCGAATGTTCTGGGGATTCAGAATTGATATGAAAGCGCAAACGATGGACCGCCATGCTCATTCATCGTCAAACCAAAACTAAACTGATCATTCAATCGCGTATCGACTAACTTGTTTGCCGCAATCGCATACATAGTCCCAAGCCCTGCACCCGCAACCATTTGTGATAAATAGTGGCGATTCTGGTTCAAGAATGTGATGCCCACTGCAGCCGCCAAAACACCAAGTGGCACTCCGGCTCTCAAGCCATACCGCATACCAAACATAACTGCCGTATAGGTTGCTTCAGCAACGTGCCCGGACGGGAATCCACCAAACGAACGTTTTTTGCAATTGAAGCGATCATTCCACGGCCGCTTAGAAATACCCCATTCAAATGACTTGAGCACCTCTTTTCCGAAAATAACGAAAGGAAATCCGATTAGAAATACGCGGCTCGCTTCGCGCAATTCTTTGTTGCGCGAGGTCAGATAACTCAGGCCAAAAAAGGTAACCGGCACTGCTATGCATCTTTCTGCAACATTATGCGCCCAGCGCGGCATTTGATTTTCGTTTTTGCGTATTCGATCATCGAAGAACATACTTTGCAAACGTTCATCGACCATACGGGAAAAAATGTAAAAAGGAAAAATACCGGTAGCTACTTTGAATGAGTCCCATGAGACCAGATTGAGATTCAATTGTGCAATATCGATAATAAGATCGCCAACCCAATTGCTCACATCTGCAGTGCGTAGGCGATCACGATCGGCACGTTTTTCTTTGGCGCGCGCATTCCGGATTCGTGGTGCTGTTTGTGCCGCACCATTCAAAATATCTTCCTGCGGCTCTTGCAGCACATCCGCTTGCGAGGCAGCTCCTTCAACAACGGTATCTTCCGATTCTTGTACGATTGATTCAGACTCTTCAGCCATGAGGCCGAAGCAAAATATTAGTGCCATCATTGGCACGTATTTTCCCCCGTGTACGGCCATGTGTCCCCACCCCTACTAAAATGTGACATGTCCCGTTTTCCCTACACCCCAGATTAAAGAAAAAGCGGATAACAACACAAGAGTTGCTATCCGCCCAAATTTATGACGTATTAAAATCTGAAGTGTTAAAAACCCTCAGGATGTTTCATGTGCCACTCAGTTTTCTGCTCGTAGGCATGCGCAGCCTGCAAGATGAGTGATTCAGAAAGGTGGGGCCCAACAAGTTGCATCCCTATCGGCAGATTGTTTTTAGTAAATCCGCATGGAATAGAAATTGCCGGAATTCCAGCCAAATTCATCGAACAGGTAAAGTAGTCCTGCAAGTCCATTTGCAATTTGTCCACATCAAAGGCACCGAATTTGAATGCGGGCATTGGATGAGTTGGCATAATCAGGAGATCAACATCTTTGAATGTTTCGACAAACTCACGGCGAATTAATCGCTGCACCACTTTTGCATTTTGATAGAAGGCATCTGCGTGACCAGTGGACAACACATAGTTGCCAACCAAGATACGGGATCTGACTTCATCACCAAAGCCATCATGGCGTGTGTTGAAATACATGTCAGACAATGTTTGCGCTTCTTTATCGCGCAAGCCATAACGCACACCATCGAAACGACTGAGATTTGATGCTGCTTCTGCGCGGCTCAAAATAAAATAAGCGGCCGCTGCATAATCGAGTGTTGGCAATTCAACGCGCGAAATCTGTGCACCAAGAGATTCATAGGTGCTGATCGCTTCTTCGATTGCAGAAACAATTTCAGGATCCATGCCTTCAGCCTCGATAGCGTTGCGCACCACACCGATGCGAATTCCTGCAGGCAAATTATCTTTTAATAGAGCGGTGTAATCTTTTTTCTCAACGGCCAATGAAGAAGAATCTCGAATATCCTGACCGGCAATTTCTGAAAGAACAAATGCTGTGTCTTGCACTGTGCGAGAGAAAATACCAATTTGATCAAGCGATGACCCGTAGGCCACAAGACCATAGCGTGATACAAGGCCATACGTTGGTTTGAAACCGACGATACCGCAAAATGCAGCCGGCTGACGCACCGATCCGCCCGTATCAGAACCAAGTGCCCATGGTGCCAATCCTGCAGCAACCGCTGCAGCAGAACCGCCACTCGATCCACCCGGAACGCGAGAAGTGTCCCACGGATTTTTCGTCAGACCATATGCAGATGTTTCGGTTGAACTGCCCATGGCAAATTCATCCATGTTTGTTCGGCCCATCAACAATGCACCAGCACTTTTCAACCGCTCGATTGCAGTTGCATCGTGTATCGCTTTGAAATTTTGGAGAATTTTTGAAGCACAGGTCAGATTTTGACCGTTGATCGAAATATTATCTTTCGCCAACCCAGGAATTCCCGCAAGCGGTCCATGGAGGCTAGAAGCAGAAAGAACTGAGTCTTTGTTGAAAACTTCAAGTGTCGAATTAATAATGGGATCAAATTTCTTGAATCGTTCGATAAAAAAATCGAGCAATTGGCTAGGCGAGATGACTTTGTCATGCAGTTTGGCGCGCAGCTCAGAAATAGTTGCAAAGGCAAGCGAATTCATAGATGTATCCTATTTGTTCTCAAGAATAGCCGGAACCACAAAGAAATTGCCTTCACGCTCTGGCGCTTGTGCAAGAATAAGTTCTGGATCTTTTGTAATTACAACATCTTCACGAAACACATTAATCGCTCTAACTGTCGGTTCTTCCAATGTTGAAGCAACTTCAGTTACTCGTTGGGCATAGCTCAAAACCTGCTCAAGCTGCTCAATCATTGATTGTATTTCATTTTCTGCAATACCAAGATTCGACATGCGAGCAATTTTGAGAACTTCCTCGCGAGAAACTTTTGTCATATTCCCCTCAAACAACCGGCGCTTTCCATTTTCCTGAGCGGAAACGCCTAATATAAAACCAACTCATAACCGCATTGCTCAAATAAAATGAGCCATACACCATCACAAACTTCGTTACTGGATCACTAATAGGTAGATTAGATAGCACATAAGAGGATGGTATAAAGAAGCAAACTGATGCGAGCAAGCGAACAATCATAACCGTGCGCACGTTGCCTGATCCGCGTAGTGCCCCGGCAAGTATTAACTGTAACACATCAAAAAAGGCAAGTACACTGATGATCGGGAAGGCTTGCGCGGCAAAATCAGTGAAATCTCCATTTTTGTCAAAGATGCCAATGATCGGTTTAGGAAACATCGCAAAAAGTATCAGAGTAAAGAAAACCATCAGTGAGCAGAGAAATACCATCTTCTTAATATTAACTTTTATATTGTCCCACTTTTCTGCCCCCACATCGTTACTCACGAGAAACGTAATAACTTGCGCCCCTGCTATCGCCGGTAAAATAGCAAACCGCTCCATATCTTGCACCACACAAAATGATGCAGTGGCACAGGTCCCCATAGAACAAAACATTTTGCACAGCCAGATATAGGCCCAAGCCATTGTCGCTTTATCAAGGATCACTGGCCAGCTGATGGAGAATAAGTGCGTCACATATTTCCACTCAAAGCCCCCGAAAAGACTGACGGCATACTTTTTATTTTCTTTGCCAAAATATATGTAACCCATCACGAGGGACAACATAATCGCATATTCCAAAATAGAGGCATATGCCGATCCGGTTAGGCCAAGTTCTGGAAACCCAAATTTACCGAATATTAAGGCGTAATCAAAAAAGATAAATGCTATGGTTCCTAAAACGAAGATCGCCATTGGCACTTTAGTATTTTTAATACCGCGTAAAAATCCAATCATGGCCGAACAGACAAAACTGAGCAGGACACCAAATGCACGTAAGCGCAAAAATGGCACGCCTATTTTAATCATCTCAT
>JAGVKD010000004.1 GCA_020050795.1 Candidatus Babeliales bacterium
ACCCGGATGATTGAGCCCCAAAACTTTGTGAGCCAGAATCGGATGTCTGATCCTTACTGCGATGGACAGGTTGCCGTTCTGGTTCTTTGGAGGCCAATGTTTCTGCTTTGGCTGCCGCGTGATCAGTTTCCTGATCGAGTTGCGCAATAAGATCAAGTGGAGAGCGCTCTAATGGCTTTTCACTTGTTTCTTGAGCAACTTCAACCTTTTTATCCTGAGGTTCATCAAGATCTTTTTTTGTGGTGGATTGCGTCGGTTGAGAGGTTAGCGGGTTCTGACGATTTTGCTGTGCCTGTGCCACTGCCATTGGTTGTTCGGCGCCCATGCTCGGTGCATCAGCAAAAATAACCGGTGCGCCTGATTGGCCATAGGTAGCAACCCATTCCTCTTCCTGATGCTGTTTTTTTTGAAACAGTTCGGTGAAGTTGGCAGCGAGTGATTGTTCATTGGCTACATGATGGGCAAATAAAAGAAGGAGGAGTAATGAGCCGTGCAGCAACAGTATTAAAAGAAGGACAAGAAAACTTGCTCGTTTACTGAGGGTTGCTTCTTCCATCGCGCTACCTTTTTTCAGCCTATGTTCTAAAACTGCTTGCTAGTATAGCTTACTTTAGTTGCGGATGCAGAGAAAATAAAAAGCCACCAAAAATATGGTGGCTTATATATTCAAATTAGTGAAAGAGACGACCGCGAAGATATATCAAGTTGGCATGAGCCTGCGGTGCACGTACCTGATCGTTGTTAAGTTGCAGTTCTCGATCCAAATAATAGCGCTGCGCTGCTGCGTAAACGATTTGAACCGGCTGAGCTGGTAGATTAAGGGGGGCTCCTGGAGCATTGTCTTGAACAAGAGGTGCTGCAATATCGGCTGGATGTGGCTGAGGAACTTCTCTAACAATTCGAACATCAGCCCGATGACGACGTCGAGCCCTGTCTGGACGGGCAATAGCTACCTGTGGCTGCAATAATTCATCGATTCGATTATCTTCAGGTTCAGGTGCTTGGTTTTCGTCTGCATAATTCATGGCAAGAATAGGCGCTGCGATCAAAAATAGTGCGCATACAAAAATTTTTTTCATTAATTATCCTGGTAGAGACTAATGGTTTTTCTTTACGTTACTTGGTTACGCTTCTTCGAATGCCTGGTCAAATTCTTGATTGAATGCCCCATCGAATTCGAATGCGCGGGGTTCTTCTTCTTCAAGTACCAACCCTGCATATTCAGGAAGATCGTCTTCTACTTCAAATAGTATTCCTTGGGCGGGCACGGCGAACTCGTCTGAATCTGGTTTTATCTTGTTTGAACGAGGCGCAGCAGGGGTATCGTCATGAACCGGATCATTATTGTTAACCCGTTTGAATGGATTGCTTATTCGATCGAAAATGTCTCGCTGTTGGTCGTCCATAGCTACCGCACTCATGCATAGAGCAGCAGTTACGAAAGCAAATAATCTGATAAATTTGTTCATTGTTCTCTCTTTATAATACGAACACACTGTTTTTTTTTCTCGAGGGACCAAGCGGGATTAATGGTATGGCTTTTGTCCCCAGGCAGCTTGAAGAACCGCATCATTTCGTCCAATAATGCATCGCTCGGGGTAAAAGGTACCCCTGCAGAACATAAAAATTGAATCAAAACAGTACGCTGGATTATATCGCTTTCTTCAAGGAATCCATTGATATTGAGCCTAATCTTATTTTCTTCGCAAATAGTCAATTTGTCAAACGCTTGGCGGGATAATAGCTCAATGAAATCGTTGGTTTGGGCAAGTCTGTTGAGTGTTTTGGTAAAGTTCTGGTCAAAGCGGTTATCGATCGCCTGGAATGCGGGTAATACATGATTCCTGATACGATTACGCAAAAAGAGGTCTGAATCGTTGGTTGGATCCAACCAATAGCTGATCTGGTTGCTTTCGAGATAGGCCAAGATGTCTGATTTATTTGTCTGCAAGAGAGGGCGAATGTAGGGGCCATTTTTGAGTTTCATACCGGTGAGGCCACTCAAGGATGCGCCACGCAGTAGGCGAATAAAAAAGGTCTCTTGTTGATCCTGGGCATGGTGGGCCAAGGCGATCAGATCAGCAGTATGTTCTTTTTTGACCTGTTCTAAAAAGTGGCGGCGTAGGGTACGGCCGAGAGCTTCTTTGGAGCCATCTAATTTCACGATGAGGCCAAGTTCTGAGGCGCGTCGGGCAATGAAAAGGATTCCAAGCTGATCGCACTGTTGCTGGCAAAATTCAACATCTTTGTGTGAATTAACTCGCCACTCATGATCCAAATGAGCGGCAATGATCTCTAGATTATGAGTTTCGCGCATGCTGGCAAGCAGATGCAGCAAAAA
This sequence comes from Candidatus Babeliales bacterium, assembly GCA_020050795.1. Lineage (GTDB taxonomy): Bacteria > Babelota > Babeliae > Babelales > Vermiphilaceae > JAGVKD01. The sequence goes on from JAGVKD010000004.1 coordinate 2,342, forward strand.
CAATGAATCCGGGCCTCCCGAGAGACCAATGATAATGCGCGAGCCACGAGGGATAAGGGAATGAGTGTCGATAAAAGAGTATAAAGTGTGCAGCATAGGTACTTTTTACCTTACTGCATTTGGGAAAAACGTAAAGAAATTATGTAGAAATAAGGGTTATTTATTTTCGGTCGCTAGCTTGATACGTATGCATTGAAGCTCACTTTGTGATTGGTTATGCATTAATTCATAGGCAGCTTTTGGCATCCAGCGCTCAAGCAAGGATTCATTCAAAGGGGTATTTTCAGGGGCCCGTTGTTCGGGGGTTGGTTGTGGTGCCCAACGGTCAAGTAGTGCAAGTAGTGAAGTATGGGTACTTTTTGTTTCATTATTCATTGCCAGACAATACTGACCCATCAATAATAGACCAAAGGCGACTGCTATTTTCATATATTTTTCCTGAATTAATTTTGAAAAAATGCAGCCATAAAAAATTAGGCTGCATTTTTAATCATGATATTGCCCAATGAGACTAGCCATTCTTTTTAGGAGAATATTCTGCTTTTTTTGTTTTTAAAAACTTACGATTTTGAATACCGGTTTCTGTTTTTTTCTCTGCCCGTTCATTGAGATATCGTTTTGTGCCGGCTCTCTTTCTTAAGATGAAGTGATCAGGTGCTTGATTTTCGCCTGCATCATCCATGGCGAGAATAGGCGTTGCGATCAACAATAGTGCGCATCCAAAAAATTTTTTCATAGTCATTCCATTCTATCTGTTTTGTGAATTTAAAAATAACATAGGCCCTTGTGTGGGCGTATCGAGTTTTTTATTTCTTTTTTTCTAATAGTTCATTGCTGCGTTTTTTTGCAGTCGCGAGAACTTCGCGCCATTCATCGGAGCTTTTACGTGTTGCGGGAGGAAGCATTTCGGGACTTTCAGGATTAGCTTCAAAGCATCCACTATTTAATGAAATTTTTTTCTTTAATAGATTCGCACGTTTTTTGCCATCTTTTTTCCTACTCTGTTCTGATTTTTCGTATTTGCTTTGAGCGGCTTTTTTTGGGCTCATAGCCGATAGAGAAAAAATATTGCAGATGAGCGCTGCAAATAGAAGCTTTTTAAGCATTATAGACCCTTAGTTTTCTGATATGTATTAACGAAAAGATAGTATAGTATAGGTGTTTTAAAGCGCAATGCAAAAAAATATGCTTGTTTGAATAAAAAACCCTACGTGTTTTAACAAGATTTATTTTTACATCATCAACACGATTGTTATGTAGTACGTGCAACATCTCCGCGATTCTTTTTAGTTGGACCATTTTTTGACGGCGTTAAATCGAAATCAAAAATTTCGGTAGGCACTGAAACGGTAGTGCAGCAATTTGGAATGTCAGTGATGCCGTTGATTCTGCCTTCAACTGGTGCTGTGCTCAAAATGATGTAGGCTTGCTCGCCGGTATAGCCAAATTTTTTCAGATATTCGATTGCATTAAGTATTGAACGACGATACGCAATGTGCGCATCCAGATAATATTGTTTATCTTTGTCGTCAACTGAAATTCCCTCAAAAACGAGATGCTTGTAATAGTGTGGTTCTATCGGACTCGTTTCAAAAATTGGACTTGTGATGCCATATTGTTTCATGCCGTTTTTAATCACATCAACTTTTAATTCCAACCAACCAGCCATTTCAATCGCACCGCAAAAAGAAATTTCGCCATCGCCTTGGCTAAAATGAAGGTCGCCCATCGATAAATTGCCTCCATCCACATACACGGGAAAATAAGCACGAGAGCCACGTGTTAAATTCTTGATATCACAATTGCCGCCATTCTCGCGTGGTGCCACTGTGCGCGCACCTTCGCGGCCAAAGCGCTCTTTGTCTTTCATCAAGCCAGCAAGAGCTTCTTTTGGTTCTGGTGGTAATGCAAGAGGTGGAATGCGATGCGGATTGGTATCAATAAGAGCTTGTTCTCGTTTGGTCCATCGCTTTAATAATTCATGCGAAGGAGCAGTGCCGATCAATCCTGGGTGGGTAAGTCCAGCAAAGCGAACACCGTCAATATGTCGTGATGTTGCATATATGCCTTCAAAATCCCAGATTGCTTTGCATGCTTTCGGATAATAATCAGTCAAAAACCCGCCGCCATTTTCTTTGGCAAAAATACCGGTGAATCCCCACTGAGAATTTTCAAGCGGCCCGATATTAAGAATATCAACAACAAGCAAATCACCTGGTTGTGCATTTTTCACTGCGACAGGTCCGCTCAGATAATGAACTTGGTTAAGATCAATGTTGAGTATATCATTTGCGCTATCATCATTTTTTACTTGTCCGCCAGTCCAATCAAGACATTCGATACGAAATTCTGCGCCGGGTTCAACTGTCTTGACTGCGGGAACATCTGGATGCCATCGATTGTGCAGTGGAACGGGTTGTTTGTCTGGTTTTTTATTCACATCAACGGAAATAAGTGTTTCTATCGCCATAATTAAGGCTCCTTACTTTTTTATGTTTTGGATCTTAGCAAACAGATGCACAAATGAGAAAGGGTTTTAATGCAAAAAAAGCAGGATGTTTAGTCCTGCTTTTTAAATCGCTATGTTTTGTTGAAGATTTTTTAGACGTCTAAATTCTTCACAAATTGTCCAAATTCTTCGATGTATGCTCGGCGTCCGCCAACATCATCACCCATGAGTGTGGCAAACCAACGATCAGCTTCAAGCGCATCTTCTATGCTCACTTTCAGCAATTTTCGTGAATTTTTATCCATTGATGTTTCCCACAATTGTTCAGGGTTCATCTCTCCCAAACCTTTGTAGCGCTGGATATTCATGAATGGTTTGCTGATTGTGCCGATTGCTTCTGCCAACTTGAGAGCGCCTTGTCCCTCGATACTATTGGTTTTTCCAATGATGGAAATTGTCCATTGTTTTTCTTCGAGTACTGCAATCTCATCGAGCAATGCGATGAGATCTTCCAATCTTGGTGCATTGAAGAACGCAAGTGGCGCATCCCATGTACTGCTCAAGCGGTTGAAAATAAGTGCCGGTTCAGGCGTGGTTTCCGTTCCTTCTTCAGCGGCAATATTTTGTGGTGTATGTTCACCAAGCGTGATTGTATAATCGCTAAAAGATTTTTGGAGATTCTCTATCAATTTTTCAATGCCATCTTGTTTTTTCCACGGATTCATGCGCAGTGCGTTTACGAACTTGTTGCATTGGTCGTAGCCAAGATGGAAATGGAGAGAAACTTCTTCTAGCTTGTCGTTATATTTTTTCACACCTTCAAGCAGTTGTATCCATTTGGTATGTGGCAACAGCTGGCCATCAATAGAGCCTTCAGTTGTCTCATGTGCCCAATCGAGTAGGAACTGTTTGAACTCACGCTCATCTTGCAAATATTGTTCTTTCTTGCCAATTTTTGCTTTATAGAGTGGTGGTTTTGCAATGTAGAGATACCCTTTTTCGATAAGTGGCTGCATATACCTAAAGAAGAAGGTAAGCAGCAACGTACGAATATGAGAACCATCCACATCGGCATCCGTCATTAAAATAATTTTGTGATAGCGTGCTTTTGCCGGATCAAATTCATTTGCAACACCAGCACCAATTGCTGCGATGAGCGATTTAATTTCTTCGTTAGAAAGAATACGATCAAGGCGCGCTTTTTCGACGTTCAAGATTTTACCACGCAATGGAAGCACTGCTTGGTTGTGGCGATCACGTGCTTGTTTTGCAGAGCCGCCCGCAGAGTCACCCTCTACGATGAACATTTCGGTTTGTGTTGCATCTTCATTTGAGCAATCAGCAAGTTTTCCGGGAAGAACCGCATTTTCTAATACAGTTTTTCTGCGCGTTAAATCACGAGCCTTACGAGCAGCCTCGCGCGCTTGTTTTGCAATTTCCGCTTTTTGTAGAATCTTTTTGGCAATTGCGGGATTTTCTTCAAAGAATGATTCTAAGAAGTTGAAGAATAAAGAATCAACGATCCCTTTGATGTCGTTATTGCCTAACTTGGTTTTTGTTTGGCCTTCAAACTGTGGCTCAGGGACCTTGATGCTGATAACAGCTACAATCCCTTCACGCACATCTTCACTCGAAAAAGTCTCTTCACCGCTTTTGACGATTTTTAAATCAAGGGCCCGCTTATTGCACTCTTTGGTGAGTGCTGCACGGAAACCAGAAACGTGCGTACCGCCTTCAACCGTGTTGATGTTGTTCACGAATGAAAATACTTGCTCGCCGTAGCCATCATTATATTGCATCGCGATTTCAACAACATATTGTTCATCTTCGTGATGGAAATAGATGACTTCGGGAAAGAGCGGAATTTTTTTCTTGTTAATGTGTTGTACGAATGAAACGATCCCGCCTTCAAAGAAGAAATCATTTTTCTTGTCGTGGCGTTCATCTTCGATAACGATATGCAAGCCTTTATTCAAAAAGGCAAGCTCGCGTAGTCGTACAGACAATGTGTCGAAACTGAAATCAGTTGTTTCTTGGAAAATTTCTGGATCAGGCATGAAGCGCACGAGTGTACCGCGTTTGTCGGTATCGCCAGTAACCGTGAGGCGACCTTGCGGTTTGCCTCGTTTATACAGCTGCTCGTGAATTTTGCCATCTTGGAAAATAGTGAGTTGCAACGTTTCTGAAAGGGCGTTAACTACCGAAATACCAACACCATGCAAGCCACCAGAAAATTTGTAGGAATCTTTATCGAATTTACCGCCGGCGTGCAATTTAGTGAGCACCACTTCGGCAGCAGAAATTTTTTCTTGTTGATGGATACCCGTTGGAATACCACGTCCATTATCTTCCACGGAGCAGGAACCATCTTTGTGTAGAATCACATTAATGGAATCGCAATGTCCGCCGAGTGCTTCATCCACGGAGTTATCAACAACTTCATACACAAGATGGTGTAGGCCTGCTGGCCCGGTTGAGCCGATGTACATCGCAGGACGTTTTCGAACTGCCTCTAATCCTTCGATGACCCGAATACTATCCGCTTTGTATTCGTTCGGTTTAGTTGAAGGGTCTTTTTTGGCCATGCGAGTCTCCCATTGATCGGTTGACAAAAATGAGTATATGAGTTGTTTTTTACGTGTGCTATACTAGGACAACAATACAATCAGTTTAAAGAATTATTGTCGTTTTTTCCACTTTTATCGTTTACTCGGTCTCTTTATAAATTTTCTCATGAATAAAACCCCATTTGGCCCACAAGCCGATCAAATATATATGCAACATGCTCTCAAGCAAGCGGCACGAGCATATGCCAAAAATGAAGTTCCCATAGGTGCCATCATCGTTGAACCGGGGGGTACTGTTGTCGCGCGAGCGCATAATCAAGTAGAATCAAAAAAAACGCAGCGTGCCCATGCAGAAAGTTTGGTCATTGAAAAAACGAATAAAAAGCGAAAAGGCTGGCGTTTAGATGGGTGTTGGTTGTATGTCACCCTTGAGCCATGTACCATGTGCATAGGATTGATTCGCCTCAGCCGCCTTGCGGGTGTGGTCTATGCAGCTGAATCGCCGCTCTTTGGGTATCGCCATGATCTTGACATAATGGGTGGGTCTCGAGTATATAAAAGAGACTTTCGAATAGAAAGTGGAGTATGTGCTGATGAGGCAGCAGCATTAATGAAGCGTTTTTTCAAAAAAAAGAGGGAGCAGAGCAGTGAGTGATGTAAGTCTTGAAAAAGTAAAGCAAGAGCTGTTGGAGCGAAAAAGGGAACTAGAAGAAAAGCTCAACAAAATTTCGACTGAAAAAGTCTCGGATGACCAAACAGGTGATCCAGGCGATCAGGCGCTTTCTTCAAGTATGGAATCGTTACGCAGCTCGTTTCAAAATACTGAGACAGAAGAATATAAACGAATTGTAAAGGCGCTTGAAAAAATAGCGGATGGTACGTACGGTATTTGCACCGACTGTGATCAACCAATCAGTCCGAAGCGATTGGAAATGTATCCAAATGCTGAACGATGCCTGACTTGCCAAGAAGCATACGAAGAGCAACAACAGCTATCATAAATAAAAAGAAGCCCCGCAAAACTGCGGGGCTTCTTTTTATGGCAGGGGTGTTTTTTCTATTTTGCTACTGTGCGCTCTCGGCCTTGTGTTGCATATTTATATCCGACGCCAAGACCAGCCGCAGCGCCGACCATTCCAAGATTGAACACAGCATCAACTATTCGTGGATCAGTCGGTGGGACATTAAGTTCCCATGCTCTGATGGCCACAATTGCAATGCCAACTCCTGCGCCGATTGTCGCAGCCTTCAACCAGGTTAACCAGTTTGATGCGGGTAGAAATGGTTTGAGTGGCATGAGAATCTTTTCATTAAAATTAGTGAGCAGTGTGCGGTAATCAGCAATCATCTTGGCAACAGCAATAGCCTCCGGTTTTGTCGTTCCTAATGTCGTTTCTATATCCGATAGTTTTTGTGTGAATACATTTATTTTTTGTATGTACGAGACATTGAATGCCTCTTTGCCAGCAAGAGGAGCTGTTTCAAGAAGCGCATCAAGTTTTAAAAGGAGTTGATATGTTTTTGTATCATTTTTTTTGCCAAGAATTTCCATCAGATGAAATCCAAATCCGTGATTCACATTCAAGATTGTCATGCGCAGATCACGCGCAAAATTCATTATCGAACCGGTCACGCTCGCAAGTTCGGCAATCATTGCGGTATTGGTTGCATCAAATGGATGGCGCGCATCAGCAAGTTGCAATTTTGATCTTATTTGTGTGCCGAGTACCGTAATCTGTGCGTTTATTAAATCGCTTCGTGTATTGAAATTTTCCTGCCAGTGTTTAACTACTTCTTGTGCATGTTTATCTGATGGCAGTTCCCATGAGATTTGTTTAATGCCACGAGCTTTTCTTGCCAATAGTGCCCACCAAGATTCGCGAGAACTTTTTTTGGTTGGAATAAATGTTTCTTTAATAGAACGGAGTGTTGGCGCGGCAACTGCACCGGCAAGCCCGCCGGTCATAATGAGAGCGGCCTGCACCTCCTCCAGATTTTGTGGAAGTGGACTTGGACTGAGGTGGGGATAGAGCGCAAGTCCTACCGCTGTAGCTGTTGCGCATGCAGCTGCGCCAAAAAGGGCATACCGCCCAACGCATTGCCAGCTTCGGTTGGGGACATAATGTGCGGGCATGTAATCATCGAGTGGTTGTAAAATAGTGTGATTAAATTGTTCGAGCAGTCGGCGATAAAAACCGATCATGTTTGCCGCATCGGCGCGTGCTTCGTGTGGAATCATTGTGCTCGCGCTATTCATGAGCTGATATGAGATCTCACGCAGTTGTGTGCAATAGTTTTCAATTTTGGAAATATCATCGTGATTGAGTGGTTCGTTTGCAACAAGCGGTCCCGTGGTGAGCGTGTTGTTTAACTTTAGTAACAAATCATACGGTTCTTTGTTTATCTGGCCAGCAGCTTGCTGATGCGCGACAATGTTCATAAGGTTATAACCAAATGCATGGTTGGTGTTGAGCAAAGTCATCTGCAATTCGCGTGCGAAATTAAACAGTGAACCGGTGACGCTTCCTAATTCGGCTTGAAAGGCGGTGTTACTTGCAAAGAAACGTTTTTTTGAGCCAGCGTCTTTTTCTCGTGCTTCCTCTTTTAATTTTGCCTTAATTTTGCTTGCGAGCTCAGCGATATATTGCTCAATGAGCACCGCACGCATTCTGAAACTGTTTTGCCACTCATCAAGCACCACTTCTGATTCTTTCACCGAAGGCAGATTCCATGTCACTTTCGAGGTGCCGGCAATTTGTGCCAGTGTGTCCCACCAGGAACCGGCTTGTATAATCGATGTAGTGGCCAGTAGAATGCTCAAAAATATTTTTTGATACATAATGTCCTCTTTTTATGATTGTGCTGGAGCAAGAGCTGGTTTCTTCTGGATTTCGCGTTTTTGTTCTTTCAGTTTTATATTTTCGATCATCTCTTCTTGACTCTGTGTCTCTGGCGAAATGAGTGCTTTGGCACCGGAGCCAACCACGCCAAGTGCATAGTTACCAGCAACTGGGATTGCAAGGGTCAGAAATAGGTATGTCCATCCGCTCGGAGTTGCCAAGCTTGCCGCTGCAAAGGTATAGCCAAAGGTGAGTGCGACTGATTTTCCAAAAGTGAATAGGCGTGTTCCGGTGACATATTGAAAAGCGCGCCACCAGGTGCCACGCGGACCAGGCAAGGTATCTTGAATCTGATCGAAAACACGATTGAGTGAAAGAATTGCGGCGCGATAAGAGCGGATCACCGTTGTTAAACGATTCACTGCATCTGGTGACAAAATATCATCTTTTAATAGTCCATTATTCTTTTGATCTGTGACGGCAGTTCGCTCTGTTGGGGTGAAGACAAAAAGTGATTCTGCGCGTGCAAGTTGCTCTTCGTAATTTTTGAAACGTACCATGGTTGCATATTCGATTGGTGCGCCCAGTGGTTCTGGAAGTTGCTTAAGGAGCGGTACAATGTTGCGTGCGAAAATTTTAAAGCGTTCGCGGTTATTGTGTCCTTTTAATTCTTGATCTTTCATGGTGTTTAAAAGTGCGATTCCCGCGGCGCTATTGGCATGCGCAAATCCGGCAATGTGATCACTGAGAGTAATCAGCGAGTTGAATAACACTTGAAATGCGGCAGTGCACTCGCTTGAATCAATGGCAAAACCATAATTGGGATCTTCCACATACGCGGCCAATTGCTGCACAATATTGTCGGCAATAGTTTTGGTGATCTCCGCATACATTTTGCTCATTATTGTTTCGTTATCTAAAATCTGCGCAGCAACTTTTTCTTGTTCTTCAGCATGTTTTTCTTGAGTGCTGAACATAGACTCTTTTATAGCAGATTGCGCTTTGGATCGCGCTGCTTCAAGAGGAACATCAACAACGTCACTGACTGCCTTGTAGAGGGCGCCACCTTTTGCGGCTTCTACAACCACACGCCCGGCAGCTTTTGTCATATAATCTTGCCCTAATTGCCCACCAATCTCGTAGGCCAAGTTTATAGTTGACTCGAATGATTCTGCTGGATAAAAATCAACATTCACCATGCCGGCAGTTGCCCGTGTGAGCGCGTAAGACACACCAAGTCCGAACGCCATTTTTGCCGCAAAGGTTGTGTAGTGTGAAGTGGTCGCAGCGTCTACTGATTCCGGCATTTTTTCAATAGCGGATGTGAGCATGAGTGAGAGCGTTTGCACCGTGTTTTGATATGCGCCCAAAATAGAGAGAAGACTTTTTTTAGCTTTTGCTGTTAAAAGTCCGGAAGGAGCGGTTTCTAGTTTCTGGATTGCTTTTGCAAGCAGCTGCGCCTGTTGGTATACCGATTTGATTATGACATCGCTCGAATCGGCCAGATTGAATGGTGCTTGGCTAATCAATGGCATAGTGCTTTGGACGAAAGTGCTCCAATCGGTATCTCCCTGAGCGCCAAGTTGTTGACGTGCAGCCACGAGCGACGCGAGTGCGCCACCGCTGACTCCCTGCGTATTGCCAAGATCGGCAACCCGTTTTTGGAGTGTTAGTGTCAGGTTTGCAATTTGGATAAAAAGACTTTCAAATTTGTTGTAGGAATCAATGGTTCCAAGGTCTATTTTTGTGGTCACAGAAAACATAGCTCCGGTGACGGCTGCATGCTGACGTACAGAAACGGCTTCAGTTGCCAAGATTTCTTCACACTGCATGATTGCTTTGGACAGATCAGGCTTTTGCACTTGTGGTGTGCCCGGTACTGTGCGAGCTTTCTTTTTTGTCATGGTGGTGCCAAATTGAGATGACTTTAATGCTTTGTAGTTTTCTAGTTGTTTCTTAGTTACTTGCCTTTCGGTCATCCCATGGATGGAGCTTGAAAGGCAGGCTATGCCTAGAGTGAGTGAAAAAATTGTCTTTTTGATCATGAATTCCCCCTATAATTTCAATTAAACGGTGTTTCTCTGGCTAGCATGGCAATTGAGCATGGTTGTGCGCAATAATCGGGGTGAAAAATCTGGTTTTAAGGGCATCGATATCTTTTGACTGACAGAAGGCATTTTTATTTGCACTCTGTTTTGACCTTTTCTCCTAATCTGTTATTCTTTGAATATCCTGATTAAAAGCAAAAATTGGCCTCTTTACCCAATCAACCTGTCCTGATGGACGAGTACCAAGATTGGGGGGCCCTTAAAACAGTGTGAGAAAGGTTTTTATCGCTATGATAGCAAAAGCGAATAAAGCAGCTCCAGAAGCCAAAAAAAAGAACGTTGTGCCTATTGCAGGCGCTGTTGGACGCCGTAAAAAATCGGTAGCGCGCGCATGGCTTCGTCGTGGCAATGGAAGAATCACCGTGAACGGTATGCCATCAGAAAAATATTTTGATACGGCGATCACACGCGTGAATGTGGCAAAAGCGTTTGAAGCATGCCCAACTGGCGCTAGCTACGATGTACAAATTAACGTACGTGGTGGTGGCAAAGTGGGACAATCGGATGCGGCACGCTTGGCGATTGCTCGTGTTTTCGTTGAAAACGATGACACACTACGCCCAGTATTGCGTAAACATGGATTACTAACGGTTGATGCACGCGTTAAAGAACGTAAAAAATACGGTCAAAAAGCTGCTCGTCGTAAGTTCCAGTTCGTAAAACGTTAATAGATTTATTCCGCTGCGCATGATTTGATTCATGCGCAGCGGAATTTTGCTGCCCTAAAAAAGGACAAACCGCACATGTGCAGTGTAGTTGGCTATATAGGCAAGAACTACAGTCGGGCGTTTGTAATGGAGGGCCTCGCCCGTTTGGAGTATCGTGGGTATGACTCGGCAGGATTTGCCTGCTTGTCCCCCGAAAGTCACAGGCTTTTATATGCAAAAGCTGAAGGGCGACTTTCTAATCTTGCAAAAAAATTCGAACAAACACCTATCGACGGCCATTTGGGCATCGGACACACACGCTGGTCCACCCATGGCGTCTCTTCAGAAAATAATGCCCATCCCCACTTTGATTGCGAAAAACGGATTTCAGTTGTCCATAATGGGATAATTGAAAATCACCATGAGCTCAAAAGCAAGTTGCAGGCGGGCGATCATGTTTTCTACTCTGATACCGATACCGAAATTGTCGCTCATCTTTTTGAATCGCTTCTTCTGACTCATCAGACTTTCAAGGGTGCGATTGTTGATTTGGTCTCTCAGCTTGAAGGGGCATATGCCTTTTTGGTGCTGATGCAGGATTTTCCCGATCAAATGCTTCTTGTGCGTAAGCGTTCACCATTGTGCATCGGCATTGGCGATGATGAGATGTTTCTAGGTTCAGATTTACTTGGCTTTGCTGGTCGGACCGATAAGGTTCTTTTTTTGCCTGATGAAAGTTTTGCCATTGTAACGCGCGACACCATTCAGCTTTATGATTTTAAAGGCGCAAGTTTGCCTTTGAATGTGCAAACAGTCGATGTGCGTTGGATGGACTTTGAAAAGCAGGGGCATGAACATTACATGCTCAAAGAGATCCTCGAGCAAAAAAGAGCGATTCATGACACGGTTGGATTTCTCCATGGTGCCAGCGGACAAATCTGGGATTTGCTCGGTGTGTCGTCTGATTTCATAAAGCAATTACATAAAATTAATTTGATGGGTTGTGGTACTTCATGGCATGCGGCGCGGATTGCCCAATTTTTCTTTGAAGAAATCTGCCTGATGCCTGCTCGTGTCCACTTGGCTTCTGAATTTCGCTTCATGCCATTTTTCACCGAAACCAATACATGGTACATAGCCATTTCTCAATCGGGTGAAACGGCTGATACACTTGAAGCGCTTCGCATGATCAATTCAATGAAGTTGCCTACCGCGACTCTAACCAATGTTGCCTCCAGCACGATGGTACGCGAGGCGGGTGGCTTTTTGCTCACGCAGGCAGGCCCCGAAGTTGCCGTTGCTTCAACGAAAGCGTTTTCAACGCAGCTGACAGCCCTCTACTGGCTTGCGCATCGCATAGCGCTCGAAAAGGGCATTATTAGCGAAAGTGATTTGGGACGTGCAGAGGAAGATCTGCTTGTCGTTGCTGAAGTGCTCGAAAATACGATTGAAAATTATAAGTTTGATATAGCCAATAAATGGGCAAAACAATACGCCCATTATAAAAGAGCAATTTTCTTGGGGCGCCACACGAGTTATCCATTTGCTATGGAATCAGCACTCAAGCTCAAAGAAATTGCCTATATTTTTTCTCAGTGCTATCCAGCGGGTGAACTCAAGCATGGGCCGCTTGCATTGGTTGATGCAGAAACACCTATCTTTTTATTTTCCCATCAGGATGAGTTGATCTATCAGAAATTGCTTTCGAATGCGCAAGAAGTGAAGGCGCGTGGCGGCCATTTAATCATTTTTGCCTTTGACGGACAAACGGAACTGATTGAATTGGCGAATCTTGTTTTTGTGATTCCGAGAGTCAAACCGCTGCTTGGGCCATTGGCCATGACAGGGTTGATGCAATTCTTTGTGTATTCTATTGCGAAAGAATTAGGTTGTGCGATCGATAAACCACGCAACCTTGCAAAATCGGTGACGGTAGAATAGTTACTGAAGGTTGTTATTGTCTTCTTTGGCCTGTTCTCGGGCCTGATAATCGGCAAGCAATTTTGTTGTGATGTCTTGTTTCTCTTCTGAACGAAGTCTTTTGCCCTGAGCTTCTTGAGCTTCTACCATCATTTGAACTTCTCTTTTTATAATAGTTGCGTCCACAGTGCCAGCGTTGAGGGCTTCTCGGACAGCCTGATCAGCTGGGCTATAGACCATATCCATTATCGTATCTGCCCGGTTAGCTATGCTGCCAAACGAATCATTTCTGTTGTGAAAATTCATACTTTGCACGTTGCCAAATCCAGCACACGCCAGGATTATTCCCAAGGCGATTAGTCTTTTATTCATCCTCATCCTCCATAAAAAATAAACGACTACTTTCAATAATAATAAAAATAATGCGCAAATCAAACGCCCCCAAGGGCATTCTATTAACCACAAAGGTAGAAACTGTTCTTTGTGATTTTCGTGTTTCATGTACCTATTCTATTGAGAGTCGGGGCCTCAATGCGCTAGCATGCAAAAAAAGGAGGATTTCATGAAACTAGCATTGCGCCATTATGCAGCCGGATTATTTATTCTCAGTATTTTATTATATGTGCCGCTTTCAGAGGGGCTTGCTTTGATTAGCCAGAATGCTCAATTTGATCTGGATCTGGCTGAGATCAAAGCAACTATCGTGAACGCCCGCAAGGCGGTTTTTGGCAGAGAGAATCTTATTCTTGAGCCGATAATGCCGCAGCAGGAGCGAGTATGGCGGCAAATGTTGGAGGGATCGGGAGAGCAACTAGGCCTGAAAGGTTTTGTCGATAGATATGCTTCGCGGTTCTCTGAGGATTATGTAACGCTTTCCCATGCAAGCACTATGCTCATTAATACGCTCAAAGTTATTTTTAATCGATATGTGCTTGCGGCCCTCAGGCATCCAGATCATTTTCAGGCGGGACTTGAATGGCCGGATCCTAAAAAAATTAATTTAGAGACGCTCGACCTCAATGGGATTGATGCGCAGCTTAAAAAAATAGAAATGGCACAAGAAATGATTGAAACTATGCGCCAGGAATTGAAAGGGCGTTGGTTTGTGTTTGGTCGCCATGCGGCGGTGAAAGATGTACTTCTCAAGTTGGAGAATATGCTCGCGGTGGTTATGGAAAAATCGCGTGCTGATTATAAGATTTTGAAATCCACGTGTCAGGAGTATGCAGTGGACCACAGCGGAGTGCGGCGGCCGCGTGTGCGTTAGTTTGAAAGTTATGCTCTAAAGAGAAAGGCACCCGGTTTGGGCGCCTTTCTTTATTTTATCCCCGGAAATCTCGGGGACTATTCGCTTGCTATCGGTTGGGCATATTGGTCTGTTTCCATACTTCTTCTTGGTGGTGTCCAGTGAGAAAGTAGGAAAATCATAACGAGCAACATCCCTGAACAGACAGTTACCGATAAGCGATATTTTCTTTTGCGGGTCATATATCCTCATGACATATTAGGGACCATGTCCCACATAATGTTTAGTATGCGCCAGTTTTTGGCCGTGTCAATTGGGTAGCTATGCAACGCGAAACATTCGAATCCTATTGGTTAATTACTATGGTCTATCCCATGCATCCATACCTTCCCGACACAGTGGACAGTCAAACAGTTTTGTTTTTATCATACTTCTTTTACACTCTCGGCAGATTGTATGTAAACATTCGATGCTTGTCAGGCGATGCTCGCGCGGTTGTTTGGGTTCCAAACATACGGCACATTCCTCTGCTTGTCGGGCAATACTGTTTCTGAATGTTCTGATGAACTCTCTATCCATGCATGATATTAACAAAGAGTGGTTGCCACCAGGTGCTATTTCTCGTGGGTTGGCACCATGACTGAGAAGCTGCGCCATTGAACGACTACAATCGGCCAGACCTGCATACATGAGGGGTGTCAATCCCGATCCATCCCGTTCATTTGGATTCATACCTCGATCAAGCAAAGATTGCACCACACGCCAAGCGCCATTGCCTGCCGCAACGTGCAATAAGTTTCGCTTTCTTCTTCCGGTAGTTATTTTTCTTAGATCAACTAGTGGTGCAAATTGACGAAGGATATGCGGCTTGTTTTTTTTGCTGGCATCGCATATCTTGGCGGTTATTTTTTTGAGCATCAATAATGAATCTTTTTTATCCTCATTTTTGTGCTTTGATGCAAAAAGGGTTGCTTGTGAAAGCACAAGCAACCCGAAACAAGACCAGATTATATGTTTCAACATGGCTATTCCTCTTTTTTAAATTAAAGAAACAGCCTTATTATTACAGCTTAATTTCCTGGATGTCCAGTGTATCATTGGTCAAATGATTCTGTTTTAAAAATATAATAGCATGAGCACGATCGCACACTTTGGCAGGACAGATCTCGTGGAAAGTAGCCAAAAGATTTGCCAAACTGATAGTGTCACGAAGTTGATTATCTGTTTGCAACATTTCTTTCGCACGTTCAGACCAACGAGATGGTTCTTTCTTCTTGGCTTCAGCTTCTTTCTCTTCTGCTTTGTGTGCCTGAATATAATTGTTGAGTGTTTGCTCACGGCCATAAAATTTGGTGAACCATTGCATTTGTTCTGTTGGTGGAAATGAACGTTCTACCAAAAAGTCTGGTTCAATTCCGACGCCCTGGATTGTAGTGTCATTAGGCAGATAATAGAGCGAGGTGGTAATTTTAATTGCGCTATTATTGCCCACAGGAATCACTTCTTGCACTGATCCTTTACCAAATGTTTTTGTTCCGACTAAGAATACTTTCAGACCCTTGTCTCCGCTTAAGGATTCCGAATGCATTTTCAGACACCCAGCCAAAATTTCTGCAGCAGAAGCAGAGTAGTTATTAATCAGAATGAAAATTGGCACCGAGCCTTTTGCAATTGGATTTCGAGTAGTGTGATAGCCGGTGATGACATTATTATTTTTATCTTTCGTGGTAACAACCAAACTTCCTTTTGGCACAAAGAGGCCAGCGATATCGATTGCAGCACTTAATAGACCACCAGAGTTGTTGCGCAGATCAAGAATGAGTGCTTTGTATTTGTGCTTGTTTGCTTTATTGAGTAGTTCTTCGATTTGTTTAACCGCATTTTCGGTGAACATATTCAGCGATAAATAAGCTATGTTTTGATCTTGAATAAAGAAGCTCAATGAATTTTGTTCTTTGACTACATCGCGCACAATGTCGAAAGGAAGCAGATCTTGTTGTTTGTCTCGTAATATTTTTACGTGCACTTGGGTGTTACGTTGGCCTTTTAATTTTGCAGTTGCCATATCGGTGCTCATACCTTCGAGCGGGTTGCCATCGATCTCCATAATTTTGTCGAGTGGTTTGACTCCCGCCTTGTCTGCCGGACCCTCGGGAATGGTGTCGACGATAGTCAAAAATTTATCTTTTTGTTTGCGCGTGTTATCGATCACAATACCAACGCCAAAAAACTCACCGCTTGTAGATTCAATCATTGATTTATAGGTATTGGGATCTAAGAAGTTTGAGTGAGGATCAAGCGTGTTCAAAAAACAGTTGATGGCATTGATCATGGCTTGTTCGGTGTAGGCAGTGTTGTAATGTTTTTCACTGGCATATTGCATCACTTGCGCGAAGGTTCGAGTCCAATCGTAGGCAACTTTTTCAAAATCACTTGGATTTATTTTTTTAGTTTCCTCTGGTGTCTTTGCATTCATGGTAGTGCTGATCAGAATTGTCAGCAATAGACTGTTACGCATACTCGTCCCCTTTTTTTGTGGATGCGCCTTTTTCCCTTCTTAAATAAAAGCGCATTCTTGCGTTCAGTGTCAACAAACATGCTACAGTACAAGCAAATAGTAAGGAGGAGCGAGTGATGGAGATGAAACAAGTTCGCAGGTTAACCTTGCGTGTATTATTTATGGTTGAAATCGTTGGATTTTCCTATCTGTATTTTTTAGGACAGGATGGATTGCGTACGGTCAAAAAACTTGAGGTGGAACGGGATGTGATTGCGTCCCGCGTTGAGCATATGAAATTGGATATTGCATCACTCAATCGAGACATTGATGTCTGGCAGAAAGATCCGTTCTATAAAGAGAAGTGTGCCCGTGAACAATTGCACATGGCTCGTCGGGACGAAGAAATTTATTACACAACCTAGTATGCTAGACTGTGTTTTTTAAATAAACATGAGGAGCACTATGAAATTCACTCTCTACGATCTTCCCTATGCCTATGGCGCGCTTGAACCATATATCGATGCGATGACTATGGAGATTCACTACACAAAGCATTATCAAGCATACCTGACCAATCTCAACACAGCGTTGGAAAAATATCCTGATTTCCAAACATGGTCTGCTGATAAATTAGTTGAGCAGGTCAAGCAGCTTCCTGAAGGCCTTCAAACTCCTGTGCGCAATAATGGTGGTGGTTTTATAAATCACACATTTTTCTGGCAAATTATGTCACCCGATGGTGGCGGTGAGCCGCGCGGCAAAGTGGGCGAAGAAATTAAAAAAATATTCAGTTCATTTGCGGCATTCCAAGACCAATTCAATGCGGAAGCGAAAAAAGTATTCGGCAGCGGTTGGGCATGGCTTGTGGTGGATAAAAACGGCAAACTTCAAATTATCTCAACTCCCAATCAAGATTCTCCATTGATGCAGGGCATTCGTCCGATTATGGGACTTGATGTCTGGGAACATGCCTATTATCTGAAATATCAAAATCGTCGTCCTGATTATATCAATGCATGGTGGCATGTCGTCAATTGGCAACAGGTTCAGGAAAATTGGGACAGATTGCACGAATAAACGCTTTCGATAAGCGTATAAAAAAAGGAAGAGTAGTATGCATTATATACGATGTGGGGTTCTTCTGTTGCTCGCGTATGGAAGCATCCAATGCGAAACGGAAGTGCTGATAGAAAACCCAACACCACGGGGCCTTTGGGGCGCTACCTACTATACATCAATTTCTAAGGCAGAGAGATTTGGAGAGCCCATTTTCATTGGGCCTGACAGTGAAGTTCGATTTCCTCATCCTCCCCTCAAGCTCCTTGTGACTCGTTCATTCGCATATGACATTGATAAAAATCAGTTAAAGCCGCACATGACGAGTAAGGAATATTCTGCACTCACCTCCATTTTGTTTGGTACCCTACAAGGCAATAATTTTCGTGTTGGTCTTAAAGACGGCCGCACGAAAATTTATAATTGGCGAGAGCTCAATATTACCAAGCCATTTCGTGAGGCAGTTGCTCCGATAACCGGTGCCATAAAAGAAACGATTCAGGATTGGCGTATTGGCAAATCAAAAGCGGTCGAAACTAATCCACATAAAGATAGAGTCGCAAAGATACGTATTGGCAACGAATTGTCTCCCAATGAAAATGAATACCTCAAAAAACGCAAAGCATATGTGCACACCAACTTAAGTACCATGCTTGGTCGCACTATCCCGGCTAATGCAACGCCTGTTATTGCATATGTGTTTAGTGGTGGTGGCTATCGTGCAATGTTATGGGGGTCGGGTGCTCTTGTTGGTTTTGAAACTATTGGCCTCAATGCTATTACCACCTATTGTGTTGGCCTTTCTGGTGGCGCTTGGTGTCTTGGACAATGGTTTACAAGTGGTCTAGCGCCGCGTCAATTTAGAGATCAATTGTATCAAAAAGCAGGCATGAGTTTGAGGCCTGTCGGTGGACAAATCACCCTTATGAATGATGCGTTTTCTACTAAACGAGCATTTGATCAACCAATAACGCTGGTTGATTTGTGGGGTGGACTACTCGCGAACGTTTTCTTTGGTGACAAAGGAGATGATCGTCAGATGGTTCATATGTCTGACCAAGTGCAGCGCATTGCAAATGGTACGTGGCCAATGCCTATCTACACCGCAATCAGAGCCGAATGGGCAGCAGAAGCAGATTGTTGGTATGAATTCACACCATTCGAAATTGGCGCAACGTGGATGAATATTTGGGTTCCCACTTGGGCATTTGGCAGAAAATTTGTGAATGGCTCATCAGTTGATTTTGCGCCAGAACAAAGTTTTGGATATCTGATGGGGATTTTTGGTTCAGCATTTGCAGCACAATTCAAACAGATCTACTCAGAAATTAAGAGTGGCTTATCCGAGTCCATGCAAAAGTTTATTGAGTCAATTCCCTCGCAAAAAACAGCTGAATCTCGTCTTTCGCAAGGTGAGGTATTTAATTTTTCCGTGGGATTGAATCAAAGTCCTTTGCGAGAGCTCAAGATGTTGAACTTTGTTGATGCAGGGACTTGGCCAGGATTTAATCTTCCCTATCAGCCGGTGAGTGGCGAGCGTCGGGCGCGAAAGGCAGACATACTTATTTTTGTTGATGCATCTGGTACCATCGCAGATGGTGTGGGGTTACGGCATGTGGAGCATTATGCTCGCTCGCACAATCTCAAATTCCCGCCTATTGATTATGCAGGCATAGAGAATCAAGCGGTGAGTATTTTCAAGGATGAAAGTAATCCTGACGTGCCGATGGTAATCTATATGCCGCGGGTTGTTGATCAAGCTTTGGTTATGCACTATAAAAATGATCCGCAGTTTGGCCGCATTGCACGCAACATTGAGCAGTTTGACGTGGAAAAATGTATAAAGCAGGACTATTGCAGAACAACGAATTTCAACTATTCGTCAGCCGATGCGGCACGATTGAGCGAGGTTGCCGAGTTTAGTGTGAGTAATCCAATTATTGCCAATAAATTAAAGCAGGCAGTAGCTTGGAAAACGGAGCAATTGATCCAAGCTCGGGGAGGCTAAGTTTTTAAGCCCTAAAGTTAAAAAGTAGCGCATGCAATACGGATGGGATATACTTGAAAAAGTAGTTTCCCATCCGTACTTTCGTATGTATGGTACATGAAAGAAATGCCCACGAGCACATGGCAATAATGGCCATCTAAGATTTGAGGCGAATAAATGAGAATCCGGATAGAAAAAAATATTTTTAAAAAATATCCATCCACTGCAATAGGTTTTGTAGTAGCAAGTGTTAAGGTGAATAAACCTAATGAGCATGCTAAAAAACTTAAGGCCTCTCTTGCCGCTTCGCTCAAATCAATAAAGTTAACTGAATACAATCTCGAGAAGCATCCACAGATACAGGCCTGGCATAGAATATTTAAAGATTTTGAAGTTCCGGAAACGTATATTTCTTCTGTTGAGGCGCTCATTAAGCGCGTGCTATCGGGCGGGAGTTTGTGGAATATATCTAATATTGTTGATCTCTATAATTCCTGTTCAGTCTTGAGCCTGTTGCCAATGGGTGGTTATGATTTGGAAAAAATCAAAGGTGACATCGTTCTGCGCTATGGAAAAGCGGGCGAAGTTGTGCAGCCACTGGGGAAAAGTGAGATTGGAAAAGTTAACGAAAAACATGTCGTGTATGCAGACGATGAGAAGGTAATCTGTTGGCTTTGGAACTATAGAGATTCAAAATTATCATGTATTGACTCAGATACTCGTCAAGCAATTTTCTTTATTGATGCTGCATTTCCATTAACTCATATGCAGATGCAAGATGCCATTAAACTTTTTGAAAAAGAGTTGGTTAATGTCGGTGCATCAGTGTTAGCCAATGGCATACTTAATGCAAAGCATCCAGAAGTTGAAATTGCTCAAAATGAGTTATTTAAAAATTTACCTAAAGCAGATCGGAAAGAAGCTCCCGCACCTGCCATTCGAGAAACACATCAAACTCATCCCGAGCACACGACAGAACATCACGGGTCCGAAGAACATCTGATTCGCGTTCAAAAAGTTAAGGACATGCGCGAAGCTGGTATCGAACCATGGCCATACAGCAAGAAGATCACTGCATCATGCAAGAGTGTGCATGATGAGTTTCGTGACATTAATGATGGGGCTGCAGAAAAAACCTATGCAATTGCCGGCCGTGTTATCACGCGCCGTGAACATGGCAAGGCAGCCTTTGCAACACTGCAAGACCATTCTGGTCAACTGCAAATTTATGTTCGCCAAGATGTGATCGGTGATACTGCATTTGAATTTTTCAAACATCGTATCGATTTGGGCGATATCATCTGGTGTACCGGAACTGCATTTCGCACAAAAGTTGGCGAAGTAACGCTCAAGATTTCGGAATTTACTCTTTTGAGCAAATGTCTCTTTCCACTACCAGAAAAATTTCATGGCATGACAGACGTGGAAGCACGGTATCGTCAGCGCTATCTTGATCTGATTGCCAATCCAGAAAGCAGAGAGCGATTCAAAAAACGTTCTGCAATTGTGCGTACGATTCGTAACTTTTTGGATAACCACGATTTTATGGAAGTTGAAACACCGATGTTGCACCCAATTCCTGGTGGCGCAGCGGCTCGTCCATTTATGACGCATCATAATACATTGGATATGGAACTCTTTTTGCGCATTGCACCAGAGCTCTATCTCAAACGATTAGTGGTTGGCGGATTTGAGCGGGTGTATGAAATCAATCGTAATTTTAGAAACGAGGGAATTTCAACACGCCACAATCCTGAATTTACCATGCTTGAGTTTTATGTTGCGCATCACGATTATAATTGGATGATGGATTTTGCCGAAGAATTGATCAAGCATGTAGCGCAAGTTGTTGCCGGTTCCACACAAGTTCAATTTGGCGATCATCAGATTGATTTTGGAAAACCGTTCAAACGGATTGCAATGGCGGATGCTGTTGCAGAATATGCGGGTGTTTCCAAAGATGATTTGAGCGAGAAAAAAATTGGCGCGCTTCTAAAGAAACACAATATTGTGCTTGAACATGCATCATGGGGTCAAAAGATTCTTGCATTGTTTGAAGCAGTAGTTGAGCCACATTTGATTCAACCAACATTTATCACGCAGTTTCCGGTCGAAATTTCTCCGCTGGCAAAAAGCAATCCGGCAAATCCTGGATTTGTGGATCGCTTTGAATTGTTCGTTGCAGGAATGGAATTGGCAAATGCCTTTAACGAGTTGAATGATCCATTCGATCAGGCAGAGCGTTTCCATGAGCAAGCAGCAGCACACGAGAGTGGCAAAGATGATGAAGCGCATCGTTATGATGCTGATTATGTGCACGCGCTTGAATATGGCTTGCCGCCAACGGTGGGATTTGGCATGGGCATCGATCGCTTAACTATGATGCTCACCAATACAGTTTCGATAAAAGATGTGATTTTATTCCCGACCCTCAAACGAAAATAATTCACACTGTTCTAAGTAATTATTGCGCCCGGCCCTCGCCGGGCGTTATTATTTGCTATAGGGACGAGTCTTATTCTTTAGGGGGAAAGTAGCATGAAGAGAATACTATTGAGTGTGGTGATGCTGTGTGCTCTCCAGAGTCCGCACGCACTGTGTACCAAATTCGAACCGTATCAAGAAAATCGCCAATTATTTATACAACTTTTATTTCCTAATAGCTCTTCTGGCAAGCCATTGCTCGAGACACGACTGCTGCAAGAATCGCCATCTCAAACAATTCGAGGCGTACGCATTCAAGTGGCTCGTTCACTCGGCATCTGGCCATCATTAATTAAAGTTTCTGATCGCAAAGGGCGCCCACTGCCAGATCATTTAAAAATCGGATACGATATCGGGCGGGTGCCACAAGATCCATTGCGCATGTTTGTTGATGTTGGGGTGCAAAAAATTCGCCAACAGGTGCCCCAATCCGATTTTGTTGACTCAACTTTTTTACAATGAGTAGGCTGAGCGCGAAAATAATAGAATGATTAGCCTCTGGAGGTTTTCATGATGCGTTCGGTTCGCCTTAGTTTGCTTCTGGTTTTAGGATCATCATCGTTAGTTCGTGCAGATTTGCTCACCATCAATAATTTGACGCAAACAGATGTGTGGGTTGCGACCTATTATAATGAAGGAACAACGATTTCACGTGTTGGCAAACCAGTGCTCGTTTTGAAACAATCATCTGCAGCGATAGAACGTCCGAAGCGAAAATTATGGTGCAACCGTGAACTTGTCTTTGATTACCATGATACCGTGTTGGCACCGACTCTAACGGAAGCTCGCTGGCGCGATATCAAACATAAAAATATTGGTCTCTTGAGTGGCGACACTTTTTTTATTGTGAAAAATGAAGGCGAACTTTTTTCTTATACAAGCCTTGAATGGAATTATCTCGAACCGCTCAAACAATGGTTTAATGAATCCTATAGTGTGGTGATTGAACCATTGATCCAGACGCTCAAAGAAGATCTTCCAGCCATAGCGAATAATCCGCACAAAGATCATATTGCGCTTGTACGTGATGGTAACGATTTGCACCCGGCAGAAAAATTATGTGTATCACGTCGCCGTGCAAAAGCAAAAGTGGCAATGGAAAAAATGATTGGTGTCTCTGTTGATCAAGAGCGTATGCCAACGATTGCAATAGTAGCCAGCGGTGGTGGCTATCGTGCAATGATTAGTACGGTAGGTTATTTGCTTGGTGCAGAGCGCATGGGCTTGCTCGATTCAACTATTTACCTCAGTGCACTTTCTGGATCAACATGGACTCTCTGCAGTTGGTATGCAACTGGATTACCGCTTAAACTATTCCGTCCTAATATCATAGATAAAATGAACGACCCAATATTTCCTATCTCTGGTGAAGATATGGCGCTCATTACTGAGGCCATAGTTGTTAAGTTGGCGTTTGGCCAGCCAGTTACCTTGGTGGATGTCTATGGGGCACTACTTGCAAATGTGCTTTTGAGTGATTTTGGTGATAATCGCCACCGTGTGTATCTCTCAGATCAGGTTAAACGTATCAGGCATGGTGAATGGCCATTCCCAATCTACACGGCCATTCGTGCAGAAGAAGATGCAACAGATGGTTGGTATGAATTTACGCCATTCGAAGTTGGGGGCCAGTGGATTGGCAGATATGTGCCAACATGGGCTTTTGGACGCAAATTTGTCGAAGGCACATCAGTTGATTATGCACCTGAGCAAAGTTTAGGTTTCCAGATGGGAACATTTGGATCCGCGTTTGCTGCTCGTGTGAGTGAAATTTATGACACATTCAAAGATGATATTCCATCAGATTTAGTCAGAGAACTAATTGAACAATTAGTGGTAGAAGAAATTGGCAATAAGCGCTTGACCTATGCTGAAGTGTTTAATTATGTGCATGGTCTCTATCGTGAACGATTTGAAGATTTAGAAAAAATTCGTATGGCCGACGGCGGTTTACAACCCGGATTCAATTTGCCATATCCGGTTGTTAGTGGTGAACGTAACGGTCGCAAAGCAGATGTTATGATTTTCTTGGATATGTCTTGGGGCGCATTTGATGGATCTAATCTGTACAAAGCGGAAGAATATGCACGGGCCCATGGACTCAAATTCCCAACCATAGCAGCAGTGAGCGACTCTTCACTGAGCACGTGCAAAATATTTAAGGATGAACATGATCCAGAAGTGCCGGTAGTTATCTATTTGCCGCTGATTAATGACAAAGCATTGTGGTCAAAACTGAACGAGCCTGGATTTGCTGAGTTTATGCCATACGTGCAAAATTTTGATGTGAAAGAATGTGTTGAATTTGGTGATTGTGGCACATTTGATTTGCACTACGAAGCGCACGAATCAAATCAATTAAGCAAGCTTGCCGAGTTTAATATGCTTGCCAACAAAGAACAGATAGTCGATGTGATTGCCTGGAAAACAGCGCAATTGCAGACTGCAGTTGCATCATAAAACTTAGAGGAAAAGAATATGAAAAAACTATTATTGAGTATGCTCGCGCTCGTTGGCATGCAAATTTATGCAGATGAGATTACTGTTCACAATATGACGGGGAATCCGGTTAATATTGTAACCGCATGGTGGAATGCAAAAATTGGTGAACCTTCATTGACACTTAATGCAGACTCTTTACAAGCAGTAAGTACAGAAGAACCAGCTAAGTTCGAACGGCCCGCAGCTCAAGAAGAAAAGAAGGCCTGGTTACTTGCTGCGTATTCTGGTAAAGAGTTTGAAAAGTTGAGAGAAACATCCGAGACAAATCTCAAGTTATTTCCTGCATTACGTCCAGTCGCAAATATAAAATTAAAAAATAATGTGAAGAAAATAGGAATAGAGATAGAATCTGGAAATGAATTTTACATTGTCCGAGATCCAGATAGTGAAGATTCTGTCCGCATTCAGAAGAAATCGCCAATAAAAGAAGCTCCAAGGGTTGAAGTTGTAGCAGCAGCTCCAGAAGTGCCAGTGATGCAAGAAGTTGCTGTAGTAAAGGAAGAGAAGAAAGAAGGGGTTGGTGAGATGTTTGCGCGCAAGGGCCGCGAGATAAAGGATGCGTGGGCGCGAGCTAAAGAGACGGTAGCTGAAGCAGTAACGACACGCATAGAAGAAACGAGAGGTTTTCAACCAGCACAAGTTGAAAGCAAAGGCATTCAAAATCCAGTTTTAATTATCAATGGATTTGATAAACCTATTTATGTGCGTATGTATACTAAAAGCGATGTGGGATTAATAGCAATTAACGATCAATCGCTTCCGGTAAAAATAGAAAAGGATAAATATTCATTTTTGCAGGGGCCAGAAAAAGGATCTTTTTTTAGAAGAAGTCCGCAAGCGACATTACTTGTTGCCCACGAACCGATAGATACGTTAAAGCGTTCAACAATAAGGGAGGCAACTCTTGAAGATATTACACCACATACGGTTTATCATAACGAGATTTTAAATATTGCATCCTCTGGTGTTGAGCGATTTACTATGGGGAACGTTATTACAGTAAAAGTCTATGCATTAACTCGGCCAGACTATTTGCCCAATGCAGCAGTGTATGTAAAAGAAAAAAATACAGAAAATTATATTCAGGCAAGTCCTATCATCAAAACTAAGACACCGCAGGGCACAGCATTAGAAGCGGAAATTACGATTCTTGAGCCCAATGAAGAAGGATTTTTTGCCCGACTGGGTTTTGGACGAGAAAAATTTGTGGTCGGCATGGTTAATGAATCACAATTTAAAGCCCGTTTAAAAGAGCCGCTTCCCTTTACTCCTGAGACAAAGAGTTTGATTAACGGTACTTTGTTTAGCTATAGAAACTGTGTCACTTGGAAGCAAGATGGAATCCTTTGGCTCAAGTCTCAGTCTTACTATGATGACAGAATACAAGAAGAAACATGGCTAACGCGATTTGCGGCAAGAGTTGCAAGAGTTTTAGTAAGAAGAGTGGCGAAATAAATATGAAATTATAGATAGTTTCACTTAGTATTGAATTCCCGCTATTCTAAACAACATGAAAACACTGCAGGGAAACAAATATTTGTGGCGATTGCCACAAACCGATGCGCAGCAGGTGGCTCAACTTGCTGCGCAATATAATTTATCATTTTCGATTGCGCAAACACTTCTGTCTCGTGGATTTAAAACCAGAGAAGATGTGGATTCTTTTTTATTCAGTTCATTCGAACGTGATGTTGCACATTCATCGCTCATGAAGGATGCACAAAAATCGGTTGAGCGAATTCTTTTTGCAATCCAACATAATGAAAAAATTCTCGTGTTTGGTGATTATGATGTGGATGGGATCACCTCATCGGCACTCATGATGATTTGTCTGTTGCCACTTGGCGCACAGGTGAACTTTTTTCTACCCAATCGTGCACGTGATGGGTATGGTCTTTCGACAAAAGTGGTTGAACGTGCTGCGGCAAATGGGTACAAATTAATTATCACCGTTGATAATGGCATCACTGCTTTTGCACCGGCTGCGCGCGCAAAAGAGTTGGGCATCGATTTGATTATCACTGATCATCACCGACCGCATGAGTCTGTTCCCGAAGCATTTGCGATTGTTAATCCCAATCAAACGGATTGTTCCTATCCATTCAAAACGCTTGCGGGTGTGGGTGTAACATTCAAATTGCTCTCCTTGCTCTATGAGCTCAAAGGCATATCACTGCCATCAAAAGCATATGAACTATTATTGCTTGGTACGATTGCGGATGTTGTGCCTCTACTAGGTGAAAATCGTTTTTGGGTACGCTATGGATTGAATTATGTGAACAATGCCGACAGCTTATCGCTCAACGTGCTCAAAACAAATGGCAAAGTGAGCAAGGCAATTATCGATGCATCAGATATTGGTTTTTCTATTGCACCACAAATTAACGCGCTTGGTCGCTTGGAAGATCCTCGCCAAGGCGTCAAATTTTTAATTGGATCAGACAAAAAAGAAGTGGAAGAGGTTGGTAAGGTGCTGCTCGAACTCAACGAGCGCAGAAAAGAAATTGAGCGTTCCATTTTCAATCAAGTGGTGCAGCAGATTGAAGAGAAAAAAATTGATCTTGCGACAGAAAAAGTTATCGTTGCGGCAAGTCGCGGCTGGCCAGCAGGCGTCATAGGATTGGTCGCATCACGTTTAGTTTCTGCCTATGGGCGCCCCGCTATTTTGTTGCATCTGACTAATGATGGCATTGCAAAAGGTTCGTGCCGTTCAATTGCAGAATTTAATATGTTTAATGCATTAAATTCTTGCAAAGATTTGCTCCATCAATTTGGTGGCCATTCGCAAGCGGCAGGGCTTTCACTGTCCGTGGATAATCTGCCAAAATTCAAAGAACGATTAGAGCAATTAGTTGCCGAACAACTAACTCCAGAAGATTTGCAGCAGAAATTGCGTATCGATGCGCAGATGAATTTGGGTGATCTCACGCAAAAGTTTGTTTCCGACATGCAGCACCTGCAACCATTTGGCAACGAGAATCCAGCGCCGGTGTTTTATGCGCAGGATGTGGTGATTGTTCAAAAGCCAACATTGCTCAAAGATGCGCATGTGAAACTTTCTATTTTTGCTGATGGTGTTATCAAGCCGGTGATATTTTTTAATCGCCCAGAATTATTCGAAATGTTACTTTCATTTGGACAAGATTCATTTTCTCTCGCGGCGCACGTGAGCGAAAATCATTGGAATGGACGAGTGAATATTGAGTTGACGGGAATTGATATTTCGAAAGAGTGACAATGATCATAACTATCGATGGCCCAGTTGCAAGCGGCAAATCAACGATCGCACGCATGGTGGCAGAAAAATTACGCTTTTATTATGTCTATAGTGGATTGCTCTATCGGGCATTGGCCTATGTGTTGATCCGTGAGCATGGCTACAGCAATGACACAATTGCAACACCAGATATGCGCCTTGTCTATACTATTCTTGATCATATTTCCTATGCAGATACCAATGGCGGTGTGGGGATTACTTTCGCGCTTCAGGACATCACTACCGCATTAAAAGATGCATCGGTTGATCAAGCTGCATCCATTGTGAGTGGTAATCCAGCAGTGCGTGATAGTATCAATCAATTGCAGCGCACTATAGCCCAAAAGCATGATGTAGTTGCCGATGGGCGAGATTGCGGATCGGTGGTTTTTCCCCACGCGGAACATAAATTTTTTCTCACAGCACCGCTTCATGTGCGTGCACGCCGATGGCAGATGCAGCAACAAGAGCGGGGACATTTCTATACAATCCAAGATGCAGAACAGATGCTTGCAACGCGCGATACCCGAGATTCAAATCGGACCGTGGCACCTCTTGTAGTACCACTCAATGCCATTGTTATTGATACTTCTCAGATGACAATCGAAGAAACATTGGATCATATCTTACACTCTATGTATCTATCTCCAGAAGCTCCGTGGCCAAGCAGGCAGGATGTTTTTCAGGGACCTCATAATCAGGGTGTTTAAGATAATAAGCAGGAACTTTTTTATGAAACTACATGCATTATTATTGTGTCTTGCTTTGAGTGTGGTACCACTCGCTGCGATGGGCAAAAAGAGGTTATCAGAAGGTTTTGTTGAGCGAGATGGGCAAGAACAAGAAGAGCCAGATCTATGGAAATTTTTTATTCCTGTTAGATCGCCTGGCCGTGGTGCGATCATAAATACACGTCGAGGAATTGGCCATTGGTTACTTGTTGCCCCTGAATTTAAAAATTTTTTTCACTATGCAAAGGTTGTTAAGGGTACTGCCTTCATTCAAAATGGTGCCATAAAGATCTTAGAAGTTGAAGGTATCAGGAGCATAGATGACTATTATAATGAGGGCATTTCCGTCGAGGAACGCCCAGAGAATGTGAGACTCAGGCTGGGTAGCAGGCTTGGTACTGTGCTATAAAATGAGCCAACCCGGATTAGTGTTTCTGCTCATTCAATAAATAATAAGAACACAAAAAAAGAGCCTCGCATTTCTGCGGGGCTCTTTTTACTAAGTGTCTAGAGACTAGACTTAGATTTTTTCAGTAGTTTTTTTATAGCTGCTGGTAGTTGTTGTTTTTTCTTTTTTCATGCCTTTATCTTTTTTCATAGATTTTTCTTTAGCGGCTTTATCTTTCGCAGCTTTATCTTTTTTTGCTTGCTTTGCTTTGTCGCGTTCTGCGCGTTCAGCTTTGTCGTTTTTGCCGCCACGTTTTGAACGATCTTCACGTTCCTTTTTATCATACTTGCCTTTCAAGTCACCATCTTTTTTACTGCAAGCTGGGAGTGAAAGCAGAGCGCCAGCAGCAAGTGCAAGGCTCAAGAATAACTTATTCATATGCGATCCTTTTGGTTACGCCGTCAAACGCGCTAACTTACGCGCCGGCTTTATTTTTTTGCTCGATGTTTTCTTCTTACGGATGATATTCTTTTTAGCAAATGGACTTTTCACAAATGCTGTTTCAAGCACTTGATCCATGTTCTTAACAGGTACTATATTTAGATCGTCGATTGCAATCTCTTTTCTAATTTCTGTCAGATCGTCTTTATTTTCATCGGGTATAATAACTGTTTTGAATCCATGCTGGCGTGCAGCAAGTAATTTCTCTTTCAAGCCGCCGATTGCAAGCACGCGTCCTTGCAACGTTATCTCACCCGTCATAACAATGTCCGGGCGTAATGCATTTTTGGTCAATGCAGAAACAATTGCGCAGCACATAGTAATACCAGCGGAAGGACCATCTTTTGGAGTGGCACCTTCTGGCAAGTGGACGTGAATATCTCTGTTGGCATAAAAGGATGGTTTGATATTCAAATCTTCTGCGCGGGAACGGATGTATGAAATTGCTGCTTGCGCAGATTCTTGCATCACATCGCCAAGTTGTCCGGTCAGAGTTACGGTACCTTTACCCGCCAGAGCGGTTGTTTCGATTTCTAACACGTCACCACCAACCTCGGTCCATGCAAGGCCAGTTGCCAAACCGATGCGATCAGCACGATCGCTCAAGCTGGTTGGTTTGAAAATATGATTTCCAAGCCATTCAAGAATGAGTTGGTTAGTAACGGTTATACTCTTCTTATTTTTATCTTTTAGTAATTCTTGAATCGATTTACGCATTAATTTGGTAATAATACGTTCAAGCTGACGAACACCAGATTCTTTAGTGTAGTGATTAATGATGGTATTAATCGATTCATCAGGAAGCTTGAACTGTGTTTTATCCAAACTGTGTTCTGTCAAATTGCGTGGAACCAAAAACTTTTTGCCAATGGCATTTTTCTCTTCGATGGTGTAGCCAGACAATGGAATCATTTCCAAACGATCATAAAGAGCGTAGGGAATATGGTCAGCAACGTTTGCCGTTGCGATGAACATTACTCGCGACAAGTCGTATTCCGTATCCAAAAAGTGATCCACAAAGTTTTTGTTTTGTTCTGGATCGAGCACCTCAAGCAATGCTGCAGCTGGATCGCCGTGCACGTCGTGCGACATTTTATCAATCTCATCAAGCAAGATGACCGGGTTGATCGAGTTTGCTTTCTTCATCGATTGAATAATTTTGCCCGGAAGTGCACCAATATAGGTGCGGCGATGACCACGAATTTCTGCTTCGTCACGCACACCACCCAAGGAGATGCGCACGAACTCACGTCCCAAACTTTCAGCAACTGATTTTGCCAACGAGGTTTTACCCACACCCGGTGGACCAACGAGGCACAAAATGGGAGAGCGTTCTAGATTTTTAGAAAACTTTTTCGCAGCCAAAAATTCAATAATACGCTCTTTAGCCTTTTTCAGACCGGCATGCGTATTTTCAAGAATGTGTTCTGCTTTTCTGATGCTGATAGTATCTTTGGTTTCTTTTTTCCATGGCAACGACATGATCCAGTCGATATAGTTTCGACTAATCGCTGCTTCAGAAGAAAGCGGTGGCATCTGCTCAAGGCGATTTAATTCTTTTTCAACTTTTTCATGAGCATCTTGTGATAGACCAATTTTTTTAATCTTGGCACGAATTTCATCAATGTCGGCGCTTTGGTCATCACGACCAAGTTCTTTTTGAATCGCCTTCATCTGCTCATTGAGATAGTATTCACGTTGATTTTTTCAACTTGAGTTTGAACGCGTCCCTGAATGCGCTGTTGAGCTTGCAAAATATCAACTTCACGTTGCAATACACTAGAAACGTACAGCATACGATCAGCTAAATTGTGAAGTTCAAGAATCTTTTGGCGATCTTCAAGGGACATCTGAGGATACGCAGGGTTAAAAATATGGACTGCGATAGTGTCAGTCATATAGTCCATATCAGTTGCCGTTTTGATTGTTTCGATCAAGTCAGCAGGAGCTTTTTCATTGAGCTTAGTGTAGTTCAGGTAGAGCTGGTGCAATTGACGCCATCCGGCCCATAATTCAATCTCATTGCCCTCGATGCCACTTGTGGGTACATCTTCATAGGCAGCCGTGAAAAACTCGCCCTCAGTCTCAATATGAGTGGCGCGAGCACGGCAGATACCTTCGGCCAAAATTTTGAATGCGCCATCAGGATTTCGCATGACCTGAAGAATAGTCGCACGAGTACCAAAATGGTACAAATTCTCTGCCTCAGCTTCATCAGCTTTGGTATCTTTTTGGGAGGTGATAAAAAGGGTTCGGTCGTGTTTGAGGGCGTATTCAACAGCCTTTATAGATTTTTTACGCCCAACAACGATGGGGATAATGCTTTTGGGCAAAATCACCATGTTTTTCAGGGGTAAAAGGGGAAGTTGAGTTTCGTGCTCAGTGAGCATTTCTGTATCGGTCATTGTACGTCCTATTCCTACTAGACACGTTTCCCGAGGTGGCTAAAAACGCGTAAAAATCTCGTGTGATGCGTCTTTATGCTGACCTACGAGGAAATTGGACTAAGTATTTTCTCTTCCTATATTATAAAGGTAAGTTTTTGCCACTTTTTGTCAATCAAATGCGTAACTCTTTTGTCTCAATATAATTGGGGCCGAAGCTGACAAGAGGCTCGAATGCCATTATTTAATTTTTACTTTAAAAGTAAGTCTGTAGTTGCAAAATTTGCCCTTTGATTCACATGAGGCTATAGTAGGAGAGCTTGCTAGGGCAGCCAAAAATAGGGCTTAGTCCAAAACAGGCTCTTTTTTGTTGGTCATTGTTTTCCTAAGAATATTTGGTAATTAAAGGAGGGGACAACGGGTAGAGAGTTCTTCCTTTTTGTCTTTTTTGCAAACCTAGAGAAAAACCCGCTACTCCAGCATTTACAATACCTTATTCTTTGTTAGAATTATTTTTGTTAAGGTTTTCACACATTTCTGTCCTAAAGGGATCTGCATATGTTTAATCGCCTTGCCTCTGCTCTATGGGGTAAATTCGAGAGTTCAGATGAGCTCAAAAAATTTCTCAAGTTAGCCGTAATCTTCGGCTTGATTATCGGTGTCTATTGGACGCTTCGCCCAATCAAAGACAGTATCTTTATGTCGGTTGTTGGTCGCGACTACCTGTGGATGGCAAAAATTGTGTCTCTCTGCGTAGTGGCACCGCTTGTCATTATCTACAGTAAATTGCTTGATATGTTCCATCGCCACAAAGTTTTTTATGTGTTGATGGGCGGTTATGCGGTACTGGCCTTGATCTTTACTTTTGTTTTTATGCATCCAGAATTAGGACTTTCAAACACAGTTGCAGCGCCAACACGCGTTGTTGGTTGGGCATGGTATGTGTTTGTGGAAAGCTTTGGTTCATTGACCGTAGCGCTCTTCTGGGGTATCACTACTGATATTACTGCTCCTCAGGCTGCGCAGCGCGGGTTTCCTATCATTGCTCTCTTTGGGCAGTTGGGTAACATCTTCGGGCCATTTATTCTTCGTACAGATTTTCTTGGTCTAGCGCACAGCGGTCCAATCGTTGGTATCTGTGGCCTGCTTATGATTATGACTGGTTTGGGAATGTGGTATTTCCAACACTCAACACCAGAATATTTGATGCATGGCTTCGATGACAAAGCTCACAAAAGTGACTCGGAACCAGAGCCAGGCTTCTTTGAAGGCTTGCGTCTTTTGGTGAGCCAATCATACCTCTTGGGTATCTTTATCATCATCACTTTCTACGAAATTATCGTTACTATTATCGATTATCACTTCAAGCAAACAGCCGGTGCTACATTCTCAACTGAGGGTGAAGTTTCAGCGTTCTTGTCTAGCTATGCATACACAACAGGTATCGTTGCTACATTGTGCGTATTGTTAGGTATTAACAATATTCAGCGCAAATTGGGCATGAAAGCATCTTTGATCGTGCTTCCTATTCTGATCGGTGTTGCGATTTTAGTAATTAAATTTAATCCTGACGCGTTGCATATTGCATTCTGGATCATGGTGTTTTCAAAAGCGGTAAACTACGCATTGAACGCGCCAACATTGAAACAGCTCTACATTCCAACATCATCAGATACCAAGTATAAAGCTCAAGCATGGCTTGAAATGTTTGGTTCTCGTGGTGCAAAAGGTGGCGCATCTGTTATCAATAGTTTCCGAGGCAAACTTGGTCTTGCAGGCTTCTTGACTATGAGCGTTGCATTATCATTTGGTTTGATTGGTATCTGGATTATGGTTGCGCTCTATGTATCGCGTACCTTTAATACAGCCATCGAGAAGAACGAAGTGGTATGTTAATGCAGCATGCACAACAAGTTCGGTTAGTATAGAAAATGCAAAGGCCATGTGGATCGCCCAAAAGTGATCCTCTGGCCTTTTCTCGTAAGTTTTTTTGGTGAGAGTTGAGTAATAAAAAAGCGCAGTAGTTTGGAAATTGTAGTGGCATTTTTATTTGCGGAGCGCAACAGATGTTTTCGGCAACCCGAAGATGGTTTGGAAATTTGTTACTCGAAGGCGACGTGCACGAGCGGCGCAAGGTACTCCTTTTAACGGTTATCTACTTTTTGGTAATTAGTGCCTACACGGTGGCTCAAGGCCTCAAAGACTCGGTCTTTTTGAGTGTTGTTGGTCGCGAATATGTGCCATGGGCACGACTTGCTTCATTGTTTGTATTGATACCGGCTGTATTACTCTATTCAAAAGTTGTCGACAATGTTCGCCGCTATCAATTGTTGGCAATCTATAGCATCGCATTTGGTCTTTTAGGGCTTGGCTTTGCCATTGCAATAGGGCATTCGACTATCGGAATTGGTAATACAGATACAAGTCCTCTGCGCATTTTTGGCTGGCTCTTCTATTTCTTCGTGGAAGGCTATACACCTTTTGTGGTGAGTGTTATGTGGGCATTTGTGAACTCAATAACCAGTCCCGAATCTGCAAAACAAAGTTATGGGATTATGGTGGCGGGTTCCAAATTGGGCGGGATGTTAGGTGCTGGAGTTCCATGGTTATTATTTGCGCTTGATGATTATTCGAAAGCTCCTATTGCCGCGCAAGTATTCACCCATCAAATAGTCCTTGCCGTTGCTTCCACATTGCTTTTAGCGGTACCACTTGTTATTTATCACTTAATGCGCGTGATCCCGGGCAAATATCTTCATGGATATGAGGCCGCCTATCAATTTGAAAAACATCAAAAGCAGGTGGGGAAAGAAAAAACGGGATTATTTTCTGGTTTAGTTCTATTGCTTAAATATCCCTATGTGTTGGGCATTTTTGGTGTGGTCTATTTCTATGAAGTACTCAATACCGTACTTGGCTATATGCGGTTGGGTGCAGCAGAAGAATATAGCGAAACACTTGCTGGCAAGGGTGCATTTTTCTTCCAAACATACTTTTTAGTGCATTCAGTTGGATTTGTGATTTCTCTCTTTGGAACAAGATGGCTCATGTCCCATATGGGTGAGCGTATTTGTTTGATACTTATTCCTGTTTTGACAGGTTTTGGATTGCTTTATTTCTCACTTGCCACTTCGCCAAGTGCATTGATTTTTGCTTTTACGATAATGAAGGCAGTGAATTATGCATTTAGCTATCCAGTGCGCGAAAGTCTTTATATTCCAACGGCAAAAGCTATTAAGTTTAAATCAAAATCTTGGATAGATGCCTTTGGAAGTAAGTTTGCAAAAGTGAATGGATCCTCCTTTGTGTTGCTCATGCAAACGGCGGGGCCTGCTGTGTTAGCGGTAGCGCAACCCCTGTTTTTTGTGACAACTATTGGACTTTGGACAGTGACAGCATATTGTCTTGGGCGCAGATTTGAGCGCTCCGTAGTGAATCAAGAAGTTATTGGATCAGAAGAAGAGGCTGCATAGGCCTAGGAAAAAAGAGGTTCGATATTGCAATTTGTGCCTCTTTTGATACACTTTTTCTGTGTGGTTTAAGCGGAAACTTGAAAGGATTTGAATGAGCGATCGCAAGCAGCTATATAAGCAGCTGGTCGAGGCCGGCGTACACTTCGGGCATCAAACGTCCCGTTGGAACCCGAGCATGAAGCCCTATATTTGGGGTTCTAAGAACAAAATACATTTAATTGATGTCTCAAAAACTGCTAATCAGTTGCAAAAGGCAGCAACGTTCCTTGAAGGAATTGCGGCCGAAGGCAAACAGATTTTGTGGGTTGGTACCAAGAAGGCAGCGCAAAACTCTATTAGAGAAGTTGCGACTAGGCTTGATATGCCCTACGTGAATCATCGTTGGGTTGGTGGTACCCTGAGCAATTTTACTCAGGTAAAAAAATCGGTAACTCGTCTCCTTCATGATGAAGACATCATTGAAAAATCCGAGAAGTTCCCGCACTACACCAAGAAAGAATTGAACGTTATCAAAAAACGTGCCGATCGTACAGCCAAAGTTGTTGGCGGCATTCGCAAGTTCACCTGGCCGGTAGCCGCAATCGTTCTCATCGATGTAGGCAAAGAATGCTCTGCATTGCGTGAAGCATCGGTTATGGGTGTTCCTGTCGTTGGTGTTGTCGATACAAATTGCGATCCATCGTTGGTTGATTACGTAATCCCAGCAAATGATGATGCAGAACGTTCTATCGCTATGATCACAGCGTTCTTGGGTAATGCAGTTGAACGTGGTCGCGAAGCAGCTAAACAAACTATTCTTGAAAAAAGAAAGCAAGAAGCTGCCAAAAAGACTGAAACTAAAGATGCAGCAGCTAAAAAAGTTGCCACTTCATTAGAAGCAGTTGTTGCGCCAGTGGAACTAGAAGTACTTGAGCGGTTGAGTGAAGAAGCTGAAGAAGAAGATCACGAAGAGCAATCTTTTGTGAAGAAATCAGCGAAATCCTCTGCTCCTAAAGTAGTCATCGAAGAAGATGATATTGAAATTGAAGAGCCCACAGAAAAGAAAGCAACTGTAAAACCAGCTGCAAAAAGAGATGAAAAGTCTAAAGCTAACAAATAATTAGCTGCGGAACTTTTTACGCTGTGGAGAGGTGTCTGAGTGGTCGAAAGAGCATGATTGGAAATCATGTATGTTCCGAAAGGGGCATCGAGGGTTCGAATCCCTCTCTCTCCACCAGTCTTCGCCTAAGGGCTTCGTCTGGCTGCGCCGCTTTCTGAGGTAGAAATATAAAGTTACGATAGAACAGTTCGAAGACTGTCCGAAGTAGCTGAAAGCGTAGACGGACAAGACTATAATGACTGGTCTGCCAGTCAGCACCGAGAACTTGAAATATAATGCTTGAATAAGCAATTCGACGACATGCAGTATTCGGCCTAGCTTTTGGCAACGGTAGAATCTGCTAGTGATGATTTCAAAATTTGGGGAAGTGTGTGAGGAAATGCTCCTCATTCGTGAGGAGTAGCTACATATCTTGTCAGGTCCGAAAGGAAGCAGCAAATGTAGGCTATTCTTGTACACACTTTCCCTGCTTAGTATCTAAGTTATTTTATCCAGTTTTGGATGTGAGCAATAAATCGGTAAGCACCGGTTTGGTGAGTTTCTTATGAGCGAAATAAAGCTCAATCTCGCGCGCAAGTGGCGTTCGCGCAATTTTGATCAAATTGTAGGGCAAGAATTGTCGGTACGTATGTTGAAAAACAGTTTGTATCGTGGACAATACTTTCCCGTTTATTTGTTTTCAGGGCAACGTGGCTGTGGTAAAACTACTACTGCACGTGTTTTTGCGACTGCCATAAACTGCGCCAAAGTCACCGATTTTCAAAATGATCCTCGCATCACTTCTATCCCATGTCTCGTATGTGATTCATGCACTGCTATGCTTGCAGGCAACCATCCCGATTTTATCGAAATTGATGCAGCATCACACACTGGTGTTGATAATGTTCGTAACATTATCGAAGCATCCTCTCTTATGCCATTAATGGGCGGCAAAAAAATCTATTTGATCGATGAAGCGCACATGCTCAGCAAAGCAGCCTTCAATGCCTTTCTAAAAATTCTTGAAGAGCCGCCAATGTCGGTCCTCTTTATCTTGGCAACAACCGATCAAGAAAAAATTATTGAAACAGTTCGTTCTCGTTGCTTCCAGCTCTTTTTCAAACCAATTGATTCAAACGATTTGCTGGAGCATTTGCACAAAGTCTGCTTGCACGAAGATATTCGTGCGGATCAACCGGGCCTTGAGTTGATCGTCAAAGAAAGCGGCGGCTCAGCGCGTGATGCCCTCAATCTCGTTGAACAAATTAGATTCTCAAGCAGCGCGATTACAAAATTATCGGTACTGAAAGTGCTTGGTCATATTGATGACGAGCGCCTGATTGCCTTGCTTGAAACAGTGCTGACTAAGTCTGCGGGCGATGTCTTGCAGCTTTTGAGTGCTATAAAATTTGAAACATACTCAGCAGACTATGTATGGCGTCGTCTGATTGAACTGACACGTGCGCTTGTCTGGATGAAGTATGGCGTACCTCGTGAACAAGTGCGCGAACAACATGAAGCATTGCAGCAACTTGCGCGCGTTTGCTCGCTCAAACGAATCAACCAACTTTTGCGTGATATGTATGCCAGTGAATCTATGTTCCTGCGTACCACTGCACAACACCTTCTGTTGGAAATGCTCTTCCTTCGTCTCGCGCACACCAATTCTAATGATTCAGAAGGCGGTGCTGCACCAGCCTCTGCACAAGCAGCGGTGACATTCATTGAGCAAGAAAGCGAACTTGAGGATGAGGAAGATGATGAGGACAGCGAGGATGATGAAGAAGAAGAGGATGAAGATGAGCAAGAGCAGGATGGCAAGGGCTTTGTGGTCAACTGGAAACATTTTGCCCAAGAGATCGAAACGCTCAATGAACCATTGCTCACCTCGGTATTCAAACAGGGTGAACCAACAACATTTGATAAAGTGACTGGTGTGCTCACCGTTGAATTCGCGCGTGACCTCAATTTTTTCAACGACATGCTCGCAGAAAATAAAGCGCAGTGGCAACCATTGCTTGATGCGGCATATCGCTGCGTGGTCTCATTTAACCCCCAATTTGTGCGTGAATCATTGCGAGCGCGTGTGGAGAAAAAGCAGCCAATGCCAGTACACACAACTCCGCAACCATCTTCACAATCAGCGCAAAAACCTATGTATGAAAATTATCAAAAACGGCGTCCAACTGCAGCAGCAGTGCAAACGCCACGGGAACCAATGGTAGATGTTTCTGATGCGGCACAATGGCCAAAATCACAACTATTGCTCAAATACTTCCCAGGCACTATAACAGAAATTCGTGAGCAAGCGCATGACTAAAACAGTAGCATTACCAAAAGTGGTTATCGTTGGCCGAATGAATGTTGGTAAATCAACACTGTTTAATCGGCTTTCTGAAAAAGTTAAAAGCATTACCCTCGATTATGAAGGGGTGACGCGTGATTTTATTTCTGACACCGTTCATTGGCAAGATCGCACATTTCAGCTGATCGATACGGGCGGAATTAGTTTGCACAAAACTGCTGATCCTGTCTCAGAAGAGGCACGCAAGCGGGTGATTGCTCTGCTTGATTCTGCCGATCTTATTTTATTTGTCTGCGATGGGACCGTTGGATTGCTGACTGAAGATCGTGAAATTGCAAAATTGCTCCACAAAGTTGGCAAGCCAGTTATTGTGTTGCTCAATAAATCAGATGCAAAAATTAGCCAAGAAAATATGCATGAATTTGATCGCATTGGCCACCGGCCTTTGATTCAAATTTCTGCGGCACATGGCAGCGGCATTGAGGATCTTCTTGAATATATGATGACTGTATTGCCATCACGATATATTGAAGAAGAGCCAGAGCAGCTGCAGCCAAAAGTGGTTATTTTGGGCAAACCGAATGTGGGCAAATCATCCCTCATTAATTTATTGCTTGGGCAAGAACGGGCCTTAGTTGCCGATATGCCGGGTACCACCCGCGAGGCAATTACCGAAAAAATTCGTTTCTATTCTGAAGATATTCAAGTGACCGATACGCCCGGTATTCGCCGTAAGCGAGGTGTCACTGAACCTCTTGAAACATTGATGGTCAAAAGTTCCTTCCATGCTCTCGATCAGGCAAATATGGTTTTGCTCATGATTGATTCAAGCGAAGGCCACATAGCCGATCAAGAACTCAAGCTCGCATTTTATGCCTTTGACTCAAAATATCGTGCGCTGATTATTCTATTTAATAAGAATGATTTAGCCGATGAGCGGCAAAAAGAGTTGCTGGTCGATGATCTAGACAACTATGAACACATGATGAAAAAAATTGAGCAGCTGACTATTTCTTGCAAAGATGGCAAGAATATTGGTCGCGTGCTACCACTGATCAAAAAAGTGTGGGCGCGCCATTGCCAAGAATTTTCTTCGAGTGAACTGACGATGCTTTTCCAGGAAGGCATACGTCGTCGTCCGATTTTCAAAAGCGAGCAAGAATTATTTGTGTTGCAAGCCAAACAGGTCAAAACAGCACCGATCACAATTGCGCTCAAAGTTAATATACCGCAATGGTTTGAGAAAAATCACCTCGCATATTTCGAACAGCTCATGCGCAAAAAATATGATCTCAAGGGCGTGCCGATTCGCTTCATCGTGACGAGATAATTTCTCTATGCTAGACTCCGTTGATGAAAAAAGATGGTTGCAACAAGGAGATGTTGATGAATAAGAGAATTGTGTTTCGCAACATGGCGCATTCCGACCCGATGGAAGAATATGCAAATAAGCAGCTAGCAAAAATAGAAAAGTTTTTGACCAATGAACCTTCACCGGTCAATATTGAGCTTGTTTTGCAACCTTCAAAAAATCATGAACATCATCATATTGAATTGCGCGTCAAATCAAAAAATTATGATTTGGTTTCTGACTATGAACATCAAGGTGATGATTTTTATGACACACTGGATCGCGTGATTGATGTGATGTATCGCCGTTTGCTGCAAGAAAAAGAAAGACGCATTGATGAACGCAAATCGCGTGGTCGCCACGATGATTTTAAAAAAGAACGTTAAATAAAAAAGCCCCTCGCAATGAGGGGCTTTTCTTTTGTTTGGCTGTTTTAGAACAAAGGATCGTGCTTATTAGAATCGCCATCAACTCCAAGTCCTTTGCGAAATTCTTCTGCCTCAATTTCGATCAGCTCTTTCGCGAGTACTTTCCTACGCTCTGCTAATTGTGCCTTTGATCTGAATGTTTCCTCTTTCTCAATTTCAGCATGGACAGACGTTTTGATTTCATTAATAACGGTCATCATAAAATGTTCTTTGGTTTCATCGCTGAGCAGAGTCTGCGCTTTTTGCCATCGCTCATCCGCTTCCATGGTGCCGCTCAAGCCACATTCATCATAGAGTTCTTTGAGTGCAAGAATTTTTGTGGTCACTTCGGCAAGCGGGGGTTGCTCACCAACTTGCTGCAAGTCACAAATTTCCTTCCCAAGCATGAGACCGAGCCTATACAAACTTCCCGGAGCGCATATTTTTCTAAGAACTGCTGTTCTGGGTGATAGCGGTGCCGATTGTGCAGCTGCTGCATCGATGGCGATATTTTTATTGCATTCTTCTATTGTGGTGGATGCGGCGGCCGCTTCTATAGAGCGTGGGATTTTCGCTGCGATGATATCAAAGAATGGCATCCTTGATTGGGGAGATGGTGTTCTATCCGTTGCTTGCATCCGGTTCAAAGTATCTTCCGTCTGCAACTTGGCATAAGCAGCGCGTGTGTCTGCAGAAAGATCACCGGCATGGGATTGGTGCAACTTGACCAATTCAGCAGCCTCAGCCATGCGTTTACTTGCAAAGTGTTCAGCTTCAGTCATAAACCCAGTCTCGTTATTACTATTCATTGCCTGTGCACAAAATGGAAATGCCAAAAGCAGCGTGAGCGATAGTATTTTTTTCATGTGTGTCCTTGAAACAAAAGATGTTAAATTTTTGCTTTATAGTTCGCCGTTTATCTTTACCATTAGCGATCCCAATGCTTCATCAGTGAATCTTGGATCAGGGGCGGCAGACGCTTTGACATCTAGAATAATTTGCTTCATAAAATGGTCTTTGGTTTTATTACTGAGAAGGTCTGAAATTGTTCGCCACGAATTCTGTCCAGATTCAGGGTCCTTCTTTAAGTCATCACGGATTTTTTTCAAGCTACAAGCTTTTTCTGCTTGCTTAAGAAGAAAATCATTTTGCAGAGATTCATCCAGTTGACTAATTTCATAGGCGATTAACTCTTTAGGAGTATATTTCTCTTTAAGGAGCTTCGTGCGGGGGGACAATGGTACGCCTTCCGGCTTAAAGCGCCTTTCAGGTACCCAAGCTTGTACCGCTGCTTTCAATTCTTTCCCAGTCATAGGCTGTTCTTCCATAGCCTGTGCGCAGAATGGAACGGTCAAAAGTAATGTGAGTGAAAGTAATTTTTTCATGTGGGTCCTTGAAACAAAAGATGTTTAATTTTTTTTGCTCGTATAAGTATAAGTAAAAGAGTATTCGAGCACAAATTGCGGGATATAAAATTTTCTCAATAAAAAAAGGCTCCTCGCAATGAGGAGCCTTTTTAATTTTTTGCTTTATTATAGTTCGTCGTTAATCATTGCCATTACCAATGATTCATCAGTTGCTCTCGCATCATTAGGGTTGGTAGATTTAGAGGCGACAGACGCTTTGATTTTTTTAACAGCTTTCAGCATAAAATGAACTTTGGTTTCATCGCTGAGCAGTGTTTGAGCTTTGTTCCATCTTAGATCAATCACACCACCCATTTTATTGCTGTCATCAAAAAACTTTTTCAAGACAAGTGCTTTCATCGTTATGTCGGCAGGTGCGGCATCGGCAATTTCCATCTTGCTAATTTCTTCCGCGATCATTTCAGCAAGCGTATAGTCAAGCACTAGCGTCATTTCTTTGAGGCACGATGTTCGGGGTGACAATGGATTTTTTACAGCACCCTGAACCTTCAAGGCCTCAGTTAATTTTCTGGCTTCCTTAGCTTGCGCGGCCAATGTATCCGAGTCGCCGTCAAAATATTCTTCTTTTTCCTGTTCCTGGAATTCTGGTAGCTTTATTGCCCTAGCAACACGTCGTTTCTGTGCACGCAATTCTTGTAGCTGAGCTACTGAAGCAGCTGCTTCATCCTTGGGTAACCACTGTACAAATTTATCATCGGGATGATGTATGCCCACTGTGTGACTAGCAGGCTGAGCAGCTGCCATGCAAGCGAGTGCTTCAGCCTCGTTATTATTATTATGATTCATTGCTTGTGCACAAAATGGAGCAGTCACAAGCAGCGTGAGTGATAATAATTTTTTCATGTGTGTCCTTGAAACAAAAGATGTTTAATTTTTTTCGACCAGATACAAGTATAGGCAAAAGTGTATTCAAGTTCAAATCACAGCGTGTAAAAAAAGCCTAATAAAAAGGGCTTACTTCATTTTCTGATTTGTCTCAATCCCTTCTTTTCCCATATCTTCTTTCCAAGAGCTTCTCTGCTTTTGGTGAATGCTTTATAATCGCGCCATTTTTGCCCATCGGGATCTTCTTGTTGCAGAGCATTGTGAGCATAGAGTGAGTCATATTTAATACACAATTGTTCAAAACGTTGCATAGAGTCCATGAACATTTCGCACGCTATTGTATAATCAGTCTTAAGATTTTGATGTTCTTCTTGGTCTTGCGAGCCAGGCAAATTCTTTTCTAAAGCCAGGCTGCTTGTAAGGGCATGAAAAGCGTGCGCGAGATCAGCAAGCTCACTTGTATTCATCGCTTTCCAAGTTTGGACGTAACCAATTACTCGTGATTTCTCTTTAGCCTCGCCATCCATGCACAGAGCTGATGCAGTTGCGCAGAGCAGTAAGATGCTTAATTTAAATTTCATTTCCAAAAACCTCATGATATTAAAAAACACCCTCTTGCTAGAAAAGAGGGCGTTTAGTTTGTCTACCTGACTAATTTTTTATTCTTGATTATCGGAATGATTATTCATGATGTCTTCTAATCTTTTCCTAAGTATTTGTTTATTTTTATGAAGACTTGCCAGGACGCTTGGTATCGTTGCATCTTTGCCGCCTTTGCTTGCTATCGCGGTTATTATTTTTCCATCAAACTGCGTGTGAAACTCTGTATCGAATTGCAAGAGGGCCCATGCAGAATTAATCAACCCCGTAGTGAGTTTTTCATATTCGACTTCCAATGGACCGGGCTCTAATGCGCACTGTGATCCGTCAGATGTGATACTATTTGCTAGATGAGTAAGTGACTCATAATGCTCAGTGCAGGATTCTGCAAGTTTTTTAAGCTGGTAAAGGTTGGGGCGTGCTGGAGCTTTGACAGGCTCAGGATCGGTGGTTGGTTCATTTGGATCCACAAGAGCTGCGAGACCTCGAATATCTTGAATCGGTTGAGCCGCAGGTGCCGCATTATTATCATTCATGCATACGGCTGATCCGGTTGCGCAGAGTAGCAAAATGCTGAGTTTATAGTTCATCTTCGAAATCCTTCTGTGTTGTTGTAGTAATAAAGAGAGGATATTTTATTTTTTAGCTTTTAATGTATCGAGTGTTGTCTTGATACTTTTTTTACTGCTACCAATCTCTTTCAGAGCTTGAGGTATCTTGCTCTTTTCTTTTTCATTGTGTTCTAGTGCATCCACAATGTCAGGATTGAATTGTGCACGATAGCTTCTTTCATATGCCGCAAGAGCTGGTTCAAGTGCCACTACCTGATTGTGGAGCTGTGCATAATGAGCAGCGAGAGTTC
Source organism: Candidatus Babeliales bacterium (assembly GCA_020050795.1). Taxonomy (GTDB): domain Bacteria; phylum Babelota; class Babeliae; order Babelales; family Vermiphilaceae; genus JAGVKD01. Next base: position 46,236 of record JAGVKD010000004.1, read on the forward strand.
CTTCTCTATGGTTTTTTCCATAGTCCTTATCTTTTCTTGCGCGAATATCCGCTTTAACTTTTGCTTTTTCGCTACTAGAGAGATAGCCATGCACCACCGTTGGTGTGTCACTGCTTCTCATTTTTTCTTCTATCCGTTGTGATTCTATTGTCTTGAGAGCATGCAAAACTTTTCCATATTGTTCCACAAGACCGGTAAGTTCACGAATGGACAATGTTCTCGCGGCAGGACCAGGCATGGTCCTCGGTAGAAATGCTTCTCTGTCTAATGCGTCGGATAAGGCTTTGGATGCCCCGGCAAAATCAGGTTGAGCAGCAGGTGCGGGTACAGGTGCATTATTATCATTCATGCATATAGCTGATCCTGTTGCGCAGAGCAGCAAAATGCTTAGTTTATATTTCATAGAAGAACCCTTTTTGATGTTAAAAATAATAATGATTTCACTATTCTTTGATGCCAAAAACAGTTTGTGCTTCGGGCAGTAATTGTTTCATAGTTTCTATTTTTCTTGATTCTAAAAACATCTGTGAATATGCAGCTTTTTCATCTGAATCGCCATGCTGCCATATCTTTTGCTCGCTCTCACGAAGGCAGGCTTTCAAATGGCGAACAATTATACTGCCGGCATATTTTTTGCATTCTTCGTTTAAGGATTTGAATTCTTCGAGGGTTGCATCTTTACCTTGCGCGAGGAAATTAAAATAATTTTCAACTTCAGATGCCACGAGCAAGCTATTGGATCCGCCCAATACGGCCACGATATCTTTTGCAGCGCCATTTGAACGCAACACATTCATGGTTGATTTGCGTTGTGAGACAATCGCTTCTTGGCATGTTGTGCGCTTGAAAACAGTCTGATGTAGTTTTATAACGAATGATGTGCGGGGAGATAATGGCGCTTCCGCTGGTGGTTGTTCTGCATCGCCAGAATCATCTTGTGGTCTATTGAGGAGTGCAAGCAATGCTGCACGCGGTTGTCGTGCTACGACAAGTTCCATTGCTTGTGCGCAGAGTGTGGATGCCAAAAAGAATGTGAGCGATAGTATCTTTTTCATGAAAGTCTTCATTTTAAAAAGTGTGTAATTTTTATTTCTTACTAGCATCACTCTTTGGAACTTTTTTCTCTGGCGATGATGGTGCAGGCTGAGGCTTTTGAGCCTTGTGCTGTTCATGCAAGATTGCGAGCTTCTCCAACCGTTCTGAGCGACTAAGCTTCATCAGTTCGTTCACCTGCTCGTTGGTAAAACGAGGAAATCCATCATCATCCATGCACAGAGCCGATCCGGTTGCGCAGAGTAGCAAAATACTGAGTTTATAACTCATTTTCAAATCCATGTTGGTTTGTTTGGTTGTTGCTAATTTCTTGGAGTTTTCTTTCAATAGATTGTCTGCATTTTTCTCGCTCTCTAAAAACAGAAAAATCTTGGTGATTTCCGCCGCCATGCCCATCGATTATATGTTGGCTCAATTGATCTTGATGCAGTCTATCCAACTCCATAAGATCGGTTAAGGCTTGTCTTATCGAATCACTTGCTCGTTGATGTGCGCCGGCAATGCGCCGTGGGTTTTCACACATCTTCCGCTCTTCTTCGGTTATATAGTTATCCCGTTCAGCAAGATTACTTATGAGATTATGCGCGAGCTCCGCGAGGACATTCATATCTGACAGACTTAATTTTCCTATCGAATTTTGTGTAGCAGGGGTGAGCTGTGGGTCATTGTTATCATTCATGCATATGGCAGATCCAGTTGCGCAGAGTAGCAAAATAGTGAGTGCGTATTTCATCTTCAAACTCCTGAGTGAGAATTATTAATGGTAACGGGTCAATTATAATCAGTTACGTTAAAAACCTTGCGTGTTTTCGTGAGCAATTTTTGGTACATATTTCTTTGTTGTACGGCAGCGAATACTTTCTTGGAAGCATCTTGCTCATCACTGAGCCCGAGTTGAATGATTGTCTTCTTATAATTCTCAAGGGAGTCCACTAAATGTCTCACTATAAATTCTCCTTCTCGCTGTTTGGCCTCGGAGGCTAATCCTTTAAAATCTTCCACAGAAGCAGTGTGCCATGCGAGTCGCTGCAGATAATCTTCAAGTACGGCCATTGAGGCGAAATAATTCTCACCAAGCTCATCTAAAAAGTTGGGACGCCCCGCCTCGAACTGCATTTTTAAACGACGTCGTTCTCTAAATATTGTAAGACAGGAAGTCTTATTGAAAATATCAAGGTTATGAGCCTCTATAAATAATGATGTGCGTGGAGAGAATGGAGTTCTTTCCGCTGCAGGGTGTTCAGTGGTGTCAGAATCAGAATTGGCATCTTCCATAGCCTGTGCGCAGAATGTGGCACAAAGCAATATGAAGAAAATTTTTGTTTTCATATGAGTCCTGTGTAAACAAAGATGTGAGTCTATTTCAGCGGTGATAGTATAGGCCAAAGCATGGCAAGATGCAAAAATGAGAGTGTGTGCGAAAACAAAAAAAGCCCCCGTCATGAACGAGGGCTTTTGAAATTTAAATCAACTATTTAATATTCTGTTGCTCTTCGAAATCTTTTAATTTCGTGAGATCAAATTGTGCGGCTTCGAGCTTTGCAACCTCTTCAACAATGGTTGTGGCACGCGCATAGTAGTTTGTCCAGACTCTATCGATTGCCTTTGAGTCGAGATTTCTGCGGCTAACTGTCGCATCCGCTTCTAATTTTAGTTGCGCCTTCGTCGCTTCGGCATGCGCATCCTTCAAATTCCCATGAGTTGCTTCAATTGCTTTTTTGAGTTCAGCTATCCTCGTTGTGAGAACCGCTTTTTTGGCATTGATAGCCTGCGAAAGAAGGACGCCCTTGTGATCAGCATGTGCTGCTAGATGTTGAAGAAGGCGTTCTCTGTCACTGGGAGCCTTGATACCATTTTTTGCTCTATTTGCTGCATTGAGGAATACCTTCCCATCACTCTTGCCAGATAATAAGTCCTGGAGAGCATCATCGAGGTGCTTAGCAATGAGTTTTTCTGTTGATTCTGGTGCGGGAAGCAATCCTTTAATCTCTGCATTTCCCTTCTCAAGTTCTTCAAGAAGGAATGAAGTGCGGGGCGTTTGTGGAGTTGATTGAGCTGCAGGTGGAACTGTATTCGGCTGCCCAGATTCCATGCAGGATGTGGTGCCAGCGGCTAAGAGCGTTAACGAAAGAATTGATAGTTTTTTCATGGAAGTGTCTTTCCTTTAAAAATGAGAACAATACAATGTTATTTATTTACCAGCGGCTTGGATTGCATAAAGACAGGCCGTAATTTTTGTTAGACATTTTCGGTAGGGCTTCCAAACTTCATCAACAGCGGCTCCTTCAAGTTGTTTTCCCGTTGCATTGCATTGCGCAAGTTTTGCGTGTGCGATTCGGTTTTCTCGTTTCAACTTTGGAAAGAGTGTGAGTGCAAGCTGTTGTGTGGCGGCTTTGCATTCTGGTCTGGAGATATGGGCTAGTATAACTGTGTCATCAGAGAGAAGATTCTGCTTCTCTTTAGTTGCAGCGTTCATTATGTAAGTCTTATTTTCTTCAGAACCATTTACCAATTCAAGAAGCTGCTCTTCCTGAAGCTGAAATTCCGCCTCAGTTGGAACCGGAAATCCAGCCAGATGGGCATTGCACCACGCAGCCACAGATTTTTGAGTTGTTACATATACCTGTTCCTTCAAAGAGCGCTCTGCACTTTCTTCAATCACGTGGCTGAACAATTCTTGTTTTGGAAGTCTTTGCATAATGCCCGCATTTCCAAGGCGAAGTTCTTCAAGAAGGAATTTGGTACGTGGACTTTGTGGAACTAATCCAACTGCAGATTCCATAGCGGATAGAGTGCCAGCAAAGAAAACTGTTATGGAGAGAAGCGACAGTTTATTCATAGGTGTATCTTTCATATAAAATTAAAGTCCAATTTCGAAGTTTCGAATTGCGTGAAGACAGAGCTCAATCCTGTTTAGACATGCTTGGTAGGGTCTCCAGATTTCTTCTTTCACTCTTATTCTTTCATCAATTGTTGTTTCAGGTTTGATAGTTGCTTCGTACTGAGCAAGTTTTGCTTTTGCGATGAGGCTTTCCCGTTTCAATCTTGGATAATAGATTGCTTTTACGCGGAGTTGTAAAGCGCCAACGGAGGTATTTCGTGCAAGTGGCGAGGGTTCAGATAGAATAACACGCCTATGATCAGTTGCAGATCGTACCATGAGATCTTTGTTTTCTTCAGAATGGTTTATAAATTCAAGAAGATCTTTTTCTTGAAGCAGAAATTCTCCCTCAGTAGGAATCGGAAATCCTTGATCCAGATGATTGACCCAAGCGCACACATGTTGGGTAACGCGAGCTTTTTCACTCCAATTTAGATGGTATTCTAAGCTGCGATCAGTTGTCTCTTCAGCATGGCTAGAGGACTTTCGCTCTGGCAGGAGCTGTTTAATGGCTTCATTGCCAAGACGAAGTTCTTCAAGAAGGAATTTGGTGCGCGGACTTGCGGGAGCTACAGCATCGATTTCTTCTGATCTGAGTCGTTTTGCGTGATCAGGCTCCATAGCGGATAGCGTGCCAGCAAAGAAAACTGTTATGGAGAGAAGCGACAGTTTATTCATAGGTGTAACCTTAGATTGAGTGTTGTTATATATGCTTATCGAGTTAACTGTGCAATAAATTCCGTCGGTTCAATATCATACAGCTCTGCGCCCCAACGTGCAATTTCTTTTTCGTGATGTGGATCAATAACGATGAAGGTTGGCACGCCCACTACATGGAATTTTTCTGCAACTGATTGATCGATATCTTCCAACTTGACGGTAACATAATCATTTAATTTTTTTTGCACATCAACGCAGCAAAAGAGCGTGCGATCGATTGCTTTGCAGATTGAACAGTAGGGCGCGCTCACATCGAGAAACAGTAATTTGTTTTCCCGTTTTGCGTGCTCAATTCCCTCTTCATATGAATGAATCCAAGCGCTTGTTGGTGATGTTTCGCACTGACATTGATGCATTGCTTGATAGGATTTTGCCGCCATAACCACAAATGCGGCCGTCAGGATCATGCCGATAACATTGTGTATTTTTTTCCATACGCCAACACTTTTTGTTGCTTCATGCAAATAGAATAACCCAGCGCCGAGAGTCAAAAATGAGGCGATCCACATAATGGCAGTCCATGGCAAAATATTGCTCAAAAAATGAAGACTCGTTGCCAAAATAATAAATCCAAATGCTTTTTTAATTTCCACCATCCACATGCCCGCGCGTGGCAGAGCGTTCATTGATGAAGAAAATGTGCCGATGATCAGCAATGGAATACCCAGTCCTATCCCAAAGAAAAAGAGCAGCAAGAAGCCAAGCAGCGTGCTGCCTAGCGTGGTGACAAGCGTGAGCAGTAGCAGCAAGCCAGGAGATAAGCAGGGTGATGCAATCGACCCACTCACGGCACCAAGCATGAAAATAGAAATGATTGAACCGTTGTGATTGCTCGATTTGCTACTTTGCAAAAAGCGCGGGATATACATGTCATAAAAACCAATCATTGAGCCGGCCATGTAGACCAGCAATGCCACAATGGCAATAATAAACCAAGGTCTGGCAAGTAGATTTCCACAGAGTTTTCCCGTGCACGAAGCGAGCAAACCAAGCAGCGCAAAGGTGGTGGCAATGCCAATCACATAACAGAGTGCCAACAGAAAATTACGTCCCACCGATTTGGTGCTGTGTGATTGCAACACACCCACGGTGATCGGAATCATCGGATAGATGCACGGTGTGAGGCTCAAAATAAGACCAAGCAAAAGTGCAAGAATCAGGCGCAAAGCCATCGATTCGGTATTTTGCAGCGTGTCGGAAAAATAGGAGGACCAGGAAGAAGGTTTTTTTGGTTCTGCTTCTTGCGGTGGCGTAGTTGTTTTGTGAGAATGCATCGTAGATTCTTCAGCTGCTAGTTGTTCAACAATTGATGCTGGCGGATTATTCATCACAATCGGGAATGAGGCATGCTCAATTTTGTGCGTATTTTTCTGATAATAGCTCACATGCAAATGTGCGTCAGGAGTTTGTGCATTTTCAGTTTCTGCGCGAAATGAAAAGGTGACTGGTTCATAATAGGCGAGTTTCGTATTATTAAATCCCGTATCATATTGTTCGCGCGGCGTGCTCGATGCACGGGCTGGCGACAGGGTGATGGCTGGATGGTCAGTGGAAAAAGAAAGATAATCATGGTACAAACAATCACCCGCATCAACATTAAAATTGACTTGCACATCACTTGAGTGTTCGTCTATTGGTGTTATAGTACAGGTTGGCGCTGCACTCAGGATGGTGGTGCAGAGTGTCAGAAATAATGGTACGAATTTTTTTAGCATAATGAATGTCCTTTTATAGCTCACGTTGAAAAAGGTGAATGTCATGAAGAATAACACATATTTATTATTGTTGATCTCCGCAGTGTTATACGCACTGCCCTTTCTTTTTATACACCAACTTTGGTGGCTCGTCTTTCTCTATCCTATACCACTTTTGTATGCAGCACTATACAACCGATTAACCTTTTTACACGGTGTTTTTTGGGGTGCGATCTCGTGGGGATTGCATCTGAGCGGTGTTTTGTATGCCATCATTAGTATGGCGCAAGGCAGCTGGGGCTATGCATTAATTCCCGCGGTGGGCATTGTGCTCTATCAAGCATTTTTTGTGGGAATCATTTTCTGGCTCACGCAATCATTAATCGAATATAGTCGTTCGCTCAAAATCGAGCGTGAATTGGGAATTTGGACCGTTGCTCTTTTTGTATACACCTACTGGGTGGATCGTTGGTGCTTGTTTGTGTTTGGTCGTGTGGAAGGATATCAATTGATGCATCCGCTCATGCCACTTGCAAAACATCCGGCATTGTTGGCCCTCTTGCCAATCCTGGGCAAGGTGGGACTCACCGCATTATTCTTTGTGGTTGCAGCAACGGCAACTTATGCACTTGTGCGCAGAACATTGTTCTCAGTGGGATTGTGTGCGCTTAGTTTGCTGCCCTGGTTGGCGAGTGCCTTGCTTGCACAACCGCATCAACCAGAACCAGAATGGGTTTCAAAAATTGTGACGATGCCAACTATTTTCCCGGCAGCGAATAATAAAGTGGCGATGGTGCGCGCAGCGGGCGATGAGTTTGCCTACATTGTGCGACAAGAACCGAATGCGCAACTGATTGTGATGCCGGAATCTTCCTATTATGACGATCGTCTTGCAGAACGAAATGAAACTCAACAATTTTGGGCAGATAATCACGTCGGCAAAAATATTAATTTGTTGGTGGGTGCCTTTCGCCGTGATGATGGCATCTTCTACAATTCGGTCTATTGGTATAAAAATGGGCAACTACAATCCTATTTTGATAAACGACACACGATGGTGTTGACCGAGCATATTCCTTCTTTTCTTAATTTTGGGCAGATCAATGACATGTATTTCCGTGCCTATCCGCAGCGCTGCATTGGCTGCAATGAGCGGACACCATTCGCACTGTTGGATGAGCAATCATTTGTGCCCTATGTCTGTTCGGAGCTTTTTTTCAATGAGCGTCCTGATGATAACTATCAGAATATGCCTATTATTTTTGTTTCGAATGATATGTGGTTCGATCTGCCCGGTTCGCGCTATGTGCAGGATCTGATGGAAGTGGGTGCGCAATTCAAAGCGATTCAATGGCAGCGAGATATTGTCTACACCTCTGTTTCGCGCATGAATTTTATTGGCAAATGAAGGTGAACCTGCGCGGTAAAGCGTAAGATTTTTGCACAGTCAAACCGTTTCATTCCTTGTTTTTCTTTTTGTGCATATTTATATCGCTGTTTCTAAGGGTATTGCTTGCCCAATACCCTTAACCCAATGCACCAGCAGATTGCTGGACCCTCCGCTCCCCGCCGAACATAGGGCACTCATCATCATGCTTACGCATAATGCTTCGCACCCATACCACTCACCGGGGCCGGACTTATGTTTAAGGATTATTATAATTATAAAGAGTTTCGAATGGTTCGCTTATTTTTAAAACAATATATTATGTCCGTTCGTCCTGGCCTGCCCGCCATAGCTTGCCGAGTCGGAAGACCCGGATAAGCGACGGCTGGGAGTGTTTTGCGTAAGCAAAATGTATCGAAGGATATCGAACTCCTTGCTCTCGCCTGTTTTTTCATCGCGCCTGCCCTTCGTAGCTTTTAGCGAAGTAGGGCCTGCTTTTTTATCTCATCACGCATAATTTTTCCAAAGAAAAACCCCCGAGAATTTCTCGAGGGTTTTTTGATTTTCTCCGAATGGGGTCCCCACACCAGTGGGGATTTTCTACTGGGGATTTTCTACGTTGTTTTTGTTTCAAGAATTTTGATGTTGCCACTTTTGCATGACAGTTCAATGTTTGCTTCACCAGAGCCCAACATGCCATCAATTTCTTTTTTGAATTGATTCCAGGTGCGGCGGTTCAATTTGGTTGCGCGTGTTTCGAGCTGCACATAATGGTCACACATTAAAGTTCCCTTCTCAGTGCGTCCGCGGATAGTAGCATTCGCTTCTGAAGGAAGCGCTAGGACGATACTTCCAGACGCAGTTTCCAGTTTAATGCGGCCAGTCTGCGGTACTGCAGAGCAGATCGAATTGATTGTGCCACGTTCTGCGCATGCGACAATATTATCACTTGCATCTTTGATAGTGATGTTACCGTTGTGAGTATTTGCCTGAATTGGACCTTTTGAATCTTTGATTAAAATAGATCCAGATTTTTGTGTTTGCGCGACGACTAATTGCGTTGTGTTATTAATTTCGATATTGCCATGAGTGGTGCTTGCAGCAACAGAACCATTCACATCATTCACCGTGATAGTGCCCCGTTTGGTAGTCAATTGCAGGCGCATGTCGGAAGGAACAATCAGTTCATAATCAACTTGTCCTTTCACATTATCATTGCCATAGACTGTTGCGATAGTCAGATCGTCTTGACCATTTTCTTTTTGTTGTGCAGATTTCACACGAATATCAGGGAGCATTTCTTCTTTGTTAGTTCGTTTGGTTGCTTTAACACATACCGCATTTTGATTCCAATTAGTCCTGACGGTGATATTTCCATCGAAATTGTTGAGGGTGAACGTGCCAGGAGTGTGCACTGCGTATTCTTTGTCTTCGGTTTGTTCGAAATTATAGTTGGTGAAAAAGCCAAATACTTTATCTTTGGTGCGTTTCAAAAATGATTCTTTTGCTTGCGGTGTATCGGATGCTACCATAGTGCCGAGGCATATAAGACTCACAAGTGATAAGATTTTTTTTGTATGCATAAAAGAGTTCCTCTTTTTTTAGTACGTGAATAAATGGTGTAAACATATGAAGTCTACAAGAAACTTGAAAAGCGTTCAAAGAGATCTTGAAACGCTCCTGGATAAACAGTCTCTACTAAAGAAAATTGTTAATGCAATTTCGCAAGCAGGAGGCAGGGCATTATTAGTTGGTGGTGCGGTGCGCGATCTTTTTTTGGGCGCCCCCACAAAAGATCTTGATATAGAAATTTATGGCCTGAAGCCCGATGAACTCGAAGGGGTGTTGCGCTCATTTGGGCCGGTCAGTTTGGTAGGCAAACAATTTGGTGTGTTACGTTTGCACGGTTTGGATATTGATTGGTCGTTGCCACGCAGTGATAGTGCCGGGCGCAAACCAGAAGTTTCGATTAATCCTCACATGCCATTCGAGCAAGCATTTGCACGGCGTGATTTAACTATCAATGCAATGGGCCTCGATCTTAAAACCTTTGAACTGATCGATCCATTTAACGGCGTGCATGATTTGAAAAACGGTGTTCTGCGCGCGCCCAATGCACATTTTTTTGATGAAGATCCACTGCGACTTTTTCGTGTGATGCAATTCATGGGCCGTTTGGGTATGGTTCCCGATGAAGAGCTCAATCGCATTTGCAAAAAAATGGATATTTCTGCAGTGTCGCGCGAGCGTATTGAATCTGAGTTTGAAAAAATGTTGCTCAAATCAGAACATCCATCGCGCGGATTGCGTTGGCTGAAAGAGATTGGTCGTCTCGATGAAATTTTGCCAGAGCTTGCTGCCACTATTGGCGTCAGGCAACCAGATCAGTATCATCCTGAAGGTGATGTGTTTGAACATTCAATGCAGGCGCTCGATGCAGCAGCACGCTTTGATTACGATGATCCGAATATAAAATTAATGGTGATGTATGCAGCGCTGTGTCACGATCTTGGCAAAGTGACCACCACACGCGAAATTGATGGCAGATTGCGCAGTTTGGAACATGCGCAAGCGGGAGTGCCGATAACAAAAACAATGCTCAGTCGCATTACGCAAAAAAAAGAATTGATCGATGGTGTGAGCAAATTAGTTCGGTATCACATGGAGCCAATGATCTTTGTGAACGGTGGTGCTACATCAGCGGCCTATAAGCGGCTTGCACACAAATTGGAACCACACACAACAATTCAGTATATTGCGGATCTTTCACTCGCTGATCGGCAGGGGCGCAATCCAAACGGATCGGAACCACTGACAGACATACCAGAAGAATTGAAAGTATTTTTGCATCATGCCGGACAAATACAGGTGAAATATGGCGCAGAAAAACCAGTGTTGCTTGGACGGGATATTGCGGACATAGTTGCGCCCGGACCGCAGATGGGAAAACTGCTTGCCCGGGCTTATGATATTCAAATCGAAGAGGGAATTACCGATAAAGAGGAATTAAAAAAGCGCATTAAGCCTTTTTTAAAAAAACCACTTTAACCGAAATATTCTACTGCAGTGATGGATCTCAAGAACGGTTCATTTGCAATGACAACCCATTGCCTGTTCCTTTTCACACATGCGCTTAGCATCATTAAAGGGATAGGAAAGGTGTTGCCTCCCGAAAGAATGACAGAATGATTTCCGGTAGTAACAAGCTCATTTGGTGTGATGTGCCTAAGGGTACTTCTTTTCCAATTTCTAGCATGCTCCCAACCATCTACTAAGAATTGATGGCGGGCTTGCTCATCAAGAGCATGCGTTAGTTCATTTGCAACTTCGGTGGCTAACGTATCGATGGGGGTTGTTATTTGAAGAATGCCGGATGAAGGAATCAGCCCGGTTTTTCCCTTCAATCCCGCCACAAGAACTCTTGGAGATATTTCCATCGCGAACGAAGATGCACTATAGTGCATCGCAACTAGAGTGAGCAAAATAGGTGTTATCTTTTTCATAGTTTTTTCCTTCTGTGTATTTGCTTTGTGATTGTGAACTAGAAAAAATCGCATTAATTAAAATATTCTATGCTTTCCGATACGGGTTCTTTAGAGAGTGATTCATTTGCAATAACAATCCATTGTTTCTTTGCTTTTGCCATGTCACGAAGAATAGCAAAACGAATATCTTCATTGTTTTGTAATTGAATTTTAGGGACCTTATCACACAGAATCACGCGACATGTGCTAGTATCGTTCAGTTCTTTTGGTGTGAGTGAAACAACGGCGCTTGCCCGCCAGTCCACTTGCGGGTCTTGTTCTTTAAGAACACGAGTAAGTTCATCTACTGTTTCTGATGCGAACTTGAAAGAGTGATTTTTTTCTGGCGTTGTTATTCGAAGAATCCCATAAGAAGGAATCAGCCCACTCGGTCTTGTTTTTAGTGTCGCTACAAGAAGTTTTGGAGTTACTTCCACTAATGCTTTCATCGCTAATGAAGATGCACTGTATTGCATTGCGATAAGAGTGAGCATAATGAGTGTTATTTTTTTCATCGTTTTCCCTTCTGCGTATTTATTTTTGTGATGGTGTACTAGAAAAAATCGTTTCAATAATAAAGGGAGCTCTATTTTTTGTCCAGATGAGATTAATGAGAATAGTAAAGTTCGACTTCCCATGCGGGTGGTATGGTACTAGGCGATGGTTCATGTATAGATATCTCTTCTTTTGTCACTAAAGACGCAAGACCTTCTTTGTTGATATTGGCTTGTATGAACTGTTTATTTTTTTGCTTAAATAATGGCAATCGAGAGGAAGATTTTGTTTGTTGCACAATAAGAACTTGATTTTGAGATTCAAGAAGAGCGGCCAATGCTGCTGGATGGCTGTGTAATTTTTTATTTTCTTTTGGAACGCAATACACAATGGAATAGGGATATACATCTCTCAATTCCTTCACAGATGCATTTTCAATAACATCGAATGTCCACTCTGGTAATTCATCTTCTTCGTTATATGAATCATCAGCTTCTGGACTGGGTGTCGGCAATGCCTCAATCTCTGCGGAACGCTTCTTGGTCAAAGCCGCGAGTAGTTCGCGTTGTAGCACGTTAGTGAGAAACTTTTCAGGAGAGGCGCTGATGGTAATAATGCCGGATGATTTTTTAGCATCGACCATGTGCTTAACAATTGTCTGAATGCCGAGTAATTGGTTTTTTTCCAGTGTTGCCAATGTATCTGCTTCCATTGGCAGTGCGAATGGCATCCATATGCATACCGCGAATAAAAAAATAATGAGGTTATTTTTCATTATTTTCTTTTTCCTGTTCATCATCAATGACCGGATCGGAAATAGACATGGTGATAAATGGAATATCATCACTTGAGTTGAATAATCGTGGCGACTCACTATCGGTAGCATTTTTTGCCCACAGTTCTTGAACAATGAGCCATTGCATATTGCCTCCCAACACTGCATGAGCGGTGATTAAAGGAAGGTGCTGAGCATCTTGTGGTAGCGCACAGAAAAGCACTGATTTTTTAGGGGCTCGTTCAAGTGATTTAAGATTTAATTTTTCGAGGTGACCACAACTCCATTTTTGTGGGTGCTCGGAATTTGTTGAATCGGAAGCTCCGTTCCTTCGACGCTCAAGCTTTTCTCTCTGAATATTTTGTTCTCGATCTTGTGCATCCAATGTTATCAATAGTTCGTGTCGGAGACTTAAAGAGAAAGGCCGTGAACATAATTTGAAGGATGTGCCCACATCTAAACGGACGACAATAATACCGTAAGAAGGCATAAATCCAAGCCGTTTCTTTAAGCCTTTTATAATAGGCTCAAAGCTGCAACCTCCTGTGCGGCACATGCTTTCACAGATAGCGGCAGGAGTTTCAATTGTGTACTGCCCCCGTTCCATGGCAAATAATGAGGACATCCATGCGCATGCGGCAAATAACAACATAGTGCGTAGGTTATTTTTCATGGAGATCTCTAGGGCCACCAAGATGCACATAGTTATCCTCATGCTTACTAATACACATGGTAACAAATGACTTATCTTCAGACGAAGTAAATAATTCTGGTCGAGAAGCGTGTTTTTTTGGTGCCAATTGCTGAACGATAAGCCATTGTTTATTCTTCGCGAGCATTGCTTTTGCCACAACTAAGGGAAGGTATTGGGCATCTCGTGGCAGCGCACACAGAAGCACCGATTTCTTAGGAGCTTGTGCAAGCGACTTGTGATCCAGCGCTTCAATGAAATCATATTCCCATGGTTTAGGATCATGGGCGTCTCGTCTTGCCTCGAAGGGAGTGCTGAGAAATCGTTCTACTTCCGTTTTACTTTCATAAGCCAATGTATTGAAAAGTTTTTCTTGAATGGCGGATGATAAAGAGACGCGGCTACCACCATTTAGAGGTGCATGTATTACGATGAGACCATGATGAGGGAGTGGTGAAAGATTTCCCTGAGAAGTTCCTCTTAAGTCTCGAATGATAGTCGCAGTGAATTCTTCCAAATGCTCTTTTCTAGATCCGGTTAGAGAAAGCATATCTGCATCCTTAACCATATTTTCATAATCGCGTTCGGGAGTAGAAATCCTCATAGCGAGAGCTGATGGCATTATTGCGCATGCAGTCAACAGGAAAAAAATGTGTATTTTATTGTTCATTGTGAAGTATCCCTGTAGGGGGTTAAAATGTTGCACCGAATGATAATAAAGTTATATTTTTTTGTCCAGTCCGATATCTTTTCACAAAAAACCCTATTTTGGTAAACTATTTCGCACACATGAAAAACAAAAGGATGCATTTATGTTAGTTGGGAATTCTTTATGGTATCTCGTACGGCAATCAGACACGATGAGCAAGCTTGTGCTGCTCTCACTTTTATTTCTCTCAATTGTCTGCTGGACGATCTTTATTTGTAAACTCATTTTATTTCACGTTAAGAAAAATCAGATCAATGCGGTGATGCAGCAAGTCAAAAAAGCGAACAACATTGAACAGCTACTCGCCATTGCAACCATGCATGAAGGAACGGTGCCTGGTTATTTTCTATCAAAAACAGTTATTTTTTCACAATCGCTCAGAAGAATTGGTGGCTCACAACAAGCGACCATGTTGCAAAATAATATTGATCAAACGGTAGACTCATTATTGATGCATGAAGAATCATATCTTCCAGTGTTGCAAACGAGTGCTGCAGTTTCACCGCTTCTTGGATTATTCGGTACGGTGTGGGGATTGGTGCATTCATTTTTGAGCATTAGTGAAAAACAAAGTGCTGATATCACCACTGTGGCGCCCGGTCTTGCAGAAGCATTGATCACCACACTCGCGGGTTTGATGGTCGCGATTCCTGCGCTGGTTATGTATAACATACTGAATACTCAGCTGCGCAAAATGGAACATGATTTATTAAAACTTGCTGATCATGTTTCGGTAGTTATACAAAATGTGTTGGGTGTTTAAGGGGGAAGTTCATGCGCAGAAGCAGACGACGTTCCGGGCGGAGCAGTCAATTAACTGATGTTTCGATGACGCCATTGATCGATACAGCGCTCACGCTCTTGGTTATTTTTATGATCACCACACCGATGATTCAAAATGCGATCAAGGTTAATTTGCCGCGCGGGCAGGCAAAAGAGGATACCGGATCGAGGCAAGAATTAATTGTCTTTATCGATGATAAAAATAATTTTTATTTTAATGGTGCAAAAATAGCAGAAAAAAAATTGATTGATGAGATCAAAAAAGAAGTTGGTGCGCAAAAAGAACGTACGGTTTATGTGAAAGCGGATAAGGCAGTGTCATATGGGCGCGTGCTTGAACTAGTTGATGACATCAAGGTAATTGGGGGCGTTCAGTATGTGGCTTTGGCAACATCCAAGCGTACGTAAGCGACATACATTTTTCCTCAAGCTGGGTATTGGTGTTGCGCTTATTCATATTCTTTTATTGTATCTCCTTTTTTTTAGCTACAACCATGGCAGCCGTGACGTGACATTGATTGTCCGGCAAAATGCGCCTGGTAGTCCGGTCAAATTTGTTTCTATGGTAGATAAACGAACAGGCAGAAAAAAACCGGCGCCAAAAGCAACTGCATCAAAAAGTGGCAAGAATAAAAAGGGTGCGCAAGCTGCTGCAAAAAAAACAGCAAAGCCAGCGCAAAAAACGAAAGCACAAACATCGTTAAAAAACACGACAGTAAAAAAAGAGACTTCAAAAGCAAAATCAGCGCAGAAAAAAAAGCCGGCAGCACAATCAAAAAAGCCAGCAAAAGCAGCTGAAGAAAAGTTGCCGGAGAAAAAAGAAGAACCAAAAGTTGTTGAAAAAAAAGTGGTGCCAGATGCAGAGCCGGAAGTGAAAGCGCCAGAAAAAGTGACAACGCCTGAGCAAGAAGAGGTGGCTGAAGAATTTGTTGTAGCCTTCGGTGCATGGGGCACGATCGAGCAGGAAGAGGTTGCAGAATTATATAAAGAGTTATCAGAAAATTGGCGTCCACCGGATGGCATCGCGGATGATTGTGAGTGCACTATGAAGCTGCATGTCGGGTGGGATCAAAACCTACTCGAGTTGGAAACAATCAAGCCATCAGGCGTTTTGATGTATGATGTGTCGGTCCGTTCAGCGCTACAAAAAATTGTATTGCCGCTTTGGACTCGTGGGAAAAATATAACGATTACTTTTAGACAGTAGTCGGTTCTTATCTAAATTGGATCATCTATGAAAAAAATATTTTTTGTATTCCTTTCTTTATTTCCATCGCTTGTGCAGGCAGATGATTTGTGTGTTGGTGCCACGCATCATGAACGGTTGCCGGTATGTCTCGGCATTGTGGGCAAAAAGAACAAAGAGCTCAAACAGGTGGCAGAGCGCATTAAGGATGATTTAGAATTCAGTGGCCAGTTCACCGTTGATGTTCGCACGTGTGGTAAAAAAGCATCGATAGATGAAGTTGCCAAAATCAAGCAGGCTGGCTATCCATTGCTGATTCTTTTAAATACGAATTATAAGCGAGATGGTTTTGAATGGCGGCTCTATGACACAACACAAGCGAATATGCTTGAGGGTAAAAGTTACACCAAAAAAGGTTCTTTATGGCGCGGATGGGCGCACAATATTGCCGATGCAATCTGGCCAGTGCTCACCGGAGAGAAAACATTTTTCTCAAGCAAACTTGCCTACTGCAAAGAGACGCATGCAAAAAATGGCAAGCGCCTGACGCACGTGTGTGTTGCTGATTTTGATGGATCGAATGAAGAGGTTTTGATCGACACGCCAACGGTGAATGTGGCACCACGATGGAATGCGGATACTAAAAATCCATTGCTCTTCTATTCAGAATATACCAATTCGAATGTGCGCTTGATGGCTGCAGATATGCATGGGCATCGCAAAATAACATCAAATTTTGAAGGTGTTAATATGTTGCCTGCATTTTCTCACGATGGCACACAAGTGATTTATTGCGCATCGCGTGGCAATGGCAGCTGTCATCTCTATCATTATACAAAAGGGTCATTCAAAAAATTGACCAATAATGATGGAAATAATATTGCGCCATGTCTGGCAGAAGATGGCAAAACGCTCTTTTTTTGCTCAGATTATGAAACAGGACGTCCGCAAATTTATTCGCTTGATATGCCAACAGGGGCGACAAAGCGGCTGACTCAAGGCGGTTATTGCGCTTCGCCAAGCTACTGCAAAAAAAGAAATCAACTTGCCTATGGCAAAATTGTGGGTGGGCAGATGCAACTATTCCTCTATGATTTTGCAACTAATAATCATAAGCAGTTGACCCAAGATGCGGGCAATAAGGAAGAATGTTCATGGTCTCCGTGCGGCAATTATTTGGCATATTCGACTGAAAAGGGAGACATGGGACGGATTGCAATTCTGAACTTGCTGACCAATAAAGTGAACTATCTGACTGATGAATCGGCTTCTCGCAGTTACCCGATCTGGTCACCACTCTATCAACAGTATCCTGCGGTGACTATTAGTTAGAATCGACATTTTTATTGGTTTTCTGTATACTTTTTGCGGGTGGCTTTTACGAAAGTCACTTATTGTTATAAAGTGTACAATTTCAACTTTTATTAGTATTTACGAATAATCTGTATGAAAAAAAGAAAAACTCCTAATCCATTTTTTGGCAATAGCGCCAAAAGTCTCCTTATAGTTATCATTTTTGTTATCGGCTCATTCTTCATCCTCAACCGTTTGGTTGAACGAAGTCGCAGCATTGAAACGATTCCCTATTCCACCTTCTTGGATAAGGTTGAGCAGGGTCAGGTGCGGGATGTCTATTTTAATGGACAAGATGCCGGTGGTAGCCTCAAAACTGGTCAACTCTTTGAGACAGTAGTGCCCCATGAGCGGGACAAAGATTTTGATATGTTACGTCACAACGGCGTCAAAATCGTTTTGGCAAACCCAACGAATCAATTTAGTTTCTGGTACTTGTTGCCGATCCTATCATTGCTCATGACGGGCGCCTTTGTTTGGTATTACATGCGCCAATCACGCAACTCTAATGGCGGTGGCGGACCGAACTTTTTCTCGATGGGCAAAAGCAGAGCAAAACTCTTTATGCCATCGACTATCAAAGATACATTCGCATCATTTGCTGGTGCGCAAGAAGCCAAAGAAGAATTAGAAGACTTGGTAGATTTCTTGAGAAATCCGGAAAAATATAAACGACTCGGTGCGAAAATAACGCGTGGCGTGTTGCTCGTTGGTGCCCCAGGTAACGGTAAAACGTTGCTTGCGCGTGCAGTAGCTGGCGAAGCAAACTGTCCATTCTTCAGCATCAGCGGTTCAGACTTCGTGGAAGTGTTTGTGGGTGTGGGCGCATCACGGGTTCGTGATCTGTTCGTCCAGGCACGCAAACATGCGCCATGCATCGTGTTTATCGATGAGATCGATGCAGTTGGTCGTCAACGAGGTAGCGGCCTTGGTGGTGGTCATGATGAGCGTGAGCAGACGCTCAACCAGTTGCTCACGGAAATGGATGGCTTTGAAGTGACCGGTGAATCGGTGATTGTCTTGGCTGCAACAAACCGGCCCGATGTTTTGGACTCAGCATTGCTCCGTCCAGGGCGTTTTGATCGCCGTGTTGATGTGCCATATCCAGATTTGAAAAGCCGCGAACAGATTTTGAAAGTGCATACAAAGCCGGTCAAAATGTCGTCCGATGTTGATTTGCAAAAAATTGCACGTGGTACGCCAGGATTCTCGGGTGCTGAACTTGCCAATTTGATTAATGAAGCGGCAATTATTGCATCTAAAAATAACGCAAAAGAAATCACTATTGATGATATGGAAGCAGCACGCGATAAACTGCTTCTTGGCAAAGAGCTCAAGAGCATTGCGCTCTCAGAAGATGATCGCAGAGTCACCTCGTATCACGAATCGGGACATGCGCTGATCAACTTGCTCTTGCCGGAAGACACTGATCCGTTGCACAAGCTGACTATTATTCCACGTGGCAAAGCTTTGGGTGTGACTCACTCGATGCCAGAGCGTGAAAAATACACCTCCTCAAAATCGGAAATGGAAGCGAATGTGATGGTGGCACTTGGTGGCCGCGTTGCAGAAGAGCTGATATTTAACAAATTGTATACGGGCGCCTATTCTGACTTTACCAAGGCAACGGCGATTGTACGTGATATGGTCTGTCGGTATGGTATGTCTGAAAAAATGGGTACGGTTGTTTATAGCCAGCATCGTAATGAATTTGAATATTCTGAGCATACTGGCCGATTGATCGACGAAGAGGTACGCGCTATCCTCGAAGGTCTCTACGGACGCACCAAGCAACTTTTGGTTGATAACCAAGACAAGCTTGAAAAGTTGGCAACCGTGTTGCTTGAAAAAGAAACATTGTATGCCCGCGAAGTCTATGAACTGCTTGAGATCAAACCGCGAGCTGAGCACAGTTTTTCATAAGCTCACGCGCTAAAAAAGGAAAGGTTGAGTGGATATTGCATCTGTTGATTGGTCAGCAAAACTTGAACCCATCATGCGGGATGCGGGAAATATCCTCTTTAACTTCTACGGTAAAGAGCTGAACTGCACGGAGAAACAAGAGGGCGGCTTTGTCACCGAGGCAGACCTGGCAGCAGAAAAATTTCTCATGACTCAGTTGGGGAAATTGCTTCCAGAAGCTGATTTTGTGGCAGAAGAAAGTGGCATTTCGGGCAACGGACGCTACCAGTGGGTAATCGATCCGTTGGATGGGACCACCAACTTCACTATCGGCTTTCCCCTGTTTGCCATTGCAGTGGCCCTAACAGACAACGAGCAGGTCGTTTGTGGGGCGATCTTTATTCCGATGACCGATGAATTTTTCTACGCGCAGCGGGGCAATGGTGCCTGGCTGAATGGACATAGAATTCAGGTGAGCGAGCCGGAAGATTTTGGCAAAGCGGTTATTGGCGTTTCTCTTCCCTATGCCCGGCGTGAGCGGATTGATTTGGTTCATGGCTCAGAGGGTATTATTCGGGAAGCGTATGCCACCAGACGCACCGGTTCTTCCTGCATAGATTTGGCTTATGTTGCCTGCGGACGATTTGATGGCGCATTTTTCACCCGATTCCAGTGGTGGGACGTGGCTCCGGGCATTGTTCTCGTGCAAGAGGCGGGTGGTTTGATCACCGATTTTGAGGGGAATTCGCTTGGACCAAAGTACCAATCCTGCCTGGCAGGGGGACGCATGGTTCATGACCGAATGACCAAATTACTCAAAAAGTAGCAATAAAGTTGAAAAAGACAGAAGTTTTAGTACACTAATCCTAAGGTCTGTGAGGCCTTTTTCTGGATTTTAGATAGATTCTAAAGGGGCTTAATAGCATGGCACGAATTTGCGCAATCTGCGACAAACGCCCAAGTGTGGGACAGTTGGTAAGTAATGCGAACAACAAGGTTAAACGCGTTATTTTCCCGAATGTACACACGATGCGATTTACAAAATTGAATGACCCAAAGCACAAAGTACACCGCGGCAAAGTCTGCACACGATGTGTTAAAGCGGGTAAAGTTAGTAAAGTTATTTAACGATTGAAAAAGGTATTTTGAATGCCAAGTATTAAGTCTGCAAAAAAACGCGCTCGCCAAGAGATCACGCGTCGTGCACGCAACACATCACGCAAAACGGCAATCAAAACAGCGGTTAAAAAAGTTATCACAGCTGTTATTGATGAAGATTTGATGATTGCAAAAGATTTGCTTCGTGAAGCGGAATCGAAAATCGCACGCGGTAAAACCAAAGGCGTAATGCACCCAAAAACTGCTGCTCGTAAAATTAGCCGTTTGGCTAAACGAGTTGCTGCAATTGAAAAAGCACAATCAGTGCCGAGCAAAGCGGAATAACTATCGCTTCGTTTGTGCATGCATAAAAATTCGAGGCGGATTATTCCGCCTCTTTTTTTTTACACTCTATTTTAATTTTAAGGACCAATTATGAATGGTTTCCAATCATTTCAGCAGATAGATGTTCGTGTGGGTAGGATCGTGAAGGTGGAAGATTTCCCCGAAGCGCGCAAACCGGCATACAAGCTCACTGTTGATTTGGGACCGGAAATTGGCATGCGGCGTTCATCAGCGCAACTCGTGGACCAATATTCAAAAGAAGAGCTTGAAGGCAAGTTGGTACTCTGTTTGGTGAATGTGCTGCCCCGTCAGATTGGGCCATTTATTTCTGAAGCGCTTACGCTGGGTCTTCCTGCGGGAGACGGTAGTTGTGTGTTAGTGGTGCCTGATAAAGATATTCCATTAGGCGGAAAGTTATACTAAAGAAATTAAGGCGGACAATGAGTCCGCCTTAATTTTTGTCCGATGTGCATGATTAGACTATCAAATAAGCAATCCAGCTTGCCAACCATTGGCTCGAATAGAGAGCACCTTCATGATATTTGATGTGATATTCATCAAAGCCTTCGCTGACTATTTTGAGCGCTCCACTGGAAATGCTATTAAAGAGCATAAAGCAAAGAAATTTCTCGAGGAGTAATGCATTGTTACCAAACATGTAGGTTTCAAATTTCGAACAGCCATAGCCATTCAAAGCACCAAACGCACTACCCGTTGCCACAGAAAGGCCATATTTTTGAGCAAAGTTTTTAAATTGCGGCTTTGGTTCTTCGGGGTTTCTTTTACGCACGAGGTAGACCACGCGTTCAGAATCAGCTTCTGATTTGAGTATTGAGGCAGCAAAAGCATGGCCGGAGAGGCTGAGCATGAGTGCGCATAATAAGGCATGATTGCGGTTCATGGTATTTCCTTTTAAAAAAGTTAAGACACTGAAATCATATTTTAAGGCAAACGAAAAAGGTTGTCATTATCCTCAACCTGATGCCCGCCATTATGCAAGATTTTCTGCATCAATATGTTTTCTATAGCGAATCAAAAAGTTTTTGGCGATCGCGGTTGCCACATTCGAGCTTCCAGCATTTTCAACCAGAACGACCAGTGTGAGCGGTGCAAAATCTTTATACCAGAAATAAGATACAAACCAACCATGCGCCAAATATTCTTTGCCCAGATCCCGTTTTTCCCACGAGCATGTTTGTGCGGTACTTGTTTTTGCATAGATGGTAATGTCTTTCATGCGACCAGTACTTCGTCCTGTTCCTTGCTGAACTGTTGCACGCATTGCTCGTTGCAAAAAATCTCGCGTGTGTGCACTGATGTTGAGTGGCTCAGAGACAAGTTCTTCAGAAAAAAGAATGCGTGGTTGTACCAAAGAACCAGTAAAAATACTCGCAATCATACGCGCGACTTGTATTGGTGTTGCCAGCAAGAAGCTTTGACCAATGGCGACAGACAACGTTTCTCCTGGCCACCAGCGCTCACCCTTTGCTTCGATCTTCCAGCGGCGTGAAGGGACCAGTCCTGTTGTTTCTGGGAACAAAGAGTTGGTAAGGCGACCAAGACCAAAGCGTGCGCCGTAGTCAGCCAAAACATCAACATCTATTTTTCTGCCAATTTCAAAAAAGAGAATATTGCAAGAATGGGCAACAGCTTCTTGGGTGGATAATCTGCCGTGACCATGGCGGCGAATGCAAAAATATTGGCGCCCGGCAAATTCATAATAACCGCGACAGTAGAAAGAATCTTCCTCGCCGACAATACCGCGATCGAGTGCGGCAGAAACAGTTACCAGTTTGAAGATCGATCCAATCGGATAACTAGCACCGAATGCCCGATTTAAAAATGGACGCTTTGTTTGTAGCGAACTCCATGTTTCCGGTGACATTGGCTGCAAGAAAACTGATGGATCAAATGATGGATAGCTCACGAGTGCTTTGATATCTCCGGTATAGGGATCCATTAAAATGAATGTGCCCGCCTCATCTTTGGGAAAAACTTCTTCAGCGATTTTTTGCAGTGCGATATCAATCGTGATTCGTACATCCTGCCCAGCGCGCGCTTTTTCTAATTCAACATCACTAATATTTCTGCCAACTGAATTGATCGTATGAATAATAGTGCCTTCTTGTCCGCGCAATGTTTCTTGCAATGTTTTTTCAAGGCCCATGCGGCCAAAAAGCTCACGATCAATTTCTCGCCCAAGATAACCAAGCACGTGGCTTGCCGAATGGCAATGGGGATAAAACCGTTCGAATTCTGTTTTGAGTGACAGATTTTCATGATCAGGAAATTGCTCTTCTATCTTACTCAGCTGGTCCATGGAAATGTCTGTTGCGATAAGAATATTTTTTTTATGCCGTTCATGATGAGCAAGTTCTGTGATGGCATCCCGATCTTCTCGTAGATTATTTTCCAAAATTGCTTCCAGCTGATCCAGCATTGCAAGCTGCGTGCCCGAGAGTGAGTTGTTGCCGCTGCCGCACCAATAGACATTGATGACCGGACGATTGGTTGCCAACAGTTCGCCATTGCAATCAAGAATATTTCCGCGCAGAGGACGCGTGTTTTCCACGCGCATAAAATTTTTCTTGCACCGCGAGACAAAATAGGATCCGAGATTAATTTGCAGATAAAAAAGACGCATCGTAAAGAGCGCGAGAATGATCAGAGCGCAGATACCAAAGTGATATATTTTTATGTTTATTTGTTGTGTTGGCGTCGGTTTAATCATGATCGTCTTTGAGAATCTTGTGAATTGGGTGGATAGTATCGCACATGCGCGTTAAATCTTCCAACGAAACATGCGTGTATTTTTCGGTGCTGGCAAGTGTTTCGTGCCCGAGAAGTTCCTGCACAACGCGTAGATCAACGCCTTGATTGAGCATGTGCGTGGCAAATGAGTGGCGAATTTTGTGCGGTGTGATTGGCTTGTCCACTTTCAACAAGGTGCGAAACATCACAAAAATTCGTTGAATCGAACGAGTGGTGAGTTTGCCGCCACGATAATTGAGAAATACCGCAGCAGTTGGTTCATTGTCTCCGCTGCGTTCCGTGCGCAAATATTCTTCTATTTTTTTCTTTGCTTTCAGACCAAATAATACGATGCGTTCTTTGCGGCCTTTTCCGGAGATGCGCATGGTTTTATTATTCAGATCAATGTCGCCCAGACGCAGATTAATCAGCTCGGAGCAACGAATGCCGGTTGCATAGAGTGTTTCAAAAATTGCTTTATCGCGCACAGGATGGCGCGTGGGCAGTTGATGATCGGGAACTTTATCAAGCAGGTGAAAAATTTCATCTACACTCAAATATACGGGAAGTTTTTTATCCAAGCGGGGACGTTTGAGATCCAGTTTGAGATCGATACCACAGGTGTTCAAAAATTTTGAGAAGGACATGAATGCAGAAAATTTGCGTGCAACACTACTTTTATCAATTTTTTTGTAATAGAGACTCATCAAATATCGTTCGATAATTTGGCGCAGAGAAAGACGCGCATGTTCTTCGGGTGACAATGTTGCCCAGAAAGTTACGAATTGTCCCAAGTCACCTTTATAGGCCGATAGCGTGTGGGGCGAGACATTGCGCTCCACTTCCAGATACGTGAGAAAATTTGCGATATTATCTTTAAATTCGTTTAATTTCATAAAAATAGCCTCATGCTTTTTTGTGCATAAGGCTATCATAAGATTTGTGAATGTTACTACTTATACTTACTTTTCTTCTTTAAGGTCTTATTTTCAAATGAGCATATGCGCTGTCGATAAGATCTAAATAATACTTATGTGGTTCTAATCTGTGGCGCCGCCATTGATCTTCTCTTGTTTGAATAATGAGGAATCCTAATTTCAGTCCACGCAGGCAGAGTATGCCAGTAGTTTTCAACGACGCCTTCGAGTTTGAACCGAGTTCTTCGAAGGGGAATCGATGAAGATACCATGAGAAATCTTCTAGGTCGGGCATAGAAGAATTCAAAGAGAGTTGAGGTTTAAATCCCATTTCGGGAGGAACCGGTCCAGCAAGCTCTTTGAGTTCTTTGCTTGCCACAAAAGCAGCAACTCTGTCGAGTAAATTGTCAATGAAAGTATAATTTTTTGTTGCAAAAACTTCTGAACAGTCGTGGAAGCACTTTTTAGCAATTGGATCGGTCGTTATATGCGCATTGAGAAACAAAATAATGCGGTTCTTGCGCTCGCTACATTCTTGTTCAAGTCTTTCAGCTTCACGATTTTTTCGATCTTCTTCTCTTTCTTCAGGCGATTGCTTTGATTGCGCAGCTCTTTGTTTTCTTTGCTTTTCTTTCAATCGGGCTATCGAATTGTGTCCACCCCACGATTCCATTGCGTGGATTGAGAGCGGCAAAGTTATTAAGAGTGCGCATATGAAAGATGGGATTTTATGAGTCATATTTTTCATAGTTCATCTATTCTAATAAATGGGAATATGCTTGCTCAGCAAGTTTGATGCAGTTTATTGTTGCATCACGCTGTCCGCGGGTTTGCTCTTTTCTTTTCTGAATAACTGCACAGCCTTGTGTGATTGCTTGTATGCATAATGCACTCGATGCTTCCACGTCGGTGGGCACGCTGGGCACTAGTTTATCTTTCGTGAGTTCATGCAGGTACTGCACACGGTAAGTCCATGTGCAGGGACTACCAGCAGCTATTTGTTGGAGTGCATCGCTTGTTATAAATTGAGCAACTTTTGCTCCCGATGCTTTCAGTTTAAGAAAACTTTTTCTCAGAGCCCAAAGAGCTTTGTTGTATTGATCGAGATCGTCCTCGTATTGTTCCAGAAACTCTTTTGGTGTTCGATGGCTAATTTCGAGGTTAGATAGTTCATCTTCTATTAGCATTTCGTCTTGTGTTGTTTCTTCTGTGTCTCGTCTTTCGAGAGACTCTCGTTGCTCTTCCATGAGTCTTGCAACTACAGACTGTTCTTCTTGACTGGTTGTCTGTGCGATTGGTGCATTATCTTCGCTTGAAGAAGGTTCTGATTCACTATCACCTTCCATTGCTTGGATTGAGAGAGGAGCACACAACAAAAGAGAAAATAATAAAGTTGTTTTAGTTGTCATTCATGATCCTTTTATTTTGCTTCTGATTGATCTAAATGTTTTAACGCGGCAGTGATAGTTTCATCGTGCGAAACCCGTTTTACCGTTTCAATGATCCAGGAACCGAGCTTGAGTGCTTGCATGCACTTGGTTGTTTTTTCTTGCACTTCCTGCATATCGCAACTTTTTGCTACTAATTCATCGCGGTGTGGTGCGGGCACAAGATACCTGCCCAATGTTTCAAGAGTCAAGTTAGCGTTCTGATATTCTGGAGTTGCAAATCGCCGAGAGGCAAGCGCTTTGAGTTCTTCTGAGGTGATGAAGCGAAAAATTTCTTCAGCGAATAGATTATGAAATTTCAGAGAACAGTTTTCGGTGCGTGGCGCTTTCAGATCCATGGTGGTGAACACGCGAATACCATTCCAGGCTTCTTTGATCAGTGGTTCTTGGATTTCGTGTCGCTCGAAACCAAGCTGCATGAGTCCATCAGCAGTTCTTTGTGCTTGCCGATTTATTGCTTGATATACAGTGCGCTGCGTCTCAGGATCCATAGCATGAAGTGATGCGGATGCAGATAAGATTACGACAACAAGAAGGGCGCATTTTTTTGGCATAATCATCTCTTTTTTTTAAATGATGAACTTGTGCCCAATGGTGCCACAACTAAGTTTTTTGGTCAATTGGAAGGGTAGAGTCCCATTTCAAGCGTTTGATTTTTTCAACTAGGATTCCATACTAACGCAAACAATTTTTTTTACGCTAACTCAAAAAAAGGAGTTTTATATCATGACAAAACGCAGTGGGAAGTATAATCAACTTTTTCTATCTTTGATCTTATTCTTATCGCCTACGTACCTTATGTCGATGAAAGGTTCTGCGGAAAGTGAAACATTTGAAGGAACGCCGATTGCTCTCATTGAAGCCACATATCTGGGTGCCCCAGCGATGGCCAAATTAATTGTTTCTCATCTACAAGATCCAAATTATGCAGGTAGCCCTGAGTTTAGGACGGCTTTTCTTGTGGGCGATCCTGGTACAAGAAAAAAAACTCTTGCCAAGGCGATCGCCTATAAAGCCCAACGAGAGTTGGTGTTTTTTTCGGCAACAGATTTTCTTGATGATCAACGGAATGGATTGTCGAGAAAATTGGTAGAAAAATTAAAAGTAATTGTGGCAGAAAAAAAAGCGGTAGTAGTGGTTGTAGACGGAATTAATCGGCTTTTGGAGAATTATGAGAATAAATGCCATGATTCAGCCGTTCTATGGGATTTTTTAGATCGTCAGTATGGCAATCACAATTTTTTCTTGTTAGGGACTATGAACAGCACAGATAAAATATCACAATCAAGCAAGGGCAGAATGTTGGCGCAATGTATATTGACTAATGAACTGCGCCCCAAAATGGTGCCATAACTAAAGTTTTGTAGTCAATTTGAGAGGACATCACGTCGCCCTTGGCGTTACAAATTGCATTAATAAATATATGAGTCAGTTTCGCTAAGATTATATGGTAATTTCTTTGACACATATCCAGGCTTGGTGGTATATTTTAACAGGTAAAAAAATTATCTTAATAAAAATTCAAAAAGGATTATTTGATGGCAATGTCCATATACAAACATCAAGCTGGAGCGGCATCACTTGAAATTTACATTATTAATCGCAGAATAACAGGTCCAGTGCATTATGGAGATACCATAGAGCAAAGGTACTGGTTATTGCGCGATGCTCTGGCTGATGTGGTGTGTAAGCACGGATTAGCATATCGCGATTCTATTTTGTATGCTCTGAATGATGCCTTAAGGCGGACGGCGTTGGTGCTACAGAATAAAAAAAAAGGTCTGTAGGTATTCGTTAATTAAAGAGGTCCGGGTATATCCGGACCTCTTCTTGTTTTAGGACGACGTTAATCGAGTTTAAACTCTTTGCATCGTCTATTAACCGATGAGCGGTTAACGCCCAAGAATGTGGCGATTTTGTTTTGATTACCGAATTTGTCCCAGAGGAGTGTCAGGAGCTTGCGGTCCTTGAGGGCATGTTTGCCCAGACGTGCAGCTTCCACCAATTCTGGATCGGTGACTTGATAAGCAGGATCGAAATAGGTCTCGTGGTAAATTTCGTTCTTCTTCGATTTTTGTACGAGCAATCCCTGAACCTTGTTTTTCAGTTCCTGAAGACTGGCAGGGCGCATGTTGATGAGCTTGTCTTTATCACGAGGTGTAAGCTCAAGCAGATTTTTGAAGGTCTGCGTTTTGAGAACCTGTTCACTAAATCCTTCTGCCAACTCAGATAATTCTGATTCGGGAAGGGTGATGAGCGAAGGCATACAAACGGTTGTTTGCTTGAGTTCGTTAAATAAATTTTGTGAGAAATGATTTTCCTGTGCCATGTGCGCTAAATTGTGCACCGTTGAGCAAATGATACGCACGTTGCTTTGCAAACGCTGGTCGCTCTTGAACACGCGGTAGTGGCCAAATTTGAGGTATTCTGCCAAATATTCCTGAACTTCCTTATTGAGAAAGTGGATATTTTGAATGAACAGGGTGCCATTCTCGCTCAGACGTTCGAACAATGGCTTTTCTGGATCCTTCATGCCAAAGATCGGATTGATGCCAAAGAGTTTGATCGCGATATCTACCGAGTTTGAATTTTCAGTCAATTCCAGAATATGCAGTCGTTCGCGCAAGCTAATGTGGTGCAAGAGTTCCACGGTTGAATGCAAATCTTCCTCTGGCATATCGATCAAAATGGCTTTCTTGCTAAGTGCAATTTTGAGCAAATCAATTTTGAAGGTGAGTAATTTTTCACCAGAACCAGGAATGAGTTGGTTGATTAATTTTCCTGATTGTGTGGTTTCTAGATAGAGCAAATAATCCCATTCGGATGGATCTTTGAGCAGATCAAGATGGCGGCGCAACACGTCCGACATGTCGGGATAATAAACAGATACAATTACATTACGTTGTTCGAGATCAGGCACTGCCGACAAAATAATTGTTTTGCCTTCAACATCCTTGGCAAATTCAGTTTGCTGGCGATTATAATCCTCAACAATGTGGACCATTTTTTTGAGCGTCTTGGTGATTGGATGGCCTTCTTGGGTGTTTGGATTGATGTGCAAAATTTCTTTCGCCGCTTGGTTACCAAAAGTGAATCGACGATTTTTATAGAAAATGAGGCCGATTTCTTTTTGCTTATTGGTACGCACAAATGAGCGAATACTTTCTTTGTACTGATTGATTTCTTGGTGCTTGCGATACAGCTCTTCGCGCAATTCTTTTTCTTGCTGCACGAGCAAATCGAGGCTCTTGTTTTGGATCAAGTTGATAATGTTGCCCAAGTAGCTGCCAAAAACGAGCATTTCATCCCGCTCGATATCGCTATAAAATTGGGTATTACGTGCGAAGCGTTCAATAGTGATATAGGCAACCAGTTTGTCTTTTTCATAGATCGGCAAAAAGACGCCCGCGTTAATTGCGTCCATGAAAGAAATGATGGCTTCTCGCTCTACGGTTTGATCATAGAAGTTGGTAAAGGCAATCTCGTCATAGATCAAAATTTTATTTTTTTTCATGTAGCTGCAGACATCATTGGTGTGCGTGTTCATGAATGTTTCAACCAATGCTGGAATTTCTTCGCTGATCATCTGGCGCGATTCTTCGTCTTTATCAGCTTGGCGCTTGCGAATATAGAGGCGTGTTTTGCTCAGAGGAATATCAAGTGCTTCTTTGAAGAAATTTTGGGTGATGTGACCAAGTTCTTTCAAATCACTGACATGGCTGAACTGTTCAAGAATGGCTTTGAAATCATCCATGAAATTGAATTTTGAATTGGCCTGAACGTGGTTTTCAAAGTTAAGGAATCGTAGGCCAACGAGCCTGCGAGCGCAATAATAGAGTGCATAAGTCAATAGGATATTAGAAATGGCAATGGGAAGATGGCTGCTATAAGCGCATAGTTCTGGTATTATCCCAAAGGGGAATATTTGTAGGAAGTCTGAAATCCATATCGGGATAATAATGATCGCAAATAATATTTTAAGCTGTTTTGATAAGATGCGTGGTAGTGTTCCAGCATGTAATTTTTGTATTACAATCAATATTGCAGAGAACATTACAAAAAGAGTATAAACCACAAGCAATTTGTCGATATTAAATTCAAAGATGCGTTGACTAGGGTCGATCACATTAAAATTAATGACGGAGATCGCTACAAAGAATCCAGCTATGCATAGGGAGATAAATGATAGAACTTTTTGACGAATTCCAAAAAGGTTATCCTGTTTGATAAGACTTTCAATGAATAAAGACATTGCTTGGTATTGAATAACGCTGAATGCCCAGGATATTCTTATAAACCAGAGCAAGAAGCGATAATCAAGATTTGGAAGGAATAGTGAGCGGATTAATTTAATTACCCATGCGGCATCGGGAATTGAGGCACTAATAAGTACTATACTAAGAAGAAGCCAAGATCTTTTTGACGTTGAAATAATCGATCGTCTGAGCAAATGGAAAAGAAGGGTTGCTCTAAGAATGAGAGAGCAGGTGAATATAACGAGCAGGCTCGGGTTGCTTCCAAGCGTTAATTCAAGAAAATTGATTATATTTACCATAGTTTATTGCCAACTCGCGAGGGACCGATTATACTTGGTTTTCGATGTTATTTATATTTACGTACGATTGTATTTGATTAATACCAAGGAGTTTTTAGATGTTAAACATCTTTAAAATTAAATTTAACGTTCACAACTTGGTAGCCCTTGTGGTGGTTCTAGTTGTGGTCTGTGCGGAATATCCACCACTTGGATAAAAACCCCCAATATAGCCCATCCTAGCACGTTTTGCGTGTTAAACCAAATTGTGTGCGGGGTACAACGAGCATCAAAATGCAAACAGACCACACAGTACAGGAGCGAGCTACCAAGATAGTCAAAATCTTGCAGCGAGCAACTCAAGGGATGGCGCTACCAGCTGCAACATCGATCGTGAATGAGTATGGCAGAGATCCATACCTCATTTTAGTCAGTTGCATTCTTAGCTTACGAACGAAAGATTCAGTTTCGTGGCCGGCTTCACGCCGGCTCTTTTTTTATGCAAAAACTCCCTCTCAAATGATTGCCTTGCCGGCAGAGACCATTCAGAAGGCGATCTATCCCTGCGGTTTCTATCGCCAAAAAACGGCCCAAATTTTAGAATTGAGTGCCGACCTGCTTGCCAGGTTTGGTGGCAAGGTGCCTGATAATGAAAAAGATTTGTTGAGCTTGAAGGGTGTTGGCAGAAAAACGGCCAACCTGGTTCTGGGTGTGGCTTTCGAAATTCCCGCTATTTGTGTGGATGTGCATGTCCATCGCATCTCGAATCGCCTTGGTCTTGTACAGACCAAAACGGTAGAAGAAACAGAAGAAGCACTCAAGAAGGTGCTTCCTCAAAATTTGTGGATTGAATATAACCGACTGATCGTCATATGGGGACAGAATGTGTGTGTGCCCCAAAGTCCATTTTGCTCAACGTGTGCGATTGCCACAGCGTGTCCGCGCATTGGAGTGACTAGAAGTCGCTAGCCTTGATTATAGATCAAATTGTTCTTTAGTGGTTGGCGCAGAGGTTGCAGCAGGAATCGGCTGCACAGATATTTCTTCCTCAATCACTTCTTTTATTTCTGGCTCAGAATTTTCACCCTCAATTTCTTGATCAAGAATTTCTTTGGCCTTCGTGATGCTACTCGCGCTGCTACTTAATGCATTGGCACTTTCTCTGGCACCAATAAAATCTTCAAGCTGGTTCTTTTCGGCCAATCGAGATCTCAAATCTTTGTATTTCGCTACGGCATCTTTTTTAAAGTAGCAGACAGTTCCTGCTTTTGATTTGCCAAGGTTACCGCCTGAGATTGCATTGTCGAGGGCATACCCGTCACGCTCTAGCTCTTTGTCACCGCCAGAACGGACATAGTTTGGATTAACACATTTAATATCATTGTCGTTTATTCGGAAGAAGCAGTGGTACTGTTGACCTTTATTGGCAGCATCAAGAAGTGGCTTGCGAAATTGGAAGTTATCCTTGAGTGTTTTTTCCAGGTTGCTCACGCGTCCTTTGATGCAGGCCACGTTATAGTTTATTGATCGTGCCTGAAGGGTTGGCATCGCAATTGCACCCAACAGGGATGCAGAGAGCAGATATTTCAGATATGTGTTCTTCATTGCGGCCTCCTTTTACAGCTGGTTAAGCTGAGATGCCTCATCTGTTCTTAGAATCTGGGCTTACGTATCGCCATATCGTTTAGGGACACGGTGAGATCAGGATTCAGGAACAAACAAGGCACGTTTTTAGCGATTAAACTTTGTCGAAGTTTGCACGCCTTCAATAGCTGCAGTTGCTTGTTGTGGCGTGTGTGTCACAGGTACACCATAGGCATCAGCTTTTTTACCTTTGGCTAGGTCTTTCGCGATGTCTTTATCAATCCAGGTGTCTTTGCCAAAGCGTTTGAAGTGTCTTGTCGACTCAGGTTTTGTGCCATGGAATACTTTGCTGCGGTCATTAATTCTGAAATGGCAGATCATATTTTTTTCTTTTGGTTGAACCGTTACGTCTGTGTTACGTGGCGATTTCCACATACCGCTCAACTTAGATGTATCTTTCATAACGCACGAACCAGTGTATGGTTTGCGCATGCTCATTTGCATTGTGCCGCGCAAGCTGATGTGTGCCACGAAGGCAACAAATGCAACGATCGCTACAACGATAATCAGCTTTTTGTATTCTTTTTTCATCTTCATTGTTACCCCTTGGTTTTAACTTTGTACCCTGGCCATTGAGTGGCCATATTCTTTACTACTCATTCTTAGACTAGCCAATATGTATTTCTAATTGCAACAAATTGACCATAAAGGCTTGTATATAGGGTCGATTGTATCTGCAAACAAGAAATCCCATTTGACGCACAAAGGGGGATTGAGTAGCCTGAAATAGGCACAAATTTCTTATATTGTTCATATTGGATGGTAGGTTATTGTGAAAAAGTTACTGACGCTCGCATTCGGACTCTCTTTAGTGGGAATGCCGGCACTTGGGATGCCAATGGGTTCCCCTGTGAAATCTGCGCATGCAATGTTGCAAAAAAAATATGTAAAAAAAGAGCCGAGGGTGAATCATTTTCCTGGGTCTCCCTTTGAAGAAAAGAAGCAAATCCCATTTGATGAGCAAGTTAAGATTGGCGCTAGATCTATAGCAGTCGGCGCTGCAGTGGGAATTGGGGTATTGAGATTGGCACAGGTTTGTCAGCTCGATAGAATCAATACTTTGTATCCAGATTCTTATCTGTATTATTACGTGCCAGGTCTTTGTGGATTTGCGGCGACAGTACTTAGCGTGGCGTTAGGGGGCGAAAAGCTTCATCCCATTCAGAAAGGTTTGGGTTTGACTGGTGCCACAGTGACAGGGATTCTAGCCGTATCTGGTAGCGCTAGAGAATTCGTGAATTCATTGCGCTATACGCCATGTCTTGCGAATCTTTCGCATGAAAATGCAGTCATGGGAGGGACTCTTTTGGTCGCAGCAGCGATTGCATATCCGTGTGTGAAAAAGATAAAAGCAATAGTGGAATAAATCAATTTAAAGAAGAAGGGCGGGGAAATTTCCCCGCCCTCTTTGTTATGCCCGTTCTTGGGCGATTTTTTCCAAGAGTTGATCCATTGTTACCCCGAATTCTTGCCTGCCATCTCGGTGGCGCAGGGTAACGGTATTTTGATCCATTTCCTTCTGGCCAATCACGAGCATCCAGGGCACTTGTGCGATCTGTGCTCGTTTGATTTTGCCCGAAATTGGATCCGAGCTTTCATCGATGCTCACGCGCACTTCAAGCGCCTTGAGCTGATCCATGATTTTCTGTGCGTAGGGTCTTTGATCATCAGTGATGGTGAGCAGCTTAATTTGGACCGGCGAGAGCCAGAAAGGCAGCTTGCCTTTAAAGTGCTCAAGCAGGACGCCAAAGAAGCGCTCGAAGGATCCATAGATTGCTCGATGAATCATCACAGGACGCGCCTTGGTGCCTTCGGATGTTATATAGCTCAAATCAAAATTTTCTGGTTGGAAGAAATCGACTTGGACCGTTCCGCACTGCCAACTTCTTCCCAAGGAATCTTCTATATGAAATTCAATTTTAGGACCATAGAATGCGCCATCGCCTTCATTGATAACGAAATCTAACTGTGCACGTTTGAGCGCATTTTTTAGGGCATCGGTTGCCTCTTGCCATAATTCATCAGAACCCATGGCATTTTCCGGTTTGGTTGCGACTGCTATCTTCATGGCAAAGCCGAAGCGCTCAAATACGTCCTTGATCATTTTAATGGTTCCGAGCACTTCATCTTCAATTTGGTCTTTTGTGCAGAAGATGTGCCCATCATCGACGGTGAAGGCGCGCGCACGGAAAAGACCATGCAATACGCCGGAAAGTTCATAGCGGTGCACAAGGCCGAATTCGGCCAAGCGCATCGGTAATTCGCGGTAGGAATGGGGGCGCTCTTTGTAGATTAAGATAGCACCAGGACAGTTCATTGGTCTGATTGCATAACTTTTTTCATCGATCACGCAAAAATACATATTTTTTTTGTAGTGGGCATAATGGCCTGATTGTTTCCACAAATCATCACTCAGCATAATGGGGGTATTTATTTCATCATAACCCGCAGCAGTGAGTTTACCGCGCAAATAATTTTTCAGTTCATTGAGAACAATTTGTCCATGCGGATGATAGAAAGGAAACCCTGGTCCTTCATCGTGGAATGAAAAGAGATCAAGCTCTTTGCCAAGTTTGCGATGTTCATATTTGATTGCATCAGCACGCCGTTGTTCAAATTGTTTGAGATCTTCCTTGGTGAAAAATGCGGTGCCAGAGATGCGTTGCAGCGCTTGATTGTTTTTATCTGCGCGCCAGTAGGCTCCCGAAATTCCGTGCAATTTCACATGTCTGATTTCGCCAGTGTTATCCACGTGGCCACCTTTGCACAGGTCATAAAAGTCACCTTGGCGGGCGATACCGACGCTGTCTCCCGGAATGCCTTCGATTAATTCAAGCTTGAACGGATTGTTTTTGTAGAGCTTGCGTGCTTCCACTTTTGACATTTGTTCGTGCGTGAGGGGCAATTTGCGCTTGACGATTTCTTGCATGCGCTCTTCAATTGCCTTGAGATCTTCATCTTTAAAATTGACGGTTGGCAAGAAGTCATAAAAGAAACCCATTTCCGTTGCCGGGCCGATCGTGAGTAGGGTGTTTGGAAAAAGTTCTGATACGGCTTGTGCCAAAAGATGTGCCGCAGAGTGGCGGAGTTTTTGCAAATCCAGAGCGTTATCTTTCATATTGTACCTTCTCGATCATATACTAGACCCGATGGAAAAAAGGGTAGTTTGTAGCTATGATAGTATATCACTTTCCAACACAAAATGTACTCAAAAAAGGGAGTGCCTGTTGCGATGTACACCGCCTAAAAAAAATGAGTAGTATGCGTACGTGCATAGAGTAAACAGGAGATGAAGCAGTTATGAGCACAAAAGGCAAAGTTGAAAGCGCACCTTCGATGGAAAAAGCATATGTTCTCGATACGAATGTTTTAGTGCATGACCCTCATGCATTTTTTAATTTTGAAGGGGTTCTTGTTGGCATACCTTCGCAGGTTATAGAGGAACTCGATTCATTCAAAAGAGAAGGAACAGATCGAGGTCGTAATGCGCGCCAAGCAGTTCGTTTGCTTGATGATTTGCGGGACCAGGGCTCGTTGCGGGATGGCGTCAAGCTCGAAAACGGGGCTGTTGTCCAAGTTCTTTTTATGCCGCGTGAGGCTGCAGATTTTCCGTTCTATCTACCGATTAAAGATAATGAGATTTTGTTATGTGCCTTTGTTCTCAAGCAAGAAGGCTACGACGTTAGATTCATTTCCAAAGATTTGAATGCACGCGTTAAAGCTGATGCACTTGGGATTATGTCAGAAGATTATCGCAAAGAATTTATCACGGAAGATGAATTCTATCGCGGTTGGAGAAGTGTGCAGGTTCCTGCCATAGAATTGAAAAGTGAAGAACCAAAAATTTTGGAGCAACTTGCAAAAGATAAGTTGTTGCAACGTAACGAATTCGTGTTAGTTGAAAGCAATAACAATCCAAGCAACAATCGCGTGTTTCGTTATGTTGGGGGTACGAAATTCATTTCGGTATACCCACCAAAATTCAGATGGCCACTTGCTCCACGCAACGTGCAGCAATTGATGGCACTCGATTTATTGCTCGATCAAAGCGTTGAATTTGTCACCTTGTTTGGCCCGGCAGGTACGGGTAAAACATTCTTGGCATTGCTTGCTGGTTTGCATAAAGTTCTGATCGAAGATTCGTATGAAAAAATGTTGATCTCTCGTCCTGTGGTGCCGCTCGGCAGAGACATCGGTTACCTACCCGGTGATGTGAAAGAAAAACTTCACAGCTGGATGTTGCCAATCTATGACAACATGGAGTTCATCGTGCATTCAAGCATGGGTTCTCGTCAAGAAGAGCAACAACAACCGGAAGAAGAAGAGTATCATGGTGGCAAGAAAAAGCATCGCAGAGAACGTCAGAAACAAGCAAAATCAGGCATCATGCCGCTCGATGAATTAGTGTATCGAGGCAAGGTGAGCATGGAAGCGATAACCTACATGCGCGGCCGCTCTATTCCTTATCAATATATCTTGATTGATGAAGCGCAAAATTTAACACCGCATGAAGTCAAAACAATTGTCAGTCGTGTTGGTCAGGGAAGTAAGATCATTCTCGCCGGTGATCCATACCAAATTGATTCACCCTACTTAGATTTTAGCAGCAATGGTTTGGTGACTAGTAGCGAGAAGTTCAAAGGCCAAGCGCTCTTTGGGTCTGTATACTTGCAAACAAGTGAACGAAGTCAGTTGAGTCAATTAGCAAATGACTTGCTCTAAGCGTCACTGTATAGTGCGATCCATAGTCTGAGTCCAATCGAGGCGCCGATAACCGTCGGCGCCCACCAATATTTCCTGAGCCACATTTTCCATGTAAGTTCTTCATTATTAAATTCATATTTTTCGAGAATGTCTGGTAGCGTATCGATAATATAATCGATTGCATCAAGAAGTTGTTCTAATGCAGCATCACTCACATTGTCTGGTAGGTCTTTTGTGACCGTAGTTGGCTGTGCTTCTTTTTGGATATGTCTGCAAGCGCTCAAAAGACTTAATAAATATCCGTGGGTGAAAGCGTAATCACCGATATATTTGTATCGTTCAAAATCATGTGAAAGACCAATAAAAGGAATATGTGTCTGATCGATTCTCATTATTTTTTCAACAATACCGGGATGAGTGAACATGATCCCATCGATGGAAACACCATTTTCTTTTTTTTCAATTGTATAGTTAGAAAAAAGAAATGGATATTCTCTGGCTACTTTTTCAATGAGATTTTTTATTTTCGTGGTCCGTTGGATGCAGTAAAATCGTTCCACCACATTTTCGGCTTGAACTTCTAGATGGACATCAGGCAAATAGCGATTTGATATTGCCTCTCCGTGATCTTTTTGTTTTCCAGATAGCTGTTCAATATAACGATCAATTTCATTTAAAAGTTCTTCCATCGAATCAATGTCTTTATCTCCATCACGATGGCATGATTCGCACAATTGGCGTGCAACAACATAGATTGCCTTAGTCAGTTCTTGTGCAAGCAGTGTGTCTTCAATTGCGCGATATGAAGAAAAGGCTTTCCAAATACGTGCCAGAGGTTTCAGGTTGCCATGCTTTTGAATGGCGTGCATTCCATCTTTTATGGTTGGGTGCTCAAAGTCACAAAACATAGTGTCGCTACACAGATGATGGTGCAATGTTGAGTGATCGGCATTGAGATGAAAGAGAGCGGTGAGAGGTTTGTGCAATCGTTCAATAAGATAGAGCCGCTGCAACACAATTTGAACAATCGCTTCGGGCGAAGTGGTAAGAGGCAGGTGATATGATTGTGCATAGGAAGTCGAGAAGACTAGAACGAGCAATATTTTTGATAGCGATTTCATGATGTTTCCTTTTTTGTAGGCAGAGGCATTAAGAGTAATGACTCACACTTTAGCAAAGGAAGGTTGTATGGAGAAAGGGTATTTAGAATGGGCGACAGGAAACAAGCCGTTTTAAAATATTCCAGACAGCGCGATGGAGCGGATTTGTTTTGAGCTGGTCCATTGCGTAGGGCGTACAGGTTGGTTCAAAGCGGCATGTAGCTGTGCCCAAAAGAGGGCGAAGGCCAATCAGAATGGAAGAGAGAATATTTCCGATCATGTGCCTTGAAACGCGTGCAAGAGAAGTTTTTTGAGTTCATCAAAAGAGATATTTGTTGCGCCAGGTTTTAGGATTGCGATGCAATCTTGACCTTTCTCATAGAGCTTTTCTTCATAGAAGATAGCCTTGAGGCGGCGCTTAATTTTATTTCGCTCGGGGGCTTTGCCCACTTTGCGCGGGATTATGATGAGGATTCGGCCATGAGGGCCTTGTTGGGGTGCTAGTAAAAGATGAAGCCCCGCGTGCTTTACAACACGCCGGGCTTTTTTAAAAGCTTTATCTATTTCATGCTTAACAAAGCGAGAAAGATCTTTGGCTGCTCGTGCCATGACTACCTGTTAGTAGAATTTCACTGCAAGGCGTTTTCTGCCTTTTGCACGACGACGACTTAGAATTTTACGGCCGTCTTTTGTGAGCATGCGGGCACGAAATCCATGCTTTCTACGGCGCTTTTTTAAGCTCTTTTTACGTAGTGTGATTGACATGCTGTTCCTTTAATTCGTCCAAATATCATTTTCTATATCTGGGAAAGACTAATATTCAAGTTAATAGTACTTCACCATTATAGGGGTAATTAACCCTTTTTTCAAGCGGAAATCACTGGCCGGGAAGTACCTCATTCAGGTAGCGTTCCGCATCTAGCGCAGCCATACAACCGCTGCCTGCTGCTGTTATGGCTTGTTTATAGCGATAGTCAAAAACGTCCCCGGCCGCGAAAACCCCCGGTACGGAGGTTTTTGTGTGGTCAATCACCTTCAAATAACCAAATTTCTCGAGCTCCAATTGGCCTTCAAAGGCCTTGGTGCTTGGACTCAAACCGATGGCGATAAAAATGCCATTCAGTTTCATTTCGCTCGTTTTGCCTGTTTTTTTATTTAGGATTACTGCTCCGGTGACTCGTTGGCCATCGCCTTTAATCTCGGTCACGGTGCTGTTATAGAGCACGGTAATATCTGGATCGCCAAGAATGCGCTGTTTCATTGCATGGGATGCGCTGAGCTGATCAAGAATTTGGACAACCGTAATATCTTTGGTGAATTTTTTCAAAAATGAGGCATCTTCCATGGCGGTGTCTCCCCCGCCAACCACGAGCACTTTTTGATCTTTGTAAAAAGCTCCATCGCAGACAGCGCAGGTAGTTACACCTTTGCCCCAGTAGATGTCTTCTCCCGGGCACCCAAGGCGATTGGGAATGGCGCCTGTGGCAATAATAATACTATCGGCTTTGAGTTCTTTGTCGCGATCAGTAAATAGGGTGAGCGGTCGTTTTGAAAAGTCACTTTTGACAACTTTCTCACTCAAGAATGTTGCGCCAAAATGTTTGGCATGATCACGCATCTTCATCATAAGTTCTGGCCCAAGGATACTCTTTTCTCCTGGCCAGTTTTCAACATGTGATGTTCCTATCAGTTGGCCGCCAGGAGTGGCGCCTTCGATAATCAGGGGTGATAAATTTGCGCGTGCGGCATATATCCCCGCGGTTAATCCGGCAGGTCCTGATCCTACGATAATGAGGCGATGCGTGTTGCTTTTCATTCTAATTCTCTCTGCTGATGTTCTATCAATTCTTAGCGACGTGTCAGGTGAAAAATCATATGGTTGAGTGCTTTTTCGCGCAAGCATACTCGCTTAATTTCTTCAGCTGGCATCGGTAGATGTTGACCTTGGAGCTTGAAGGAAGGAAGTCGGAAATAAATAAACTCTTTTGAACGATGCCGGTTGAGAAAATTAAAATATGCTTTTAAATCTGCATGTGATACTGGAATGTTTTCGTGGTACGCGAATTGATCAATGAAAATTGCTTCTTTCGCTTGGCGTTCAGCTAACTGTCTGACTCTAAATTTAAAGTCTTTTTGCGTGCGATAGACGTTATAATCCGGATTGTTTTGTATGAGTTCAAGCACATTGTTTTGCTCGCGCAAAAGTAATGCCTGAGGAACTGAAAACGGATGCTTTGCTAGCATGAGTTTGAGTATCTCTTCAGCAGTGGAGCGCCGTTGCGACATATCATTGCGATATGAAAAAACCTCAATCAGTTTTTGATGCATCGCCTTATTTGTTTTAAGACGAAAATGCTTTTTAAACTGCTCGAAGCAAAAATAAGCATTGTGCGTAACGTCTTTAATTTCTATGCCAAAAGTGTAATCACTATCAAGTTGCGCGCTAAAATAATCTTGCAAATCTTTTGTTTTGGTATGGAAAAAGTCGCCAACTTTTTTGCCCAGAAAGAGCTCGCGTAGCGGGCCTTCAGCTTCTTCTCTGCCGATGCGCATCCAAAAATTCTGTGTCAGAAATGCTGCGATTGGCTTGCCTTCATGATCAAGAAGTGTGATATCGAAATCTACCCAGTCACCCGGAATGATCG
The DNA here is from genome assembly GCA_020050795.1 of Candidatus Babeliales bacterium. Taxonomy (GTDB): domain Bacteria; phylum Babelota; class Babeliae; order Babelales; family Vermiphilaceae; genus JAGVKD01. The sequence continues at coordinate 86,575 of JAGVKD010000004.1, forward strand.
ATTCATCTTTTTGTTGATCAGCAAATTCTTTTTCTTCTTTGAGAAAGAGCTCAACTTGTTTATCAAGATCTTTGTATCGTTTGCGTTTTGGTGCCTTGAATGGAAAATGTTTCCACTCATAAATAGGCACTTCAGGAAAGAGTGTCAGTTCAAATTTAAATTTTGCATCCTGCCCCGGTTGTAGCGTGATATCCACGAGCCGTGGATCGCCAGCTACTACAATTTTGTTTGCGCGAATCTCTTGGTAGAGCGCATTAATGATGCAATATTTAAACAAGAGTTCTTGCAGATGCAAGACCAAATGGGACTGATAATGTTGCTTGATATATTCGATGGGAACTTGTCCGCGACTGAATCCGCGCGTGTGAGCATGCTGCTGTTGTGATAGTGCTGCTTCATGATAGAGAACATCGATAATCACTGCGGGGATTATAACGGATGCCGTGCACAGTGTTGTGCTCGTATAGATAAAAGAACAGGTGATTTCGCTTGGTTGATTCAGGACACTAAGGCCCTGCTTGGTGCGTGACGAGGTGTTTTGTTCAGATGACGAGGAATTGTGCTTCATAATTCTCATCTCCTTTTTTTTGGTGCAAGAGGGGGGAGTCGAACCCCCACTCCCTTTCGGGAACTGGATCCTAAGTCCAGCGCGTCTGCCAGTTCCGCCACTCTTGCAGCCGTTTCTCGTCTATAACATTTAGGCATGTCTGTGGATGACCACATTCGTACCTAGCACGTTATAATGATTTCAAATTCTCGTCAATCAAGTCTATCAGAGACAAAAATAAAATGAAGCCCAGAATTGAGGCTTTTCTTTTAAATTGTAGTGAGATCAATGCGTTTTCGCTCTGCTTTTTCTTCTGCTTTTTTAGTAAACTTCTCGGTTACTTCTTGAAGAAGGTCGGTCAGTCGGCTGAAAAAATCTTCAGAAATGGTCTTGTTTTTCTTCGCATCTCGCAATGCAGTGTTAAAATCCTGACGAACAAGGCGCAACGCGGTGCGGCATTCTTCAAGTTTTGTGTTCAAAAGTTTGACCAAATCATCACGGCGAGAAGAGCTCATTTGAGGCAACTCGATACGAATGACTTTACCGTCATTCGTTGGAGTGACTCCCAAATCAGATGTAGAAATTCCTTTTTCGATATCGCCAATAGTTGTTGCGTCCCACGGTTGAATCACCAAAAGGCGCGCTTCTGGAGCGGATACCGTTGCATAGTTACGCAATGGTGCGGGTGGTTGTCCGTATGCTGCAACAGGAAGATTTTCAACCAAAGATGTATGCGCACGACCGGTGCGAACCTTAATTAATTCACCATCAAGGTGCTTAATTTTCTTTTCCATCTCTGCTTCCAGACTCAGCCGAAAGCTATTGGTATCATTTTCTACGATTGTTATTTGAATACTCATACTTGATACCTTTCTATTGAATAGTGCTGCCAAATGTTGGATCGTTTGCTACTAAAATAAGTGCGTCTTTGGTAAAAATATCAAAAACGCGAACCGTTTTTTTGTGCTGGTATGCCAAAGCATATGCGGTCAAATCCATAATGCCAAGTTGTTTGTTAAATGCTTGATCATAGGAAACGGATGTGAGCTTGCATGCATGTTTGTTGGTGCGTGGATCGTGGTCATAGACACCATCAACATTGGTACCTTTCCAGACTACATCAGCTCCCATTTGCAAAGCGCGAAGGATAGCATTGGTGTCTGTAGTGAAGAATGGATTACCCGTACCACCACTAAAAATGAGCACATCGCGTGATTCTAACGCAGCGTGAATTGTTTGTTGTGAAATAGCTTCACCAATTTCAGGTGAGGGCATTGCACAAAACAACGCAGCAGAAAGACCCTGTTGTTCGACCAAATCTTTCAAGATGAGACCGTTCATCATAGTGGCTAACATACCAATCTGATGACCAACAGCGGTTTCTATTCCCAATTGCTTGCCGTGCTGACTTCCGCGAAAAAAGTTGCCGCCACCAACAACAATCCCAAACTGATGTGTTTTTGATAGTTGTTTCAACTGGCTAATGATGGAACGTACTGGTTCACCCGATAACTGTTTATTTTTATCGAGGAAAACTTCGCCGGTAAGTTTTAGCATTATTTTTGTGCGTATACTCATAGCCACAGCTCCATCAAAGGTCTTTTTTATGCACCAATTTCAAAACGAGCAAATCGTTTGATGCGTACACTTTCGCCAGTTTTAGCGATAATGTCTTGCAACATTTGCTCAACGGTATACTGATCATTTTTTACAAATGTTTGTTTAAGCAAACAAATATCTGAATAGAGTTTGTTTATTTTGCCTTCAACAATTTTGTTCAAAATGCTATCTGGTTTACCCGAGCTGGCAAGCTGTTCTTTGAAAATGCTTTTTTCGTGCTCAAGGAACTTTTCATCCACATTTTCTGGTGCAAGATACAATGGTTTCATTGCAGTGATGTGCAAGCACAAATCACGTGCAAAATCTTGTACCGCAGCAGTGCGTGCAACAAAGTCAGTTTCGCAGTTAATTTCCACCATAACGCCAATTTGCGATCCAGGGTGGATGTATGCGCATACAGTCCCTTGCGAGGTTTCTTTATCCGCGCGTTTTGCAGCGACAGCAGCGCCTTTTTTGCGCAAAATTTCTACCGCTAGCTCGATATTTCCGTTCGTTTCTTCAAGCGCTTTTCGACAATCCATAAGGCCAAGGCCGGTACGATCGCGAAGTTCCTGTATTAACGCTTTATCAATTTTTACCATGGTACTCCTATTAAATGCTCAATAGCTCGTGTGGTTCCAGGCACCCAATATGGGTAGCCGATGAATCCGTTTGTGAATCTTTGGATATTTTTAGTGTGCCATAAATGGCTTTTTAATCAATTTTCAAGGCGATATTTGCTCGAAAACCATGACTTAATCGCCAAGATTTTTTCTACATGCGATCTGGTTTGCTCAATCCAAGCAGGTCAAGACAGAGCGCCAGGGTGTCGCGCATAGTTTTTGTGAGCAACAGACGGCCTCGGCTTAGGCTTGGATTTTCCGCATCTATAACCCGGTGTTTTGCATAGTAGCGGCTAAACATTTGTGCAAGCTCGAGAGTGTAGTGAGCGAGCAAATGGGTTTGATGGTTTGTGCCAATTGCCTGCAATAACTCTTTGAGAGATGCAATTTTCTTGAGCAAGAAACGTTCTTCTTGGTCAAGTTGAGCCGCATCATTGGCCGTGATGTCCTGAAGTGCAGGGATCTCTGCGGCCTTACTCAAAATACTTCCAGTGCGGACATATGCATATTGAATGTAATAGACCGGATTTTCATCGCTTTTTTTGGTAGCAAGATCGAGATCAAATTCATGCTGAGCATCTGCTTTTCTGTTCAGATAGAAAAAGCGAGCAACATCACGTCCAGTTGCCTCGATTACGTCTTCGAGCGTGATAATATTTCCCGCTCGTTTGGACATCCGAACTTGTTGACCGCTTTGCTTGATTTTTACCAGCTGATACAAAATTGTTGCGAGGGTGTTATCGTGTTCAAGTCCTTGTGCTTGAAAGAGCCCTTGCAAGCGAGTTGCATAGCTATGATGATCGTGACCAAGCACATAAACAAGGGCATTGTACCCACGCTCTATTTTATTTTTCATGTAGGCGATGTCTGCTGCCACATAGGTATATTCCCCATTGGCTCTGCATACAACGCGATCTTTGTCATCACCGAATGCAGTGGACTTGAACCAGGTTGCGCCCTCATTTTCATAGAGGTATCCGCTTTTTTCCAACCCTTTGATCGCCTTTTCGATAGCGCCACTATCATGCAAGCTCTTTTCTGAGAACCAGACATCGAAGGTGATTCCATAGGTGTCGAGTGTGTGCTTGATGCGTTCGAGCAGTTCAGTTTTAGCGTATTGCGCAAAGAATGAGTCTGGCTTGTCTAAAATTGAGGTACCATTTTCCTTGATGCATTCTTTTGCAAGATCAAGCAGGTATTCACCATGGTAGCCATCTTCAGGGATTTCAAATGCTAAATCAGCAGCTTCTTGGCAACGAGCTTTGAAGGATCGGCCCAGTTTTTCAATTTGAGCGCCAGCATCATTGATATAAAATTCTTTGTCCACTTTGTGGCCGAGGAATTTCAAAATATTACCAAGTACGTCGCCGATAATGCCACCACGTCCATGACCAAAATGGAGAGGTCCGGTTGGATTGGCACTGACAAATTCGATACAAAACGATTGTTTTTTATGGTTAGGTGATGGCATAAAAAAGCTTGTTGGCTCGTTATGCAGCAGATTGGCAAGTTGAGTGAATGCCGGCTGAGTGAGAAAAATGTTGATAAACCCAGGGCCAGCTATTTCTATTTTTTCAATGAGTGGATGGCGAAATGTTTCGATAATTTCTTGGGCAAGAATGCGGGGTGCTTTGCCAAGTTGTTTTGCCAGAATCATAGCAGTATTGCTTGATAGGTCGCCAAAATCCTGTTTGTTTTCGTCAACGTTCAGGGTCAATTCACCTATGCCGGGGGTATCACTTGGGATGCCATAATTGTCGGCTAGATGCTTTTTGAATGCGCTTTGTAATTGTTCAAGAATGTTCATGAAAGATCCGTCTGTATCGGCTTTATCGCTTATTGTGCGTACACATGATACTCAAGGTAATACAATCTAGCCTTCCTGTCACGCTTGTGTGAGTGAAAATGCGTGATGATACAACAAAAATATGCTAAAATAATGAACATGAAAGTAGCCGCACTCGTTTCAGGCGGGGTTGATAGTTCAGTTGCGCTTGCTCTTTTAAAGCAGCAGGGGCACGATGTCACCGCCTTTTATCTTAAAATTTGGCTTGAGGATGAGCTCTCTTTCCTCGGCAATTGTCCCTGGGAGCAGGATCTTGCATACGTTCGAAGCGTGTGCGAGCAGCTTGGCGTGCCACTTGAAGTTGTTTCTCTGCAAAAAGAGTATCACGAACGAGTGGTTTCTTATGTGGTTCAGGAAGTCAAAGCAGGGCGTACTCCAAATCCAGATGTTCTCTGCAATCAGCATATTAAGTTCGGCATGTTTTTGGATAAAATCGATGCAAGCTTTGAAAAGATTGCGAGCGGTCATTATGCCCAAGTTTTTGAGAAAAATGGCATTTTTGAACTGCACCAAGCGCCGGATGAAATCAAAGATCAAACCTATTTTCTTTCCCAGCTGAGCCAAGAACAACTTGCGCGAGCTCTGTTTCCTATCGGGCATTTGCGCAAGGAGCAGGTACGTGTTTTGGCCGAACAGTATGATTTGCCAAACAAGCATCGCAAGGATAGCCAAGGAATCTGCTTTTTGGGGAAACTCAAATTTCGTGATTTCATCAAAGAATATCTTGGTGAGCAAGATGGCAAGATGGTTGAATGGGAGACAAGGGCAGTGCTGGGCATTCATAAAGGTTTCTGGTTCTATACTATTGGCCAACGACAAGGCTTAGGTCTTGCGGGAGGGCCGTGGTATGTGATTGCGAAAGATGCCGACAAAAATGAGGTCTACATTTCTCGTAATTATTATTCAACTGACAAAAAGCGTGATGAACTGGCCTTGTCTGCATGTAACTGGCTGACTGGCGTTCCTCCTGAAAGAACGGCACTTCGTGTTAAGTTACGCCACGGTGCTTCATTCAATGATTGTGCAGTCTCCTTTGATGGCCCTGCACGAGCAAATCTTACGCTTAAAGAACGTGATCAAGGAATTGCTCCAGGCCAGTTTGCCGTTCTCTATGACGGTGATCAGTGCCTTGGTGGCGGGGTAATTACGTAACGCAGATCTTTCACCTACTGGACGGAATAATGCGTACTAAACTGAGTTTTAGATTTCTTAAAAACTTACCAGCTCGTGAAAAACGGGTTACCTTATCAACACTCTTTACCTTGCTCCGTGTTTTTTTTGCACCGATCATTATCTATGCAATGGTTGCCGATTATTGGGGTGTCGCATTCTTTCTTTTTTTGGCAGCAGCATTGAGCGACACCGTTGATGGCACGCTCGCACGCTTGCGTGATGAACAAACATTTCTTGGCGCTTGTCTCGATCCGCTTGCGGATAAAATTCTTTTGCTTTCCATTTTTTTCACTCTCGCGTTTGTCGACACACCGCTTTTTGCCATTCCGCTTTGGTTTGTTCTGCTCGTGCTTGCTAAAGAAGTTTTGCAAATTGGTGGCGCCGTGCTTTTGTTGGCAATTCGAGGGCATATTGAGGTGCGTCCCACGCTTTTGGGTAAGATAACTATGGTGGTCCAAGTTGCTTTTATTATTTGGTTATTTGCCTGTTATTTTTTCCGTTGGGTGCCCATTAAAACCTACTACACTATGCTTGGTGTTTTATTATTCATGATTATTGCATCGTTGTTGCAGTACGCACGAAATGCGCTGCGTTCATCTTAGAAAGGAAACTGTCGTGAAAAAATATCTTTTTTTAATAGTTGCTCTGATGGTTCCGGTTTGTTTTTTGGTGGCAGAAAGCTTTGTGGTGGAAAAACCAAAACGCAGCACGTCCCCCAAAAAGTTGCAGGACCGCTGCTGCACTGCCTGTGCTGATGGCGCTGAAAGCATCTGTGCGCTGATGGGAACGCTTAATGGCATGCTTCAAGAGTTGTTGCTCGATGTTCGTCAGTTTGTCGAGGGAGACAAAGATGCGCGACTTGAGCGTGCTAACAAAGAGCAGCTTGCCCATGTGCATGCCCATATCACAAGTCTCACTCACGAGATTGAAGCATTGCAGAAAAAGGCTAATGAAATTTCAGCCTATCTAAAACGGATATAATTCCTCATTATTGAGGGCTTTTCCTCTATTTCTTGCTTCGTGGTACGCTTGGTGGGTAATCTAATGCGGCACTTTATCTTTTAAGGCCGCCTTAACGGAGTTATAGAGCATGAATCCATTATTTTTAATGCCGGTCATTCTGAGCTTGCTTGGGGCGCCTTTGAGCGCCGGGGCAATGCCTAACAAAAATGAGCAGGTTGTTGGATCTGCAAGCCGCTTATCAGATAAGCATTTTGATGAACGAAGTTTTCAGCAAAAAGTTGATACCTATGTTCGCCGGGTGCATACCGAATTTGATCAATGGAAACCAGGAGAAGATCAGAAAGAGGTGAAACATGTTGGTACTTGGGTACTCAATCGTGTGGAACGTATTACACCTCAAATGCCGCTTGACGCTTTGGCCAGATCTATTTCTGAGCTTTCACAAGTTCTTGATCGACTAGAACTCAATAGTGATAAAGCTGTTGTCTCGTCTCGTTTGCAGCCAATTCGATCTGTTCTAGCGGTAAAGATATCTGCGGGTTTGTGTCATCATGCACGCAAAAAATTATTAAATGTTCTTGATTCACTCCAGGAACATATTGCCTACTGGCGTTATCAAGAAGGGCATCAGCTCTACTATTTCTTACACAAATCTCCGATCAAATGGTTTTCACGCAACACGCAAAGACAAGAAATTAATCAGCACATACGCCTGCTTGAAGGAGCGCGGCGTGAACATTTTCGTGTGTTGGGGCAACTCATCTCAGCATGTCGTGGATTTAATGATGAAGATCTAGATGGTGGTCCATCAGGAGCGCCATATGTGTGGGCAGTGCGTGTGGTTCGTACTGTGCAATCAATGTGTGGTCGGCCATCACTTTTGCAAGCCGATACAGGGGCATATGGATCATTAATCAATGCTGCGCGTGATGTGGCGCCAGCGCTTATTGCTCACAAGGATACCATTGATGGTGTTATTGATCGTGCAAAAAAACCAAATCATCTGGTGCGTCATTGGATGTCATATACCGCTGCAGCGACCGCAATTGGAGCAACGGTATGGTATTTGCACAAAAATCCAGGAAAAATAAATGAATTGACAGAGCGGGCAAAACTAGCGGCAACAGATAGTTACAATAATTATCTCAAAGGGCCGTTTGAAAAAATTGGTGATGCTCTTGGTTTCTGGGACAAGGGTGGCGATATAAAAGCGGATTTTGTCGAAGAACAAGCGAGACACTTGCGCGCAGGAATAGAGCGAGTTAAGGCCAATATTCCTGATGGGCAAAAAGTGGTTTCGGAAGAGTTGCAGCAAAAATTTGCTAATACCTTGATGGCACTTAAAACATATAACGATGCGCCAAAAGCAGGGAAATTTACCTTCGCCGTTGATTTTCCACCGTTTCCATTAAGTGATAATGATATTGTAGAGGCATCGCGTACACTCTCTGGGGACACTCTCAATAAAGCACTCGATCATTTGTTGGATAATTTCCCGAAAGCATCCGCAACACAATTGCCGGAATTAGTTGGCCAGCTTGCTCCGATTGTTCGGCTTATCAAAGATGTGACTGCCTTTCGTGGAGGCAATGTTATTGATGGTCTGGCGGAAAGTATTGGAGCAATCGAAGAAGTGATTGTTGTTTTCATGAAACAATCAGAAGTGATGATGACGCAGAATAAACTAACTATTGCTTCAATAGCACTGGTGCCTGCAGGCTTTCTTGTGTGGGGTGGTTATGAAGCCATTAAAAAAGGCGGCAATCTACTACTACCGCGACCATATGATGATACGCCGATCAAAGATGCAATTCTTGGTGCGCGCGATTTGATGGATGATTGCAAGTTCTTGGACGGTACTGAAGATATGGCAGACGTGCAAGTTGGAAAATTATTTTACTACTTAACGCGTATTGGCAAAGAAGCAAAAAATGTTTCTCCTGAGCATCGCAAAGCGTTGCTGAAATATTTACGCAGGGCGGAAATTGCTGATTCAATAGATGGTAAGCGCGTCTTTTTGAAAAAAATGTATCGTGAATACAAAGAGTGGCATAAGACCGCAGATCCAGCATAATTTAGCAATATATTGTTTTGTGCTATGCTCAGATACCACAAATTATATTTTCGAATTTTCATGAGGAATGGTTCCATGGCAAGTTATAATCGCATTGTGCTCGTAGGCAATTTGACCCGCGACCCAGAATACAAACAGTTGGCATCTGGCCAGGGTGTGTGCAAATTAGGCATCGCAACCAATCGCCAATTTAAAAATCGTCAATCAGGTCAAATGGTTCAGGAAGTGTGCTACATCGATATCGATGTGTGGGGAGCACAAGCTGAAAGCTGTCGCCAATATTTGCAAAAAGGGCGTGGCGTTTTGATTGAAGGCCGTTTGAAGTTTGATAGTTGGGAAGATCCAAATGGTAACTCACGCAGCAAACATTCTGTGGTTGCAGATCGTGTGGTGTTCCTCGGAAGCAATGCACCGGCTGATGATGCGGTGATGTCTGGAGCAACCCGCTCTGAAGATGCGGACTTTGAACCAGTGGTTGCCCAAAATGAAGCTGAACAAGAACTGCTTGATCAGATTGAACAAATTAAGAACAAGAAGAAAGCCAAGCCAGCCCCAGCGGTAGAAGCAGCAGGCAAGCAGGCAAAACAAGGCACAGCGGGAAGCGAGATTAGTTTCAAGGATCAACCTCCGTTCGAAGATGACCTTCCGTTCTAAGGTCAAATTTTATTCGTTTTTGATTTATGAGTCCCGTCATTAAAAGTGGCGGGATTTTTCTATACAACCCTAATCCATTGACAAATCAGAGCTATAGTTGCGAGACTTAAAGTAGAGCTAGAAGTTTTGTATCGCACATTGTGTGCTACAGCTCCTGGCTGGAGAGTCTTATGAAAAAGGTTTCGTTACTGCTGCTTGGCAGGTGTCTTTTTATAATGAGTTTTTTTCTCGCGTCGGATGACGAAGCTTTTTTGTCCTTTGAAAATGAAAAACCGTATCCCGTTTCCTGGTATCAAAAGTCTCTTGAAACTAGCATGCAGATTTGGGGAGACCTCGATATGCTATGCCGTGGGCAAGATGATATGTTGCCTGATCATTCTCAACTTGTGATTGATACAACCGTTGGTCGTTTGGTCTATCTTGATTGGTGCTTAAAACGTATGGCCGAAGAGTCTCGCGGCCCTATTGAAGCGGAACACATTAGTTATTTAGTTCGTATAGTTTTTGCGCTTGATGACGTTTATCAAGAAGCGCTTGAGAAAGATGGAACTGGCCGCATAGAAAGTGCGCGGCCAGTATTGAATAGCGTCAGACAGCGTATGAGCAAGGTATTGAAGGTACCGTATCTATTGGATACCAATCACGCCTTTTCCGCCCCCGGCAAGCAAGAAACCCGTCGCACCAATTTGTTCGACCCAGTAAAAGTGTTCTGGTACTGTGGTTGTCGGATCATTTAAAATTCCTTGAGACACACAATCCCACGCTACCACATCAAAAGGCACCACAGACAGTTTATTTTGTGTGCCTGGATCGATAGTACGGTTTGCCACAAAAAATCGGCGGGCGCCATCAGACCAAAATGCATTGATTGGATATAATGTTTGAAATTGAGGCGCAGGACTTTCGGCATTAAAATTCGCTGGAATAAATCCACCAAACAACGGTGTGATCCCATCGTTGCTATTGGCGCTTAGTTGATGAATGCTGCCGCGATCAAATGATCTGATATTGTTTTCATCTTGTGCGCTAAATGGCCACACGGTGTTTCGAATTGGTGTGTTCATTCCTGCAACACCCCAGAAGCACGTGCCTGCAGTTCCAGGATACACAGTCCACACAGCGGTTGTTTGATCTACCGCACCAGCTATGCCAGTTGGTTGCACCGCAGTCGAGTGGAACAACCCTTGGTTTGTTGCAAGAATCAGTTGCTCGGTGTTTTGTGGAGTTACTCCAGTTCCCGTTGCTACAATTTGCATGCCAAAGAATTCAGAAACATTTGCAAAAGCACCAACACCTGTGACGCCAATTGTGCGGATATTTCCTGGGGCGAACATAGTGGAAATATTCGTTGTGAATGGAATGCTATAGATTGTGTTTTTAAATGGATTGAGTGGCGCACCAGTCAATTCCAGCGTGAGTACATACAAGTTTCCATTGCCAGAAGATTTGATATCAATCACAGAGCCGGGAATATAGCCAGCTTTTTGCCAACTATTAGTGCTGAAGGGAGGAGCAGTCAGCAGCGCGAGAGTGTTGACATCAAAGCCGGCGCCCAGCGGACTTGCAAATACAAATAAGCCTTGTTCTGTGCCAGCAAAAAAATAATTGTTAGCGGTACCGGTTGGTCTACGCCCATATTCCAGTGCTGAAACATTGCCAAGACAATTTGTTGACAAGAAATTTTGGGGAACGGAAAAATCGGTGGTCACTATTTGGCGTGTCTCTCCCGGATTTTGTTGGCTAGTAAGCGCAAATATAACCTGGTTGACGCCACCAAAGAGTGCATAGCGATAATTGGTGTTACCAGAAAAATTATTAGTTGCTTGATCAAGATCGAGCGCTGAATAGGATCCTTGAGTTAGTGCGGCAGACAAGCGTGCAATCAACTGGTTTGGATCTGATCCGGTACTCCATGAAGTGATACCGACAACTTGTCCAGTGTCAGCTTCAACAATCCACACGTTGCCAGTTTTTGCATCGATATCAAAAAATTTCACCGCGCCGCTGTTGACCACGTTGCCGGGCAGCAGATTGTTTGGAAAAAGGTTGATTGGCACAACACGTTTTGTCCATGGCGTCCAACGTAAAATTTTTCCCGTATCATCAAATTCTGCTTGGGAATACCAAATACCGGTATCGTTTGTTGCAGATTGTTCTTTGGCAATTGAAATATAGACTGTGTCACCCACCACAACCATGTCAGAAATAGTATCGCTTGCAGCAAGTGGTGCTGGTCCAGCACCAACCATCGCAGGACTATCGGTTGCGATTAATAAATCACCACCTGCAGTTGCGGGTGTCACAAAAACATTATTCACCAGTGGGGCATTATATTTGGCCAATGTCCCATTAAGCGGTAGGTTGGTTGGATCGTTCACCAGTGGCATTGCAAAAATTAAATTGCCGACTATATCAGTGGTTCCTTGGCTGCCATTCACGATCAAATAGCTTGGACCAGTACTTGCATGCAATGTCTGTGCTTTTAGAATACCCAAATTTACACTCGAACCTTCGGCAACTACAATCTCATTTGCGCCAGAAATTGCACCGTTTGCAACAATAGGTTCAAGGAGTAGTTCACCTCCTGAGGGGATGTCCACTCGCGCAGTTGCAACTGCTTTTCCAATATCGGTTGCTGTGGTACCTGTAATAATACGAGTGCCAATATAGAAACGATCAAACACTTCGTCATAATATATACTAATCCGATTTATATCAGCTGGTGTGCTTGAAAAGGTGACGGGATTAGTGCCTCCAGTGAGCACGGGGCTATTGGCTTGCAACTCTAGCGCGCGATTACCAAGAGCGCCGGTAGGGGCGTCTAGAATGTCGAGCGCATTAAATATTCCGGTGCTACTAAAATTGAGTATAACTAAGGCTAATCCACCATTAGGGTCACCAAAATTACCAGTATTTGGACGTACTGCTATTAGAAAATGATGCGAGCGGGCTGCCAATCCAATGATGCCACCGGCTACATTAATGCCGGAAGCGTCGTTGAGGTTTGCTGTTGCAAGAGGAAGCGCGCCGGTAGTTGGAAGTGCTATGATAAATTCTTGCACTAAGGTGCTCGTGGGGTCTTGCGTAACAATGCCGAGGATGGAGGCGGCATTTGGCTCCTGCGCGAGGGTCAAAAATTCAATTGTTTGGTTGGTAAGCGTAACAGGTGGAGTACCGGCTAGGTTATCTAGTGCAATGCCAGCAAAAGAATTTACAATTGTTGGGTCAGGACGGTATGCTCGCGAAACTGCAAAAGTTCCTGACTGATCAGGCGCAGCATTATCTTGGATGCCAACATACATTGTGCCCGTTTTAGAATCGAGCACTTTAGTGGTAACGGGAGTTAGAAAACCTTTGGGTGCATCAGGGTCATTTCCTTGAACAACCATTGCACCATAGCAATAGGGAGCACTTAACAAAAAAAGTGCGGCATTAGAATACCATTTCATTACTCATCCTTTTTTCAAACAGGTTTAATGCAAGCCTGATTGGAATTAAAATTCCCACATACATTCAACGCCAAGTGTTGCACCAGCCATGTTTGTTTTGAACACATTTTTGCCGGCAAATTGACGATTGTAAAATACTCCAAGTCGCGGGCCGATTTTATCTTCATCTCTGGTAAAATCGTATTCAAAGAAGAAGTTGAGTGTATGCATTTTCCAGCCAAGAAGGCAGTCATTACTATTTACAATTGTTGGACAGAATGTTGTCGAATCGCACGGAGAAACTTTTGTGCTGCTTTGTCGCGCATAGGTATAGCCTAATGTTGCAGAGAAACCGCGAATGACATGATCAGCTTTGGCATAGACAGCTGCAACGAGTTGGTTGCCTAGATCAACTTGTGCTTCGCCTTTGGCAAGATAGATCAAGCCGCTTTGAAAGAGGCCTGTTTTCATGCGAACTGTCTGATTTTTTTTGTTAAAAATTGTTGCTTCAAGATGTGCACCGAATGTGAGCCATTCAAAAGCGCCAACCGCGATATCAGCAGAAAAAGCACCGCCAGTATGGCCATTGTAGCCGAGTGGAAGGGAAAATGCTTCGTCAACATTCTGTTTTTTGCTCGTTGGTGCTATCACCCCTACACGTACCGTGGTATCAATAAAATCAAGCAGTTCTGTGTCCTGAAAATTATACGTCCAACCAACAAACACTGTTAGATCGCCAATGCCCGTTTTTTTAAATGGGTCAACAGATAGATCATAGCGTGCGAGAATGGCATTAAAAGATGTTTGAAATGCTTGCCAGATTGGTGTGTTGATATTAGGTGCCGGATCGCTCGTTGGAGACAAATCTCTGAATGTTATGCAATCGATGGATAGGCGGCGAACTGGCAGGATCAAATGCACAAAAAAGTTGTCGGTAAAATTGTGCATCCAAGATAATGTTAACTCGGTAATGCTGAATTTACCGCAAATTGAGTATTGCCCGAAAAGGTCACGAGCCGGAGTGAGTGCCAGCTGTGTGATGAGCAGGTCGAGTGGATTGCTCAGATCTTTGTTTGGAACACCGACCGCAAGTTGCTGCATATTGTGAAATCCACAAATATCAAGCAGAGCGGTATCACAGCACTCGCCGCACGGTTTGCTTTTAGGGCGGGAATGATGGGTGCTTCCGTGCCCAATCATGGCATCAAAAGAAGATAGATTTTGTTTTGCAAAACGAGGTTCAAAGAAGAAGAAATTGGTGGCCCGATAAAAGTGGGCGTTATCATAGGCCCTGGCATATGATCCGAGTGCAAGAATAATGAGCATACTCGCACGGATCATAAAGGGGGTTGAGCAGGAGGTTAAGTGCTTCATAAAAGCAGTTCCTTTTTTCAACAAGTGTGGTGCTATTGCCATTTGGCGCTTCTTGTCTACTTATAGAAAAATTATGCCAAAAAGGAAAGGGTAATTCCTGCATTGATCTGCAGGCCCGCGCTTTCCCGTATTACGTCCACATGGTATACTAAAAAAGCGTGAAATGCGCAACATGAATGATTTTGAAAGAGGTTTTTAAATGTGTGTTGAAGAACAAGTAAAAAAACAGGAAGCTCAGGCCGCGCCTGAGGATGTTCCATTGCAAGCAACCAGAGATGAATTGGCTGAATGCCAGCTGCAAGTGCAGGAGTGGAAAGACAAGTTTGTTCAGATGAATGCGGATTTGCAAAACTTTCGCAAACGCATGGAAAAAGAACAAATGGGTTGGAGCCAGGCCGCGCAAGCAAAAATATTCACGGAGCTTTTGACCGTTGTTGATAACTTTGATCGCGCTATCGCAGAGAAGCCGCAGACTGATCAAAAAGAGATCGTGGCTTGGATTGATGGTATTAGTATGATCCATGGATTTCTAACCAAGCTGCTTGAGCAGTTCAATGTTAGACCAATGGATAGCTACTCAGAATTCAATCCACGGTTTCACGAAGCGTTGATGCAAGTGGATTCACCAGATCACAAGTCTGGTCAGATTGTCGCTGTCCTTGAAAAGGGATACATGATGGGGGACATTGTCCTACGTCCGGCAAAAGTGAGTGTCGCAAAATAAAAAAAGAGCCGCCTGAAAAAGGCGGCTCTTTTTTTTACGTTCTATGTTTATTTCATGTAATGCAGCAAGACACCAACAATTAACTCAACAAAAATCAAAATGATAATCAGGACAGTTAGAATGTCTTCTCTGATAGAATCAATTTGGTGTTGATAAATATCTTGCACGTCTCTGATAATATTCAATTTTCGATCGATGCTTGTTTTCCATTCACGCAGTTCAAGTTTTTTGATCAGCAGTTCATAGAGCTCAGTAAAGTATGGTTCACCAGCAAGCTTGATACTGTTTTCAAGTCGCTCAGTGATAACTGAAATATCAACTTTCAGGCGACTCAGATAACGAACTTTGTCATCAGTTTCCACGAAAGGCAAATAGCTCTTGAGTGGTAATGATCTTCGTTCATCTTCATACAATCGATTGAGTTGCTGATCTAACAATCGATCGAAGTATTGCAATTCTAAATATTGAATATTGGCAAATTCAAAGAGATCCAAAATTTCTTCATACTCTGGATCGCATACAAATGCAGCATCAATATCGACGACAATCAAATCGCCACGGAAATAGCCAAGTGCCGGTTCGAGAATGTCATTTTTTTGTGCTTCAGATAATGTTTGAGTTTCAAAGCGCAGGGTTGATGCGATGATAGCACCAAAATCGCTTTTGAGTGTTGCCGCGTCAATTTTGCCTGGTTGTGGATCAACTTGGATGACTATGTAGGCTGCGTTTGTCACAAAAAAGTGTGGTTTTTTTATGTTGCCTTCTATTCTGCTATAAACCAATCGAGCATCGGTAAAACTTTGCTCACGATATTGATCGTAGAGATTAGAAAATTCTTTGCGCAAATTTTCGAGTGAATCTTTGAATGGAATTTTGTAGGTGAGAGACATCCCGCCAAAATTATATATTTTCACGCCAGTGCAACGTGCACTATCATTCGGGTGCGGCAACTCGATATTGAGCGGAACATGATAATTTTTAAAATATTTTGGCAGATTGAGTGGCAAATTATTTATGGAGCGCAGTTTCTGCACCTTGCTCAAGCCGATATCATCACCCACATCAAATGCATGGAAAATATAAATGTGTCCGGTAAAGATAGTATTTTCAGTCGAAGCTGGTGAGATTGCGTTCTTATTCTCCTGACTTGCCATAGGGTCGATCCTCTTCCCAAGTTTACGATTTTTAAAACTCATTTGTGTTAGGGTAGCACAAAAAGGCTACCCTTTTTTCAAGAGACTCAAAAAGGCTTCTTGAGGAACTTCAACGCTGCCCACTTGTTTCATGCGCTTTTTACCAGCTTTTTGTTTTTCCAACAATTTGCGCTTACGTGATATATCGCCACCATAGCATTTTGCGGTAACGTCTTTTCTTAACGGAGCCACACGTTCACGAGCAATAATTTTTGCGCCGATTGCTGCTTGAATAACTACTTCATACAGTTGGCGCGGAATTGCTTCTTTGAGGCGCTCCGCAAATTCACGTCCTACAAAATAAGATTTCTCTCTATGCACAATGCAAGATAGTGCATCAACTGGTTTGCCATTGAGTAGAATATCCATCTTGACCAAATCGGATGGTTGATATTCTGCTTCTTCATAATCAAAGCTTGCATATCCAGAGCTGAGTGATTTGAGTTGATCATAAAAATCTGTGGCAACTTCATTGAGTGGAAGTTCATATTTGAGAATAACGCGCTGTTCATCTATGTAGGAAAGATCTTTTTGCACGCCACGTTTTTGTTCACACAAAGAAATCATATTACCAAGGTATTCAGTTGGCGTTATTATAGTGCCTCGAATAATTGGTTCAAGAATTTCTGCGATTTGATTTGGCTCAGGAAAATCAGATGGATTTTCTAAGCTGAGCAAATCACCATTCTGTAGTTTCACTTGATAAAGAACGCTTGGTGCAGTTGCAATGACAGAAAGATTGTATTCTTGTTGCAGGCGTTGGGTAAAAACATCCATGTGCAGAAGACCCAAAAAGCCACAACGAAAACCGAGACCAAGAGCAGCTGAAGATTTTTTTTCTACGGTAACACTTGCATCATTGAGCGTTAGTTTTTCAATTGCATCGCGCAACGGTTCGAACTCTTCACTATCCATTGGATAGATACCAGCAAAAACCATAGGTTTTGCTTTTTTGAATCCGGGAAATGGAGCGACATTTTGTTTTGAGTGACATATCGTGTCGCCAATGCGCGCTTCGCGAACACTTTTCATCCCGGTCACGAGAAAGCCAACTTGCCCTGGATAGAGTGCGCCAGTTGCCATTGGTTCTGGGTACATTAGACCAACTTCAAGCACTTCATAATTGAGGCCTTCGTGAGCAAGCATTATTGAATCACCTTTTTTGATGACACCGTCATGTAATGCGATCAAGCAGATCACACCGCGATATTCATCAAACCAGGAATCAAAAAGCATTGCGCGCAACGGTTTGTTAACGTCGCCAGGAGCAATCGGAATATCCGTTACAATCGCATCTAGAATTTCTGTAATACCAATTCCTGCTTTGGCAGATGCGCGGATCATATCTTCGGGTTTAAAATCAAATAATTTTTCAAGTTGCAGTGCCACTCGATCAGGATCGGCAGCAGGAAGATCAATTTTATTAATTACGGGAATAACAGTGAGATCTTGTTCGAACGCAAGGAAAAAATTCGCCATCGTTTGCGCTTGAACGCCTTGAGCAGCATCAACGAGTAATAGTGCGCCTTGGCATGCATAGAGCGATCGAGAAACTTCGTAACTAAAATCCACGTGGCCCGGAGTATCAATCAAGTTGAGCAAATAGCTAACGCCTTTGTAAGTGTAGAACATGGAGGCTGTTTGGGCTTTGACGGTGATACCGCGTTCCCGCTCAACTTGGAGTTTATCTAAAAATTGTTCTTTTTTTTCGCGATGAGAAATGGTGCCGGTGATCTCGAGCATGCGATCAGAAAGGGTTGATTTACCATGATCGATATGCGCGATGATAGAAAAGTTTCTAATGCGATTTGGACTATAGTCTGCCAAATTGATTGTTTTTAAATCCATAAACAGAAAGTACCTGAAATAAGGAATTGGCCAATGATATCTCAGTGTACGAAAGAGGCGATCACTTGTAAATTTTGGATAACAAAAAGGGCTGCTTTGTGAGCAGCCCTTTTTTGTTTGTGTGGTTCTTATGTTGTTTTAGCTACGTGCTGCGATGGTGTGCTCAATAGTTTCAAGCAATTGACGGCTATCGTCTGAAAGAGCGGCTTGCGCATCATGAGCAAGGTCAGCAGCTGTTTTGCCATCAGCGTTGCGTACACTTGCATCTATGTTTGGATGATCAAGAAGCGCTTCAATGATTTCAACGCGGTTATTCAAACGGCTTCTGCTACGGATGCAGTTCCATCCAGCAACGGCCGGTTTGATTACCACATTGCCAACTTGTTTCACTGAGTCTTTTGCGATACCAAGCGCATAAGGGAATAAGAGTGCGCCTGCTAAACCAAGACCAAGCATTGTTGTGTGATTTTGTAGCTCTACATTACCGTCGCGCATGTTAGCGAATGTCAGGCCGAGAGTCAGAAGACCAGCAGGAACGATTGCTTTGTGCACATTTTCCCATTTAGATGCGGGCAATGACAAAAAGCCACCAGCGAGTGCGCCAGTCAATGGCAGCGTTACGCCACTAGGAAGGAAGAAAAAGCTTCCAAGCTCATCGAATTGAGCACTAAGCTTTGTCACGGCGCCGTTACGACCTCGTTCCATTGGGAACTGTCCCAAACGTGCGGCGATGAATGTTGTCAGTGCTACAGTTCCAAGTTGGAAAAGAAGGTCTTTATCTCCGCCGCAGCAACCGCTTGGTTTGAGTGCTGCATCGTTTGCTAATGCATTGACTGCAATGTGCAATGCAGTGTTGCCGTTTGAATAACGACCATCAACGCGGCCGCCTTCATCAAGGGCTGTATTAACGTCAGAAATGCTGCCATTAATAATTGACCCTACCAACATCATATCAGCGTTGTTCGCATAGATTGATGGTGATAATAATGCTCCAAGAGACAATACACTCAGTAGATGTTTCGTCATGGTGATCCTTTATTTTATTTTTTGATATACCACACAACGCGCATAAGTTTAGAAACAATTTCTTTTTTTTACAACCTACTTTTTTCCTCATTGATAGGGCTCTTCCTTGTTATGTTATTGTATTCAGGGTATTCTTATAGGTATAGTTTTTATCCGTAATATAAAGCGGATGTGGGCATATGCTCCTGGGTCTCAGATAAGGACTTGTCACTATGGATTCGGCACGCGAACAAGAAAAAAAAGGCGCGGTTGCAATTAAACCGGTCTTGATCGAAGAAGAATTAAAGGGGTCGTTTTTAGACTATGCCATGTCGGTGGTTGTCAGTCGTGCAATTCCCGATGTGCGTGATGGACTAAAACCAGTACATCGCCGTGTGCTCTACACGATGCACACGCTAGGATTTCATCACACAAAACCGCATCGCAAATCGGTGCGTGTAGTCGGTGAAGTGCTTGGTAAGTATCATCCTCATGGTGACCAAGCTGTGTATAACACAATGGTCGGCATGGTTCAGGATTTTTCCAAGCGATATCCACTGCTGGATGGGCAAGGTAACTGGGGTTCGGTGGATGGCGACAATGCTGCGGCAATGCGTTATACCGAAGTGCGCATGGCAAAAATTGCGCAAGAGTTGCTTGCTGATATAGAAAAAGAAACCGTACGTTTTGTGCCCAACTTTGATGATACCACGAGTGAGCCAGTTGTTTTGCCAAGTCGTCTACCGCACCTCTTGATCAACGGTACGTCTGGTATCGCGGTTGGTATGGCCACTGCAATTCCACCTCACAACTTAACTGAAGTTCTCAATGCCTGCTTGGCAATTTTGGACAATCCAGGGTTACCTGAAGACAAACTTTTTGCACTTGTACCGGGACCGGATTTTCCAACGGGCGGTATTATTTGCGGCCGTGGTGGTGTGATTAAAGCATACAAAACAGGTCGTGGTAATGTGCTTGTTCGTGGTGTGGTTGAAGTGGAAGAAGATAACAAGAAAACTTCTCTCATTATTACTGAATTACCATACCAGGTGAACAAGGCTGATTTGGCAATGAAAATTGCCAACTTGGTTCGCGATAAAGTTATTGATGGTATTTCAAATATTAAAGATGAATCGAATAAAAAAGGTATGCGCCTTGTTATCGATTTAAAACGGGGTGAAATTCCTCAGGTGGTGCTCAATCAACTTTATAAGCACACACCATTGCAAACATCGATTTCTTTCTTGATGCTTGCGTTACTCGATAATCGTCCAATGATTTTCACGCTGCGCCATATGCTCGATGAATTTTTATATCATCGCAAGCAAGTGGTATATCGTCGTAGTGTCTATGATCTTGATAGGGCGCGAGCGCGTGAACATTTGTTAGAAGGCTTTATCATTGGGTTGCAGAATATTGATGAAGTGGTATCACTTATCAAAAAAGCAAAACATGCTGAAGAAGCAATTGAAGTCTTGTACGAGAGATTCAAGCTCAGTGAAAAGCAGGGCAAAGCGATTCTTGAAATGCGCTTGCAGCGATTGACTGATCTTGAACAAGAAAAAATTCATGCAGAGATGGAAGAGATCAAAAAGCATATTAGCTATTTGTTTTCCGTCATTAATGATCAAGAAGTGCTCAAACAAGAAGTTGTCAAAGAGCTTGAAGAGCTTAAAGCAACCTACGGTGATACACGCAGAACGCGCATCGAGGGTGCAATTGATATTCTCACTGAAGCCGATTTAATTCCCGATGAAGATGTGGTTGTAACGTTGACTATGAAGGGCTACACAAAACGTGTTCCTCTTACTGTTTATGGCGTGCAGCATCGTGGTGGAAAAGGCAAGATGGGAATGGCAACGCTTGAAGGCAGTGATGACTATATTCAAGATGTGTTTGTTGCAAAAAATCATGATGTCCTTCTCTTCTTTACCAACTTGGGCCGTGTTTATAGCCTAACGGTATTTGAAATTCCAGAAGCGACACGCACTGCAAAAGGGCGCGCAATTGTAAACTTGTTGCCGCTGCAACCAGGCGAGCAAGTGGTCAAGTTGTTGTGTACGCGTGATATGGAAAATAAATTCGTAATCATGCTGAGCAAAAACGGGATCATTAAGCGAACAGAAGCCTCTGCGTTTGAAAAAATCAGATCGACAGGTATTCGCGCGATTACATTGCGTGAAGATGAAAAAGATGAACTTGTGTTCTGTGCCATTAGTGATGGCAATTGCTCCGTTATTATCGCAACGTCAGTTGGACAGGGTATTCGCTTTAAAGAAGATGAAGTCCGATCAATGGGACGCCAGGCGAGCGGTGTTATTGGTATTCGCTTGAAAAAAGATGACTATGTTGTTGGCATGGAAGTTATCTGCGATGAAGCGACAGACATTCTGTTTGGTACTGAACGCGGATACGGTAAAAAAGTTCATGTGACAGATTTCCGCCTTGCACATCGCGGTGGGGTTGGTGTTCGCACTATTCCAACTCAAGGTCGCAATGGCAGAGTTGTTGGTTTGGCGATTGTCAGTTCCGGTTCAGATATTCTTCTTGTTGATGATGCGGGTAAAATTATTCGCTTGCCATCAAATGAAGTCCGTTCAATGGGACGCCAGGCAAAAGGTGTGCGCTTGATCAGACTTGATCAGGGCCAAACGCTTTCAAATATTTTCTCATTCCAAGAATCGCAAGAAAGTGATGCTTCGAATGATTCGAATGATTTGGGTACGAATAATCCGCCACAAGGTGGAACACCGAGCTCAAATCGTTCATCAAAACCTAAATTGAAAGCAGATGGTACCGTTGATGAATCCTACCAAATGGCAGAACTCGATGATGCTGAACTCATCGCAGATCAAAGCCAAGAAGTAGAAGAGATCGAAGAAATTCGTGTGGAATCTGCGCAAGCTGAAAAAAGCACAGATGAAAAAACTGAATTTGATTCGATGGATGATCATGCTGAAGCTGAAAAGCAGGAATCCTTATTTGGCATGAGTGATTCTTCTTCAGAAGATGATCCGTTCACGCGGTTTTAATACCTGCTAACGCAGTAAATTAGAGTATGTTCCCCGGTGATGAAAGCTCCGGGGAACTTTTTATTTAAAAAATAATGAAAAATATCCTACTCCACCTCTCTCTTATAGATTCTATTGGTGCGGCAACCATTCAAAAAATAATTGAACGAAAGCCGGCGACCCTCGCATGGGCCGATATGTATCAGCTCTCAGTTTCCACCTGGTGCCATACGTTTGATTTTTCTGCGCAACTTGCCCAAAAGTTGGTTGCGGGGTTATCTGATATGTCTCTACTGGAAACAGAATTGCAGAGTATTGAACGGCATCGTGTTCGCTGGGCAACGGTCTTGGATGATGATTATCCAGCATTGCTCAAACATATTCATGTGCCACCAATTATTCTTTATTGGCAGGGTGCAGATTTGGGTGACGAACAAAGTATGGCAGTTGTCGGTTCTCGTGATGCCAATCAGTATGGGCAAGATGCAATTGATGCATTGGTGCCGCAATTAGTTGCGCATAACTGGACAATCGTGAGCGGTGGTGCGCTTGGGATTGATAGCATGGCGCATCGTGCTACAGTGCGCGCTGGAGGCAAAACAGTTGTGGTGCTTGGTTCTGGATTATTACAACCACAGCCACGCTCAAACATACGGTTGTTTGATGATGTGCTTGCATCTGGTGGTGCAATTGTCAGTTCATATTCTCTTGATACGCATGCTATTCCGGGAAACTTTCCGGCGCGTAATCGCATTATTGCAGGGCTTTCGAGAGGATGCATTGTGGTGCAAGCGGCAGAAAAAAGTGGTGCACGCATTACTGCCCAATTTGCACTTGAACAAGGACGTGATGTCTTTGCAGTTCCTGGTTCGATAAAAGATCCACTGAGTGCCGGATGCCACAAGCTTGTGCATGAAGGCGCAAAATTAGTGCACGATGTTAGAGATGTGTTGAGTGAGTATGGACAGGATGTTCAAACGAATCACGTTGCAGCAGAAATATCTTCGGATGTGCAACAAAAAATAATTCCTGCGATTGTATGCCAAAACGAAATACAACAATCCATTGTTACTGCATGTGTGCAGGCAATTTCGGTTGATGATTTGGTTGTCCAAACAGGCATAGAGATGCAAAAGCTGCAAGATGAATTATTCACGCTGCAGATGAATGGGTTGCTCGAACAAGATTTCACGGGTTTGTGGCGACGTATCTAATTTATACCACTGATCATGAGACTTTCTTTCTTGTTGTCTGCTACAAGCGATAGTAGACTAGTCAAACAGTTTTTTCCTGCTTATTTTCCTATAAAAATAATCTATGAATAAATTATTTGTTTTTAGTTTGTGTCTTTTCATTATTGGGGCAGCTTCGTTGTGCGCTCTTGCAACGCATATTACCGTGCACAATGCTTCTCAAAAGCTTGTGGTGGTTGCAACAACGAGCATGATTGCCGATGCCGTTGCCATCATTGGAGCGGAACACATACACATTGAGGCATTGATGGGTCCGGGTGTTGATCCCCATTTATATCGCGCAAAAGAAAGTGATGTTCATCGCATATCTCAGGCAGATGTTGTCCTATATAATGGCTTGCATTTAGAGGGGCGTATGGCATCAATACTCGAAACTATTGGTGGCATTGCGCTGGCGAATGTATTAGAAAAAGATGAAATATTAGCTTCAGATTTTGATGATGTGTTTGATCCGCATGTGTGGCACTCGGTGCCATTGTGGCGTAATATGGTTGCGTGTATTCGGGATGTACTCGTGCAACGAGATCCTATCCATGCGAAATATTATATTGATAATGCCGCTGCCTATGATGCGCAATTAGAGGCGTTACATTACTATATTTTGGAAGCGATCAAAAAAATTTCTGAGAAACAACGTATACTTGTCACAGCGCATGATGCGTTTGGTTATTTTGGTAAGACATACGGTTTTCATGTGGTTGGGCTGCAGGGAATGAGCACTGATGCGCAAATAAGTGTGCAGGATGTGCGGCAGCTCGTGGATTATATTGTGAATAATAAAATTAGTGCCATGTTTTTAGAATCCTCAATTCCTGAGCGGAATGTGCAGGCGGTGCGGGATGCTGTTGCTGCTCGTGGTTGGCATATTGCAATCGGGCCGGAATTATATTCTGATGCGCTCGGTGATGTTTCATCTCCTGCGGGAACTTATATTGGCATGATGAAATGTAATGTTGATTCTCTTGTGCAGGCATTGAGCTAAGTATGAATACAAGTGCACTTACACTTACTAATCTGACAGTGTCTTATAAAGATGGTCTCGTGCTTGATAATGTTTCATGCACGACTCCAACGGGCATTATGCTTGCCATTGTGGGGCCTAATGGCGCCGGAAAAACAACGTTACTCAAAACGATGATCGGATTGCTCAAGCCATGTTCTGGATCGGTGCGTCTGCTTGGCGAAATGTATGATGTTGTGCGAAAAAAAATTGCATATGTGCCGCAGCGCGCGAGTGTCGATTGGGATTTCCCCGTGACAGTATTTGATGTAGTGTTGATGGGGCGCTATGTGCACTTGGGTTGGATTGTGCGGCCAAAAAAACATGATCATGATGTTGCGTGGTATGCGTTGGCTCAAGTTGGCATGACGCAGTTTGCACATCGCCACATCGGACAGCTTTCTGGCGGCCAGCAGCAACGAGTCTTTTTAGCGCGAGCATTGGCGCAAGAAGCAGATCTCTATTTGATGGACGAGCCATTTGCAGGCGTGGATATGGCAACAGAAAAAACAATGATCTCTGTGTTGCAACTATTGCGCGATGCGGGAAAAACAATTGTTGTTGTGCATCATGATCTGCAAACATTGGATGAATATTTTGATTGGGTCCTTTTGCTCAATGTTAAGGCAATTGTGTGCGGACCTATCAAACAAGTGCTAATGCCAGAATATATTTGTGCAGCCTATGGCAATCGTAATTTTTTTGTAAATCCACGTGTTCGCAGAACTCATGAGACTCGTCGTGATTGAGTTGATTACAAATTTCACATTCATAACCGTGTTACTAGGCGTTTCAATTCTTGGTGTTTCATCGGGCGTGCTGGGTGTTTTTGCATTGTTGCGCGATCAAAGTTTGCTTGGTGATGCCATTTCGCATGCCATGTTGCCGGGAATTGCGTGTGCATTTTTGTTGACCCATAGCAAAAATCCGTTGGTGCTTTTGGGTGGCGGTGCCGTTGCAGGGTGCATCGGTGCGCTGCTTATTCCCTATATCACGCGCCATACGGTTATAAAAAAAGATGCAGCATTAGGAATGGTGCTTGCGGTGTTTTTTGGTGTTGGATTAATGCTCATGACGTGCATTCAAAAAAAAAGTATCGCTAACCAAGCAATTTTGAACAAATTTTTATTTGGTGATGCATCAACACTATTGCGATCAGATGTCTATCTTATGGCAGGATTTGCCGCCATTATTGTGTGTGTTGTCTGGTTATTTTGGAAAGAGTTGCTACTTGCGACCTTTGATCCACTTTTTGCAAAAACGAGTGGTTTTAATGTCCAGCGGATAGAGCAGTTATTAATTGGCTTGCTTATTTGTGCTATTGCTATTGGGTTGCAAACGGTGGGTGTCGTATTGATGAGCAGCATGATTGTGGCACCTGCGGCAGCGGCTCGCCAGTGGACCTCCTCGTTGCGAGTGATGGCAATCCTCTCGGCATTTTTTGGGGTCTGTGCCGGTGTTTCTGGTTGCATTGTCAGTAGCCTTCTGAATCGAATTCCAACAGGGCCGGCTGTGGTTATAGCGCTGAGTGCTATCGTTATTTTTTCATTATTGTGTGCGCCACATCGCGGCATACTCTGGAATCGAGTGCGCGCGTGAATAGCATTACTATCTACATTTTATTAATAGCTTCGCTTACCGCATTTGCCTGTGCTATTCCAGGAACCTTTCTCGTTTTACGAGGGGTATCTTTAATGAGCGATGCCATTAGCCATGCCATTTTGCCAGGAATAGTCCTGATGTTCTTTTTGGTGCACCAGCTTGATTCTCCGCTGCTAATTTTTGGGGCGGCCCTTGCGGGGGTTGCCACCGTCGTTTGTACAGAAATGATTATCTATACTCGTTGTTTGCGCAAAGATGCGGCCATTGGCATCGTGTTTCCCCTTTTTTTCTCAGTGGGGGTTATTTTGATAAGCCAATTTGCCCGAAATGTTCATCTGGATATAGATATGGTTTTGCTTGGAGAGCTTGCATTTGCTCCCTTTAACAGTGTGATTATTGATGGCATTAATTATGGTCCAATGGCTCTTTGGTTGATGGGGGTAATCGTACTGCTGAACCTATCGTTTGTGTTCCTTTTTTATAAAGAGCTCAAGTTGATTACCTTCGATTATGAGTTTGCACGAGTTATAGGGTATCGCCCCTTGGCGGTGTATTACGGTCTAATGTTTATTGCAAGCATTACCACTGTGGGGGCCTTTGATGCGGTGGGAGCCATAGTGGTTGTTGCCCTGATGATAGTGCCTGCAGCAACAGCCCGGTTGATTTCGGATCGATTATTACCAGTCTTGGTTATTAGTGGCCTGACAGGGGTGGTGGCAGCACTGAGTGGCTATGCTTTTGCCCAGTGGGCAGATGTATCAATAGCAGGAGCTATAGCCCTCATGAGTGGCGTCCTTTTTGCTATTGCATTTTTACTCGATCGCACGTTGCCATACGGGCTGAAATAGGCTATATTTAATAGGGTCCGGCCTGAAGCTGGAAAATTAAGACTGAAATAGAATTGCTCGTTTATATCAAGATTTGAGGGTGTTTCGATGCCAGTACCAAAGCGTAAGCGCTCCCGGGCGCGTCGTGATTCGCGATTTGCCAACAAGGGCATGAAAGAACAAACAGTTGCTTCATGCCGTAATTGTGAAGCTCCATTACAAACTCACGCTGCATGCAGTGGGTGTGGCTTCTACAAAGGTGTAAAGGTTCTTAGAACTAAAGATGAGCGTACAGCTGGTCGTGAACAAACACGCGCAACAAAACAAGCGCGCGTTGAAGCGGCAGCACCAGAAGCTGGTCGAGAATAATTTTCGACAGAATAAAAAGTAAAAAAACCGGTTTGCGTCAGTAGTTCGCAGACCGGTTTTTTCTTTATCTTTTTGTTTAACTATGGTAGTTTTTCATCCGTATTACCATAAGTAGAGTATGCATCGGCGGGTCGCCAATTTTACTGGAGTTAGACTATGTCATTTGATCAAGTAACACACTCACTAAAATCAACTGTCCTTTCATGGTGGGATGCTCTTTTAGATCGTGAAGATAATTTTAAATATAGTAAGCAAGTCGGAATAGCCTTTGGTTTTTCCATACTTGCGCTTTTTTCTTTCTTTGGGCATCGCTGGTATGTCGGCTATCGAGAGCGGGCAGCACAAAAGCAACTTGGCTATTATTTGGCCGAATTTGCGCAGGCAAAACAGGCAGATACGCCGTTTGCTTGGCAGCAGGCGGGTTCACTTTTCCGAGTGGGCTACGATCAAAATAAATCATCTTATCTAGCACCATACTTTTTGTTCTATCAGGCGTCAGCTCTTTTCAATGCGGGTAATCAGCAAGAGGCTATTACTATTTTGGATGATGCTATTAAAAACCTATCCGGTTCTCCTTTCCTTAATATGTATAAAACAAAACGTGCATTGATGCTTTTGGATATGAATGATGTTGTGTCTCAAGAACGTGGCTTGAAAGAATTGGAAGCCATTGCCCACGATGCGACTAACCTTCAGGCTGATCTTGCTCAGTTCTATCTCGGGCGTTATTACTGGACACATGATCGTGTGGATGATGCTAAAAAAATCTGGACAGAGCTCGTTGAGTCTCAAAAAGCTGAAAAAATTGCAGCATCACCTTGGGCAGCTCAAGCAGCTTCCCTATTAGACAGCATTGCTGGCTAAAATAGCGTAGGAACATTGGAATGAGCCCGAGCCATAAATCTTCTATTCGTGTTCGCTTTGCACCGTCGCCCACAGGGCATTTACACATTGGTGGGCTCCGGGCTGCCATTTTCAATTGGCTGTTTGCGCGACATCATGGCGGCAGTTTCTTATTGCGCATAGAAGATACAGATATTGAGCGCTCAAAAGAAGAATACACTGATTCAATATTATCATCCCTTTCATGGGCAGGCATTGATTTTGATGAACCATTGGTTATCCAATCGCATCGTCTTGCTGAACATCAAAAATTGATTGCACAACTGTTGCTCGAAGGCAAAGCATATTATTGTTTTTGCTCTCAGGAAGAAGTTGAGCAACGATGGGCGGCTGCGGGGCATGATCCGGCATTTGTGAAATATGATGGCCGTTGCCGTGTTGATCAAAGCCGTGTGGGCAGTGGGCAGCCAGCAGCTGTACGATTTTCAATTCCCGATGATGTCCGTGAAATAAAGTTTGATGATTTAATTCGCGGAACTATCACTGTTGATCGTGATCAACTAGATGATTTTATTATCGCTCGTTCTGATGGCTATCCGATGTATAATTTTGTTGTGGTTGCCGATGATGCCGATTCGCGCATTTCCCATATTATTCGTGGCGAAGACCACATTTCCAATACTCCCAAACAAATTTTATTGTATCGAGCGTTTGGTTATAATATTCCATTTTTTGCACACTTACCGATGGTGCTTGGGCAGAGTGGCCAACGTTTGAGCAAGCGCGATGCAGCAACTTCGGTACTCGATTACAAACATAACGGATACCTACCAGAAGCCTTGTGTAACTATTTAGTTCGTTTAGGTTGGGCGCATGGTGATCAAGAAATTTTTACCAAAGAAGAATTGATTACTTTATTTTCTCTCGATGCGGTTAACAAAAAAAGTGCAGTGTTCGATCCCGAAAAATTAAATTGGGTGAACAGCACGTACATTAAGCAGACCTCTCCAGAACGCCTGTTCCAACTCATGGTGCGTGATATTGATCCTCTCTTGGCGGGGCAATTGAAAGGGTGGACGGCTACGCAGGTTTATGCTGCTGTTGATCTATATAAAGATCGTGTTGCCACGTTGGCAGATATGGTAGCAAAATTGTGCGTGCTCCACGATGGACCAAAAGATTTTAATCAGCATGATATGGAACAATGGGTGACTGCACAAACAGGGGACCATTTAAAAGAAGTCATAACAGCATTTGAGGCATTACCTTCATTTGATGCTGATGTGGTCCAAGCAACATTAAAAGAATTAAGCAAAAAATTGGGAATCAAACTTGTTGCCATTGCGCAACCGTTGCGCATCGCATTGATTGGAAATAGCGATGGGCCGGGAGTGTTTGGCTTGTTGTCAGTAGTGGGAAGAACTGAGGCGGCACGACGAATTAAGTTGTTACTCAGTCAAATTACAATACAATAGTGGCAATATCTGTCACAAAAGAGAGAGGCCAAATAACATGAGAAGCGTTTTTTTGTTTCCTGGTTATGGAAGCCAATTTGTTGGGATGGGCAAGGATTTGTATGATCACAATCGCATCATGCAAGAATATTTTGAAGAAGCATCCCATTGTCTCGATATCAATTTTGTAAAATTATGTTTTGCATCTTCAGACGTTGAGCTTGGCAAGATGGAGCATGCGTATCCATCTTTGTTTTTAGTCAGTTGTTCTCTTTTTGCACTCCTCAAGGAAGCGGGCATAATGCCTGATGCAGTGGCTGGTTACAATCAAGGTGAGTATGCGGCGCTTTATGCTGCGGGTGCTATTAGTTTTCCAGACGGGCTTTATTTGTTGGTGAAATATACCACGTTCTTTGAAGCTATGTTGCAAGATGTAGATATTGCTGCAATGCGTGTGAGTGGATTGGATGCCCGTAAATTGGAAGCCTTGTGCAAAAAAGTAGGAACTAAGGACGCGCAGGCATTCATCGCATTATACCAAACACCTCAAGAGAATACGGTTGTTGGGCATGCTGCCGCTATAGATTTATTGCGAAAAAAATTAATTGAAATAGATGGCGTATCTGTTGATGATACAGGCATTGAAGTTGGTCTGCATTCGCCACTTGCTGAACCCGTTGTGTCTCAATTTAAAATGTATTTAGAAAAAGTTGATTTCAAAAATATCGCTCTCCCATTTATCAGTAGTCGCGATGGTATGGATATCACCGATGGTGATATGATTAAAGAGCAGGTTACTAAGCATTGGCAAGAACCAGTACGTTGGCCGCTTGTTATGGATGCGCTTGAACCGTATGATTTAATTATTGAAATTGGTCCGGGTTCGATGCTGAGTACATGGGCGCATGAGCGATATCCTGAGAAGAAAGTTATTTCCATCAATAATCAGTCTGATATTGATGACTTAAAAAAATTATTAGGCAAGTAAGGGTTTCTGAATGGCTTCATTTACACGAGAAGATACATTTGCAAAAGTTGTATCGTTAGTTGCAAAAGAACTCAAAATAGAATCAAACAAAATCACAGAAAGCTCGACGTTGCGAGATCTTGGCGCCGACTCTCTTGATTTAATGAAGATTACTATGAAACTTGAAGAGTTGTTTGGTATCGAAATCGATGATGAAAAAGCTGAAACGTTGCACAACGTGAAAGATGTTGTTGATTACGTGAATAGCTTGCGAACAAAATAGTTATACACAAATAAGATTGGGCGCTATTATAAAGCGCCCAATCTTATTTTCTTTTGTACAGATTTAATTCTAGAATCCAGTTCCACCACGCAGCCAAATTCCCCATTGTGATAAATTAGGCTTCAATGGCTGACGCGTTTCACGTGTGTTAATACCTTCAAATTCTATCTGACCACCGATGCCAACAAACGGGCTGCATATCTCTTTGTCCCAAATGTAACCAATGTGCGTAAATATTTTGTGTGTGATGGCAAGCGGCGATTCTGCAGATGATGTATCAATGATTGCGGTGCTAATAAAGAGTGGTGGATTTGGATCTGCAACCACTGCTTGATCGGCAAAAGGATTACCAAAGAGCGTTGCGTTACTTTGCGTTGCATTGCTCAAGAGAGCCGGTGCTACAGAAACATTTTGAATACCCTTGAGTGCATAGGTGTTGCTTGGAAGTCCTTCTGCTAGGCAGATGCGTTCGTTCCCGCGTAGCCATCCGTTGTATCCAATATCAAATACAAAGCCGTTGTGTGTGTAGGCAAACATCAGGAGGAATTCGAACTCGATAGAAACGCTCACGTGCGCTTGGAGTGACAATATATTTGGTCCGGGGAACATGCGGCCGGTGTAGTTTTTATTTGCATCAAATTCTTTGAGCAAAATGAATCTGCTACCAAAACGATCACATTGTAAGTCAAAAGTGCGCTGTTGTTTTGATTTGAATAGATGAGAGAGTGTGGCGCTTGTCCACATAGTGAATTCTCGATCACCATTGCTTTCCCACAAGAGAACATGACCATCGAAACCGCCACCGAATCCCCAATGCTTGCCGTTACCAACAATTGCTTCAAACATAAATTCTGCGTCAGGTTTTGATCCTGTTGGAGCGATCATACGTAGGTTAACACCCACATGTCCGTGCTCGCGCAGAATAAAATCGTATCCTACAATCCATTGAAAATCAGCGATGCCTTTTTTTGATTGTGAGCCGCATACTTTAGAAAATTCGAGTGGCTCAGCCAAATCGCCAAAAACCTGATGACCAGTGAGCGCTTGAATGAAAGATGTGGCTGGTGCATACACCGCATTTTCATCCATGTAGTTTGGTGGATAGGGAACGGTGATGCCATTATCGGTTATTTCTTCAGAAAGATTTAAATCCCATTTCGTGTATACGACTGGGAATTTGAGATAGGTATATAATCCCGGAACCCATTTATCGAAATGATAATACCCATTGAATGCCACTTGAAAGCTTGTGATGCTCGGATCGACAAACACGGTGCTTGCAAAAGCAGGAGATAGTCCAAAATAATCTGCCAAGAAATCTTGTTCTCCGCGATTGCTCACCTGGCTACCAGAGATAGTCAACACATCGGTGCCAAAGAAGGCCTCAGCGATACGATTTGCACGGACTGACTTAGCAACAAATGGACTCGCTGCAACAACGCCATAGGAAGATTTTTGATTAAACCGGTGCAACAGTGGATGAACACCGGAAATATCTAGCGCGGCATTTGTACCTTGCGAACGTGGTAAGAAAAATGACTTTCCTTGTATTGGTTGCGCGAGCACTGATTGTGCGGTCAGAATCGCTGATACAAGTAAAATGATGAGATGACGTGGCTTCATAGAACACTCCCCATCGGTTGTAAGTGTGCCTACATCATACAACGATGGGGAGAATTTAGACAACAGTATTATTCAAAAGCTATGCCAAATTTAACCCACAATGCCCAATTTGACACTGCACAACGCGGACATTCATTTTTTGTTGAGTCGTTGCAATCACCACTATTTTGGTGAGAAAATTCTGCTTGGCCACCAATGCCGAGCGATGGCACCCAGTCTGTGCGATGCAACCATGAATAATGTAAGTGCGAGAACACTTTACTTGTCATGCCGCTTGTGCGCGAATCACATGGGTTAACATCATTGATTGTCAGTAGAACCGGCTCGATCGAGGTGTTGATTTGCGTGTTTGGTGTTGCGATCAAGATGCCAACATTATTTTTAAGTTGCACATTGTTGGTGTCGCCAGTTGCCAATTGTGGATTGTCGATATTGGCATTCACGGTATTTACGCCATTAAGGCCGGCATGAATAGTTGCTTGGCTTTGGGTAGCAGAAAGGGCAATAGGGGTATTTACGGGAAGCACTGAAACTGCATTGGCTGCTATGAATCCAAACATGCGAGCATCGCCTTTAAGTGCCCAGCTTTGTGTTTGCAGTATATTACCGAAATTACATTTTAACGTTATATCTTCGCAGCTTCGTGCCCAGAACTCATAACCGATATCCCAGCTCCAGCCATGCACCGTTAGATTGAACATAGCCAATATATCCGTTTGCACAGGAATGCTTACACTGACATTTATATTGGTCAAATTTGCAACAGGTGCAATTTCATTATCAAATTGTGCGCTTGGTGTGATGCCATTTCCTTGTAAGTTATCATCGATTGTATCTTTCAGACGAATGGCAAGCATGTAACGACTGAATGGTCTGTTTGTTAAATCAAAAGTACGTCGTTGTCTACCACCAAACATGTGGGTAACGATTCCATCAAAATAAAAAGTAGCGCGTGTGTTTCGATCTTCTGATTGCCAAAAATCAACATGTGCAGTTATGCCAGCACCAAATTCCCAATGATGACCATTACCAGCGATTGGTTCAAATAAATAATCGCCATTTGGCCGTGT
Organism: Candidatus Babeliales bacterium; assembly: GCA_020050795.1. GTDB lineage: Bacteria > Babelota > Babeliae > Babelales > Vermiphilaceae > JAGVKD01. The sequence continues at coordinate 119,928 of JAGVKD010000004.1, forward strand.
GCCGATTGGAGCGGCAACATCAGCTTTCAGACCAAAATGCCAATCATCTTCTTGCAGTATATCCCAACCAAGTTCTGCTCGAAGATCGGCAAAGCGAGTAGTCACTCGATGGTTGCAACTCATTTTTGCATGATTGAGTCCTTGCAATGCGACAGTTACATTTCTTCCAGCGACTGTTTGGCGAATTACAGTTGGTTGCGTTCCGCTTGCATATTGAGTGAAGGTGCTAAAATTAGCTGCTGTCGTAGCCGGTCCAAAATAACCCGCCGGATATTGCGCTGTGCCATACTCACCAATTGTTTCATCCAAATGCAAATCCCATCGAGTGTGGGTAAGTGGTGTGTAGATAACGAAATATAATCCATAAACCCATTCGTCAAGTCCGATGTACCAATTCAAATCGACAAGAAAATGATCGATAACGGGTTTGAATTTAACGGTGCTTTGAAAATCAGTTGGTAAATAAAAATAATCAGCAAGCCAATCATTAGCTCCACGGTTTGTTACTTGGCTACCAGAAATAGCTACAGTGCTACAATTATTTGCGATGGTGCTTCCAAATAAACACTCGACTATATTTTTGGGATTAAATGATCGTGAATATTCAGGAGTAATTGTCAAAAGACCGTACACCTTTTCTTGATCAAACTTGTGAATATCATTGAGCGTGCCGACAACATGTCGTGCGGTATTAAAACTTTGTGAACGAATCGAATATTGCGGTATTGGTGGAGCTGCGAGTGTGCTCAAAGATGTGAACATTGTAATGATGCTGAGAAATTTTATGTGCTTCATTTGGAATCCTTTTTTATGAAACAAATGATGTTGCCTACCAAGAGCATAGTACAATTCTGCGCTGAATCAATACCAAAAAAAAGCTCGACCGATTGGCCGAGCTCTAAAAATGTGCAAGTTACAACACTTTTATTAGTTAAAATCTATGCCGACTTTGCCCCAAACACTCCATTGTGATACGGCACAATTGATACATGAGTCGCATGCAGTATCATCATCGCAATTCAAATCATCGTTGCAGCAATCATCAGTGAGGCCAAACTCTGCTGATGCACCAATACCATAATGTAAGCGCCAGGTATCATAATCTCTGGTATGACTTACATGGGTGAATACTTTGTTTGAAATGCCACGTGTGCCGACAATGTCGATGTCATTGCAGTCAAGAAGAATTGGCTGGAATGATTGATTTATCTGAAAGAGGCCACCGCTTAAAAGGTTAGTCAACCCTGGATTGTCAACGTTACTGTTTACATCAGTTGCGCTAAAATCAAGAGCAACTCGGTTGGTTCCTTGGTGAATAGTTGCACAGTGTTCTGTGGCAGATAAGCCTTGCGCTCCTCCTTCACCAAAACCATAGACGCGAGCATCACCTTTGAGAGCCCAACGATTTTTTTGTAATGGATCACAGAGTGAACCTAAATTTGGGCAACAGGTAGTTCTGCAATCTATTTTTTCGCAACTGCGTCCCCAGAAATTGTAGCCAAGATCAAAGCTCCAATTATTTTTTGTGTAATTTAACATAGCAACAACATCTGCTTGGATAGTAGCGCTCACATTCACATTCAGTGTTGTTAGATTGGCAACAGGTGCAAATTCAGCTGGCGCAAAGATATAAGCAAATTGATAGTTTGGGAGGGAATCATTGACCATTTCAGTGCTCGCTGCAGGGGTAAATCGCATAGCAGTCATGTAGCGGCTCAAAGGACGATTTTTTAAATCGAACGTGCGAATCTGGTGGGCACTGAACATATGAGTGAGATTTGCATCAACATAGAAACCAGCGACGGCAGACTCATCTTCATTTTTCCAGAAATTCCAATGTCCGTGTACACCAGCACCAAGCTCAAAATGATGACCGTTACCAATTTGAGGACCAAAGAGGAGGCATGATGTTTTACGTGGACCAGTTGGTATTGCAAATTGAAGATCTATTCCAAAATGATGATCTTCTGTGTCAGCAAAACGTCGTCCAATTTCTACACGTATTTCCGCAACGCCGGTTTTTGATTCAGATTCACGTTGAATTTTTGTCCATCTGAGTGGTTGAAAGACTGTGGTGATGGGATTCGCAAATAGGTTAAGGCCAAAAGGCAAATCAGCGAAAGTTTGTGTTACTGTGTTTGGTGCACATCCTTGTGCATATTGTGTGAAACCTTGCAGAAGTTGATTGCGCGTTAAGCCACCTGGGGCAAAATAACCAGCAGGGCTGCTGAATGTTCCTGTTGCGATTATATTTTCGCAGATGCCCATTTTCCAGCGTGTGTGTACGATTGGTCCATGCACACGAAAATATAAGCCGCTATAATAGCCAGACAAATCACAATAATAATCAAAATCAGCCATGATGGTGCGGATGCGTGGCTGGAAAGATACATTACTTTCAAAATCGGTAGGCAGATAGAAATAATCAGCAAGAAGTGCTTTTGGATCGCGATCATCACCTAAGAATGACGAGCCTTGAATTTTAATAAATTTATCTTCGCATCCTCTTTCGCATCCAAGAGCGGATCCAAAAAAGCATTCGGTGATTTTGTTTGGGCGGAATGATTTTTCATAAACTAACATTGCAGAAAGGCTGCTATACCATTGTTCTTCATTTGGGCGGTGCACGTGACCAACAGATTCTACCATTTGATGCACACGATCTCTTCCTTGAGAACGAATGCTGATCATCGGTACTACGGTGCATTCATTGGAGGGTGGACAATCGGCTGCTTGCACAGAGGTGGCAATGCAGAGTGCCATAAATAGTGAATTTTTTTTAATAAGACTCTTCATGTAATCTCCTTTTTTTGAATGAAATATTCTAATCTTGGGTTAATTCTATATTATCGGTTTTATGTATTACAACCTTCCTAGTATAAAATTGATAAAAAAACCCGACCAATTGGTCGGGTTCTAACAATGAGTAAGTTAATACTTTTATTAGTTAAAATCTATGCCGACTTTACCCCAAACACTCCATTGTGATACGGCACAATTGATACATGAGTTGCAAGCAGTATCCTCATCACAATTCAAATCATCGTTGCAGCAATCATCAGTGAGGCCAAATTCTGCTGATCCACCAACACCATAATGTAAGCGCCATGTATCATAATCTCTAGTATGGCTTAAGTGTGCGAAGACTTTGTTTGAGATGCCGCGTGTGCCGATAATGTCGATGTCATCACATTCAAGAAGAATTGGCTGGAATGATTGATTTATCACAAAGCCGCCACCATTCGCAACAGTAGTCAATCCTGGATTGTCAACGTTACGGTTTATATCAGTTGCGCTAAAATCAAGAGCAACTTGGTTGTTACCTTGGTGAATAGTTGCGCAGTGTTGTGTTGCAGATAGGCCCTGCGCTCCTCCGCCATTATAACCATAGACGCGTGAATCGCCTTTGAGAGCCCAACGATTTTCTTGTGATGGATCACATAGTGAACCTAGATCTGGACAACAGATTGTTCTGCAATCGATATTTTCGCAGCTGCGTCCCCAGAAATTGTAGCCAAGATCGAAGCTCCAGTTGTTTTTTGTGTAATTTATCATAGCAACAACATCTGCTTGGATACTGGCGCTCACATTCACATTCAGTGTTGTTAGATTGGCAACAGGTGCAAATTCAGCTGGTGCAAATCTATAAGCAAATTGATAGTTTGGGAAGGATCCATTGGCCATTGGGGTAATCACTGCTGGAGTGAATCGCATTGCTGTCATGTAGCGGCTCAAGGGACGATTTTTTAGATCAAAGGTGCGGATCTCATGGGAGTTGAACATATGGGTGATATTTGCATCAATATAGAAACCTGCCACGGCAGACTCATCTTCATTTTTCCAGAAGTTCCAATGTCCGTGTACGCCAGCGCCAAGTTCCCAATGATGACCATTACCAACTTGAGGACCAAAGAGGAGGCACGATGTTTTACGTGGGCCAGTTGGTATTGCAAATTGAAGATCTATTCCAAAATGATGATCTTCTGTGTCAGCAAAACGTCGTCCAATCTCTACACGGACTTCCGCAACGCCAGTTTTTGATTCAGATTCACGTTGAATTTTAGTCCATTTAAGTGGTTGAAAGACTGTGGTGATGGGAGCAGTAAATGCGACAGGGCCAGAAGGGATAGCTGCGGAAGTTTGCGTCACCGTGCTTGGTGCGCATCCTCGTGCATATTGTGTGAAGCCTTGTAGAAGTTGATCGCGCGTTAAGCCACCTGGAGCAAAATAGCCAGCAGGGCTGCTGAATGTGCCTGTTGCGATTATATTTTCGCAGATGCCCATTTTCCACCGCGTGTGCACGATTGGCCCGTGTACGCGCAAATATAAGCCGCTATAGTAGCCAGACAAATCACAATAATAATCAAAGTCCGCCATAATGGTGCTGATGCGTGGTTGGAATGTTACGTTACTTTCAAAATCGACAGGAAGGTAGAAATAATCAGCAAGAAGTGCTTTTGGATCGCGATTATCACCTAAGAAAGAAGAACCTTGAATTTTAATAAATTTATCTTCGCATCCTTTTTCACATTCAAGAGCGGATCCAAAGAAGCATTGAGTTATTTTATTTGGATGGAATGATTTTTCATAAGCTAACATTGCAGAAAGACTACTATACCATTGTTCTTCATTTGGACGGTGCACATGACCAACGGATTCTACCATTTGATGCACGCGATCTCTTCCTTGTGAACGAATGCTGAGCATTGACACTACGGGGCAATCAGTAGAGGGTGGACAATCGGCTGCTTGTACAGATGTGGCAACGCAGAGTGCCATAAGTAGCGGATGTTTTTTAATAAGATTTTTCATGTAATTTCCTTTTTTTTGAATAAGACATTCTAACTTGGGTCAATACTATATTACCTGTTTTATGTATTACAAGCTTCGCAGTATAAAATCAATAAAAAAACCCGACCAATTGGTCGGGCTTAAGTACTAGTTTTGTTTGCTAAGCAGTTTGCGTTCAAACTTTTTTTGCTGCGCAAACGAAAAGGTTGGATGCCGAAGCATCCAACCTTAATTTCAGAGTTGTTTAGTCAAAAGACACGCCGCCTTTAACCCAAACGCCCCAGTATGATGGAGTGCAAGTCATGCAGTCATTACCGCAATCATCATTGCAATCATTGCCGCAGCAATCAGAGTTTTGACCGAATTCAGCCAACGCACCTACACCTAAGAATGGTTTCCAACGGTCGCCACCTTCAAAATTGTAGCTTAGGTTAGTCCATACTGAGTTAGAGATACTACGTGTACCAGCAAAGTTGATGTCACCTCGGCCGAGGAACACTGGTTGAATTGATGTGTTGATCTGAGTTGCTGAAGCAGCAGTTACAAACAACGCTTGGTTGGTTGTACCGGCGAATGCCAAAGTAGCATTGTCAGCGTTAGCGTTCACATGCGAGCTTGGAGTCAAAGGAACACCAACAGCAGCTTCTGTACCCGCGTGGATAGTTGCTTTGTTTTGAGTCGCAGATAGAGCAACAGCTTGACCTGCAGTCAAACCACCAGCAGTTACTGCTGCATAACCGAACATACGAGCATCGCCTTTGAGAGCCCATGTGTTTGGTGAGTTGATGATGTCATCATTTACTGCGCATGGATCACAGTCTGTAGAACAGTCGATATCTTCGCAGCTACGTCCGTAGAAGTTGTAGCCTAGATCCCAACTGAATCCGCCAGAAGTGAAGTTGAACCAAGCAACTACATCAGCTACAACTGAAGAGCTCACACTAACATTTACTGTAGAAATGTTAGCTACAGGAGCATATTCATAAGCGAATTGTTTGCTTGCAACAATAGCACCAGCAGCATTGCTTAGGTTATTGTTGTTAGGACCGAATTTAGCAGCTAGAGCATATTTGCTGTTTGGTCTGCCAGTCAAGTCGAAAGTACGAAGACCAGAACGTTTGAACTGATGTGCAATCGTTGCATCAACGTAACCACCGAAATGTTTCTCAGCGTCTTCTGATCTCCAGAACACATAGTGACCAGTCACTACACCGCCAAGTTCCCAATGTTTACCGTTACCAACTACCGCATCAAACAAGAAGCATGGTTTGCACATGTTACCAGTTGGCGCTGCAGCATAAAGCGCTACACCAAGGTGGTAGTCTTCATCTGTCCAGAAGTTCCAACCAAGTTCCATACGAAGTTCTGCAAAACCAGTTTCTTTGCTTGAGCAGCCTGCGATTCGCGCATATTTGAGCGGATCAAAAGTAACTGTGTTTGGAGCAGCAGCTGGATCAGTTGGCGCGCCGCCTGCAGCATATGCTGAGAAGTCAGCAAGGAGAGCGCTACGAGCAAGTGTGCCTGTTGTGAAGTAACCAGCAGGATCATCTGCTGTTCCTGAGTTGATTACGTTTTCACAGAAGCCTAAAGACCAGCGTGTGCTGACGATTGGACCATGCAAACGAAGGTACGCGCCTTTCCACCATTCATCAAGACCAAGATAGAAATCTAGATCAAGAATGAAGTTTTTGATTTTCGGACTGAATCGCAAAGTACTGTCAAAGTCGCTTGGGAGGTAGAAATAATCTGCCAACCATGCTGTTGCTGTACGATTAGCAACGTTACGACCTTGAACTTGGATTGTAGTGCCTTCGCAACCACTTTGACATGTCAAGTCGCCATCAAATAGACATTCTGCGATCTGTTTAGATCTGAATGTTTGATGGTAACCCGGAGTGATAGAGAACATACCCCACCAAGAATCCATGTCATTTTGGATGTCTTGTGTGTGGCCGACCATACCAGCTACTTGACGAACTTTATAGAAACCTTGTGAGCGATTTGGATAGCAAGCGGTTGTTGGACAACTGCCAGCTGTATCGCAAGATGTTGAGCAATCTGTATCGCAGCATGCTGCGTTGATTACTGAAGCGCTGATGAGAAGCGCTATAGAAAGAAATTTTTTCAAAGATTGGTTCATGAACCTACTCCTTAGACTTCGATACTCTCTTTTACGTGCTTATTACACACTATTACTTTGTGGCGGTGTTTTGACGTGGTGATGAGAATTGTTGCTTTTGCGTAATCGCAACGAATGTCTCTTCCCGTTTTTCCCTCCTTTCGCCCTTTCTTTTGAATTAATTTTTTAGTTCAATATACTACCGATTCTGATTTCGGCTATTAACTCTAGATGATTTTTTTTTATATTGCAACATGGGTCCGAATGTCAAGAACTATCCACAGGGACGCTTCAAATGATCAGGACCCAATATAGTATGGTGCGTGAGTACTTGTAAAGAAAAAATTGAGATTAGAAGCTCTGGGTGTATCTTTTGGTGAAATTATAGCGGTAGATAGGCGTTCCTATGCGGCATACAATATTTTTTTCGGTCCTCCAGCTGCTTGGAGAGACCCTTCCCATAAGCAGCTCAGGTCATCTGATCCTGCTGAAGCAGTATTTGGCTACATTAAATATAGGAGATAGTACTTTTTATTTTTCACATGCATTTGATGAATGGATTCATCTTTTACATGTGCCAACGCTCATTTGTTTGGCGTTTTTTTTCTTCGATACATGGTGGACGTTGTTACGCCATCCATTTCGTTGGCATACGTTAATTTTTAAATTAATTGGTTTGACGTTGCTTACTGATGTCATAACGACATTATTTTTTGTTGCGTTGGAAATAATTCCGCCATTCTCTTTTCCATTGCCTCTTGGTTTTTTTATTACCATGTGCGCGTTGTTTTCATTAGCATGGTGTCCAAAACAAGGGACTACTTTATTTAATACTCGCATGGCATTGCTCCTTGGTGTTGTACAAGGCGCGGCACTCTTGCCTGGCATTTCTCGATTTGCAAGTGTGTTTGTGGCATCTCGTTGGTTTGGTTTTTCTCCGCGCCATGCATTTGCGGTGACTTGGATGGTGCAGGTGCCACTCATAATTGGAGCCGCAGGCAAAAGCATTTTGTTTTTTTCCAAGCATTCAGAAATCGTGTCACAGCTTACGCCGGTAATCACGTGGCCATTTCTGATGGTACTCTCTCTTGCGACTGTGGTTTCTTATATATTGTTATTGGTTGCTTATCATTTGGCACTGCGCAATCAATGGTGGGTGTTTGGTTGGTACCTTATTGTGCCACTGGGCCTTTCATTGATGCTCTGACAAGTCTATTACGATTGGGCAACTCTTTTGTGTATAGTGAGTATAAAAATGGAATGAACCTGAAAAAATTGACGGGGGTACTATGGTTACCAATGGCCTACATATTCGTGCATATAAGGGAGAACTGATTGCGCTACTGATTACCGTCGCAGCAGTTTTTCTTGGATTAAGTCTCTATTCATATTCTCCTTATGATGCTTCCTGGTTTTTTTATACGAGTGGGCAAGGAACAATTACTAACTTGTGTGGATCGGTTGGGGCACAAGCTGCGGGTATTTTATTTTATCTTTTCGGTGGCTCATCGATGCTCTTGGTGCCGATGCTTTTATTCGCTTCTTATTTAGTGGTGCGAGGTCGATCATTTAAGTATGAGTGGGAACGTCTTGCTGCATTTGGAAGTTTTTTGCTTGTGAGTGCAGCATTATCTCATTTGCATCAAACTGATTTTTTTTCGAGCCAATTTAATGGTGGTCATTTTGGATATGGACTTTGTTCATTCTTATATCGTTTTTTTGATTATGTTGGCACAACATTATTTTTATATACCGCATTGGCAATTTCTTTTGTGGTAATGACTCGCTTATCATTCATCGTTGTTGCACAGTATGCCGTTATGGGCGCACAAAAAACATACGAATTTTTGCGAGACTATCGCGTCCCACAACATATGTATCATTACACAGTATTGATGTTGTTCTATGCATCGCGACCAGTAATCTGGTGCGCACATTATATCAAGCACTTGCTTGATGGGTCGGCATTAGAAGGGACGGGACTTATGCTGCCTGAGGCTGGACTAGAGGAAGAGCAAGAGGAGCAAGCGATTGTGTCTCTCGAAGATATGGCGCCTCTCGCATTAGATACTTTAGACGCTTTGGATACTTTCTCAGATGAATTTCAAGAAGATGAGCTTCCGGAAGAAGATACTGTTTTTGCGGTGCAACCAGCTTCGCAAAATAGTATTGAGCCAAAAAAAGTGGTACTGCCAGTTCCTCCGATACAAAGGCTTGTTGCACAAAAACATGTGCCATCACGTGAATATCGATTACCGCGAGCATCCATTTTTGTTGGGCTAAAAGATGAGCGCGATGATGAGTCGGTGCGTGATGCATTGCAAGAACGTGCAAAAATTTTGGAAGAGAAATTAGAGCGCTTTGGTGTTTCAGGACAGGTTGTTTCTATTAAGCGTGGCCCGGTAGTTACCTTGTTTGAATATGAGCCAGATATCGATACCAAAATTAGTAAGATTTTAGCGCTTGAAGATGATCTTGCACTCGCATTGCAAGCAATGAGCATTCGTATTCTGGCACCAATTCCAGGACGTTCGGTTGTTGGTTTTGAAGTTGCAAATCATGATCGCCGTGATGTTCATCTGGCAAAAATTATCCAATCGGAAAAATATCGCAAGTTTTCCGGCTCGTTGCCTCTTGTTCTTGGACAGGACACCATTGGCAACGAAGTGATTGTAGATTTAGTTCGCATGCCTCATTTGCTCATTGCAGGTTCAACAGGTTCGGGCAAGTCTGTTGCACTTAATACAATACTTATCAGTATGTTGTGCAAATGTACTCCCGATGAGTTGAAGCTCATTTTGATCGATCCAAAGCGATTAGAATTTGCTTCATATGCAGATATTGCACATCTTCTTTTCCCTATCGTGACCGATCCAAGAAAAGCAGCACCAATTCTACGTTGGGTGGTTCACCAAATGGAAGAGCGCTATGAGATGATGTCACGTGTTGGAGTGCGTAATGTTAAAGATTACAATATGCAGTGTTCGAAAATAGGTCTCGAGCCGCTACCATATATAGTGGTCATTATAGATGAGCTTGCAGATTTGATGATGACTACTGGTCGTGATATAGAAGACTTGATTGCGCGTATCACGCAAATGGCACGGGCAGCAGGTATACACATGATCGTTGCAACGCAGCGGCCATCAGTTGACGTGATAACGGGTTTGATAAAAGTGAATTTCCCAAGTCGTGTTTCATTCCGTGTTACATCGAAAGTGGATTCGCGTACTATTCTCGATTGCAGCGGTGCAGATAAATTGCTTGGCCGTGGTGACATGTTGTTTCTCGATTCAACTACCTCATTGCTCAAACGTGTGCATGGTGCGTATGTTTCGGATGAAGAAATTGAGCAAGTTGTTTCGCACATTAAATCTGAACGTCAGGTTGAATATTTGGATATTGCGCAAGAATTGGCATCAGGCGATGGAGATACGCAAGAAGGCGATGAAGAATTACTACAACAAGTTGTTTGCTTCCTTGATGAGATTGAAGATGTTTCCATTTCTCTTTTACAACGAAAATTTCGCATAGGATATAATCGGTCGGCGCGGATCATTGATCTTTTAGAGTCACGAGGCCTTATTATGCCTGCGGACGGTGGAAAAACACGAAAAGTGGTGCGTTGAGCGAAAAGAGCACGTTTTTGCAACAGAAAGGCCATTATTCCTTGACAAATGTTAAAAAAAGAGACACTTTCTTGTTCGCACAGGCGTTGAGAACTATTTATAACGCCACAAAAACAGATTCGATAACATAAAAGGAATGTGTCGATGCGATTTGATGAGCAATTTATGAAAAACGCCTTGCCTGACGTGTCGATTGAATATGGCGCTGTACCGAGAGATCCGCATTTTGTGGTTGATTCTCGTTCTGTGAAAAAGGGTGATATTTTTATTGCATTAGAAGGTGAACATGTAGATGGTCATGCTTTTATTGCTGATGCGCTTAATCGTGGTGCGGCTGGCTTGGTAATTCAAGAAAATAAAAAAAAGTTTCTTGATGTTTTTGATTTGAATCAATTGAAAAATATATGTGTGGTATTTGTTAGAGACACGTTGCATGCGCTAACAAGTTTGGCGCGCGCTTGGCGTGCATTGTTTAGTATTCCTATTATCGCAGTTACTGGTTCGGTTGGTAAAACATCAACCAAAGAATTGATTGGCAAAATATTTGAAGAAAATGGGAATGAGTGTTTGATCACTGTTGGCAACCAGAATACAGCCATCGGTGTTTCGCTTAATGTTTTGCGTTTGAGAAAACATCATGAATTCGCGGTATTTGAAGTTGGTATTAATATGCGCGGTGAGATGGGGCAGATTATTAATATTCTGCGGCCTACGACTGGGGTGATCACCTATATTGGCCATTCTCACATGGAGGGGCTTGGCTCATTAAGTGATATTGCATCGGAGAAGCGTGATATTTTCAAATATTTCACAGAAGAAAATATCGGCGTCATAAATGGCGATCAATTACTTTTGTCTCAAGCATCCTATCCCCATCCTGTGATTAAGTTTGGGTTAAAAACTACCAATCAGATCCAGGCGCGAAAAGTGCGTGTTGCCAATTGTCATACTAATTTTGTGCTGAAAATATATGGCGATAAATATCCCATTACGCTCAAGCAAACAAATAGTTCTTTTGTATTTAATACGCTTGCGGCAACAGCCATTGCTCATTTGCTTGGGGTAAAAAATGAAGTGATTGTTGATGTGATTCAAAAACCATTTTCGGTTGCGGGTCGATTCCAAGAGCGGCCTATGTTGAATGCACGGGGTACAATGATTGATGATTCCTACAATGCAAATCCTGAGAGCATGAAAGCAGCATTATTGGCCTTTCAGCACATTGATACAAGCCGTAAAAAAATTGCCATTTTAGGGGACATGCTTGAGCTAGGCATTAATAGTCCATTTTGGCATCGTCAATTAGGGCGTTTCTTGCGCAAGGTTCCTTCTCTTGAGCATGTTATTCTTGTTGGGAATATGGTACAATGGACGGAGAAAGCAGCGCCGGTTGGACTTGGTATTGAGCGAGTGGAAACATGGCAAGATGCCGTTAATCTTCTTAATACCAAATTCCAGGAGTATGACTCGGCGGTTGTTTTGGTCAAAGGCTCTCTTGGTATTGGGCTTGGAAATTTGGTCAAGAAGTTTACACCAGCCCAAACAGGACTCTAAATAGCACTAATAATTGGTTTCAATGGAACAAGAAGAACTACAGCCAACATTTTTTCATAAGCCCGTTTTGGTTCAAGAGGTTTTAGAATACCTCAATGTCCAGCCGGGTAAATTGTATTTGGATGCCACTTTCGGAAGTGGTGGCCATAGCCGTGCCATTTTGCAGGCAGATCCAACCTGTAGAGTGTTGGCACTCGATTGGGATTCAGTCTCTCTCGACACCTATGCGCCACTCATGCAAAAAGATTTTGGCGATAGATTTGGGTGCGTCTTTGGCAGTTTTGCTCATCTTTATAAGATATTGAAAAAAGAGAAAATTGCTCACGTGGATGGAATCTTGGCCGATTTTGGCACCTCGCAAATGCAGATTCTTGAGCGACCAGGTTTCTCTGTTCATAGAGATAGAGCACTCGATATGCGCATGTCGCCACAACATTATAAAACGACAGCGGCTGACATTGTTAACCATGCGAGTGAAGAAGAGTTGCGCGAAATATTTTGGCGATTTGGTGAAGAAAAATATACGCGAGAAATTGCACGTGCGATCGTGCAAGAACGGGCCAAGAAAAAAATATATACCACAAAAGAACTTGTTGCGGTGGTTGATCGCGTGGTTCCCGCGGCTGCCAAAAGGCATAAAATTCATCCAGCAACTCGTATTTTCCAGGCATTGCGGATAGTGATTAATCAAGAGCTTGATAATATTCACTCATTTTTACCAGTGGCTTTTAATGCGCTTGCTCCAGAGGGGCACATGGTTTGCATTAGCTTCCATTCGCTTGAAGATCGTCTAGTGAAACAATTTTTCCGCGAACAAGATGCTGCAGGCAAAGGGCAGCTTCTGACGAAAAAGGCCGTAGGGCCGTCGTTACAGGAGCTCGAGGCGAATCCTGCTTCGAGATCAGCAAAATTACGTGCCATTCGTCGTATTGACGTTTGATAATTGCTGCTTGAATATCAGCTAGGGGGGTTGTATACTGGGCGGCAACAACAGCTTCCAGTAAACAATCAACAAAGGGAGATTTTCAACTAAAAAGCGCGTTTTTTGATTGACAAAAAGGATCGATAATATACAATTAATTGCGAGCTGCCGGGATAAAAAGGCGAGTACGGGAGCGACGCAAAAAAGGACGGTATTAATCGTTGAGGACGACATCCATGGAAATAACCGAAGTTAAAGTCTTTCCGGCTAAGGACGGCGGGCGGTTGAAAGCATATGCTACGGTAGTCTTTGACAACTGTTTTATCATTCGTGACTTGAAGGTGATAGAAGGTCATAAAGGACTTTTTGTATCGATGCCTTCAAGGAAGCGTAAAGATGGGACATTTCGCGACATCGTGCATCCACTTAATTCTGACATGCGTCGTGATATCGAAGAAAAAATTATTGCTGAGTATGAACATGTTCATCAGCTGCAGCAAAAAGGTGAGTACGTCGGTACTGAAGACATTTAAGTTAGACATACCAATACAAATTGTAGGTTGGGGCGTAGCCAAGCGGTAAGGCAGCAGGTTTTGGTCCTGCGATACGGAGGTTCGAATCCTTCCGCCCCAGCCAATTTCTCTTTTCTAAAATCAAAAATCATTGTTACTCGAGTTGTTATTTAAATTGCTCACATCATTCCGATGTGAGTTTTTTTGTTTCGGGCAATTTCTTGTTGTCGCTTCCGACACTCTGCTAATTTAATATCAAACAAATCAGTTGTGCAAATCTTGGCAGGGGGATGACGCATGATTCCTGTTGAATATTCTTATCCGATTGAGCTTACGTATCCTTCCTATATTGATTCTAATCATTACGGTTTATGTTTAAAGGCCGCGGCTGATTTGCCAAAGGGGACTCTCGTGGCGGCTCCTGATTTTGAAGAAACAGATAAAGAATATATTGCAGAGCATGATTCGATTGATCATAGGCACATAGTGCTGTTGCATGTTTCTCCAGAAGGAGCGCCTATTTGGGCTAGAGTGCGAGGCAAATGGGCCTATTGCAATCATTCTTGTGATCCCAATTGTTCTCTTGCTCCCAACTGGGAAATTATTACTGATCGTAATGTGCGCCAGGGAGAAGAATTAACAATGGCGTATGATGCTTTTATACCCAATTTTCCTTGGCCAGAGTCATGGAATTTTGTCTGCTTATGTGGTGCGGAAAATTGTAAAAAAATCATCAATGAATATAGAATGGATATTGTTAGTTCGGCAATGAGGCTATTGCATCGCAGATGTTTACTACACTTTCAATCAGGCACGTAAAAATGAAATCTAACTACATACTTCTTCTCGCTTCATCATCTAAATCCCGTCAATTATTATTAAAAGAATCCAAGATTCCATTTCAGCTTGTTGCTCAAGATGCGGATGAATCGCAGTATGATCGGCAATTTTCATTGCAGCAGGTTGTTGAGCATATTGCACGATTCAAAATGGATCACGCTATTTTGCCAAAGGGACAAAAAGAAGGTGATCTTTGTTTTGTGCTAACTGCAGATACATTATCGCAAGATTTGAATGGCGTTATTCACGGCAAGCCAGCTGATCGCGCTGATGCAATTGCGAAAATAAAAGCAGCACGCAATGGTGCGAAACTGTGCACCGCTTTTTGCTTGGATAAAAAAGTATGGCGCAATAATGCATGGCACATTGCAACGCGCATTGAACGTGCCGTGTTTGCAGAATATACCTTTATTATTTCCGATGAATGGATTGATAATTATCTGAATAATGTTGCCTTCCATGGTTGTTCAAATGCGATCGCCGTTGAAGGATACGGGTGGCAATTTTTGAAAGAAGTACACGGTTCATACACAAGCATTATGGGATTGCCGGTATATGAAGTGCGCGAAGCGTTAGAAGAAATTGGCTTCTTTAACTAAATGATAATCCAAGACCGGCATGAAATTCTGCTGATGCCGTGACGGGTAATTGTCCTTGGGGATTGAGCATGCCTCTAATGGCATCGATTGCGCCTTGCTGCGCATCAATATCTTCTTCATAGGCAACTATAATCGCATCAGCTTTTACAAATGCTGGTAGGGCGTATGGACTGCCTAAAAGTACAACAATTTTTTTCCCGCGGATTTTTTCAATAGTTTTTTGTAGTTTCGAATGTCCATTGTCTTTTTCTTCATGTTGCAATTCAATCATCGCCTGTTTGTTGATGCCTGATACCACAATAATATGCACCGATTCGCGACCATTGTTTCCCTGTGAAAAATGTTCTCTGAAAAGCATTTCGTTTTTATCATCACCAATGAACGTTAGGCGTATATCGTATTTCTTGCTGTCGAGTGGTAATAGGGCATTCTCATTTTTTACTAGAGTGATTGCATTTCGATACAATGTTTTTTTGAGTGCAAGCGCTCGTTTGTTGTGAAAATTATACCTTTGTTTAGGACGAGATATGTGTTTTTTTGCCGCGAGAATTCGTGCAACATGACTATCGATTTCGTCTTCTGATAATGTGCCAGCAGCAAGTGCGGATTTTATGTGGAATATCGCTTGTTCGATTTCCACGGGCGCAATGAGCAGATCATTGCCAGCAAGCAATGCAAGAAGTTCGAGTGTGCCCGGTGCATAATGGAGTGTAACGCCACGCATGCCAAGACCATCAGTAACAATCAATCCATTGAATTTATATTTTTTTCTGAGCAAATCAGTTACCACTTTTTTTGACAAACTTGTGGGTACTGTTTTTGCTTCAGTTAATGCGGGAACTGCTAAATGCGCAGTCATAATTGCATCAACGCCTTTTTTGATCAGTGACCTGAATGGCAACAATTCAACAGCATCAAGTCGTTTTTTGTTATGACTAATGAGTGGCAGGCTCAAGTGAGAATCAGTTCCTGTATCGCCGTGCCCTGGAAAATGTTTTGCGCATGAAAGAGTTCCGGCAGATTGCAGACCTTGCGAAAAATAGGTTGCCTTGCGTGCAACAAGGTTAGGGTCTTCGCCAAATGATCGGTCATGAATGATAGGATTTTTGGGATTGTTATTTACATCTGCAACCGGTGCAAGATTTATGTGCACGCCGAGTGCACTGCATTGTTTGCCAATTTCTTCGCCCATTTCATAGATGAGATAATCGTTCTCTTCAGATAGTGCACCGAGAGTCATCGCGTGGGGGAATCGAAGTGCATCTTGCAAGCGCATACTCAAGCCCCATTCAAAATCTTGACCAATCAGAAGTGGAATATCGCTCGCTTGTTGAAATCGTTTGGTCATTGCAATTTGTTCCTGGATAAGACCACCACCCAAGAAAATAACGCCGCCGACATGATAATTCCTTATCATTGCTTCGACATAGTTTGGATTCATAGTGTAGGGAGACTGTGCCATGAAAGCTTTATTCAGATCGGTGTTGGAAACGGCAGCAATCATAAAGAGCTGGCCGATTTTTTGGTCTAGGGTGAGATCTGATAATGAGGTCGGGCAGCTGGTTGCAGTATGAAGAATAAGGCAAAGAAAGAAACGCTTCATGAAATAAATACTCCTAAGGACAAAAAATATGGCGGGGAATTTCCCCGCCAATTTTAATTTGATGCACTTTTTTTATTCGGTCGCCAACGGCGAAGCAGTTCTCTAAAGAGCAGCTCTTTTGGATCTGCAGTTGGCTTGCGCTCTATTGCAGAAGCAGCTTTTTCCAAGCTTGTTTCCACCGTCACGGTGTCGTACAAGTTCATGTCGATCTGATCTACTGTTGCCAGCAAATCGTTTTCGCGTGCTCGTTGTTTCATTTGTTTATGCATTGCTTCAAGCATGAAAACTTCCAACGCGGTGAAGAAATCCACGATTCCCTGCTGCATCTCTTCGAGTGCTTCTTCTTGGGACTCGCCGCCATGCCGCTTGTTTTTAAGCTCTTTATCAAGGCCGGCACCAATTGCTTGGTGTACAAGAGCTTCAAGATCATCTTGGCCATTTTCAACAAGCCAACGCAATAATGCGAGTAGCTCATAAGAAAGTACAAACTGTGCTGTGGCGTCTGTTGAGAATCTGTCATTATTCATAACGGTATCCTTTGCGTTGAAAGGGTACAACGGGCTTATGTCGATTACAGGATACTGCTTTTTCAGTAATTACGGAACTTTTTAGCATATAAATCGCGTAGACGCTGTATTCTCGCCTTCATTGGCGGATGGGTTGAGAACAAATTTAGGAACCCACTACCCAAAAATGGATTGACGATGAACATATGAGCGGTTGATGCTTTTTGTGTTTCGTTGCTGTCCAAATGAGCATCGGGAATATGGTTCTGTAGCTTCTCTAATGCTGAAGCGAGTGCCAATGGATCTTGGCAACAATCTGCGCCAGTTTCATCTGCCAAATATTCGCGAGAACGGGATATGGCCAATTGGATCAGAGTTGCTGCAAGCGGCATCAAGAGGCCTACTAAAAACATAAAGAGCACGCTGTTGCCACCGCGCTTGCGATCGCCACTCATAGATCCCCAGAAAGCCATGTTGCGCATCCAGTAGGCCAGGTAACCAATAGCACTGGCTAGGACTGCGGCAACACTGCTGACTAAAATGTCTCTATTTTTTACGTGAGAAAGCTCGTGAGCCAGTACGCCACGAAGTTCATCTTTGTCTAAAATTTTTAAGATGCCTGTTGTCACAGCGACTGATGCGTGGGCAGGGTTGCGGCCTGTTGCAAATGCGTTTGCCATAGGGGTTTGGATGAGCCACAATTTTGGCATAGGAATACGCATTGTTCTTGCAAGATCTTCAACCATACTATAGACCCAGTCATACTGCTGCGGATCGAGAGGCTTTGCCCCATAGATACGCAAAACAATTTTGTCTGAGAAAAAGTAGGCAATACCATTCATGGCCAATGAGAAAATGAGTGCGAATTGAATCCCGGATGTGCCCCCTATAAGGTTACCAAGAAACAAAAGAAGGCCGGTTAAGGCGCCAAGCAAAATAACTGTTTTTATACGATTGAAAATCATGGATCCCCCTAGTCTTCGTCAAATGTTATTTCCCAATTTTCGACTGAATCGTCTGAATCGTTGTCGGGATTAACTTCTATATCAACAGCGGCAATTTTCCCTTGGGTGCCCTTTTCCTGTTTGAGAGTCAAAAGGCGCTGCGCGCTGGCTTGAATTGATGCTTTTGATGTTTCAACTTGTTTATCTAATTCTTCTTGAGTGGTTTCAAACATCTTATTCATATCTTTTTGCATTTTGCTGATTTGTTTTTTCAGCTTCAAAATCATCTCAACCCCAGCAAGATTGATGCCCAAATCATGTGTTAAATGGATAACTTCCTCGAGTTGATCAATATCTTCCTCTGAGAATAGTCGCGTATTGCCTTCGGATCGCTTGGGAGTGATAAGACCTTGCTTTTCATACAGGCGGATAGTTTGCTGGTGAACCTCAAACATTTTGGCCACCGCGGAGATGGAAAAGTATCCTTTTTTCCGTCTCGTTTTCATAGTTTTTAACCATTACATAATAAATGTTTTTTGTATGCTTCACTCCCATCAGTCTAACACATTTTTTTTGACAAATCATGGGGTAGATGACGCTAGCCAGAGAGGAGATAATAGGTCTAATCATTGAAAGGTTTCAAGAGCTTGCAGCGGCGAGGAATATTGTCTAGGCTTGGATCCCATGAGAGTATGTATCAAGATTGTTATAGGAGTAGTATATGAAGATCCGTTATTTAATTCTTCTTCTTGCCGTTAGTAGTGTGCAATTATTTGGATTTGGATCTCAAACCTTTTTTGGCACACGATCACAAGCCGTAAATGCTGCACGTGATATTGTGGGGATCCAACGCCTTATTCCACACCTCTATGATCATTCTTCAAGCAAACCTGTACGGAAAAAAGAGAAACAGCAGGGCGATCGTCCTGTTCAGCGATGGTCAGAAGGGCGCAAAAAGTCTGATGAAAAACCAGTCATGCAAGATGCTGACTACCAAAGCTACACCGTTCTTTCAGCAACTGCAGAGTATAATCACTCATTTCATCCAGACCGCATTCGTGAATTCTTGTTTGGCTGCGAAAAATGTTTAGTTTTCTCAGGAAGTCGCTCTGCGAATCGTGGTAAAAATGACATTCTCGCAGATTATTTTGGCCTGCCAGCAGACTTTAAAAGTACAGTGCAATTTAAGCCAGTGATTATGAATGCGGTAATCGATTTTAATGCTTTCTGGGGCCTTGATGATTTGTTGCCAGGCCTTTATGTTCGTTTTGATATACCGATTATTCATACGCGATGGGATTTGAATCTTTGTGAAACGGTGGATAACCCAGGTACCGATTTTCATCCAGCAGGCTACATGGGGCCAGTGCGTCTAGAGCGAAATCGCCTTGCAGAAAATGTTCGGCAGGCATTCGGTGGATTCAAATTTGGTGATGTATGCGATCCATTGCGCTATGGAAAAATTTGTGGTGCGCAAAGTTTGACCCATCTAGGAGAAATGTACGTTACCTTTGGTTGGAACTATGTTGACCGTGCTTGGTGGCATGCCGGTGTGAGTCTACGCACCGCTATAAAAACATGTGGTCAATCAAAAGCAGAATATTTATTCGAACCGCTCGCGGGTAATGGCGGTCATTGGGGCTTGGGTGCTGGGTTTACTGGCCATGTCGATTGTTGGGAAAATGGTGATCACAAGATTGCGTTCTATGCTGATTTGAACATTGATCATTTATTTAGTTCTAAGCAAAAACGTTCATATGATTTGAAAAATAATGGAAATGGTAGTCGTTATATTCTTGTGGAACAACTTCGCTTTCCAACATACGATCTAGTAGTCGGCGGTGTTCCTGCGCAGCTGCAATATCAAGGATGCCTAACGCCGGCGATTAACCAAACAACACTCGATACTCGCATTAGCATTGCCGCACAAATGGATTGTGTTATCAAACTTGCGTATCAATATAAGGCTTGGGAACTTGATTTAGGCTATAATGCTTATTTTCGTACTGCAGAATCATGTGATTGCCGCGCAACGTTGCCGACAAATTCCTTTGCTCTAAAAGGCGATGCACAGCTCTATGGATTTGATCTTATTTCAGACAAGCGAACACCAGTTAACGCAACACAAAGTCAGGCAACTCTACACGCGGGACAAGGAGCTACCAATTTTGTTGGAGTGAGTCCGTTTGCAAATAGCAATGCTGATAATGCTGCAGGTGCTCAAGATGCAGCAGCGGCTAACTTAGTTCAGTTAACAATAGAAGATGCGGCAGCTCTGAGCGCGGTGATTACACAAATTGATGGGTCTAATCTTCCTGTGTTGTTGACTGATAATGATATCAATCAATGTTCAGCATTATTGCCTAAGGCTTTTTCCAATAAGTTTTTTGTGAATGTTACTCACATGTGGCAAGACGTATCCTGCATAGTTCCTTACATAGCGGCGGGTGCATCAGCTGAATTTGCCGCCACACGGGCGCAAAAAAATAGTGCATCTTCTGCATGGGCGGTGTGGGTCAAAGGCGGATTTAGCTACTAGGAGATGTGATGACCGTTACGAAAAATAAAGTCGGCATATTTCTTATTATTCTATTTTTCAAAATGGATGCAGGGGTTGTTGTTATCTCTGACAAAATTATTAATAGTTCCAATGAGGATCAGCTCTATCGCTATCTGCAAAGAGTTAAAACAACGGGTAATGACTTTGCAGGAGAGACTCCTGGCAGAACACAGCAGCTTAAAGTTATATATGATGCCATTGGCAAGGGCCCACAAGAATGGCACGAAGCCATTCGTTTGCTCAAACAGGGACAACCAGGCGGCTCAGGGGCTGTTGGTTCTGGAATGTCTGGGGCGACAGCAGCCGGTGGGCAGTCAGGGGTAGCAGGAACTGGAATTCCTGCGGGGGCAACAGGTGGAATCGCAGGCGCTCCATCCGCGGCAGAAGTTTCTACGGATATTCCAACGCCTCCGGGTGGACCAGAGGCGCCGCCACCACCACCAGGGGCTCCGGTAGCACGCCCAGCGATGCCTATGCCAATTAAAAAAGAAGCACAAGTTGTGCAACTTGTTTTGCCAGAACTGTCTGTAGCGGAACTTGGATCACTTTCAGAGAAAGATAAAAAACAATCAGATGAACGTGTTCTAGAAGTATTGGAAGAACTAGCCAAAGAATGCTTTATTGGTGACCAGAAAAAAGTTGCTCAAATAAAAACAAAAGGACTCAAGCCGCCCGTTTTTGAAGATGCATATGCAGCATATCGCTTTTTTGTGAAGGATCGCTTGGCGGCGAATGTTGGATTGAATGAACAATTTAAAAAGCGTGCAGAATTTAAAACATTCATCGGCTATGAAGATAAACAAGGACAGCTATTTGCATTTATGGATAGCAATTTGAATATCTCTGCGGGTCTTTCTATGTTGTATGGGCAAGTGGCAAACAATACACAATCGCTGGTGCAATTCTTTAAATCTCTCATGTTTAATCAGGGATTAATCGATACGGATGCAACTCGCTTGATTGAAACATTTGGTATCAATGTGGTTGTTTCCCAACGTCCAATGATGACACCAGCTCTTGCAGGTCAAATTCAATCTGATTATTTAGTAGAAACAGTGTTCATGAATTTGATTGATGCTGTTTCGAGAGAATTACCTGCTCCCGCAGCACCGACGTTAACCGTTGAGGTTGAATCGACGCAAGCAGCAGTTGTTCCGGGTGCAACTCAAACAGAAGCAAAACAACGTCTAGGTTCATTCTTGCAAAAAAAATTAGCGCCAGAAACGGAAACTGTGGAAGAAGTTGAGGTCCGAGATGCAGCCATGGTTTCTCTATCTCATGATTATATTGATGCGCTCTATGATCAAGTTAATCGTCTAAGAATTCAACCACAATTTTTCAAATTTGCAGGACTTATTGGTAGCGTAGCGCGTGAAGCCGCAATGTCATCAAGTAATCCTCTTGATCGGATTAAAAAATATCCGTTCCTTGAAACATTGCTCAGTAGAGATCCGCTTAATTTTTCATTGAATAAACTGAAGCCAGCTATTCAATCACAACTTGTGTTTCAAGTTGAGGAGATGGAAGAAATCCTACGTGCAACACCAGCTCTCAATGCTATGCTCAATGATCACATTGAACGGTTGAAAAATCGTACGAAGAATGTTGATGTTAATGCATTCATAGCAGAGCAAGTTGCAGCTGCGACAAGCGAAAAAAGTCTCATGACTATGGCCACTAAACTTCAACGAGTGGTTGGCACTAGACCAGAGATTAATGCGCTTAAAGAACAGTTAAAATCACTTTCTCCTGATGTGAATCTGATTATAAATTCACTCAAAGCTCTTTCTGGAAAACAACCTGCATTTAGCGAAGCGCAAGTTCGCAAAGTAATGAGCGAATATGTTGAGAGACAAAAGCAGAAAAAAGCAGTTATAGATCTTCTGCAAGCAGCAAAAACAAAATATGCTCAGGAAAGACAACCAATTGATGGCTTCTTGTACAACGAGATTATAAGTCGTAAAATTGTTCCGCAAAAATGGCAGTTGGACGCAATCTTTAAGGCTTACGATCGTGAAGCGGCTTCAATATTGCCATTATTTACCAAAGTTGTTGGCGCACAATCTGTGGATAACATTGTTTCAAAAGAAGCATTTTATCAATGGATTAAGCCGTACGGATTGTTGGTCAAAGTGATTGAACAAGTTCCGGGCGAACCATTGCAGGTGGGAGAAGGGACGCTTGATGTACTTCTCGCATCTCTGCGAGCCCTCAATACCGGTGAAGTTGGTAATTACCATTATGTGCCTGTCATTCAAACTGAAAAAGGCCTAATAACATCGGGCGTGTATAAAGGTAAACTGAATGGCCTTATCGCTGCGGTGGAAGCATATGATATAGGGCGAGTACTCAATGAATTGAGTGCCTTTATTCAGAATGCAAATCCTGGAGTGCAAAATGATGCTAAATTCAAAGAGGCTCTCAGCAAGCTTGCTAGCTATTTAGTTGGTGCGATTACCGGTGATATAGTGAAACAATTGACGGAGCTTGATCGCGGTTCAGGTCAGTTGGCACTCAAAGGATTGCCACTTGCTGGTCTGAGTCGTGCAGCAGCTGTTCGTAATGCGGCAGTGTATGGGCGCATTGAAGGTTTATTCAAACCACTTCTTTTATTTGTAACCAAAAATGGACAGTCGCTGAGTCAAACAGATTTGAGCCAACTAAATGTTACTGCATTTAGAGAAGCGTCAAATCGGGTTCTTGCCAAAGTGGATGAAATGATTCAGCAATATATTCCATATCTAGATTCACCATCGCAAGATGATCAACGAAGAGATATTGTTGAGGCTATCCGTACATATTTGAATGAGGTTGCCAAGCAGCTCGAATATCTCAAATCATCTGCAGTAGTCACCGCGCCAAATACGCCTGGCGGAGCAGATGCTGTATCGGCCGGAATACCGGGTGCACCGCCTCCACCTCCAGTTGCTCCGGGATCGGGAGCAGGCTTTATTCCACCGCCGCCTCCTCCACCACCATTCTAAAGAGACGTTAAATAAAAAGGATCGCAAGAGTGCGATCCTTTTTAAATTGTTAGCTTTTTGTCATACTGATTTAAGCTACTGCATTATGCACGAATTCTTGATACCAACGTGCACCATCTTTGACTATGAGATGTGATGGATCATGTGCATCCACCTCGAGCAATCCGTACGATCGCTTTTTACTGTCTTCTTTTGGCCATTCATAGTTGTCTGCCAATGTCCACGTCAGATATCCACGTACATTAAAACCATCTTCAACGGCTTTAGTCAGTGCATACATATATTTCTGATAAAAACTATTTCTGAGCGCATTATCCTGTGTTGCAATACCGTTCTCGGTGACATACATAGGAATCCCGAGTGGTTCTGCCAATCGTTCAGAAACTTCTGCGATTGCGCGCCACAATCCTTGCGGGTAGATGCGGTAATTGTCATTATCTGTTTTGGATTTATCAGTTACGGTTAACTTTGTTGGCCCGGCCATATAACCGTTTGAATAATAGTTAATACCAATCCAATCAAGTGCATATTTTGCATCATCATTTTTGTGCGAAAACCAGACTGCACCAGGTACTTTTACAGTAAAGGTACCTTTAGTAAAGAATTCGTAAAATGGATCGGTTTGCAAACTGTTACCCATCTTACAACACAGAGCACTTAACGGATACATACCCTTTTGTGTCAATGTTTTATTAGCAGGGTGCAATTGGTGAATGTTGTGCAAGAATCCGATTTGTGGTCTTTCGATCACATCAGATCTAAATGATTTATTTTCTATTAATGTTGAATAGGTATAGTTCATAGCCTTATATACACGAACGTGCGCTTCCATCATATTGGCGAGCACGCGCATAGTGAGCTTCAATCCGTTTTTATTTGGATTGGCAGGGGGCCCTTCAAGTGATTTATAACCTCTGAAAGCATACCCTGTTGGCGAGTTAAATGTTGCCCATAATGGTACATGCATTTCTTGCAATGCAGCAAGAGCTTGCGCATCATTAGACAGCTTGTTCACACAGGCCTGATACACTCGGGCACAGAACTCTGCAAAGTAATCAAGGTTTGATTTTTTCTCAAATCCACCATTATCAATAAACCAACACGGGTCGGTATAATGGTGAAAACAAACGATCGGTGTTATACGATTTTTAAGTGCAGAAACGAACATATCTGCATAGTGGTCAAGAGCTGCTTCATCAAATGAGTCAGGTCCATTTGGCTGGACAAGGGCCCATTCAACCGAGAAGCGGAGGGAGTTAAGACCAAATTCTTTGGCCTGTTTAAAGTACTCTTGGTAGTTATCCCACAAGTTGATGGAAAACTGGGGGGATGTCATTTCGGGTAGTTTTTTCTCTGCAGCAAAACGAGCCCAACTACAAATATCAGGGGTACATTTTGGAGAACATTGGTGCTCTGATGTTGAAGCCCCAAGCAAAAAACCCGGGTTCAAATTATGCAATTTTTTCCCAAGAACCTCTGCGCTTGGCAAAGATTTTGGCATTTTAAAGGGAATCTCTTTTGAGTAGTCTACCGCTGCTGACAGGGTAAAAGCACTCAAAAAAGAGAGCGAAATAAGCGATTTTAGGAATCTTTTTTTCATTACGTTCATAACCTTAAAACCTTCATTTTTCGGTTAAATCTCAGCCTTTTTACTACTCATATATAGAATAACCCGGGGGGGTTAAAATGGCAAAAGCCCCCGTGGAATAGGCTTCCAGAGGGGCTTTTCGATAATCGATTGAAAGGGGCTATACGTTGAACCGTACCACTATAATATCCCCATCCTGGACTATATAGTCTTGGCCTTCAGTTCTAACCTTGCCTGTTTCTTTGAGTTTGACTACAGAGCCACTTTTGAACAAATCTTCGCAGTTAAACACCTCGGCGCAGATAAAGCCCCGCTGGAGGTCTGAGTGGATTTCTCCAGAGGCTTCCCGTACCGTGAGGCCCTTTTTAATAGGCCATACATGGGCCTCTTTTGGGCCACAGGTGAAGAAAGAGATCAGGCCTAGGTTGATATAGGTCTGGCGAATAATGGCATTTAGGCTTGGCTCATTGAGCCCTACCATTTCCATCATTTCTTTGGCATCGTCCCCACTGATTTGTGATAATTCCCATTCAATTTTTACACTGACAGGGATTACGCGATTTTGGCCAAAATGATCAACCAGCTTTTGATAATAGGGGTTTTGTTGGTAGGTGGTAATTTCATCTTCAGCTATATTCGCAATAACCAGGAAGTTCTTTGCCGATAGGAGTTGTAGGCTATGCATATTACCATCAATAACTAGCTTTCTCACCTTTGCAGCATCCGTGGCATCAAGGGCAGCTTTAATTTGTACCAAGAGATTGAGTTCGGCCTCGAGAGCTTTTTTCTCCTGAGGCTGGGCGGTGCGTTTGATGAGAGTAGGTAGCTTTTCTTGCCGTTTTTCAACAGACTCTAAGTCTTTGAGCATCAGTTCGGCAACGATTGTCTCATAATCGGCTAGGGGATCAACTTTATCTGATGTGTGGATGATGTCATCATTTTCAAAGCAGCGCAATACATGCAGAATAAGATCAACTTCCCGAATATGGCTCAAAAATTGGTTTCCCAATCCTTCACCAGCCGCAGCTCCTTTTACGAGTCCTGCAATATCAACAAAGCTGACAGTTCCAGGAATCTTTTTTTGTGACCCGTAGATTTCTGCCAGTTGATCGAGACGAGGATCTGGAACCTCGGTCATTGCAATATGAGGATCGATAGTGCAGAAAGGATAATTTTCTGCGGGAGCACTTGATTTGGTGAGTGCGTTAAATAGTGTCGATTTTCCAACATTTGGTAGGCCAACTAGGCCAGCTTTAATTCCCATAAGTTCTTATAAGCCTATTATTGCTGAGTGATGTTTCTATTTAGTGTGCGTGAAAATCGCTATTTATTCAAATAGCGGTTAATTTCTAAAATTGAAGGGCCATTTTCTTGACGAATTATCTCTTTGCAATGTTATATTCTAGCAGATGGTTTTGGATCTCTTATTCAAGAAACTATAGTTTTATATCTAAAGGAGTTTCGCAATGATGAAGTCACCAATGATGCGCTGTGTTGGTATGGCGGTATGGGTTATTACTGGACTAGCAGCATTGAATATGGGCTTGGCAGCTTTTATGGGATGGGACTTTTTTCAAACAGATTTCATGATGATGAGCATGCCTATGTTTGTTCGCCCATTACTTCTTTTGATTGGTCTTTCGGGTGTAATATCTTTGGTTATGTTTGGAATGGCAGTTACGTGCAAATGTGGCAAATGCGATTCTTGCAAAAGTTAAAGTATCTTAATTAATGAACATGATAATGCTTTGGTTACGAGGAACTCTTATAGGGTTCCTCGTTTCAGTAACAGGGGATCCAACTGATTTCTTGTGTATGGAATTAACATTAGAACGAGGGGTTGGCGCTGGGTTGGCGGTTGCGATTGGGGCGACACTGGCGGATACACTTTTTGGTGCGCTTGCTGCACTAGGACTTGCTGAAGCTGCATCCTATCTTTCTAATTTTTCTTATGTGCTCAATATTGCAGGTGGATTGTTTCTTATATATTTTGGCTTGCGAGCTATGTGGGTTCATCTGGAGAAAAGGCAAAAAAAAGTTATGCGCATGCGAGATATGGTGGGCATAGAGTTGTGGACTTTTGTCTTTACTATGTTGAGTCCATTGACAGCGATAACGTTCCTTGCCTTCTTTAAAAGTTTCGGAATTTTACTTCTGGCAAATGATATTTGGAGTCTCATTCCACTCATTTTGGGATTTGCGTGTGGTTCACTGCTTTGGTGGATGTTCTTAATTGGCGCAGTGGTTTTCTTCAATAAACTTTTTAAGCCTATATATTTGATATGGATGAGCTGGGCATCAGGTTTTGTTATTCTGCTGTTTGGAATATACGAGATAGGTAAAGAAGTGTGGGATTTGATTTTCTAATTAAGAGAAGAGGCGCTCAATAACGAGCGCCTCTTTTTTATTCTTTACAAGCGTTCTTCCTGGGATTCTTTGTACGCGTCGAGTGTCTTCCAACTAATCTTTGTTGAAGTTAGTTCGTCTGCCTGGCCTTCTTTGCCAAGCAGGAGCAGATTGTCCATATTGAGCTGTGGCAGAGGCCTATGCCTGAATGATTGCATCCAGCTCATGTGGGCTTTATTCGGGGAAGGGTGAAGTTTAGCCAAAGCACGGAGAACGGATTTGCTTAAGGTGAGTTCTTGGTCCTTTTGTTCCAGAGCGGTTTTTATGTGTTCGATATTCAATGGTACCTTGAAACAACCATCTGGCGTTAGGGCTACAACGCTTGCAGGTAGATATACTGATTGTGATAATTCTTCCGATCTAAAGAAACATCCTATCGCAAGTGTGTCGCATGTAGCTGGTAAGCAGAGATCGCTAAATTTGGTGCCCATTTTGTTGATTTCCGTTGCAAGAGGATATTTTTCATCGAGAAGGGCTGTCTTATCCATGCATAGTAATGAGTTGCATACAAATAATGTGAGAGCAATTAGTTTTTTCATGATGATATATCCTATCTTCATAGTTATAGAGCAAGCTAAATTATCCTAGTGCTTTAGCATGTTTTGTCAAAAAGAAAAGGCGCTCGTTATTGAGCGCCTTTTCTTTTTTATCCCACGGGTGGGAATCTATTACTGATTAATTTCAGCATCAATTGGAGTTTCATCTGCACCAGGTGTTGGACCTTGCTGTGCGTTATCCGTTGCTTGTTCTTGTGTCTGTTTTTGTTGATACAAGAATTCAGCAATTTTGTGTGATGCTTGCATTAAGTTGTCAGTTGCTTTTTGCAATTCGTCTGCATTATCAGCATGTTCTTTGAGGGAAGTTTTTGCTGCTTCAATCGCATTTTCAGCAGTTGAGATATCAGCGGCATCAAGCTTCTCTTTGTTTTCTCTGATTGTTTTTTCAATCTCGAAAATCATGCCATCAAGACGGTTACGTTTTTCAACTGTTTCTTTTGCTTGTTTATCTTCCGATTCATGCTCTTTTGCTTCACGAACCATACGGTCGATTTCATCTTGTTTCAGGCCACCACTATTTGAAATAGTGATTTTGTGCTCTTTGCCAGTGCCTTTATCAAGGGCAGAAACATGCACTATACCATTAGCATCGATGTCGAATGTTACTTCGATTTGAGGAATTCCGCGCGGAGCCGATGGAATACCTTCGAGGCGGAATTGACCGAGTGTTTTGTTATCTTTGGCAAATTCACGTTCACCTTGTACAACCTTAATATCAACCGCAGTTTGGTTGTTTTCTGCTGTTGAAAAGATTTGTGATTTCTTCGTTGGAATCGTTGTGTTTCGCTCGATCAAACGAGTTGTAATACCACCCATTGTCTCGATACCGAGAGAAAGGGGAGTGACGTCAAGAAGCAACACATCAGTTACATCACCAGCAAGAACTCCGCCTTGTAGGGCAGCACCAGCTGCAACTACTTCATCAGGGTTTACTGAGCGATTTGGCTCTTTACCAAAGAAATCTCTTACAAGTTTTTGTACTTTTGGAATACGTGTTGAACCACCAACCAAAATAACTTCGTCGATTTCTGATGTGCTTACTTTTGCATCAGCCATCGCCTTTTTGCAAGGTTCAAGCAAGCGGCTGAAAATATCAGAACACAATGCCTCGAGCTTTGCGCGAGAGATTTTGATGTTCAAATGTTTCGGGCCAGATGCGTCTGCAGTGATATATGGCAAGTTGATGTCTGTTTCTTCAACTGATGAAAGCTCTTTTTTTGCTTTTTCAGCTGCTTCACGCAAACGTTGCAATGCCATTTTATCAGTGTGCAAATCAACACTAGATTCTTTTTTGAATTCTTCTACCAAGAAATCGATCAACTTAATATCAACGTCATCACCACCAAGGTGTGTGTCGCCATTAGTTGCTTTTACTTCAACGATACCATCATGTACTTCAAGAATTGAAACGTCGAAAGTACCACCACCAAAGTCGAACACGGCGATAGTGCCATTTTTCTTCTTGTCTGCACCATAAGCAAGGGCAGCTGCGGTTGGTTCGTTGATAATACGTTTTACATCAAGACCAGCGATTCTACCCGCGTCTTTAGTTGCTTGGCGTTGCGCGTCATTAAAGTAGGCCGGAACGGTAATAACCGCTTCGGTTACTGGGTGACCAAGATACTCTTCTGCTACTTGTTTGAGATGACTCAAAACTGCGGCAGCGATCTCTTGTGGGGTGTGCTCTTTACCATCAACAGAGATACCCACTTCGCCATTGCTACGTTTGACTATTTTATAAGGGATGCGCTTGATTTCGCCGGTGATATCTTCATATTTCGAACCGATGAATCGTTTAGCAGAGAAGATAGTATTTTCTGGGTTAGTTACCGCTTGGCGTTTAGCCAAGACACCAACTAAGCGTTTGCCATCTTTTGTGAAGGCTACTACCGATGGGGTAGTGTTATTGCCTTCATTATTTGGAATAACTTTTGGAACGCCACCTTCCATGAAGGCAACGACCGAGTTTGTGGTACCTAAATCGATACCAATGATTTTTTGATTAGCCATTATAATACCTCTTTATAGTATGAATCACTCAGATTTATTCGAGTGACTTTCCCCCAATTTTTCAGATATTTAGTTTATCATGGAATCGGCGCGGGTGTCAACGCGAGCATCAAAAAATCTTAGTCCCTGGACTTAGATTTTCTCAATTGGCATCTTTATATGTTTATTGATCTGGTTCGGTGATAGAGCTTTGGGGTAATGGTCATTGTATGAACGCGACCAAAGCTACAATTTCAGCTTATTATAATGCCATGATTGTGAGATGGCAAGGAGGATTCCTGGGCCAGAAAATCTTCCATTGGGGACGAAGGTTGCCATTGTGCGAGATTGAATAAAAGGCGGGAAGGGTTATCGGGTTATTTTTATCTTAGGAAGCGCTGCTATTTTTATATCGCTTATAAGTGACATACGTACCCTTAATGATGATTATCACCATAATAAGTATTGCCAAAACGCCGAGACCTATATTGACATAGAAGCTCCATTCCTCAACCTGAGCGGTAAAGATGACAATCGCCTTTTTTGTTGATGATAGGCCGGTGAATAGACTCAGATAGGCAATGGCGAGTGAGGCGAGTGCGATTGGCAGGGCGATAAGCCTAGGGAACGAATAGCCAGTCAATATAAAGAATAGTTTTTTGATGAGCACAAGGATGATCGATGCTGATCCGATTGCCCAGAGAGAGACGCTGAGGGGTAGGTATAAAATTTCTGCCAGAGTGGTGCGGGCAATGCGTGATGAAACGGGTAGTAGCATTCTTAGATTGTGCATATCGGCCAGGAGCCAGAGGCTGAGCGCTATAGTTGCACCGAATATAATGCCGGGGATTAAAAGCCCAGCGCTTATTGTGAGGATATCGGCTCTTTTTGCGGTACGAGTCAGGGTTTTATAAAGGATTATTGCAAGGGTGACATAGAGGGCGGAGGCTGTTGCGATAATGAGAGTTAGTTGGCGAACGAGGGTAATCATGGGGGCGCTCCTTTATTTTGTTTTTTTGTTATTTTCGCACGAAATTGAATTAAGAACAATCAGAACAATCACTTTTAATTTGGTCAGAACTCTGGTCGCATAATTGGTCGTGGGGATTTGGCAAGGAATGAAAGGGGTGTTATCCCATGCGTGGCCGCAAAATTTTTTTATAGGATGGGCGGAATGGAAAAAGTGCTTTGCGCGCACTCCGCCCGCGTCCCCCTGCCCGTATCCCGGGGGTTCAAGACGGGGGCAGGTGGCCTAGGCTTCGTGTCCGCGTGAAAGCAAAGCGAGGGGTAGATGGAAGAAGGAAATAAAAATATGAGCCGACTTATATAAGATTTTTATTATAAGGAATTTATTATATAGAACTGCGAAGTATGCCTTTCACGAAGCACGCTTAACGGAATTACATCCAACTCATTTCCCAAACACCACGGGGATAATCGCTTGCTTACGCGGAAAAAAGAAGAGAGAGCGGAATATTTATTTTAAAGAAATACGCGGTAACCCGCGCAAAAAAAATAAATGCCGCACACCCGGCTGCCAGTGCGAGCACAACACGAAGGGGAAAGACAACCTTATAATGTCTATACGCATATGAAGCCATAATAGACAGGCTAACCAATCGGACGGCGTGTATGAGCGCAACAGACGCATACAAACCAATCAACGTCGTTAGATATCCAGATGCAAGGGCGATGACTAGGCATATGTATGGAATATACGCGATAGCTATATACGTATACGCGCGCTTAACTTCCAACACGCGTTCATATGGATGTAAAAGTGTCTCTACTAAGTATGCAATTGTCATGAGGATAAATAGATGAAAAATCGCACTAGTTCCTATAGAACATGCATGATTAAAAGAACACAACCCAACAATCCCTAAAAGGGGAAGGCAGAGCGCGGCAACCCTAATCGTAAGTTGTCTGAATGCATTGTTCATAGAACTTTTGTGCTCTTCTTCCACGTGAGAAAGCAATGATGTGTCTGTGCTCCCTATTGTTTTAAGCACTACGCGATAAAAAATGAGTGCCCCATCATTCGCTACTTTAAATATTCCCCCTGCTTGCGCGCCAAGTGTATGCATAATAAGTGGCACTAGAAAATTTCGTTCCGATAAACTTTTGAGCGTTGTGGTGACCCACATTGCCGCTGAATGTGTGACAAATAACTTTGTTACATTCTCCCCTTCTATCGCTTTGGTTGGGTATGTTTGAGTGTAAGCAAAGAGATATTTTAGCATGATCACACTCGCAATTACCGTACCGATACTTGCTGTCGCCCTGATGCTAAGAATCACTTCTAAGCTATGTGCATTTTGATAGTAGTATATGGCAATGAGTGTTGCTAGCATGCTGCTTGATGTCATGATAGTTGATACAATATTGATTTGTTTGTTCCAGAAATAAGCGTGATATATCAGCTGTAATATTGCTACCATCCCCTCTGAGACAAAGAGTACACATGCAGTTACAATAATTATTTTTTCATGCGATAGGTAATTTTTTGTGTACCAGTAAAAAAGTGGTGTTGCTAGAATTAATAGCGCTGTTTTTGCTATCAATATTGTTGCTATAAAGCGTTTATTAAGCTGATTGTTTTGCGCGAACACTGGTGCGAATCGTGGTACTGATTTGCGCAAACCAAAATCAAGCCACAAGAGCAGCAGGAAAGTTGTGCTATTGATAATTGCCCATTGGGAAAAGTCTTCGCTTGAGAGCTTTTTATAGAGGGTAAGTGTTACGAGATAAAATAGGATTTTATAGACGACATAGGAAAAAGCATTCCAAGACTGTGCCTGATAAAATTTTCCAAGAATACGGTCGATGTTCATGTCTTTTAGGATACCACACCCATCTCTTTTTTCACTTGTTGAAGATGGTTGTATGATTTTGCTAAGCTTTCAACTGGGCTACAGGGATTTTTACGAGGGGTTCGGGGGGAGAAAGACTATGAAGTTTCGTCATCTCATTATTTCATTAGGCTACAGGCTAATGATCATTTCTTTATGTTTCTCTATAGTAGGCATACATTATGTTGTCGCTGCGGGACTTTTCAGAAGAAATGCGACCGTAGAAACCATCGAAACTTCCATCCAGGAAGGCAATGTTGATGCTCGCAATGAGGATGGTGTTACTGGTCTCATGTTTGCAGCGGATCAAGGTATGGTCGATCGTGCAAAGGCGTATTTAAATAGCGGTGCGAATATTAATGCAAAATCTACTCAATATTTTATGACACCATTGCTTTTTGCCATCTACAGTGCTGATAGTGATAGCAATTTTGAGATAGTAGATTTGTTACTCGATGCACATGCTGATGTTCGTGCGCGCGGAGAGATTCCTATGCGTCAAAAAATTAAGGACGCACAACCATGGCACTATTTGATCAATGTTCAAGGCGAAAAAGCGTATAAGGCAATTGGTAAATCACTGGTAAATGCGGGTGCTGATGTTAATGCGCAAACTAATAATGGATACACCCTATTACATTTGGCAGTTGAAGCTAATGATGTTGCTCGATTACAATTTACTTTCGCACAATTTGGTTCATTGATTGATCTGGATAAAAAAGTTGAGGTTGTGACAGACGACGGGATTAAGCTTATGACACCGCTTGAATACGCACAGTTTTTGCGATTTGATGATGCCGCTAATATTTTTTTGAATACAAAAGTTCAGGTGGTTGGTTATCATGATGATCCTGTGCCAAACCCTGCATCTATTTATGAACGGGATCCAAATGGATTTGATGCATTGATGGTTGCGGTTATTCGCAATGATGAAAAACAAGTGAAAAAACTTTTTGGGTTTGGTGCAAAAGTTAACACGCAAGGTGATGATGTGCATGGTGAATCTCCATTGCAATTAGCACTCTTGCATAGAAGGCCCAACATGGTGCAAATTTTGCTTAATGCGGGAGCTGATGTTGCCTATGTAGATAAAAAAGGAGATACCGTTCTCCATTTGCTTCCACGTGTTTATGATCCTATGCAGCAAAAAGCGATCTTCGATTTATTGCTTGCAACTCCGGAACGTAAAAAAGCTTTGGCTAGAATTGTGAATCAAAAAAATGATCGTGGCGACACTCCTCTTGCTGTCGCAGTCGAAGTTAATGATGCACCATTCTTGAAGCGACTCGTTGGAGAGTTTGCTGAAGTTATCGATCCAGATATTCTCGATGAGCGTAAAGCAACGGCACGACAGTTGGCAGAACGCTGGAAGCGACTCAACTTGATACCTATTTTTGATGAGTTACAGGCGAAAAGATCTAAACTTGCCTTCTCATTGTTGAAAAGCACGGATTTAAAGCCTAATTCTGTAGCAACGCTTAGGCTTAACTCAAATCGGCGTTATGGAAGATAAAATATAGTTATGATTTACTGGTTGACTGACCTCGATAAATTTCTTTCTCGGCCAAATTTGAGCATGTGTTTTTTTTCGGTTTGAAACTTTTTTATCTAAACACAAAGAAGAAAATCAGGGACGCAAGAACCGATCCGATGAAATAAGGAATCTTCACATGCCAGTAAGCCCGTATTTTCCAGGAAAAAAGCGCTATAAGATGCAGGACCGCCAGGTCTAGGGTGCGAATGGTAGTGAAAATAAAGAGCAGTGTGAGTGGTTCAAGTGATGGTGCAAAAAAGACTATTGTCAGTACGCTCAGTATTGCACTTGCGCTTACGGCAAACAATATTTCTGCCCGTTCATAAGCCAAAAAAAGTTTTTCGAAAGAAAGTCCAAAGCTTTCTGCCAATTGCATGATAAAGCTGAGTGCGAAAAAGGCGATGCTTAAATAATTGAGCGGCGCTTTGTTCATTCCAAGAAGCAGGCGATGGTTAATTATAAAGAACACAATGAGTGCATACATTGTCTGGTTCAGCTTGCTTGTTAGCTGGCCAAAAAGCTCCTGCTGATTATTTTTATTTTCATGACGAGTGTGTGCGAGAAGCGCGTTTCCGGATGCGCCAAAAATTTTGTAAATAATTGAAGTTACGCTGTGCGTTATGTTGGAAACGAATTTCAAAATTCCGGCACACTCCAAACCAAATAAGTATGCAAAGAGAGGTACAATGAAATTGGATGAAAACATGGTTGTACTTATGCGGTATAAATAGCCGAAGAATCTACTTTTGACGATTCTGCCATGTGAGTAGTGCATATTGTCTTGATGGTCAGCTGGCAAAGTACGATACCACTTCAGGATCCATAAGATTGTCCCCCCGGTTGCGGCTGCTGATGCAATGCACAATGCGCCAAAGATAAGTGGCAAGTCGAGTGGGTATCCTGCAAAATAGCCGCCCCATACAATGCAGATGTATACTACGATCATGCCCACTTCCAAAATCGTGTGGGCCTTATTTTGGAAAGCGATTTGCAAAATGGTCTTCAGTGTCTTGCGGGTGCTCTCAGTGAAAACGGTGAGCGCTATGCAAAACATGGTGAGGGTATCGAGATGAGCAAAAATCGAAAACGTAAGTCCTAAGAATTTGTGTATGGCATATGCGACACCCATGAGCCCTAAGCCTGCCGCATAGTTTGGCAAGAGTTGGCTGACAAGAAATGAACGAAAAGATTTTTTGCTTGCAG
Source organism: Candidatus Babeliales bacterium (assembly GCA_020050795.1). GTDB lineage: Bacteria > Babelota > Babeliae > Babelales > Vermiphilaceae > JAGVKD01. The sequence continues at coordinate 155,620 of JAGVKD010000004.1, forward strand.
ACCATATTTCAAAAAATGGAGCGAGTGACGCTTCTAGTCCAAGGTCAATTGCAGTGGCTGTCAGATAGATACATGAAAAAAATGTACCTATGAGCCCGAGCATAGAAAGTGAGGCATGTTCAAAGAGTGCCCACTGATGGACCATCATTATGCCATTATAAAGAAGCGACTCAACTGTATTCCAGGCGAGGCTCTTTGAGAATTTGTGTTGTACTTTGCTCATGATACGAATTTTGTTTTAGATCTCCCTATTTTTTTAGTATACCGCCTGGATTTAAAAAGCCCATTTTTTATGGGACGGTCACCCCTGCGTGGTAGGTGAAAAATAGATATTTTTATGGTATCATTTGTGAGCGGGTAAAAACTTTCTCCTTTTGGTGTGGGCTTTTCCAACCTAGAAAAAAAGGGGAAACGTATGTTTTCCGTGGACCAAAAAGTCGTGTATCCTGGGCATGGCGTTGCAGTAATAGAGCGAATTGTTGAAAAATCAATTGGTGGATGTCCAACTCGTTTTTTTGAATTAAAATTTTTAAGTAAAGACATGACCATTCTGGTGCCAGTCGACAACGCGCCCTCTGTAGGTCTTCGAGAATTGAGCTCATCAGACGTGGTACAACGTGTACTTGCAATGCTTTCCAAGTCTGGCGAAGGTGTTCAAAGTGAAGCTGCGCTTGCAAACTGGAATAAAAGAAACAAAGATTATCAAGGCAAAATTCGTAAGGGAGATCTGAAGGAAATCTGTGAAATTTACCGTGACCTTAAGCAGATTGAAAACTTTAAAGAGCTTTCCTTCGGAGAAAAGAATTTGCTCGCGCAAACAGAAGCGTTGCTTGTTGAAGAGATTGCACAGGCAAGCAACATCAGTGATGATCGTGCTATTGAAATCTTGAGGACTCATGTTGCACCAATCAGTAGAGCTCGTGCAGGAATGAGCAGAGAGATTCAAAAGTAAGTTCAATAGGTATATTTTAGGGGGTTAGAAACAGAATGTCCGGTGCTCAAAGCGCCCGTCGAGCTATTGTCCTTTTTGGACCGACTGCAGTAGGGAAAACGGCGGCCTCGTATGCTGTTGCACAACTCATGCCAGTAGAAATAATCAACATGGATGTTGGTCAACTCTATACGTCCTTTTCTGTCGGTACCGCAAAACCCGATTGGAAACAGGAACCGGTCCCTCATCACCTTTTTGACATCATCAATGAACCACGAGATTTTACCGTGGTTGAATATCGCACCAAAGTTCTTAGTTTGATGGATGAGATTTGGAAGCGTGGGCACACTCCATTGTTTGTTGGTGGCTCAGGATTTTATCTCAAATCACTTCTCTTTCCTCCTCAGGTTGCGCAGTCGACTGAGAATTTCTCCCCTCATACAGGTACGTGGCAGGAACTTCATGATATTGATCCGGCTCGCGCACAACACATCAAAAAAAGTGATCAATATCGGATTGATCGTGCGCTAACCATCTGGCATGAAACGGGTAAGAAACCATCTGAATATGAACCCGTGTATGATCCGCCTGCATCTATGACCGTCATTCATCTCGAGCGTAATCGCGAAGAATTATACAATCGAATCAATAGTCGTGTTGATGGAATGATAGAAGAAGGATGGTTGGATGAAGTTCGTGATTTGGTGAGTACCGAGTGGGCTTCTTTTATTAAACGTAAAAAATTAATTGGCTATAATGAGTTGATCGATTATATTTCTCAAGATGGGCATTCTTTACCGGCAATTATTGAGAAAATTAAAAAAAGGACACGTAATTATGCAAAGCGACAAGAAACTTTTTGGCGCATGCTTGTGCGAAAATTAAGCGTTGCACAAAGGGAATATGCCGGGTCGTACCACATACATGCGGTGAATGTGGACTTGACTTTACAAGACGTTTCTTTAAATATAGAACAGCTTTTGAGTGAGTGTGGTCATCTTTAAAAGAGTGGTATGTTAATGGCTGATTTTTTTAATAATGAAAATCGTGATGAGTCTTCATCTGGTTGTTCAAAAAATTCATCGCTATGTATTTCAAAGCGGCATGCAAGCCTGTTAATGGCAGGATTCTTGGCGCTATTTTTTTTCACCTTTATCACCGGATACTTCTGGGGTAAGCGAACGGCGGTTGAGCAATTAACAAGCAAAATAGAGGAAGAATTACTTGCAGATCAAATTCATAGTTCATTTTACAATATGCAAGAAAGAAATCCTGCACCGCGTGCTATAATTGATCAACCCGAAGAAGGAGCAGCCACGGTTCCGGAATCTGAGCCAGAAGTAGAGGTTGAAGAACAGATAGAAGTGCGCCCAGAGCCAGAAGGAATTAAACAGGCACTTCGACAGAGCGAAGATGCGGAGCATTATTTTGCACAACTGATTGGATTTGGTACGCAATTAGCTGCAAATGGTTTTGTGCAACGTGTATCAAAAGATATTCCAGTTGAGGTAAAAAAACGTACAAGTCGAACAGCACGAGGTAAAACTCGTACGTGGTATCAAGTGGTTACTAAGCCATATTCCGATAAAAACGAATTGGCTTCATTAGTGAAAAAAGTTTCAAAAAAAGAACGTCTTAATGGTGTGCAAATAGTCACCTGCTAATTGAGAAAGGCATCAGGAATGATAACTGACATTCGTAAGCAACTCCAAACTCGAACAGTTCGAGGCGTGATTCTTATCATGTTTCTTGGCATTGCAGGAATTTTTACCTTACCGTCTGTGTTACGTAAGGGGCTTGTAAGCAAGCCTTGGGTTGCCCAAATTGATGGTAATTCAATTTGGTATGATGAGTTTAGAAATGAATTAGTTGAGAAGCGAGACCAACTGGCGGCCATTCGTGCCCAGTATGGAGAATATGCAGATGTGCTATTCGCTTCCATGGGTATTAATCCAAATCCACAGATATTGGCTGCGGATTCCTTAATTCGTGGTGCGCTTGTTTTGCAGGCGGGAAAAGCTGCGGGGCTTGAATTGCATAGTGATTTTATTGCAGAGCAAATCAAGAATAAAAATCGCGAAGTCTTGTCGTTGATCCCATCATACGCACTGGATGCGCAAGGCAATGTGGATCAGAATATTTTGCGTGAATACCTTTCACGCCGTGGCATGACAATTGCAGAATTTGAGCAGCGCTTGGAGCAGCTTTTGATGCGTACAATGGTAAGTGAACTTATTGTTGCATCTGTGCATGTTCCTCGTTTTGAAGTTGAGCAGAAAGCGATTACAAGCTTTGCGCCAAAACGCTTTTCAGCACTTCACTTTTCTCTAGATTCTTTTGTCGCAGAAGAAAAGAAAAAGGCACTGAATGAGCAAGAGGTTCAGGATTATTATGATCGCCAAAACCAACAATACAAACGCTATTGGGTCCCTGAAAAGCGTGATGCTACTGTGTGGAAATTTGAACCGAGTGATTATGGTATTTCTGTGAGCGATAAGCAAATTGCTCATTATTATGATGATTATAAAACTCGTGATTTTGTGAAGGAGCCAGCAAAGATTCAGGTGCGCAGAATTTTCTTCCGTGTTACCGATCCAAGCAAGCTTCAAGCAACGTTTGAAAAAGCGAAAGAAGTGCATAAGCAAGTAGTTGCTGATCCAGCTTCATTTGGCAAAATTGCCAAAGAGATTTCACAAGATGAAACCTCCGCGAAAAATGGAGGCCTTGTACCATTCTTTGCTCGTGGCGAACTAAATCCGTCGTTTGAAAAAGCAGCATTCCTCTTGAAGGAAGAAGGTGAAATTTCAAGCATTATTCAAACAGAAGAAGGCTTTGATATTATTCAGCGCGGGGATCGTAAAAAGGCGATCTATAAACCGCTGAAGGATGTTGAAACTGATATCAAGAAGAGTCTTACTCAAAAAGAATTCGCCCGCCTCTTTGCGCAAGACGTAAAGCAGTTAACCAATCAGGCTAAGGCAGAGTCAGCATCCCTCGATGCTTTCATAGCTGAAAAAGGCGGAAAGAAACAAGTGGTTCATGGTGCTGTTAAAGATGACACCGTGCGTACCAAAACTATTTTTAGTCTGAAAAAAGATGCTCTGGGTTCATACTTGGATGATGGTGCAGGCTATATCGTATTAGCCGGATCTATTGAAAAGAGTCATGTGGCGCCATTTGAAGAAGTGAAAGGCGCGGTTAAAACAGATCTTTACACAGAGCGCGCTATTCAGACTATCAAGGAGCAGATGACACAGGCTCAAGAGTTGGCTAAAACAACGCCACTTGCAAGCCTCAAAGGCCAGTTCAATGCACGCCTCGAAACGGTTCCTTTTGTGGATCCAAGCGATGAGGATGCGGTGAAGGCTCTCAAAGAAAAAGGATTGCCTTCTTACCGTATGCTTACCCTTGAGCGGGTGGGTGGTGTAATTGCTGGGCAAACTCCAGAGGGTGGCGTTATTGTCCGCCTTGATGAAATCAAGCAAATTGACAAAGAGAAATTAGAAGAAAAGATGAAAGAAGCGCGCGCTAATTTAGAGGCCGAAAGATACCAGTTAACAGTGGAAGGCTTTATTGCTTCTTCTTATAGAAATGCTACAATTAAAATGAACGAAACGCTTCTTGGAATCGCTTAAAAATAATACAATATGAAAAATCAATCTAAAAAAACAGAAACAAAGCCTATTACCTCTGCTAGCGATGCAGTGGATGCTTCAAAGCGTAAAGTGCTTGAAGTAACCTTTGCCCAAATCGACAAACAGTATGGTAAAGGCGCTGTGATGATGCTTGGTCAGACGACCAATACCAATGTTAAAGCTATCTCGACAGGTTCAATACTGATCGATCAAGCCATTGGAATTGGTGGTTTACCGTGTGGTCGTATTGTTGAAATATATGGCCCAGAAGCTTCGGGGAAAACAACGCTTGCTATGCAGGCTGTTGCCCAAGCACAAGCTCTTGGAGGTATCTGTGCATACATTGATGCAGAGCATGCCTTGGATCCAAACTATGCGGCTGGGATTGGTGTGAACGTTGATGATTTAATCGTTTCACAGCCCGATTATGGCGAGCAGGCTCTTGATATTGCAGAGATGCTAGTCAGGTCTGGCGCCATTGATATTATCGTTATCGATTCGGTGGCAGCTCTTGTTCCAAAGGCGGAGCTTGAAGGCGAAATGGGTGATTCTCATATGGGATTGCAGGCTCGATTGATGTCTCAGGCGCTTCGTAAACTGACGCCAGTAGTTCATAAATCGAACACGGTACTGATATTTATTAACCAGATTAGGCAGAATATCAGCGCAATGGCTTTCGCTCCTAAAGAGACAACCACTGGTGGTAAAGCCCTTAAGTTTTATGCATCCTTGCGACTTGATGTTCGTAGGATAGCGGGACTTAAAAAAGGTGAAGAACACATTGGTAATCGCTTACGCATTAAAGTTGCCAAAAACAAGATGGCGCCGCCATTTAGAGAAGTTGAAGTTGATTTGTTGTTTGGCAAAGGTATTAGCCGAGAGCTAGATATGCTTGATGCTGCTTTGCAATACAATGTGATTATTAAATCTGGATCTTGGTTCTCGTACAATGATGATAAGCTTGGCCAGGGTCGAGAACAAGTTGCGGAATATTTGATGAACAATCCTGAGAAAGCGAATGAATTATTCGCAAAAATTCAGGATGTTATAAAAGCAGCCGTTCCTCGTTAAGAGTTTCAGCTGTGTGTGGAAGAAGCTAGGATTTAACCAATAGAGATTTAGCTTTGAAAAATAGTAAAAATACTAAAGAGATTAGAAGAGAGCCTGCTCCGTTAATCAATGATAGAATACGCGCTCCGCGTGTTCAGCTCATTACCAGTGATGGCGAAAACATTGGTATCATTGATCGAGATAGAGCACTTGTGATGGCACGTGAAGCTGAGCTTGATCTTGTTCTGCTTGCAGAGCAAGGAAGCGAAGGTGTTCCTGTAACCAAGATTATGGATTACGGGAAAATGATTTATGAAAAAAAGAAGAAACAGGCAGAAGCTAAAAAGCATCAAAAAGTTATCCAGGTTAAGGAAGTTAAGTTTCGTCCAAAAATTGGTGAGCATGATTATCAAACTAAGATGAATCAGGCTGTTCAGTTTTTGAAAGAAGGCAAACGGGTTAAGGTTACGCTCGCATTTCGTGGTCGAGAAAATATCACAAAAGACGAACGCGGCGCTGAGCTCTTTAAGCGAATTGACGAAACTTTTACTCAGCATGGATTACATGACAGTCTTGTGACAGAACAGGATTCACGTCTTGGACAATTCTGGTCACGTGTTTATTACCTCAAATAATTGTCTGGGATTATAGATATGCCAAAAATGAAAACAAACTCATCTGCAAAGAAGAGATTTTCCAAGTCCGGTGGTAAAAAAGGCCTCATCAAACGTGGGCGCGCTTACCGTCGTCACTTGCTGACAAAAAAATCGCGTAAAACAAAGCGTGATTTGAGAAAAACAGGATACTTCACCAAAGGCGATGCAAAACATATCGCAGCTTTGTTGCCGTATTAAATAATAACCTTATTTTGTGAAATTTAGGATTATACAATGACTCGTATTAAACGTGGTATTCAGGTCAAAAAACGCCATAAGCGTTTATTAAAAAAGACCCAAGGTTTCTGGGGACAACGTAAAAACATCTTCCGTCGCGCAAAAGAAACTTTGTTGCGAGCGTGGGCGTTTGCGTTCAGAGGTCGTAAACTTAAAAAACGTGATATGCGCGGATTGTTCATTACACGTATTGGCGCTGCAGCTAAACAAAATGGCATGTCATACAGCACGTTTATCAGCGGCCTTAAAAAAGCAGACGTTAAATTGAACCGTAAAATGTTGAGCCAAATTGCGGTCTACGACCAAAAAGCATTTGCAACATTGACTGAAATCGCACGCGGGTAGTTGTTTTTGAGCGATTCTTGACACCGCTAATTCGGCGTAACTACATTGAGTGTGAACCTGATAAAAAAAGGAAACACAATGGATGCGCTAAGAGTTTTAGAGCATAAAATTACGGCATTGGCGGCCCTAGTCAAGGATATGAAATCTCAGAACGAACAGTTGCGCGCTGAAAATGCAAAGCTATCGGCAGAAGGTGTCGATTTAAAGGCAGAGAATGCCCGGCTAGCAGAGGAAGCGGGTCAACTATCAGCAAAATTGGAAACGATGGAGGGGTCTATGCTAATGGGATTTGAACAGCTAAATGTTATGTCCAAAGAAAAAGAGCTGACAAAAGTTGTTGTGGATGACCTGATAAGAAGCATTGATTCCCTCGTTAAGCGTGAAAATCAACAATGAAAAATGAACGTAGAAGCTACAAAGTTACTATTTTCGGCGATGAATATGCTCTCATGTCGGATGAACTAGAAGAGCATATGGCGCAGGCGGCATCACTGGTTGATGTTGCTATGCGAGAAATCGATCAAAGTGCGCGTATTGGCAATTCCAAAAAAGTAGCTGTTTTGGCAGCCATGCGCATCGCGAGCAAATTGTTGCATCTACAGCGAGACGTTGAAAAGAATAAGCAGCGTGAATACGAACTGGCTTCTCGCATAGAAGAAGATATTCTGTCGCTTGTTCCATAAGTCAACGTAATAAGGCGTATCGAGTGCCTTATTTTTAGTTTCCAATATTTGTCTTGATACGTTACCTAGCGATCCTACTTTTATAAAGTTAGGATTGCTTCTTTTTTTATATTTTCAGCTTCTCTATTGCAACTGCCTGCCAGGCGTAGCTTGCCGAGTCGGTAGACCCGGATAAGTGTAGACTGGTCTGTGTGTGTTTTTCTTTAAAGATAAAAGATAATTGTGATAGGCAGTTTTTATGAAGCAAACTTAAATCTAGTAGGATAAGCATGATAATAGGATTGCAGGCAGGACTGATATTGCTTGCGGGTTTTATCTCAGCAGCCGCCATCTTTTTTTTGTGGTATGCGCAACGTAAAATAGTTGTGGCGCACCGTACATTAAAAGAGTCGGAAGATCGCTGGGAAGACGCAAAGCGGTCCATTGACACTGAGCGGCGCGAGGCCTCTCTTAAGCTTAAAGATGAAATGTATCGTAAGCGCAAAGAGTTCGAACTTGAATTAAAGCGCGAACGCTTAGAGCTTGATCGATTGCAGAATAAATTAACCAGCAAATACGAACACATTGAAGCTCGTGAAAATAAGCTTGATGAGCAGCGACGTGAGCTGCAGCAAAAAGAACGCGAAATGCTGCGTATTGAAGATTCTTTGCGCGCAAATGAAGCAAAATTAAAAAAGCTTTATGACGAGTTGATTAGCAAGCTTGAACAAGTAAGTAATATGTCGAAAGACGAAGCTAAAAAGGCTTTGTCGGAAACTATTGAGGCGGAAGTTAATCTTTCAAGCCAAAAATGGATTCAAAAAGTTGAAGAAGATACGCGACAAAAAGCGAAGCAAAAATCGACTGATATCATTGTTTCGGCAATGCAGCGATATGCTGCTGATCAAGTGACTCCGCATTCTTCAGGTGTTGTTCACTTACCAAGCGATGACATGAAAGGTCGCATTATTGGTAAGGAAGGCCGCAATATCAAAGCGCTAGAAATGGCGACAGGTATGGAATTTGTGATTGGTGATTCTGCGGATATTACGGTATCTGGGTTCAATCCAATTCGCCGCGAAGTTGCGCGTCGTACTCTTGAACGTTTGATTGCAGATGGACGCATTAATCCATCGCGCATCGAAGAAACTGTAGAGCTTTGCGAAAAAGAAATTGAAGAAGCGATAGAAGAGTATGGAAAAGAGGCTGTGCTTGAATTCAACTTGCAAAGCGTTCATCCGGAAATTGTAACGTTGCTTGGTAAATTGAATTTTAGAACCAGCTTTTCCCAAAATGTATTGCAACACTGTAAGGAAGTTGCCATATTTTCGCGCCTTGTGGCAGAAGATTTGGGGCTGGATGGTAGCATCGCGCTTCGTGCAGGATTATTGCACGATATAGGTAAGGCTGTTTCTGCTGAAGTGGAAGGTCCACACGCTCAGATTGGCGCGGAAATCGCCAAACGCTGTGGGGAAGATCCAGTCATAGTGAACGCCATTGCGGCTCACCATGAAGATGAAGCGCCAAATTCAGTATATGCATGGATTGTTATCATTGCAGATACTATTTCAGCTTCACGTCCGGGTGCTCGTCGTGAAACGTTATCTACCTACATAAAACGCCTTGAAAAGCTCGAAGAAATCGCAGCTGCATTTGAGGGCGTTAAGAAAGCGTATGCATTACAAGCTGGCAGAGAGCTGCGCATCATTGTTGAAGAAGACACAATGGGCGACGATCAATCTCTTGACCTAGCGCGTAATGTTGCACGTAAAATTGAACAAGAAATGAGTTTCCCTGGTCAGATCAAAGTGAATGTTATCAGAGAAAAACGAGCTATCGAATATGCAAGGTAGTCTATGAAAACATTTAGAATATTATTCATCGGGGATGTTGTTGGTGAGACCGGCTGCCGTATGTTTGAAAAGCATATAGATGCTTTACGCAAAAAATATAAGGTAGATGCTCTTATCGTCAACGGCGAAAATAGTGCTCAGGGCGGACGGGGAATTACTCCCCGTCTTGCCGATTTTTTCAAAGAACATGGCGCCAATGTTGTCACAACGGGTAACCATGTTTGGTACAAGCGTGAAATATATAGCTACCTAGCTCAAAATCACGATGTATTGCGTCCAGCAAATTTCCCCCATGGTACACCTGGAGTTGGAGTTACAACCTTCAACTGTTCAGGAACTACTGTAGGTGTCATTAACGTGCAGGGTCGCGTTTTTATGCGTGAGCATGTTGACTGTCCATTTCAAGCAGTTGATTCTTTGTTGACCTATTTAAGAGATAAAACAGACATTATTCTTATTGATTTCCATGCAGAGACGACCTCTGAGAAAATGGCGATGGGCTTCCATGTTGATGGTAAAGTGAGTGCGGTTGTTGGCACTCACACTCATGTGCCCACTGCAGATGAGCGCATTTTGCCTAATGGCACTGCTTTTATCAGTGACGTTGGTATGGTTGGTTCCCTGAATTCGATGCTTGGAATGAAAAAAGAGCCAATTATAAGTCACTTTTTGACTCAGCTTCCGGTGCGTTTTGAAGTAGACACAACGATGCCTGTTGTTTTGAATTCGGTGTTAATCGAAGTCGATCAAGAAACAGGAAGAGCATTGAAGATAGAACGAATTCAGATAATTGATGATCAGTTAGATATTCAAGGCGATTAGGAAGGAGCACTATGTTTCTTATACTGTTAATGTATTTGTGTATTGCGAGTGCCTTTACAGTTGGCAAGACTGCATTAGAGTATTCCGATCCAATGTTTTTGGTCGGCACACGTATGTGCATTGCTGGGCTATTGTTGCTTGGATCTCTCTACCTTTTCAATAAGAGTGCATTTAAGCTCAAAAAAAAGGATTGGTGGCTCTTTGCACAGCTAGCAATAGTTGGTGTTTTTCTTTCCTATGCGTCTGAATTCTGGGCCATGAAGCATAATGTTAGCTCGGTTAAGGCGTGTCTTTTTTTTAATCTATCTCCATTTTTTACTGCCATATTGGCCTACTTCATGATTAACGAAAAACTTTCGCGCATGAAATGGCTAGGCCTTGCGGTAGGCTTTCTGGGGATGGGGCCGATGCTTTTGACTAACGTTCAGGCAGAGAGTGTTGCAGGTAGTTTTGGAATTATTTCGATACCAGAAATAGCAATGCTTTTTAGTGTGATTACTTTTGCCCAGAGCTGGATAATTTTTAAACAGCTCATGACAAGAGGCTATGCGCCACCGATGATTAATGGATTCACCATGTTTGCAGGTGGAGTTCTTTCTCTTATCAGTTCATTTTTGTTTGAGCGATTTCCGCCCATTATAGCCGCTACGACTAGTGGACCGGATGCTTCATTTTATAACTTTATTGCTTCATATGTTTCTGTGCCCTATGCAGCACTGACCATTTTTGCGATTTATGTAGCGTATCTGATTTTGGTGACCAATGTTTTTGCCTACAATCTCTATGGCTACCTGATGAATTCCTACTCGACCACCTTTTTATCCTTTGCTGGTTTCACGACTCCCATTTTTGGCGGCATCTTAGGATGGTTCTTCAGAGGAGAGCAAGTGACATGGCATTTCTGGGCGTCAGTGTTTTTGGTGTTTATTGGACTCTATATTTTTTATAAAGATGAGCTGAAAACATTCAAATAGACTTCGCGATATTTAACATTTAGAAAGACAAAAAGTCGATTCACTCAGAGAGGAATCGACTTTTTTATTTCGTGAAGACCAGACTATTTGCTACGACGAGCTTTGCGTTTTGGTCTTGCTTTCATCGGACGCTTGCTGCCTTCAGCTGGAGCTGCTTTAGCAACTTTTTTACGTCTAGATTTGCGTTTTGCAGATTTACGTTTAGTTGTTTTACGCTTTGCTGTTTTACGTTTAGCTGTTTTACGCTTTGCAGATTTACGTTTAGTTGTTTTACGTTTAGCTGTTTTGCGTTTAGTTGTTTTACGCTTTACAGATTTACGTACTGTGCGTTTTTTAGCTGTAGACTTACGACGGGTCGTAGCCTTTTTGCGTTTTTTAACTGCCATGGGATCTCCTTTTTGGGTTACCGGTAAAAACTTCCTTTTTCACAACTATCCCAAACTACATGGGAATACATACTCAAGTTCAGGGTAATTAATTTGTATTCAAAAAATCAATAAATTTAAGAAAAAAATAATTCTTAAGATCCAGATTGATAATTTTCCCCCTAAAACAAGCAGTTTGTTGAGTTGTGAATTTTTAAAAACGAGAGCATTGACTGGTGAAGTCGGTTTTGAGCGGCGGTGCTCTATCTGTACTTTTTGCCGCTACATCGTATAATTAGACTGTTGATTAATATGTTTCACCCAATGCAAAACGGTTAATTTGATGAGTACATTGCCTGATATTAAAAAGGACTTTTCAGGGTGGTATCAAGAAATTGTCTACCAAGCAGAATTGGCAGATCAGGCGCCCGTACGTGGTACAATGGTTATCCGGCCCTATGGCAATGCATTGTGGGAAAATATTAAAAGTCGTCTTGATCAGCGCATCAAAGAGACTGGGCATGAAAATGCCATCTTTCCACTCTTTATTCCTGAATCATTCCTCAAGCGTGAAGCAGCCCACATCGAAGGGTTTGCTCCCGAGCTTGCAGTGGTTACTCATGCGGGCGGGAAAAAATTAGAAGAGCCTCTCGTAGTTCGTCCAACATCAGAAACAATTATCCATGCTATGTTTGCCAAGTGGATCCGCTCATGGCGTGATCTACCTTTAAAGATTAATCAGTGGGCAAACGTTGTTCGTTGGGAAATGCGCCCGAGGGCTTTTCTACGCACGACTGAATTTTTCTGGCAAGAAGGTCATACTGCACATGCCACCTATCAAGAGGCAGAGGAAGAGGCCTATAAGATGCTTCGTGAGTATGTTGACCTGTGCGAAAATTGGCTGGCCATTCCTGTGGTTGCAGGAGAAAAAACGGCAAGTGAACGATTCCCTGGTGCCGAAAAAACACTGACCTTTGAGGGTATCATGCCAGATGGCAAAGCACTGCAGATGGGAACTTCGCATGTGCTTAATCAAAGTTTTGCCAAAGTTGCTGATATGAAATTCCAAGATAAAGACGGTGCTATTGCCTACCCATATCTGACTAGTTGGGGAACAACAACTCGCCTAGTTGGTGCTGTGGTTATGGTTCATGGTGATGAAAAAGGTCTTATTCTTCCTCCAAAAATTGCGCCATTCCAAGTGGTGATTATTCCTATCTTGATCAAAAATAAAGACAATGCGATGACGCTCGCTGCCGCACAAAAAATGGCAGAAGACTTCAAGCAGGCAGGCATTCGCTGCAAGGTGGACGCTGATGATACCAAAACACCGGGCGCAAAATTTTTCCATTGGGAGATGAAAGGTGTTCCACTGCGCATCGAAATTGGTCCACGTGATCTAGAGGCAAATCAGGCGATTGTGGCGGATCGACTCGGTCTTGCCAAGGAACCAGTTACGCTTGACGGCTTGACCACGCACGTGTCATCTCGCTTGGAAATTATCCAGCAAGCGATGTTCAAACGTGCGGTAGAAAGCCGAGCATCTTTGTGGCGCAAGGGTGAAAAATTATCCGAATTCGGTCCAAAATTAGCGGAAGAGAATTGCTTCTATCAGACTGGTTGGTGTGGTGATCCTGCATGTGAGCAACAGCTCAAGCAGTATAAATCCTTTACCCGCTGCCTATTGGAAGAGAAAACGTTCAAAGAATGTTTTGTGTGTGATAGGCCAAACCTACGCGACGTTCTAGTAGCAAAATCATATTAAATAGAAAGAGGCCCCGAAAAATCGGGGCCTCTTTCTATTTGCGTATCAATTTTAGTCTTGATCGGCTAGATCTTCCTCAGCTTCTTCAGCGGCTTTTTTACGATTCATTTTTTTTGTTTCTTTTTCCATCTTTTTCTTTTGTTCTTTTGCTTCTTTTACTTCTTTTTTTTCTTGGTATTCTTTTAAGCCAATTTTAGATTCTGGGTATTGGCTGTGAATGAATGGAACATTACCAGCCTTAGTTTCTTTGAGGCCAATATCATAGTTGCCTTGTTTCAAATCAAATACTTTTTTAATAGTAGTATCTGATTCATCTTGAACATACCATACGGTAACTTCTAGAGAGCTTTTATCTTTACCAAGTTTAAAACATGTTTGTTCATTTTGAGCAAGGCCAGACCTGAATTTAGCAAGTCCTCGTTTTGTCTTTTGAATGATACCATCTTTACCGCCTCGGACTACTCGTAGCTTAGCTTTGTCACTGACGTTTTTTACACATACGCGTGGCGCATCATTTGCAAGTGCGCTTTGTGCCAGCACTGCTAAACCGAGTATGAACATTCTTTTCATACATTATCCTTCTGTTTGTTTATGAATAAAATACATCAACTATCTCCTATCATCATACAATCAGCTGAGGCAATAAAAAGCATATTTTTATAAAAATAGATATATTTATGTCTCCCTATTATTTTAACCCCGGGGTAAGGTATAATGGGCCAAACAAGCAAAGGAGGGAGCAGATGAAGAATAGTGATTACACCACACGGTTTGAAGCGTATCTTTTAACCGAAAAACGTGTGTCAGACAACACATTCGGTGCATATAAAAAAGATATTGAACAGCTGAGTGAGTTTCTAGGAGAAAGACTTCTCACTGAAATTGACGTGGCAGATCTGAAATCCTTTTTAAAAGAATTGCATGATCAGGGAATTTCCGCACGAAGCTTAGCTCGTAAAATATCCACATTAAAAGCTTTCTTTCGATATCTCAATACCCGTTTTGAGATTGAAAATATTTCTAAAGATCTACGCTTTCCACGTCTGGAAAAAAAATTACCACGCTATCTAACTGAACAGGAAATAAAACAGCTATTCATTCAAGCGGAAAAAGACCGTTCTGCATTGGGAGAACGTAACAGAGTGATGCTGTATTTGATGTATGTGTCAGGGATGCGTGTTACAGAATTGGTACAGTTAAAAACAGGCAGTGTGCATTTTGATACTGGGGTTATTCATATAGAAGGCAAAGGTGGAAAGCAGCGTGTCGTACCAATTTCTCATGGTATGTGTTCAATGCTGTCCAATTTTTTGCAGCATGTGCACCCACAGCTGACTAAAAAACAAAAAACAAATTTTTTATTTCCGGTGATCTATGGACGCAAGGTGAAACCGCTTACGCGCCAATCATTTTGGAGTATAATAAAGAGCATTTGGAAAAAAACGGGAAGTAAAAAAGATATATCTCCGCACCAATTGCGTCATTCTCTGGCCACGCACATGCTCAAAAATGGTGCCGATTTACGCTCGCTACAAATGTTGCTTGGGCATGAAAATGTGTCTACAGTACAAATTTATACGCACGTTGAAAAAAGTCATTTGCGTAATGTGTATGACAAGAAACATCCGCGTTCTTAATAATATTTGTAAAAAAATAATTATCAGCAAACGCATCTTTAACATTTTGTGATCAAATACTATACTGATAATCTATTAATATTGTTATCAGAATTATTTCAGCTGGGTCCGAAGAAAGGATTGTTGGATGGAAAATAAATTTGTTATTGAGCAAAAGCAGCTGCTTGCGATTCTTTCGTCGATGCAGCCAATTTGTGCAAAAAGAACTACGCTTGATACAACATCAACTATTTTGTTTCAAGTTGGACACAAAGAGTTAGTGTTGAAAAGCACCGATTTAGAAATAAGTTTGCAGTCGAGTTACTTACTCAAAGATAGTGATATCACCGAGCCACGTTCCTTCTTAGTCTCGGGGCGACGTATTTTTGACTTAGTCAAAGAACTAGAAGGTGATATCACTTTTATCTTATCTGAACAGCAGCTTGTACTCGAAGCTGGTACAGTGAATCTTTCTTTGAATATCAAAGATCCCGCAGATTTTCCTCCGTTCCCAGAACGTATTGAAAATTTGATGCAAATTGATTCACCATTTTTGCTTGAATTATTGGGTAAGGTTGCCTTCTTAATTCCGCAAAATAATGCTAATCCTGCACTCAATGGTTTGTACCTTGAAATTGATAAAAAAGAATTCAAGATGACAACTACTGATGGACACTGTTTGGCACAAGTGCGCTCAGAAGAATATACCCTGGATGAACCAAAGAAATGGTTGTTACCACGCCGTGCGGTTTTTGAAGTTAAGAAGCTCCTCGAAAGCTCGCAAGATGAACACGTTTTTCTCGGGGTGTGTGGTAATCAGCTTGTATTTTCAGGTGAGTCGTTCAATTTCTTTAGCAAATTGCTTGGTGACCAATTTCCAAAATATGCCGGGATTCTTGAAAAAAAAGAATTCGTGCCAGCGCGCGTTGATCGTTCGCATTTGATAAAAACATTGCGCCGATCATCCTGTTTGCTTTCAGGCAAATTTATAGCAACACAATTTGGGTTTGCGCCAGATAGCATCAAAGTTTCGATGCAAAACAAAGAAGTGGGACAGCTAGAGGAAGAAGTTCCGCTTACAGAATTCGTGGGTGCTCAGTTGGATATCCGCTTTTATGCGCCATACCTCTTGAATGGTTTACAGGTTTTTGGAGAAGATTCGATTCAGTTTTATCTGAAGAATTCTGCCAAACCGATTGTGTTCGAAAGCAGTGGTAATAAATATAATTTCCTTTATTTAGTTATGCCTGTAGCACAAACGAATGGCTGATCAAAAAAAAGCATTACAAATAACACACATAGAGCTGAAAAATTTTCGTTGTTTTGATTCATTCACATTGGATATTAAAGAGCCCGTTGTGCTTTTTGAAGGCATCAATGGAATAGGTAAAACAACATTGCTTGAAGCGTTGCACTATGTGTGTTATTTGCGTTCTTTTCGTACCCACACACCGCGAGAACTTATTCGATTTGGACAAGATGCTTTCTTTGTAAAAGTTGATGTGCAAAACATAGTGCATGGGCAACCATTCCAGCATGAAATTCAAGTTGGCTTTAGCCATGGCAAACGTGTGGTGAAGGTGGATGGCCGCTCAATTTCTTCCTACAAAGAATTAATGCAGCATATTCGCGTGATCAGTCTGACTGAGGATGATTTGGCTTTGATCAAAGAGGGGCCGCACTATAGGCGCGCATTTTTGGATCATGCAGTACTTTTGACCAATCCAGACTATGCACTGCTTATTAAAGAGTTTCGGCAGGTTGTGGATAATCGTAATGCGCTTCTTCAACAACGGTCGCTCCATGGTAGCCTCTATGAGGTTCTCACCGAACAATTATGGCAAAAATCGATTCTAATCCAACAAGCCCGCACCATGGCACTCGCATCACTGGCCGATTCCGTTCAATTGGTTATAGAGCGATATTTTGACGATGGAGTTCGTTTGACCTTTAGCTACCACCCTAAAAAGGGTCCATATAGCTCATTCGATTCTTTTTTGAATGACAATCAAGGGCTCAAGCAGGAGGAGGCCCGTTATGGTCGATCTCTCTTTGGTGCTCACCTAGATGATTTTGTGATACACTTCCAAGACAAACATTCACGAGCTTTCGCCTCTCGGGGGCAACAGAAACTTACCGTGCTTCTTCTTAAGATAGCTCAAGTGGTTTCTCTCTCTGAATTTGAGAGTGGCGCCGTCTTTCTCCTTGATGATTTTATGACCGACTTTGATATGGATCGCTCACGGCGCTTGATTCAGGGGTTGATGGATCTCAATGCCCAGCTTGTGCTGACATCGCCAATCCAGGGGGGAGAGTTGTTTCGGGAGCTTGCCGGTAGGGGAGCCCAGGTTCAATCTCTCACCTAGTCATTGACACTTTGAATCAATAAGGCTTTAAATTATTATGTTTTTTTGCTCTTTAGCTTGACAGTATGACATGGCTGATATAGATTATTTGAGAAATGAAAGAGAAAAAAGCCCTATAAATCAGCTTATTAGAATTTGAAAAAGTTGACTTTTATGCAATAACGGGTACTCTTAAATACATCGAAATGGCTGTGATTTAAAGCGCCTTTTCGATCTTAATTAGGCTTCATTACTACTCTCCTTTTTTCCATCGCACTGATGTTTCATCGGTGCGGTGGTTTTTTATGGGTCTTTTTAGTACAATTTGGGTTCTGTTCAAGCTTTAAAGATGCGCAGGAGACCCCTATGAAAAGAGACCAGCTTATCAACTTACTTTCCCATTATTTTCCCGTCGATGGCAGAGAACTTGCCTATAAAGATATGATGCTCGATTTTGCCAGGGCATATCAGGATTGCTTTGAGCGTTCTTTAAAGGCAGGGCATTTTACAGCCTCAGCCTGGCTGCTCAATAAGGACCATTCGAAGGCATTGCTTATGCATCATGCAAAATTGGATAAATGGTTCCAGCTTGGGGGTCATTGTGATGGCGAATCGGATTTGTTAGCCGTGGCGGTCAAGGAGGCTCAGGAGGAGTCGGGGATAAAGGCTATCGGGTCATTGTCAGATCAAATTTTTGATATCGATGTTCATTTGATTCCGGCACGAAAAGATGAGCCGACTCACTACCATTATGATGTTCGCTTTTTGTTAGGCGTAATGAGCAATGAGGACGTGATCCAAAATAGCGAATCGAAAGAATTACGTTGGATCGAAAAGGACGTATCGGCCTTGCCAACGGAGAGCCCATCGGTGGCGCGAATGTTCAATAAGTGGTTGAGCTTATAGCGTAAGAATAACGGCAGACCGGAAGAGCTGTGTTTTACCGATTAGTTGAACATATCTGAATGTTAACATAATATTCATTATGCGCTATGTGCGCATTCTCTCTAATTATCGGATGATACGATTAGCACGGGAATCTGGTGACATATGCCGTGGAGCTCGAGGCCTTCGATGAACGTACTAAACCATGCCTTGGATACCATGATTTCATCCAGCTCGATCCAAATAAAATCATAGTAAAAATGGTTCATAAAGAAGTCTTCCAGTCGCGCATTATTGAGCGTGCTGAGGTATCCACAATCGGTCAATTGTTCATACATATCTATGATGTTTTTGTCATTCGAAACGGCATCTGCCGATAGGCACCCAACTTCATGATAGACAAGCAATGTGTCTAAAAAAGTTGATATCCAAATTCGGCCCTGCTGCATCGTCGGAACTCGCAAAAATTGGAACCCCGAACTGAGGAGTTTTTCCTCAAAAATGAGAATATCTTTGTCTGAAAGTGGCGCACTGATTCTTGTCGCATCTCTCGATTGAGATACTACCCTTTCCGACCAGCGCTGCCCTTGTTGGACACGTTGCATCGGCTCCCCCTTTGTCTTCCCCCTCTATTCCTGATTGAAGCATACCGTTCAGCTAGGCAAGAATGCAATATTTTAGCCTAATAGTTTAGTTTTCCTGATTTAGAGCAAGTAGCCGCTTGTTTACCCAAAGACCGCATAGAGTCACGGCCAATGCATCGGTAACATCAAGTTTTTCGGGGGTAATAAGCCGAGGAAAGAGCTGCATAATGACCCTGGCAACTTGTTCCTTGCTTGCCCCACCAAAACCCGTTACAGATTGTTTCACTTGCGTGGGGGCAAATTCGAGCAATTCTGCCCCATTTTTATGGGCTAGAAGGTATAAAATTCCTCTCAAATACCCCAACTTGAGGAAGTTTTGAGCATTTTTGCCCAAGAACGGTGTCTCCAATGCCACATCCGTTACCTGCCAATGGACTATTTTTTCGAGAAAAAAGTCATGGAAAATACTGATACGCTCAGAAAGATGCTTTGATGGGGGTAATTTGAGATAGCCATGATCAAGTAAAAAGGATTTATTTCCCTCTTTTTTCAATACACCAAATCCCGTAACACGGAACCCAGGATCCACTCCAAGTACTACCATCTTCATATCTCCTTTAATAAGAGATACAAAGTTAGCAGGCTTTAAGAAATAAAAAAAAGGCCCCCCGATCTATTAAGTCGGGAGGCCTTTGATTCTGTTTTATCTCTTATTAGTTTTCTTCAAGCATAGTCACCAATTCTTGAACAAATTCTGATACTGGATACCGATACAGCTGCGCAAGTTCTACCGTTTCCTCCACAACATCCCTAAGAGGTAATACCGCTATGATATTCTCTGTTGATGAGGTTATCTCATCACGGGCGCGAATATGGATAATGCCCGCTTCTACTGCCCCGATTATGGCTGCTCTGAAATCATCTAACGTTTTTACTTCAATGCCATTGATTTCTTTGAGTGTATAGCCGGGGAATATTGCGCGGGTACACGCCAATTGTGAATTACCAAAAATATGGGAAATCACCAACACAGGATCTTTTTGTGAATTGAAAATTGAATATCTTTGCAATCCAGTAACATTATTACCAATTTTTTGAATGTGATTTTCAGTCAATGGCATAATAACCATCCCTGCAAAAATTTCATATTCCGGCGTTTCATGCCAAGGGAAAATACGCTTAATATGAGATGTCTCTGCAAATTCTGCTTTTAAATTAAATTCAAAGCGTTCTCCCTTACGGTACACCACCAAGTGAATATTCTCACCAATACCAAGCTGTGAGATATAATCAACAACCGAAAGCTTATCTTCACTCCATGGAATTTCTAAATCATGATAAACATCTGCTCTGTAGCCGTTAATTTCGTAAATCATATCACCTTGCTGCACACCTGCCTTTTCAAGCGGCCCGTTATGAGCAACTTCAGTAACATAACAACCACCTGGCGTTGGATTTCCTAAATGTGCCGTCACATAATCATCAACATTGTGGGTCAGTAAGCCAAGGAATGGCTTTTTAATAAGCGGATCCTTGATCATATCAGGCAATGCTTTTTTCAAATCATTAACGGGAATCGAATAATTGGTATTTTCCGCGCCAATTCTTTTTGCCGTGTTGATACCAATAACCTGACCTTCTTCGTTTAAAAGTGGCCCTCCTGAGTTACCAGGATTGATTGCAGTATCGATTTGAATCATTTTTGATCCAAAAACATACTGTCTACCACTGACAATGCCCATAGTGCTTTTTAAGGATTCTTCTCCAAGTGGATATCCTAGTGCAAGGACACGATCTGTTCTGCGAACTGAATCAGAATCCCCAAATGATAGATAAGGAATATTGCCTTCAAATGCCTGGTGGACCACACGCAGATCATCTTCATGAATTGAAAGTAAGGCAAAATCTTTCTCTGGATAGATGCTTATGAGATTAACTTTGACTAAGCGCTTGCCAAGTCGCGGGATTTGAATCCAAAGTCCAAATGCTTCTGCCGCAACATGGGCATTGGTCATGACATAAAGCTGATTCTCATAGAAAATGAAAAAACCACTTCCCTGAGACGTATATGTATCTGGTGTTCTATATGGTTGGAAGAAATCAAATTCTGCTAGTTGAGCGAAGACGTGTACAATGGCATCACTTTTAATATTTTGCCAAGCAGACCAACTTTTATGCAATCCTTCGTCGGCAAAAATACTCGTTGATAACGGTACACTAGCTACAAAGAGTACAAACATTAACTGTCTGAATTTCATAAAAAACCTTTTTTAAGAAAATAATTAAAAGCTATCTTCAAAATCTTCAAATTTAGTTAATTCACGTACAAAGTTGAGATACACGGTGCCCGTAGGCCCGTTGCGTTGTTTTCCTATAATCAACTCTGCCAGAGCCGGATTTTCTGTATCGGGGTTATAGACAACATCGCGATATAAAAACATGATCAAATCTGCATCTTGTTCTATAGCACCCGATTCGCGCAAATCCGAAAGCATAGGCCGCTTATCCATACGGCTATCAACAGCACGCGAAAGTTGAGAAAGTGCCAAAATTGGTATATTCAACTCTTTAGCAAGAGCCTTGAGAGAGCGTGAAATTTCAGACACCTCTTGATGGCGATTTTCGTGAAATCGATTGCCATGCAAGAGCTGTAGGTAATCTATCACAAGAAATTGTAATCCATGGTCAGCTTTTAACCTGCGCGCTTTAGTGCGCAAATCAGCCACACTGAGCATTGCAGTATCATCAATGAAAATTTTTGTTTCTGCCAAACGAGCAGCAACATTCGTTAATTCAACCCACTCTTGAGAAGAGATGGTAGCATTTCTAATTTTTTGGTGCGGAATGCCAGATTCAGATGAAAGTAATCGCAGTACTAATTGCTCTGCAGACATCTCTAAAGAAAAAAAACCGACCGAAAAACCTTGTAGCGCTGCATGTTGGGCCATACATAATGCCACACCTGTTTTACCCATAGAAGGACGTCCCGCCGCAACGAGCAAATCACCTTTTTGAAAACCAGATGTCATCTCATCAAGCTTTTTATAACCAGCCGGTACACCAGTAACGCCTTTACTGTGTGTTTTGATATCGGAAAGATGCTGGAATGTTTTCTTGAGCCAAATATCTATTTGAACAAAACCATCTCGCGAACGCTTATTAGATATATCAAAAATAGTTTTTTCAGCTTGATCTAAAACAGATTCAATACTTTCTTCATCTTGAGAATAGCATTGAGTGATGATGCCTGCGGCAGAAGTAATCAGTGAACGCAGTACGGCTTTTTCTTTCACAATTTTTGCATGTTGTGCAATCATGCCCATTGCTGGAATATCTTCTTGTAGCCCAATTAAATAGACAAGGCCGCCAACATTTTCTAGCACACCTTTTTTAATAAGCTCATCTTGCAACGTCACCAAATCAACGCGCTGCCGACTGTTAGACATATTTAGAATAGTTTCATAAATAGTTCTATTGGCTGGTATATAAAAATCTTCCGGGAGAAGCTGTTCTGAAACGAGATTTACATATTCATCGTTGAGTAACAGCGCACTCAAAACAGCTCGCTCCGCCTCCACATTTGCAGGTAGAGTTCTACCCAACAATGACGGCGTTTCCTGTAATTTTTCTTTTGTATATCGCTGCTGTTTTTGAGTGCGCATGTCTTGGGATCCGTTCGCGGTAATGTAAAATGCTATTCGGAAACGACCTCTAAGGTCATTTGAGGTGTAAGACGCGCAGTCAATTTAATTGTTACTTGATATACGCCTTTAGCCTTAATTGATTTATCAATTATGACTTGGTTTTTAGAAACACTAAAACCATTTTCTCCAAGCAACTCAGCAATCTCTGTTGCTGAAATCGCGCCATAAAGTTTACCATCGTCATGCATTTTACGTTTAATTTTCAAACGCAAACCACGAATTTTCTCAGCAAGCATAGATGTTTTTGTTTCAACAACATCTTTTCGATGCTCAACAACGCGAATTCGTTTTGAAAAAGATTGTTCATTTGCTTTGGTAACTTCAACTCCCAATCCTCTTGGAATAATAAAGTTACGAGCAAATCCGTCTGGTATCTTTACCATTTCGCCGGCAAGACCAACTTTTTCTACATCTTTAACTAGAAAAATTTTCATATATTTAACTCCTGAAGTACATCCGAAAAAAAAGGCGCTAGTGGCGCCACGCATTCTAATCGACCAGTATACCTGATAAATGGGTTAGTGAGAATGCTAAAACTGTTATGCAGGCGAAATATTCCATGTGCGTATTATATGTTTACCATTACCCAGAATAAATTCTGCCCGTGCCTGCCCATAGAGAAGGCCATCTTTTTCTGCGTGTAGATCCACACTTTTGATCTCTTCTCGTAGTGCAAATGCCATGACAACTTGTATGGTAGCGCCATTTGAATCAACCCAGATAAAATTATTCACAGCTGATTCTTGCACAGACCGCGCAACTGCATAGGCTAGAATCCCCTCAAGAGTTGCTTCCTTTTTTGCCTTTTCTATTCGTTGTACCGCAAGATCAAATAAAAACCCGCTGCTTCTTAATGCGCCAATGATCATCAGTGAGATAAAGGCGAATGCCGTGCATACAATAATAAGTGATGATCCCGATTTTTTCATACCGCTACCCCCAGTCGCGGCAATGCTATAATCGTAACCTGTTCATTGCCATCACGTAGTAAGCACTCAACCGCTCGAATTTTTCCATGTTTCTTTTTAATGAGAAAAGATCCATCGATATTCTGCCCTACAAGATTTTCACTGTTTTTATTAAAGATGCCATTATTGAAGCTTCCTTCGGATCGAAAGAGCAAGTTGTCCCTTATTTCCCAACAAATACCACTCTGATTGATTTGCCAAGCAATTTTCTGATCCTCAATGATGTACCATTTTTGTTCTTCCTGTGATCCGGCATGAACATCTCGGGTTAACACTTCGGATGCTGCATGGAGCGATGAAACTGATCTCATTCTTTTCATAGATTTCTGTGTCGGAAGCAATGACATTGCCACCCACTGATTGACCAAAAGCACAACGATTGAAAAAAGTGATATATACACTAAAAACTCAATCAAGGTGAAACCTGAATGTTTCATGAAATGGCCTCTTGTTTTAAAAAAGCAGACTCCAACGAAACGAGCACCTTATTATTTTTAGAAATCGTTGCAACAATTTTGTAACATGAAATTTCATTATCATTTTTTGAAATCATCAAGGGAGTAACGTGTTGTTTGATTAAGAATTGGCCGCTTTGAGATTCCCCGCCTGCCTCATTTGAGACACGTGCGATTTCTATGCTGTTTTTTGCTAATGTTAATGCATACAAATAATCAATTGCACTACGTTCTGTAGAAAAAAACCGCCATTGCATTTGCGCATATAATGTGACGCAGAGCATGAAAAGAGAAAAGGTAATCATGATTTCAGTTAACAAAAAACCCGATTTATATGCCTTGTTCACAGATAGTTTCCTTGTTTCAAAATTGCGAAGGTATCTATTCTGTACTAAACTTCCATATATTAAGAACATACTTTTTCAATCATGAAAAACAAAAGAGGTCCCATGAATTGGAGTAATATCCTGCGATTTATTCTGCTGAGCGTCAGCTTAACGATAGGCA